>CAITYF010000039.1 GCA_903896545.1 uncultured Myxococcales bacterium | reverse complement strand
CAATGCTAAACCCCCGCGGGGTCCAGGGGCGAAGGGCCCCTGGCGTCGGCCGCGTAGGCCATGCCCTGCCGCTTGCGCGGTCAGGCGGTCATGTCGTGCATAGGATCTTTCGCGGCGGTGCGCGTCACTCAGCCGGCACTCCACGTGCGTCTCGTCCACGCGCGGCCCGGTGGAATCTGTCGCCAGATGCGCAAGGGACCGGACGCTCTGCGCGGAGCCCCGCATCGGGGCTCCGTTCCAGCCGTTCGACGGCTGGAATCCGCGGCCCGGTCCGGCCTTTCAGGCCGGATGCGCCCAAATGCGCGTCAACCCGCAAAACCGTCCGATCATCGCCTCAATACACTTCCTGATGCCACCGCCCGGTCTGCCACAGCATCTCGTGCACATCCGTCCAGTTCAGCCCAGCTTCCTTCGCAATCGCAGCGAAAGCCTCGGAGATCCCGACTTCCATGCCCTTGATGCCGCAAATGTAGACGTGCGTCCGACCTCTGCCGAGGAACTTCAGCAGCTCGCGTCCGGACTCGCGCATCCGGTCTTGCACGTACATCCGCCGGCCGTCGGGCGTTTGCTGTTCACGCGACAGCGCCCACGTCACACGGAAATCGTCGTTGTGACTCCACATCGGCCATTGGTCGGCATACAGCGCGTCGTCCTGCGCGCGAACGCCAAAGAATAGCCACATTTTGCCGCGCGTTTCAGTCGGCCACTTGGCATGGCGCTGGGCAAAAGCGCGGAACGGTGCGACGCCGGTACCCGTTGCGAACATCAGGTAGTTGGACGCCTCCTCTTCCGGGAGCACGAATTCGCGTCCCGCGGGCCCCGACATCGGCAGCACGTCGCCGGGCTGCGCGTCGCAGAGCACGTTGGACGCAAGCCCGCGCACCTCGACACCTGCGTCATTCTTGTACACGACGCGCTTCACCGTGAGCGTCAGCGTGTTTCCCAATCCATCGTCGCCCAGCCGGTCGCTCGCAATCGAATACAACCGCGGCACGTTCGGGCGCCCGCGCGCATTGAGCCCCGGCGGCGCAATGCCGACGCTCTGGCCTTCCAGATAGGAAAACTGCCCCTCCGGAAATTCAAGAACGATGTGATGCACGTCGTTGGGATTTCCCGCCACCGTCAGCCGCCGATTTTCACGCACGCGGACAGGCAGCGCTGCGCCGTGGCGGTACAAGTTGAGGGGAACTTCGCGTTCGTCTGGAGGCGAGCCGACCATCACAAGTGTCCGACTGGCAGACAACTCTTGACGCGAGACGCCTGGTGCACGCGGCTGGGCAGCATGTGATCCAGATTGGCGGCGATGATTTGGCTCGCCGCGATGAGCTTGTCCATGTCCACGCCGGTGTCGTAACCCAGACCGTGCAGCGTGTAGAGCAGATCTTCCGTCGCCAGGTTCCCACTCGCGCCCGGAGCGAAGGGACAGCCGCCGAGGCCACCTGCCGTGGAGTCAAACGTGCGAATGCCGAATTCAAGGCCGATGAGTACGTTGGCGAGCGCCGTTCCGCGCGTGTCGTGAAAATGCAGGGCGATCTTGTCCAGCGGCAGGCGGTTCTCTGCAGCACGCAGCCACCGCATCACGTCACCGGGCGTCGCCACGCCAATCGTGTCGCCGATCGAGACTTCATCCACGCCGAGCGCAAAAAGCCGTTCTGCAACAGCAATTCCTTGCTCCGGCGTCACGACGCCTTCGTACGGGCAACCAAAAACCGTGGATACGTAGCCGCGCACGGCCATCTTGCGGCCTTTGGCTTCAGTCACGATGGGCGCAAAGTGCTCCAGCGACCCTTCGAGCGTCATGTGAATGTTGTGCTGCACGAAGGTGTCCGAGGCCGCCGTGAACACGGCAATGTCGCGGACGTCCGCCTCTTCAGCGCGATGCAGGCCGTGCATGTTGGGCACAAGCGCCGAATACCGCACACCGGGGCGACGCTTCAGCAGACCAAAAAGTGCTTCAGCGTCAGCGAGCTGCGGAATCGCCTTGGGTCGCACGAAGGAACTAGCCTCAATGCGAGTCAGCCCCGCGTCCGCGAGCGCCTCGATGAAACGCGCTTTGGTTTCCGTCGGCACACGCACGCGCTCGTTTTGCAAGCCGTCACGCGGGCCCACTTCAACGATCGTGACCTGCTTGGGGCCGCTCGCGGTAATCTGCGGAATCGTCTGCTGTGGCGCCATCTTCTTGCCTCAACTTGCCGCCGCGGCGTCGAGCAATTCAACCAGCTCCGCGCTGCCTTCTACCAGTTGGCCTGCTGTACACGCCACTTTGCGCACTTGTCCGGCGCGCGGGGCCCGCAGCACATGCTCCATTTTCATCGCTTCCACGACAACGAGCGGTTGGCCTTTCTCCACCAAGTCGCCTTCTTGCACGTGAACTGCGACGACCCGACCTGTCATCGGCGAGCGAACACCCAGGTCCACGCCCGCGGAGCCGCGCTTGGATTCCACGCGGCGGAAACGCACGGTACCGCTGACGTCGTCGCCGGCGTCGAGGCTGGAGACCCACACGTTCTGACGGTCAATGGAAATCGAGGCGGGGCGCGTGATGCCATCGTGTTCCAGCAGCCAGTCACCGTTGGGAGCCCTGCGCGCGAGGACCTCCACGCGGTGCATGTGTTCGCCGAGGGTCCATGAAAGCAGCAAGCCGCCCGCGGACGGTGTGGCGATCAGGTCGAGGCTGCTCGCATCGGGCGCGGAAAAAATCCGTTTCATACAGCACCGCCTTCACGCCAGCCTGCAAGCGAAACCCAAGGATCCGTGGTCGCCGGTCCAGACGCGGAACCTGCTGAAGCAGCGGCGGAAACGGCCAGTGGGCCGCCCTGTCCTGCAGCGGCCAAAGCAGCGAGCGCTGTTTCACCCGCGGCGCTGCCCATACCCGGCGCTTCGTTGCCGTACTGCTTGTCCAGCCAGCCCGTGTGCACTTCGGATGCGATGTAGGCCGGTTCAGCCAAAAGCGCCAACAACATTGGAACGTTGGTCAGCACACCGTGAACCACCGTCTCACGCAGCGCCGCCATCAGCCGCAGCCGCGCTTCCTGTCGGTCCCGCCCCCACGCGATGATCTTCGCCAGCATCGGGTCGTAGTGCATCGGGACCGCGTCGCCACCTTCAAAGCCCGCGTCAACACGCACAAACGGCGCATCCGGCCACCGCACGCGCAGCAGTGTTCCCGCTTGTGGCGCGTAGCCGTTGGCAGGATCCTCGGCGTAAATCCGCACTTCAATCGCGTGACCGCGCTGCGTGACGCCGCCGACCAGGATGTCCTGCAGCTTTTCGCCCCGCGCGATGCGCAACTGCGCCACAACCAGATCCGCGCCGATCACCGCCTCACTCACCGGATGTTCGACCTGCAAGCGCGTGTTCATTTCCAGAAAGTAGTGCTCGCGACGCTGCGGATCAAAGAGGAATTCAACAGTACCCGCGCCCACATAGCCGACCTGGGCGGCAAACGCCCGGCCTGACTCACAAATCGCCTGACGCTCTGCGTCGGTCAGAACGTTGCACGGCGACTCCTCAATCACTTTCTGGTGCCGCCGCTGCACGCTGCATTCGCGCTCAAAGCAGTGCACGGTCGTCCCATGGGTATCGCCCAGCACCTGCACTTCCACGTGCCGCGCGTCTTCCACGTAGCGCTCGATAAAGAGCTTGTCAGAACCGAACGCCGACTTTGCGATGCGCCGCGCCGTGTCTACCGCGTTGCGGAGCTCGGACATCTGGTCGACGCGCTGCATGCCCTTGCCGCCGCCGCCGTCCTGCGGTTTGACCAGCAGCGGAAACCCGACAAAGGTCGCGGCCTTCTGGATGCCGGCGTCGCTCAAGTCGTCCAGAATCGCTGACGGCGCGGTCGGCACGCCAGCCGCCTGCGCGACCGCTTTGGCGGACGTTTTGGACTGAATCGGCGCAATTGCATCGGCGGGCGGCCCGATCCAGGTCAGACCGGCGGCAACGACTGCGCGCATGAAGTCGACATTTTCGCTCAGAAATCCGTATCCAGGGTGAATCGCATCCGCGCCGGTACGCTTGGCCGCTGCCAGAATCGCTTCCACGTTCAAGTACGAAAGCGCTGACTCAGGCGGCCCGACGCACACGGCTTCATCGGCCACGCGCACGTGCCGTGCCAGCGCATCTGCTTCAGAGTAAATCGCCACGGCGCGAATCCCCAGCACGCGACATCCGCGGGCGATGCGCACGGCGATTTCTCCGCGATTGGCGATGAGGACCTTGTGCATGGGCTAGTCCTTCTGGGGAATCCACGGCGCGGGCTGCTTGGTCAGGAACGCCATCATGCCTTCCTGTGCCTCGCTCGACGCGCGCGCATCGGCGATCAACTCGGCTGTCTTCTGGAAGACTTCATCGGGCTGGCGATACGCCACAGTGTCGACGAGGCGCTTGCAGGAGAGCAATGCTTCGGGACCGCCTAACACGAGAAGATCCAGCACTTCCTGAACCTTGGCATCCAGATCGTCATGCGGCACAACATGGTGCACAAGCCCGATGCGCCACGCTTCTTGCGCGCTCACCGTCTCGCCCGTCATGAAGAGTGCGCGCGCCCGACTGGGCCCCACGCGCTCGACGACAAACGGCGAAATCACGCCGGGCAGCAGGCCCAAGCGCACTTCCGTGAGCGCAAAGCTGGCGCGCTCCGAAGCGACGGCGATGTCGACCGCTGCCGTGAGCCCCACGCCACCGCCGCGCGCGCCGCCTTGAATACGGCCAACGACGGGCTTCTTGGACTTGGCGATGCGGTGGAATACGCCGCCGAGGGACTGCGCGCTGGCAATGTTGGCCTCGCGACCGTTGCCCGCCTGGGACGCCATCCACGTCAAATCGGCGCCGGCAGAGAACGTGTCGCCCTGCGCGCTCAGCACAATCGCGCGGCACGCTGGGTCGTCCGCCCAAGTCGCGATGGCGTTGTCGATGGCCGCCAGCATCTCGCCGTTGAAGCAATTTTTCTTTTCGGGACGCGCGAGTTCGATGCGGCCGATGCCATTGGCGAGAGTGATGTTGATCATGACGCTCCCTGAGAATTGCGGCCGTTGGCCGTTCGCGCGCGGAGTATCGCAGAGAGGGAGGGCGAGTCAATCGGCGGGCAGTGGCGAGGTGACACGGGCGACACGGCGGATCGTGTTCGGGCATTTTTCAGCGGTGCTACGCGCAGCTCGCCGCTCGTGTACGGAGGCTGGGACAGGGGCCGCTGCGCTTGAAGCGTACGAAAATCGCCTCAGCCGCCCTCCGTCACGCGCAGCACGACCTTGCCTACCACGCCGCCGCGCTCTTGCGTCGCGAATGCCTCGGCCGCCTCTTCCAGCGGAAACACCTTGGCAATCAGCGACGTCACCGCGCCAGAAGCGATCAACGCCTCGATCTCCACGTAGTCCTCCGGCAGATTGCGCACGTTGCCGATCCGCAGCTTCTGTTTGCTAAAAACTTCCTGAACCAGCGATCGCAGCATCACCAGCGGCATCCCCAGAGGCGTGACGTAGCAGCCGCGCGGCGTCATCACCCGGCGCGCCACGGAGAAATCGGTCCCACCGTGCGCGTCAAAGAACACGTCAAACTGCTCCTGACTTTTGGTGAAGTCGTGCTTTCTGTAGTCCCGGACCGCGTCGGCGCCGAGCGACTTCGCGACTTCAGCGTTCGCCGCGCTGCACACCGCAGTCACCCGCGCACCTTTCGCCTTCGCGATCTGCACGGCAAAGTGCCCCACGCCACCGGTCGCGCCGTTCACGAGCACGGACTTGCCCGCCACGTTACCTGCCAGACGCAGCCCGTTCAGCGCCGTGAGCGCCGCGACGGGGAGCGTTGCCGCCTGCTCGTGCGTCAGGTTGGCAGGCTTACGCCGCAGCGCGGCAAGCGGAACGGCGACGCGCGCGGCATGCGATCCCTGACGGCCCAGCGCGGTCACGCTGATTCCATACACGGGGTCGCCGACAGCCCAGCCTTGGCTGCCCGCGCCAAGCGCTTGGATAACGCCGGAGAATTCCGTTCCATAGGCGCGCGGAAAACGCACGCCAGGGAGATAGCGCAGCATGCCGTCGCGCAGTTTCCAGTCGACGGGGTTGATGGACGATGCAAACACGGTCACGACGGCTTCGCCGTTCTTCAGCGGCGGTTCCGGCAGGTCGCCGAGATGCATGACTTCGGGGCCACCGTAACGGTCGGCAATGTAGGCGCGCATGAGGGGCTCCAGAGCTCGGCCGCGGAACAGCCGGTGTCAGGAGGAGATAGGATGCGAGGTGGTGGGCGTCAAGGTGTGAGGCGCACGGTGGTCAGGCTACGGCAGGTTGTATTTGACCTTGAGGTAGCCCTCGACAGCCGCTCTTTCGCTGGCGCTCAGCGCACGCTTGTAGACGATGACCTCGGCGATGTCGGCGTTGGCAAAGTACTCCCAGCCATTGTTCGCTGCGCTGTAGTAGTAGCGGTGGGCACCGAGCATGAACTGGTTATCGAGCGTGATTCCGGACTTCGGCAGTGGCGCTCCCATCGAGGCGCCGTTCAGGAAGGCTTGGACGTTGCTTTGGTCGTAAATCAGGCTCTCGCTGCGAAACTGATTGAGCGTCGGTAGAGTCGCCTCGTTGAAAACGGCACCGGAATACACCGCGAAAGCTTGCGGCGTTTGGTTGCACGTGAAGACCATGTCGCTGGCCGGCTCGACGCCGAAATCAACAACCGCACCGAAATTGCTGCTGCCGGGGACTGGTAGCGCCCGATAGGCGTACACGGCAATCAACGTCACGGCACTCGCCCCGACGGAATCGGTGCCGACCAGCATCTGGCCGGCCTTCTTGGCGGTTCCGGTGAAGCGTGCGACCGGTTTACCATTCGCGACGTTGGCGGCGAGGACAGGTCCAGAATAGCCCACATACGCGCTGACATCTGCGCCGTTGCCCGACTTGTCGAGCCACTTCACGATGCTCTGACCGCTCGTGGCCGCGGTGTTCGGCGCCGTGGAGCTGAGGACGGTCGTCGCGTCGCTGGCGTCAAACCAGATGGCGAGGTTGGACAGTTCATTCGGCACCGAGCAGACACCGCCGTTCAACTTGGTAGCTGGCACGCACTGGCCGTTGCCGGGGTCGCAGGTTTGAGTCGAGCACGGAAGGTCGGGGCATGTAACGCCGGCGCAGAGGTCGTAGGTGCGAGCACAGCGGAAGCCGATGTTGTAGTCGACGTTGTCCGGCGTGTAAAAGCCGCGACGCGACGCGTGCATCTCGGGAACGCCGTTGTAGTGACCGCCGCCGCGGAAGATCCGATTCGGGCCGCCTGCGCCGCCCTTGGGATCCGTCGCTGGGCTGGTGTTGTAGTACGTGGCATCGTACCAATCGGATACCCATTCCCAGACGTTGCCGGCCATGTCAGAAAGTCCGTACGGGGACTTGCCTGCCGGTTTGGAACCAACCGCGGAGGTGCCTCCGTTTCCGCAACCGGCTCCACCACCGTCGTCCATCACGGAGTACGTGCACGTCGCCGCTTGGTTGCCCCACGCATAGAGTTGGCCGGTTTGACACGCTGCCGCGGACGCGTACTTCTCGCACCCGCCACGGGCCGCCTTCTCCCACTCGGCCTCGGTTGGTAAACGCAGGCCCTTCCACTTGCAATACGCGTCGGCCTGCGGCCAGTCGACGCAGTTGACGGGGTGCTGTCCACGGCCAGAGGCGTTCCAGTTGCAGGCAGCGTTCGTGCTGACGGTGCCCTTGGGCACGGTGCAGCCTCCCGCGGTCACGCAAGGCGCATACGCGTCCACCGTCACTTCCGTCAGGTCCATGTAGTTCGCTGACAGGGTCACCTGGTGTTGCGTGCTCTCGTGCGCCAAACAGGTGCCGTCATCTTGCACGCACCCCATCCAGAACGCGCCCGCCGGGATGAGCGCCATGCCCTTGCTGGTCTTGACGTCCGTGCACGTACCGGTGCCGTTGCACACCATGCCGTCGCCGCACGGACTCCAGTCCGTCAAGTTCGTGTGCGTGCAACCCGTGGCTGGCGCGCAGGAATCGGCAGTGCACGCGTTGGCGTCGTCGCACGACTTCACCGCGCCCGCGCAGCTGCCGCTGGCGCACGCATCGCCGGTCGTGCATGCGCTGCCGTCGTCACAACTGGTGCCGTCGGTCTTGGGCGTCGCGACGCACTTGCCGGTGTTTGCATCGCAGGCTTGGGTCGCACACGCAAGATCCGGGCAACTGACTCCAGCGCAGAGATCATAGGGGCGGGAGCAGCGGAAGCCGATGGCGTCTTCAATATAATCTGTGGGGTAAGGGTCACTCCGGACACTACCGCGAGTCCAAACGAAGTCGTTGTTGTAGCAACCGCCGCGAGCGAGCGGATTGGTCGCAACGCTCGGTCCGGTCGGGTCCGTCTGATCGCCGATCGCGTAGTCGCCGTACCAATCGCGCTGCCATTCCCATAGGTTGCCGGCCATGTCGAGCACTCCGTACGGGCTCGCTCCCGTCGCCTTGGACCCGACGGTCCAAGGTCCGCCGGTCCCGCAACCGAGGTCCACGCCGATCATGACGGCGTAGCTACAACTGGCCTGTTGGTCGCCCCAAGGGAATGTGCGCATCGCCGCAGCGCAGGCGCCAGCGTTGGAGGCACTGCCATTCTTCTCGCAACTGCCGCGTGCGGCCATCTCCCACTGGGCCTCGGTGGGTAGGTCAAAGCCCGCTCCCCGCCACTGGCAGTACTGCTGGGACTGCGCTCGAGTGACGCAACTCACAGGGAACTGTCCCTTGCCAGGCCAACCCCACGAGCCAGCACCCGCCGCACTACATCCGGCGTCCGGCGCACCGCAGCCGCCCGCATCCACGCATGCCTTATACTGATCCGCGGTGGTTTCCGTCAGGTCCATGTAGTAGGCGGAGAGAGTGACCTTGTGTTGTGGACTCTCGTTGGCGTTGCAGTCTGGGTCCTTGCTGCCGTTGCACCCCATCCAGAACGTCCCGGACGGGATGAGGACCATACCCGCCGGCGCCGCACAGGTTCCGGTGCTGTCACAGGTCTTGCCCGTACCGCACCCCGTGCCGGCGGCAACCTTCGCGTGGACACACCCGGTTACCCACATGCAGCTATCCGTTGTGCAATCGTTCCCGTCGTCGCAATTCAACGTGCCGGCGCAGCTGCCGCTGGTGCAGACATCGCCGGTCGTGCAAGGGTTGGCGTCGTCGCATCCGGTGCCGTTTGCCGCGGGCGTCGCCACGCATTGGCCGGTGGTTGCGTCGCAGGTGTTGGTCGCGCACGCAATCGTTGGGCAGGTCGCGCCGGCGCAAAGATCCCCGGACCTCATGCAGCGGAAGCCGATCGTCTGGTAACCCTGCCCTGGGTCAACGTATTCGCGACTGCTTGCGCGAAGGTCGTAGTACGGTGCGCCGGCCGGGATGTCCATCGCGCCGCCGCCGAACTCCCGTTGCGTGCCGCTGGCCGGGCCGAGCGGGTCCACCTGATCGCCCGCCGTGTGGCTTCCTGCGTACCAATCTCGGGTCAGCTCCCAGGCGTTCCCCACCATGTCGTGCAGGCCGTAGGGGCTGTCCCCCAACGGCTTGGAGCCCACGGCCCACACCTGATTCGTTCCACACCCCCAGCCGCCTTCGTTGATCACAGCTTGGGTGCACGTCGCCGCCGCCTCGCCCCACGGATACGTCCGCATCGCTGCAGCGCACGTCGGGTCGCCCGCGGTGCTGCCATTCTTCTCGCAGCTGCCACGCGCCGCCATTTCCCATTGCGCTTCGGTTGGCAGATCGAACCCCGCGCCGCGCCACTTACAGAACGCTTGTGCTTGAATCCAACTCACAAAAACGACCGGACGATCGGTCTGTCCCGGGTAGGTCGCGTACTGCACGGGCTGAACGGACATCGGCGCGGTACATACGCCGGCATCGACGCATGACTTGTATTGGCCAACCGTCGTCTCGGTCGCGTCCATGTAGTAGGACGACAGCGTTACCTTGTGCTGCGGATTTTCGTTGGACGAGCAATGCGGGTCCTTGGCACTATTGCACCCCATCCAGAACGTCCCCGCCGGGATCAACACCATGCCAGCCGGCCCGTCCGTCTTGCAACTTCCTGTCCCATCGCAGGTTCCGCCCGTTCCGCACGCGGTGCCCACGGCGGCCGTTGCCTGGACGCATCCGGTCGCTGCCACGCAGCTATCCGCCGTGCAGGCATTGCCGTCATCACAGTTCACAGCACTTCCGCACACGCCGGCCGAGCAGGTGTCTCCGGTGGTACAGACCAAGCCGTCGTTGCAGGCCAGTCCATCGACTTTGGGCGTGGCCACGCACTTGCCGGTGTTGGCATCGCAGGCTTGGGTCGCGCACGCCAAGTCCGGACAACTGACGCCAGCGCAGAGGTCGAAGTACTTGACCTTGAGGTAGCCCTCGACCGATTCCCGCTCGGTCTGACTCAGCGCGCGGTTGTAGACGATGACTTCGGCGATGTCCGGACTGGAGAAGTACTCCCAGCCCTGAAAGGACGAACTGTAGTCATAGCGATGTGTTCCAAGGTTCAACTCTGGGCTGAGCACCATGCCCGATTTGGATATTGGCGCCCCCAACGCTGCGCCGTTCAGAAATGCTTGGACCGTACTCAGGTCGTAGGCCAAGCTGACGATGCGAAACTCGTTCAAGACGAAGGCACTAGACTCTGCAAACAGGGCACTACCATACGCTGCGAACGCAGTGGTCGCGTTGTAGGCAGCAAAGCCAATCCCGTCACCAGGCTCGTGACCAAGTGAGAGGTACTCGTTCGCGGCTGCCGCCTGCCGGAGCGCATAGACCGCGATCACCGTCAACGCGCTCGGACCAAGTGCCTGAGTGCCGGTGAGCATCTGTCCGGTGGTTTTCCCCGTCCCGGTAAAGCGCGCGACCGGCTTCCCGTTTGCCACGTTGGTTGCCAGCACGGGCCCCGAATATCCGGAAACGGGTGCGACATCCACGCCATTGCCCGACTTGTCCAGCCACTTCACGATGCTCTGTCCATTGCTGGCCGGCGTGTTGGGCGTTGTCGCACTCAGGACCGTCGCTGCGTCGTTGGCGTCAAGCCAGATCGCCAAGCCCGGCAAGCTTTTGGGCTCCGCGCACACACCGCCGTTGAGCGTGGTCTTGGCAACGCACTTGCCGGTCGTGGCATCACAGGTCTGCGTGCCACAGGTCGTGTCCGGGCAAGTCACACCAGCGCACAGGTCCACTGGCTTGGCGCAGCGAAAACCGAAATCGCTGTAGCGAACGCTCGGACTCCACTTGTCGCGCTTGGCGATGCGCGGTAGGTAGACGATGCCGTCGTTGTGCCAAGAGCCGCCACGCACGACGCGCTCTGTGCCGGTAGCCGCGCCTGCCGGATTCGTTTGCGCGTCCGCCGTGTACGCGCCGTACAGATCAGAACACCACTCGACGATGTTACACGCCAGATCGCACGCGCCTTGGCTGCTGTTGCCGGGCGTCTTGGAGCAGACCGGCCAAGTGCCGTTGAGGCCGCAGCCCTCGCCCGTGGCGTCCTTCATGACCGCGTACGTGCACGTCGGCGCCTGTTCGCCCCACGGGTAGGTCTGATCTTTGCCGCCACTGCGCGCTGCGTATTCGAACTCGGCTTCCGTCGGCAACCGGCCGCCGACATGTGCCCACGCGCAATACGCATTGGCCTGAAACCAGTCTGTGCAGTTGGCCGGGTGCTGCTCTCTGCCGACGACGCTCCAGTTGCAGGTGCTGAACGTTGCGGGTTGACCGCACACAAAGCTGCTGGAATTCGAGTTGGCGCACTTCTGACCCGCGCTCAGCTGGTCGTAGAACGCCTTGTACTGCGCCACCGTCACTTCGGTCTTGTCGATCGCAAAAGAGGAGAGCGTCACCTGATGCTGCGGCTGCTCGTCGCTGCTGCCGATGCCGTTGGGAGAGCCCATCATGAACGTTCCGCCGGGCAGGATGACCATCGCTGGCTCGCCGTTGCAGTCTGCGGCGCAGTTCCCGGCCGTTTCCCCGCACTCACAGACGGTGTTGCCGCAAACGGGTGCCGTTGCCTTGCAGCTCCCCGACAGGCACGCGTCGTCGGTGGTGCAGGCGTTGCCGTCGGAACACGTGGTGCCGTTGGTTGCTGCCACATGCGTGCACCCTGTTGCCGGTACGCACTTGTCGGTCGTGCATTGTTCGCCATCGTCACACTGCGCGGTGTTGGCCCCAGCTGCGCAGGCGCCGCTCACACACTGGTCACCACTCGTACACAGATTCGCGTCATCACAAGGCGCTCCGTCCGCTTTGGCAGGCGATGAACACGAGCCGTCGCCGAGGCACGCGCCGACGTCATGACACGCATCCACCGCGGCGCAGGCGTACGCGATGCCCGCGCACACGTTGGCCGAGCACGCGTCGTCCTTGGTACACAGATTGGCGTCGTCACACGGTGCAGCGTTCGGCACGAAGACGCAGCCCGATATCGCGACGCAAGTCTCGTCCGTGCACGGGTTGCCGTCCGTGCAGCTCTTGCTCTGCCCGGTGCACACGGCGGCACTGCAGACGTCGCCCTCGGTGCACGCATTTGCGTCGTCGCACGTCAGCGTGTTGGCGAGATACTGGCAGCCGATCACGGGGTCGCAAGCGTCCGTGGTGCACGGATTCAGGTCATCGCACGGCATCGCGGAACCGGGAACGCACGCGCCAGCGCCGCACGCATCGCCGAGGGTGCACGCGTCATTGTCGTCGCAGGTCGCAGCATTCGGCAGGTATACACAGCCCTTCCCTGGCGCGCAGCTGTCACTGGTACACGCGTTGCCGTCGTCGCACACGATTCCCTTG
>CAITYF010000038.1 GCA_903896545.1 uncultured Myxococcales bacterium | reverse complement strand
GGGGAGACGGGCGCGGATCGGCCGGATCGGACCGGAGATGGTCAATCAGCCGACGCGGCCGAGTCCGTCCTGTCAGCAGCCGTGGCGAACGTCACGCTGAGCGGATTCGCCGAGCGGCGGACG
This sequence comes from uncultured Myxococcales bacterium, assembly GCA_903896545.1. Lineage (GTDB taxonomy): Bacteria > Myxococcota_A > UBA9042 > UBA9042 > UBA9042 > CAIYBN01. The sequence continues at coordinate 2,931 of CAITYF010000038.1, read as the reverse complement.
GGGATATTCAACACCCTCTACCGCTCCTCCCCCTTGAACTTTCCGCCGACATCCAGCGTCCACTGCCTCGGACCGGCAAGCCCGCCGCGCGCGAACACCTGGAGCGATGCAGCGGCGGGCGCGGCAGTGGCGGTGGCGATCCGTGCGCTCAGGCTCGCGGCGTTTGTAGAGGAAGTGGGCCGTGGGCACGTGGCGCTCCCGACGGCGCACGGGCCGTCAGGAGGTAGTCGTGCGCCGACGGGTTTTGCCGCAGCCGCCCCGGCAGGGGCATCTTGAGCACGAGCCGCTGAGTTCACTCCGGTGCGGTCGTCGCGACACCAAAACGGTCACAATTCAGCATCTTCAGCCGATTTCCGCCCCACCCAAACACGCGAGCCCCCAGCCGCAGCTCACGCTGCTGGAGGCTCGCGCTTCACACCCTACCCGCCAACTACGGCGCAGCCGTCAACGTCAGCCCGATCAACGCCACATGGGTCGTCAGCGAGCCATCGCTCGCCGTCACTTCCGCGCGCACCACGTCGCCCGCCGGGTCGTTCTCCACGCCGATTTCGCGAACCCTGAACTTGATAGGGAGCATGGTCATGAGCCTCCTGCTGACGTCCGCGGAGCCGACGGTTGCGAACCGGATCGCGGTGATCCTGAGTCTCGTCTGGTCGGCTCTGGACTTCGCGCTCACTGGGAAGTTCTGCGTGGAATCGTCGACACACCGTGGGGATTGAGTGGGCACGTTCGCGTCAAAAGCCACCGCCCGCCCACCAAGTGCCCCGCGAACGCGTTCAGCACGAGAACGGCGGGCAGCCAGGCCGATCCGCTCCAATCCGGTCGTTCACCTGGCTTCGGCGCCGCAAGGAGCGGACCACTTCGTGTCGAATTCGGACAAATGGACGTTGAAACCGTCGTGATCGTCTGGTGCGCGCAGTGCTAACTAATTGCAACACCAGCCGCATCCTCGTCACCAACGCGGGATGTCGCAGCGTTTTTCCCGTTCACGGGTAACTGCACGAGAGGTCGTGCCCGTTCAGCAGGCAGTACGGGCCGACCATCCGCTTACAAAGGCAGGTGCACGGTCCATCGACGCAGGTCGGTGGGATACTGACACACTCGGTCAGCGTACCAGTCGCGTCAGAGGTGCCTGCGTCCAAACCCGGAGCGTCGTGCCTGCAATACTGGTCAGGCTGCCACACGGTTCCGCCGCAGGCGAACGGTTGGGACGCGGCGACGCCACTGGTCGTTGGCGTGCTGCTGCATCCGGCAATCAGGCACATGAAGCTGACCATAGACAGAGCGGTCCATAGAAAGTACGCCGAACCTCTCTGGCTGCTGAAGTTCCCGGCCACATTCACCCTCCATGCAGCACCGGACCCAACACCACGCAGCCCGAAGCCCGGTTTGACCGCTCCGATGAGACCGTCAAGGCTCAGAATTGGGTCATAGAAGGAGCTCCGACCACGTCCGCCCGCTGCACTTCCCGACCGCATTGACCGCCTCCGAAGCTTCGGACCGTCCGAATCGCCGCTTCCACGCAGTTTTCCCGTGTCCGCCAGCCACGTCAAGCCCAAAAACCACGCGATTTTGCCTACTTCAAACAGATCTCGCCACCCGCGGCCAGCATTCGCCAGTCCACCCGCCCGCCAGCGTTCGCGCGAGCCTGGGCCGACGCGGCGTCGGAACGCGCTCCAGGTCTTCACGAGGGCGGGCTGCGGGCGCGGGTTCACACGAAGACCCCGTCGGCGAGCAGGAGATGCCAGTGGACGTCGATCCTGCGCGCAGAGTCGAAGCGACGCTCGACCGAGAGCCCCCCGACCTTCGCGCGCTTGGGATTCACGGGCAAGCGGCGCTACTCTTGCGCGAAACGGTATAAAAACTATACTTTGTACGGGAGGTAGCCGTGCCCACCTTTGAGTTCGACCCCGACAAGAGCGCAAGCAACGCGACCAAACACGGCATCGACTTTGCGGAAGCACAGGCGCTTTGGCTCGACGAACGACGGGTCGAGATCCCGGCGCGCACGACGCCAGAACCGCGGCTGCTTGTCGTGGCGCTGTGGCGGGGCAAGCACTGGAGCGCGGTTGTGACGCCACGGCCGCCCAATCTACGCATCATTTCCGTGCGCCGCGCACGACCCGAGGAGGTAGCGTTCTATGAAAACGAAAACATTTGACGACCGTTTTGACGACGGCGACGACATCTCCGAAGCGCTCGATCTGACGCAAGCGCGCCGTCCCGGCGAGGAAATTCGGCGCGTGAACGTCGACTTCCCGGCGTGGATGGTCGGCGCGCTGGACCGCGAGGCGCGGCGGCTGGGCGTGACACGGCAGTCGGTGATCAAGGTGTGGATCGCGGAGAAGTGCAAGGACGTGGCGTAGGCGTTGCATCCCAGCCGCCAGGCGAAGCGGGTCCCGTCCCAGACCGCCGTACACGAGCGGCCAGTATCGCGGAGGATTCACTGAACCTGTCCCTTTCCGCCCCGACCAATTCGCCGATGAATCCCCGCACCGGCCGGGGACAAGCCACCGGCCCTACGGCAGATTTCCCGCAAATCGGCGCAACGCTCGCAGGGCCAAAACCACGCGAGCCCCCAGCCGCACCTCACGCTGCCGGAGGCTCGCGCGCCACACCCTACCCGCCAACTACGGCGCAGCCGTCAACGTCAGCCCACTCCCCTCACCGCCTCATCCGCTTCCCCACGCTCTCCGCATCATCATAGCACACCGCCGCCTTGCGCCCCGTTCCCGTCGCCGGCACGACGCCCGACGTGACGCCGCAGAACACCAGCGATCCCCAGTCGTCAAAGTCCGTCATCGCGCCGTACGCGCCGCTGCCACACGTCGGGTCGTAGTCCAGGTTCAAGTTCTTCTTCACGGTGGGCGTGACGCTGCCGTCCTTGTTCCAGTCGATCCAGAACTTGCCGCACACGCCGTCCGCTTCGTT
>CAITYF010000037.1 GCA_903896545.1 uncultured Myxococcales bacterium | reverse complement strand
GCGGACCGGGTCCGAGCACACCATGATCTGGCGAACCTCGTGTCCCAACTCCCGCACAGGGAAAAGGTCCTGCAAGCAGTTCGCGCATTCATGGAAAAACACGAATACTCCGACGCAAGCATCCCGCTTGAGCTGTTTCAGAACGCCGACGACGCACTAACTGACCTCGCAGAGATGAGCGATCGGGACCTCAGCGAGAGCGTTCGGTCGGTGAAATTTCGCGTCGTCGATGCTGCAGACGGGAGTCCTGTACTTCAGTTCATCCATTGGGGGCGGCCCATCAACGAGCACGGTGGCTCCGCGTTTCCCAAAGGGATCGAGAAGGGCTGGGACCGGGACCTGTACAACATGCTTCGGTTTCAGGTGAGCGCGAAGGACGGCGCGACCGAAGATGGCGAACCGGCACGGACTGGGCGGTTCGGGCTTGGTTTCAAATCAGTACATTTCGTGACCGACCGACCACACGTCGTGAGTTCCGGCGTGGCGTTCGAAGTTGTCGCGGGCCTTCTCCCGTTCGGCAGTGGCAACTTCGACGGCGTAGATGAACGCGTGGACGGCTTCTTTCCGACGATCATCTCAATGCCGCTCCGTGCAGACATGAAGCGCGATGTGTTGCTTCGTCGGATCTTTGACCGCGTGGGCGTCGCGAGCCCGTATCTACCAGCGATGGCGCGCACAGCGTGCCATCTCAGTCTTCCCGCTGGGTACGGCGGCGACTCGGATTTCATCGCGATTGGAATTGACGGGGCAGTCGGCTGGTCGGTATCACGCGAAATATCGGCGCTGACGAGTCAATTCGACGAGCCCATGAGACTCCTGCGCTGGCGCCCAGCCCGTCGCGGCACGTCGACTACACTCCTGCTTGCGCTTTCCCAACAGGGGCGAATCCACCGCATCCCCGACTCTGGTGTCGATGGGCCAGCGACACTGTGGTCCGCGGCACCGACAGCCGAGCATTGGGAACTCGGGTACTTGCTCGGAGGCGACTTCAAGTTGAACACCGGGCGGAGCAAAGTCGCAGAGACTGCCGAGGAAACCCGACGCTTCTTGCGCATCATGGGCGAGGAACTAGGCCAAGCCCTTGTGGCACTCGGCAGGCTGCTCCTGGACGCGGCACGCGCGCCACGTTCGATCACGATCGACGGCGTGGAGTCGGTCAAGTCGCTTTGGCTGCAACTAGGCCAAGCGATTCCAAATCTTCCGGAGGACCGGCGGGCGTGCGTTCTGGAGCTTCACGGCGAAGGTCGCGGACTCAGCAGGATGACGACCGAGTTGAAGTGCGTGCCATCCGATCTTCCGCTTGTCTTCCCGCAGCTCGTTGGACCTTTCGCCAGGAACGAGGTGGTTCGCGCCGCGTCGGAAGTCCTAAGGGGACCAGCCGCAGTGCTTATCGAAGCACTTCCGGACGCGGTCAACGCTCCAGGTGCAGCGCCACTCGTTTCGGCGCAAGTGGCGGGAATTCTCCGCCAATTGCTGAGCGTGTCGGTACGGACGGAAACTGCCGTCAATCTGCTCTGGTCCTGGACGGCGAGGGAAGCACATCGGCTACCGCCTGAGCGCGCGAAGTGCCTGGCCACCCTCACAAGCGATGAAACTTGGGACGCGTTAGAGCGAGAGTCCTCCGAGCAATTCGCCAAGTGGCGCGCCGAACAGCTTTGGCTTGCTGCTGATGGCAACTGGCGCCACGCGAAGGAATTGCTCGTTCCGCCGACTACGGATCCGAAGCGTGTAGCCGTGAAGGAGAGGAAAGACGAGCTTCGAAAAGCTGCTTTCGCACCGTCCTCCGCGCTCTTAGCTGACGCCTATCTAACGGGAGGCGAGACACTGGAGGCGTTCGTGCGCATTCGCGGCACGTTAGCGAACGGTGACGCCGCCGTATTGGCCACCTGGGCGCGCAAGGCGACCGGCGAAACCGGGCGCATCGCTGTCATCCGGTACCTCTTGGAGGGCGACCTGGCCGATACGATGTCGAGCGGTCTTCGGGAGGGCGCAGAGTTGAAATGGGTGACCTCCGCGAATTGCGCTGCTTGGACCGCAATGGCTGATCGCGACGGTCCTGCTTACGCTCAGCAACTTCACCTGAGACTTTTCGGCGCGTTCAACCAAAGCACCGAGCCCCCGCCCGCGCCCCAAGAGGCACCCGCGATAGCGGCACTCTCAGAGGACGCTGCAACCGAATTGCTTCGTGACCTTTATGAGGATTGGGGAGTCGAGGCGCATCGTCAGGAGCAACTCGCGGCTCTTCGAAATGAACTCTGGCCGCAGGATCTGTGGCCAACTGACGTTGCGAGCGCTGCGCTTCGAGAGGTCGGACACGAACGCCACGGGGAGGCATGGATCACGCTGCTTCTCTTGGGCACCGTGCAACGTATCGGTTTTCGGGGCGCCGCGCATACCGGATTCGTGAGGTCGCTGCACACGCAACGAATCGACGGGCGGTCGAAGTGGGAGTGGCTGTTCGGCGCCAAGGATCCCGCCAGCACTTGGCTAGAGTTTTTCGACAAGTGGTCGTACAGCAGGACGAACCTCGAACAAGAAAAGGGCAACTTCGACTACTGGCTGAGCGTGCTTCCAGAGATGTACGCAGTCGTCAAACACTGGCCAACCTACTCGCAGCTTTTCATGCGTGCCGGCAAGGCCGGAAAGCTGACCCGAGAGATTCTGGCCCCCGCCTCGGCGGAGGAACTCTCAGGCACAAGTGTCACGGCGCCGGCGCTCAGCGCGCTGAAGAACCGCTTCGACTGGCTTTGTGAAGAGCTGGTCCACTTCAAGGCTATTCCGCCGAAGCATCGCCCGCCACCAAAACCCAATCTTGTCGTCGGCTACGAGCCTGGGGCCGAGTTGGCGTCGGTGCTCACACGTCTCGGTATGCCAGAGGCGCGGGATGTTTGGGGCAGTCCGACATATTCGCCACGCGATGCGTTCGACTTCATCGCGAAGAAACTAGGTTCCACGGAGAAGGCCCAATTCTACGGCTTTGGCGACCTTCCACTTCGGTTGGAAAAGCACCGATTTCAGGATCTTGGCGAGGACGAGGAGGAGTAGTTGCCCATGACCCATCGCATCCAACACCCCGAATACGGCCAGGGTACAGTGATCACGGACCTTGGCGACGTGCTTGTCGTTGAGTTCGACAACGCCCCCCTTGCCAAAGTCCTCCGCAGCGAGACGCGCACGGTGATGTCCGCCGACGAGGCCGTGCTCTCCGGTCGGGCTGGCCTCCCACTCGGCGTCACGACCAAGGTCCTGGCTGCGGCGATTCGCTCGACCAATGATCGCTGGGGAGTTTTCAGCGCCTCGCGCATCTCGCTGCTGCCACACCAGCTTTGGGTGGCGTACAAGGTCCTGGCCCGCACACCGTCGCGATGGCTGGTCGCAGACGACGTCGGCCTCGGCAAGACGATTGAGGCGGGCATCATCCTCTCCTCGCTGCTGTCGCGCGGTCGCGTCCGTCGGTTGCTGGTCATCGCACCCGCCTCATTGGTTGGTCAATGGCAGGATCGCCTGCGCACGATGTTCGACCTGAGAAGTTCCACCTACCATCCGGAGGTCGACACGCCGAGAGCCGACTTCTGGAATACGCACCGCGTCGTGGTCGCCTCGATGCAGACCTTGCGCCTGGACTTCCGCGACCGCTGGGAGCGCTTGTTGGATGCCGACGCATGGGACTTGGTCGTCGTGGACGAAGCGCACCACATGAATGCGGACGAGCGCGGCGGTGCGACGCTGGCGTTGGATCTGCTTCAGCAACTTGAAGAACGCCGGAAAATTGGCGGGCTGCTGTTGTTCACTGGGACACCTCACCGTGGCAAGGATTTCGGGTTCTTGTCACTGCTGCAGCTCTTGGACCCGCGCTTCAATCCCAAGCTGCCGCTGGAAGACCAAGTCAAGCTGCTGGCTGAGGTCATGATCCGCAACAACAAGCAGAATGTGACTGACATGGCAGGACAGAAACTGTTCCAGCCTACCCACGTCCACGACGTCCAGTACGCGTATTCGCCCGAGGAGAGCGAATTCTACGCCAAGATGACCGAGTTCATTCTTACGGGACGCGCCTACGCACAGAAAATGCGCCTGGGCTCCCAGCGCAGCGTCATGCTGGTTCTCATTACTCTGCAGAAGTTGGCGGCGAGCTCTGTGGCTGCGGTGCGACGAGCCTTGGAGCGCCGGCTTGCCCGTCTCAAGAACCAGGACCGCGATGCAACCAAGAACCGCAAGGCGCTTGATGAGGCCTGGAAGGAGCTGCAACGACTCGCCGACGAAGATGACCCGCGGAGCGCCGAGCGACGGGCCAAGCTCGAAGAAGAAGTGGACGCGCTCATGGACGCCGTCGAGCTGAATCCAGACGAGATCCCGCGTCTGGAGGAACTCGTCCAGTTGGCGCGGGCCGTCAAGTCAGAGACGCGTGTGCGACTAGTACTT
>CAITYF010000036.1 GCA_903896545.1 uncultured Myxococcales bacterium | reverse complement strand
GAAAGCCTGAAAAGTTCGCGATATCCGTCGAGCTGGTTCACGTTTGCCCCCGCGGATCACGGCTCCGCGGTGATGCAGCAGATCAGGCTGAAGGGGTTTCGTTAATTTTGCGAGGAGTTCGGGAGCTTGCGATCGCCCTGGGAGTGGGGAGAGGGCGCAAACCCGAGAAAGCGCGCGGCGCTTTCTCGGGTTTGCGCCCCTTGCTCAAGATTAGGCCTGGAGCGTCTTATGAAGAATTGGCCATCGAGCTGCCACTCGCGCTGGAGAAGGTGCACAAGACGGCGAAGCAGCGCCGAGATGTCAAGGTGTTGACCAGAAGCGCGGCGGGCGTCTTGACGGTGACGGCGATCGTTGTGGTGATAACCCAAAGTGTCAATGACGACGAAAAGTGAGTGCACCGCGCCATCTGCCAGTCGCGCCAGCGGATTCCGCTGAATAATTCACGTCAGTATCAAGCCTCGCTGGCCAGTCGGGGAGGACCGTCGCCTGCGGCTCGGCCCAGCGCTGTAGCGTGACGGTCCGCATGCCAAGCTCGCGGCTGAGGGATGCGCAGGATTGCCCGCTTGCGCGCGCCGTGCGGATGTGCGCGCGGATGCCGGCGCGAAGCTCGGACGGGTAGCGCTGGCCGCGCGTCGGCGCGCCATGGGCGGCGAGGCCGGTGCGGATTTGGGTGAGGTCGATGAAGTGCTCCCGTGGCCGGAGATCGGCCGGGCCAGAAGCTTCGGCAAGTGTCAGGTGGGCGTCAGGACGGGGGAGGGCGGACAGCATTCGATTTGAGGTCCTGGGGTACTACCAGCTTGTGAACCACGCCGAGAGAAACACGGCTAGCTTCATTCAGTACTATGGCCATGATATTCAACAGATTCAGAGCTTTTTGACGGAATTGACTACCGAATCGGACGAGCCCGAGATGTCGTTACGGTTGGCGCTCGCAACCATCGGGACCGATGATGCTGCAACCGTCCGGGACAGTGTCTACGAAGCGGTCGTCTTGGAAGCGTTGAGCTCAAAAGGCGGTGGTCTGTCGTTGCCGCAGCTCTCCGTACTGGTTTCAAACTCGTTGCGTGTTTCCAGATCCGTTCAGCACTTGGTGGTCGATGCTACCGTCCGGCGCCTCGCCGACAAGAACTTGGCCATCTTGGCGGAAAATGGCTGGGGGCTTACGAAGCCGGGCGAGCAGCTTCTCCAAGAACAAAGGCGATCCGAAACCTTGATGCAGCAGAAGCTCAAGGAAACGATTCGGGAAAGAGTTGAACAATTGCTCGGCCGTCAACTGCAGGCACCGCTGTTTGAACTCGCTTGGACGATCCTCCGACGTGGTATTTCAGAGTTTTTGCAGGCTCGCGGAAGTAGAATTGCCGAGGATCTCTTTCGACTTCTCAGCCCCGGGGCACCCGCTTCAGAAGCACCTGGGCTTCACGTTGACACGCAACTGATGCTCGCGAAACTTGCCGAAACAATCACAGAAACGTGCTTTTCTGCTGGTACTGTTCCGGCAGAGGACATGGTGGGCGACATAACGGTCGCATTTCGCGATTCACTCCTTGAGCCGAGTGGACCGGTCTTTGAGATGCTCAGAAATGCGTCGATTGGCTACGTCGCTTTGTGCACCATGGGGCTTGCCGGCGCCACTGAGGCGGAAGTTCGTGGCACGATCTCACGAACTGCACTCGCGCTAGCCCGGATCATTCACCAACAGATCTCGTAAGGTGGCTCGGCTCATGCTAAGATGTTGTTACCACACAGCAATCTTCGCAACAAAACGAGCTCGAGCCAATGACAGTCTGCACCAACTCCCTCGTCCTTGCCAAGCCCTTTTCCCGGCCCGTCCACGTCGCGTTTGACGCCCCGCACGCGTCCAGCGACGGCGGCGTCCTGCTGCTGCGTTCGCTCGATGAGCGGCTTGGCGTCAGTGCGTCGCTGGGGGCCTGCGTGCCCGACGGCCGGGACGCCGCGCGCGTGCGCCACCCGCGGCGTGAGCAGGTGCTGCAGCGCGTGCTGCAGATTGCCCAGGGCTACGAGGACTGCAACGATGCCGACTACTTGCGCTACGACCCGGCGCTCAAGCTGGCCTGCCTGGGTGACGCGGACGGCGGGCCGCTGTCGTCGCAGCCGAGCCTGTCGCGCTTCGAAAACGCGGCGACCGGGCGGACGATTGCCGGTGCGCTGCGCTGGTTTGAACAGAGCTGGGTCGACTCGCTGGCGGCGGACACGGAAGTGGTCATCCTGGATGTGGATTCCACCGACGACCCAACGCACGGCCACCAGCAGCTGGCGATGTTCCACGGCTTCTACGACCAGCACATGTACCACCCGCTGCTGGTTTTTGACGGCCTGACGGGCCAGCTGATCACGGCGCTCCTGCGTGGCGGCTGTGCGCACGCGGCCAAAGGCACGGCTGGACGTTTGCGCCGGCTGATCGGGATGCTGAAGGCCCGCCTGCCGCAGGTGCGCGTGGTCGTGAGGGGAGATTCGGCGTTTGCCATGCCGCGCCTGATGGGCCTGCTGGATGAGCTGCAGCTGCAGTACGGCGGCGTGGACTTCGTGTTTGGCAAGGCGCGCAATCCGCGGCTCGAGGCGATTCTGGCGCCGGAGATGACGCAGGCCCGGTCGCAGCACCTGGCCGATGGCCGGCATGTGCGTCGTTTCAGTGACTTCCAGTACGCGGCCGACTCGTGGGCGTACCCGCGGCGGGTGATCGGCAAGGCGGAGTACGGCCAGAAGGGCGCCAATCCGCGCTTCCTGGTGACCAGCCTGGAGGAGGAAACCCCTCAAGAAGTATACGATTGGTACTGCCAGCGCGGCCAGGTGGAGAACGACATCAAGAACTTCAAGCGCGGCCTCAAGGCGGACAGGCTGTCGTGCATGACGTACATCGCCAATTTCTTCCGGCTGCTGCTGCACATGGCCGCGTACCGGCTGGTGTTTGCGCTGCGGACGCTGGTGGCGCCGCACAGCGAGGAACTCGGCCGCGCGGAATTTGCGACGCTGCGCCTGCGGCTGCTGAAGGTGGCGGCGCTGGTGAGCCGGTCGGTGCGGCGGGTGCTGGTGCGGCTGCCGGCGAGCTTTGGCCTGGCGTCGGTGTACGCGGCGCTGCTGCGGGAGCTCGGGCCGCCCGAAGTGGCGTGACCGGCCAGCCGGATCAGTTTCAGACCGATGCGCACGCGGGTGCGGTGGCGGAGCTTTGCTGTAAAGCTGCTGAAATAGCTACGGAATCGTGGCGCTGGCGGCTCGAAGCGGCGTCGTGGGCGCAAACGCGGTGCGAGGGCCGTCATGCGGGCGCCTTCGGGCCCGTGGACGGGCGCGCCGACGGGCTACCGGGGGCGGTTTGGCGGGGTCGTGAATTATCCGGGCTAGATACCCATTTGCCCCTGTCATTGGTTTGTACGGATGAACCTGACCATGAATCGGTCGAGACAGTCGTTCGGCTGTGGCAGGCTGCGGGCGGGCGGGTACTTGTCGGGGAAACAGTTCTCGGAGAAACCGCGCACCATGCATGGATCGCAGAAAACGACATTCACGAAGTCCATCGTTGGTTCTACGACCCAGAAGAGTCCCGCCAGCGATACTTTAGGAACGCGTTTGCGCGCAGTTTTGCCGCGATGGTCGCGTCCCGGAAGACAAAGCTAAGTCTGTGGTCCAGCTACATATCGTGTTTTCGAGGAGAATTTGACGACGATCACCGAAAGGTTCAGGAGTACGTATCGTCGAATTTCCGGCTGGAGGCGTTCCGCGAACCGACCATTTCGGATGAGCGCGTGCAATCCTTGATCGCGCAGTATGAGCACGCCATTTCCGCTCGATTTGGATCCAACGCGGATGGTAGACACATCCGAATTTCCAAAGCGAAGCGGGACGCGCAAATGGTTGTCGGCCTCCAAGACGTGAGAGCTCGTCTGTCAAGAATCACCCAAGGGACAAGGGTCTTTTTGGCCACCTCGCACGAACGGTTGCACAGATCCACAGGAAGCCAAGACGTGGAGTCAGTGAGCATCGCTGCGGCACTCGAGCTGCTGTCGTTCCTCCCGGGAGCAAGGATCGGCAATCAGGCTCTGGCGAGCCTTCTATTCGACGATCTTCACCACTGCAAATCTACGGGGATTGAACTGGCTGTCGTGCGGATCGTTGGCGCAGCGGACGATTTTCGTCACATGCCGTGGGCGAAAAGGGTGCAACTGGCCGAGGCACTGGACCGCCAACTCATCAACGTGGCAAGAACGAAGGCTCACGGGCGCGCCGCAGTCGCGGCGAAGAAGGCTGAACTCGAGGAAGCACTGCAGCACCCCACACCTGAGTCTGCGCAAGAAATCGCAATCATTGTCGCTCGTTCACTTGATGAGATCGGAGTTGATCGCAAGTCGGAAACACGCTACCGCAATGAGATGTAACCGGCCAGTAATCCCCGCCCTGACACAGCTCCGACGAGGCCGCACACTTCCCGCCCGGAGGTGTCTGCCATGCTCGATCTCAGCCAAGTCCCCGATTTCACGCCCCGCAAATCCACCCGCCGCGACCCTTGGAGCGAGGACGAAGCCCGCGCGGTTCTCGCCGCCGCCAGCCGGAGCGGCCTGTCGCTCTCTGCTTTCGCCCGCCGGCATGGCCTCTCTGATCGCACGCTGTACTGGTGGCAGATGCGGACACACGCGCACCCGAATGTCGAGCCCGCGACTCGATCCTTTGTGCGCGTATGCACGCAATCACTCCCGAATCGCGAGGCGTCGGGCGTCGAGATTGTGGTCTCCGACGCCGTCATCCGCGTCGCGCCTGGCTTCGACGCGCAGACGCTGGCCCAGGCCGTCGCTGCGCTGCGTACGCTTGCGTGCTGAGCTTCTCGCCGTCGACCCGCATTTGGCTGGCGCTCGCGCCCTGCGATATGCGTAAGGGCTTCTACTCGTTGCTTGCCGAAGCCCGCGTGCGCTGGCAGGGGCACGACCCGCTGGCCGGCGATTTGTACATCTTCCTCGGTCGGCAAAAGACGACTGTGAAGGTAATTTGGTGGTCGCCGGGCGGGATGTCGATGTACAGCAAAAGGCTCGAGAAGGGCGTTTTCCGCCTGCCGGCCGTGCGCCCGGGCGAGACGTCGGTGGCGATGGCTGCGTCGGATTTGGCCATGCTGCTCGACGGCATCGACTGGACCCGCGTGCGGCGGCAGAAACTTCATGAGCCGCCAAAACCACTTACGAATTTGTCGCCGCAAAAGATCGACAAGTCGTCGAAATTTTGATCTAACGTCGGCATGACGCCGACCGATGCACATGCTTGCGGGTGGAAAGAGGAGGCCGAGGCTCGGGCGAAGCGAATCGCCGAGCTTGAGCAGCAGAATGCGGTCCTGAAGAAGGCTCTTTTTGGCCACAAGTCAGAGAAGCTGCCGCGGCCGGCGGATGAGCTCAAGAAGCGCGGCGACATCGCGGGGCCGACGCCGGAAGAAACCCGCAAGAAGCGCGCGGAAATCCAGGAGTGGAAGCGCGACCTCCCGGTCGAGAAGGTGGTGCATCCGCTGCCGGCGGAATTGCCCACGTGCTCCGAGTGCGGCGGCCTGCCGGACCACGCGATGCCGCCGGAGGTTTCCAGCGAATACGAGAAGCTGCAGCTCAAGATGATTCGGCTGGAGCACGAGCGGCAGAAGGCGCGGTGCTCGTGCGGGTCGCATATCGTG
>CAITYF010000035.1 GCA_903896545.1 uncultured Myxococcales bacterium | reverse complement strand
TGTGATGCGGCGGTCACCGGCTCCCCAAATCCGCCCAAATCCGGTGAATTCCGCATCCGCCGCCATCTCTCGGATCAGCCTCCGCCCCATGTCACCGCTTCCCCTCGTCACATGCAGGAAAAACGCGGCCCTTCACTTCCCCGTACACGTCGGCCCGACCGGCAGATGGACGCACCCGGAGAGGTCGTCAAAGCTGTCGGTCGTGCACGCGTTGCCGTCGTCGCAATCGCCTACGCAGGCAAAGTTGCAGCTTCCCGGCGGAAACACGCCCGGATTGACGTAGCCTGTGTAAAAGAGCATCGCAAAGTAGCTGGTGGCGGCGTCGATGACGGACTCGGTGAGACTCCAAAATAGCCCGTTGCCGTTGACGGTTGGATACACGAGGGGATCCAGCGACGGCGACGACCACGGCGTTTGCAGCGACGCCAGTTCGACGATGCTGGACAGCCGCCAGGTTGCGCCACCCGCAGTCAACGCAGCGCACGCGGATTGGGCCTCAGGCAGCGAGACGTACGGCGGCATCGACGGCGGCGCAGGCGGATAGCCGAGATAGTGTTGCCACAGCCGATTCGTCGCGTAGTCATGGACGACATCGTCGATGGCTGACAGGACCAGCCGCTTGGGCGGCGGCTGGATCTGCGTCTCCGTGCGCACACACAGGACGTCCATGGGTGTTTTCTGCCCACCCTTGCCCACGTCACCATAGGCAGAAAGGTAGGGCGCATAGACCGCAGAAGAGCCTGCGTTGGCCCAGAGCATAAACGCCGATCCGAGGCTGAAGTAGTTCTGATCGATGGCCGGCTGCGCGTTGAGCCACGCAGCGTTCCAATCACGCAGGGTCAGAAGTTCCGCCATGGTCGGCATACGCCAGTCGTCGTAGCCGTCGGACCGTGCGCGGTCACAATACATCACTGCCCAAACGTAGGGCAGCTTGTCGCTGGTTGAAGTGAACTGCCACATCAGGCCAGTTTCGGTGTCCGACACGCTCTCAGTGGACTGGCCCTCGCCGTAGAACACGGTATGCACGACGAAACTCGCCGGGGTGAGCGGGCGGATGCCCCAAGCCGGGTAGTCGTACGCACAGACGACCTTGCTGCCGTTGTCGGTCTCCAGAACCTCCCGCCACGTGCCGCTGGGACAAGTGCAAACGCCGGCGTTGCAAATTCCGATGTCACCGCAAGCGAGGCCGTCGTTGACGGGTGTGTGGACGCAGCCGTTGACCGGATCAAACGGTGCGTCCGTGGTGCAGGGGTCGCCGTCGTCGCAAGTGCCCACGCAGCGCGCAGCAGTCCATGGGTCCGTCGCGCCGAGTCCGCCGCCGTAGCCGTACACCATCAGCATCGTTGTCGCGGTGACGAAAGACGTGGTGAGCATCTTGGCGCCGCCATCGACGAAGGGCGCGACTACGGACGGGGCAAACATCCGGCGGTCCAACAGGCTCAACGCATCAAGCGCGTTTGGCAGCGCCCACCGCGCGCCTGCGTCTTTCAGACTGGCGCAGTAGTTCGCAGCATCGACATCCTGCTTGTCGGCCGCGTTCGCTTGCCACAGCAGGTGCGTCGCCAAATCTTGCACCACACTCGCGCCGCCGATTTGCAGACCCACAAAGCGAGTGGGGACGGGCGCGATAACCGCCTCCGTCCGCACACAGCGAAACGCCGCGATCTGACTTGAATCCGCTGGAAGCGTCATGGCTTGCACGCCGTCTCCGTTGTAGACGGCCCAGGTCTGCGCCATTCCGGCGACGTGCGTCATGGACCACAAGTACGTGCCGGTCGGCGTCGGGACCATGTCGGCCGGGTAGTGGGTGCTCCCCCACGTGGGCCAGGTCGGAGTAAATCCGCCTGCAGCCGCGTCTCGATCGAGCACGATGAGCGTTTCCAACTCGGTCTCCGTCGGCAGCCGCCAGTCGATGTGACCGCCCAGCGTCAGTTGGTCGCACTGAGTCGAGGCGTAGCCCCACTTGGCGTTCACCTCCAAGCCAACTTGCCACATCAAGCCCGTTTGCGGATCGCTGACCGTGTCGTTCGCGTTGTCTGTGAAGATCGGGTTGACGGAACGCCGACCCCAAGCTGGGTAGTCGTAGGCGCAGACAAGTGCGGGCAGTCCGCCTGCGTCCACGACGACGGCGAGTGAGTTGTCGGGACACGTGCAGACGCCCGCGAGGCATGCGCCCCCGGTGCCGCAGGCGGAACCTTCCGTTTCGTTCGTGTGCGTGCAGCCCACGGTGGCATCACACCCGTCCACGGTGCAGTCATTCTTGTCGTCGCAGTTCAGCGCGTAGTTGCTGCATTGCCCGCCGGCACACTGGTCGCCAATTGTACACGCGCTGCCGTCGCTGCAGGTGAGGCCGTCAAGGAACGCGTACGTGCACCCTTCGCTCGCCGTGCACGCGTCGGCGGTGCATCCGTTGCCGTCTTCGCACGCTTTGGCGTCCGGCGCATGCGTGCAGCCGCCGTCGCTCGGATTGCACGCGTCGGTGGTACACGCGATGCCGTCGTCGCAGGTCTTGATGGTCCCCACGCAGGTTCCCACAGCGCAAGTGTCGTTCACCGTGCACGGGTTGCCGTCCTCGCACGTGCTGGTCGTGTCAGCAAAGAGACAGACGCCGTCGACGCAGCTGTCGGCCGTGCAGCCGTTGCCGTCGACGCAGTTCATCGGCGTTCCCTTTTGGCACACGCCGCCGGCGCAACTGTCGCCATACGTGCAACTGTCGCCGTCGGAACAGGCGCCGCTGTGCGCTGTGTGCGTGCAGCCCTCCGCGAGGCTGCAGCTGTCCGTCGTGCACGGCTCCGCGTCGTCGCAGCCGGTCGGGTCGGCGATGTGCCCGCAGCCGCTGGCGCCGCAGAAGTCAAACGTGCAGGGCACGCCATCGCTGCAGTCCACTTCCAGACCTGCACAGACGGTCGCGCTGCACGCGTCGGAGAGCGTACACAAGTCGCCGTCGTCGCAGGTCGTCGTATTCGCGACAAAGAGGCAGACGCCGCTGCTGCACGCGTCATCCGTGCAGCCGTTGCCGTCGTTGCAGACCTTGGGGGCGCCGAACTGGCATGCTCCGCTCAAGCAATAATCGCCAGAAGTGCAGGGGTCGCCGTCCTCGCAGGGTGGCCCGGAGACGCTGTAGGCGATGCAACCCTTGTCGCCCAAACAGACATCGACCGTGCACGCGTTGCCGTCGGAGCAAGCGGCGTTGCTGACGACGTGGATGCACGCGCCAGCGGACCCGCAGACATCCACAGTGCAAGGAACGCCGTCGTCACAGGTGCCGCCGCAGCCGTCGACCTTGCAATCGACAGGGCACGTCCCGGTCGTCTCGCCCAACGTTGCGCAAACGCTGCAGACGTTGTCGCCGCAGAACCCGCAGTCACCGGGGCAGTCGACCCAGCTCTCGCCGCCTTCGCAGACGCAATCGCCGCACGTCGGGGCGCAGTCATTCGGGCAACCTTGGGGGCCTCCGTCGTCAGGTTCGCAGACGCCGTTGCCGCAGACCTGCCAGATGCAATCCATCGCGCACGTCGCGGGCGACTCGCCCTTGTCGCAGATCTTGTTGCCGCATGCCTTGCCGCAGTCCGTCGGACAGACCTGCGGGCTTTCACCACAATCGTAGCCTTTGCAGATCCCGTCCCCGCAGCCACCACAGCAGTCGACAGCGCAGGACTTGGGCGACTCGCCCGGTGAGCAGACGTTGTCACCGCAAAAATTGCAGTCCACGGGGCAGGACGCGAGCGTCTCACCGCAGTCCTTGGCGCATTCACCGTCGCCGCACGTGCACGCGGTGGGATCGACTGGCAACTCGCCCTGAATATCCTGCGCAACCGTGTCGGCAGTTTCTGCAGCGCTTATCGTGTCGTTGCGCGCATCCGGCGCCGCGTCGTCGACGTCCGCGGGCTCGACTTCAGCTGCGGCGTCCGGCGCATCCGTCTCGGCAGCAGCGCCGGTGTCTCCGCAGGCGGTGAAAAGTGTCGCCGTACAGAAAAGCGCGCACAGAGTGGAGGCGTAGCTGGTAATCCGCGTACGTCCGCCCGTTGAACCTTCTACCCACATGCTGGTCCTTCGCAGCGGCGCCCTGACGACCCGCCCGCCGCCGATCACGCGCAGGTGAATCGGGGACGGTGCGACAGTCCAAAATGACCGCTGCGGCGCATTCTTCTCGTCGTCGTCGGGAACGTCAAGCGCGACAACCGCGCGGTCTTGAAGACTTCGGATGGGGCGAAGCGGTCGGATCGCCTGAGACAGCGCCCGCACCTCTGTCCGCAGACCTGTTGACGACGCGATTTCCGTCGCCACCGGCCGATGTTCCCAGACCGCAACCGAGGGTGTTGCGCGCCGGACCTACGGCTTGGTGTACGTGCCCGTGCACTTCCACTTCAAGTGCTGGTTTTCACCCGTGCTGAAGCCGACGAACTGTTGCCGGCTCCCCCAAACCGCCACAATCCGGTGAATCCCGCCGCCACCGCCATTTCGCGGCAAGCGCAGCGCGCCGCCTGACCGGCTCCTTGCCATCCAATCGCTCACAATCGGCAGGCTGTG
>CAITYF010000034.1 GCA_903896545.1 uncultured Myxococcales bacterium | reverse complement strand
CGGGAGGCCAAGGAGAGGCGCGCGGGAAACGTCGGGCGGCGCAACGCGAAGACGCGGCCTGCAGTGGAGGCGTGAGACCGGGGATGGCGGCGGATGCGGAATTCACCGGATTCAGGCGGATTTGGGGAGCCGGTGACAGTCACGCTCGTGTTCTCCGGGTACCATCTCTCTGCGCCAGCCTCTGCTTTTGGGCACACGTTCCTGCGCTTGAACAAACGGCTGGATGCCGGACAAGGCAAGGAGCTTGAATTGCTCGACCAAGCCGTCGACTTCGCTGCCGACGTCGACACTGGCAATCCGCTGGTCTACGCGCTCAAAGGAATGACTGGGGCGTTTCCTGGCGTCTTTCACGTGCTGCCGTACTACTACAAGGTGCGCGAATACAATGACTTTGAGTCGCGGGATCTGTGGGAGTTCGATCTGGACATCGCGCCCGACCGCGTCGGCCTACTGGTGGCGCACATTTGGGAGCTTGGCTGGTCCTACGCCCCGTACTACTACGCGTCCGGTAACTGTGCGTATCACATCCTCGCCCTGCTGGATGCCGTCGTGCCGCGGCTCGCGCTAACGGAGAAGCTCAGCTGGCCGGTTCTGCCGGTTCACGCCGTGCAACAGGTCGCCGCAGCGCAAGGACTTGTGCGAGGCGTACGCTTTCGCCCTTCTACGCGACGGCAATTCGAGAACCGCATCGCCGGCCTATCCGGTGCCGAACAAGCTGCAGTCTGCGATTTGGCGAGTGATCCGTCGGCAACGCTGGGGCAAGTTGCGCCGCCACGGCAAGCTGCGGTGCTCGACGCGGCCGCGGACTTGGTTGACCTGCGCAACGCGCGGGAACTGATCTTTGAACCCCATCATCCGGTACACGTCCTGCGACGCACGCTGTTGGAGCGCCGCGCCGAGCTTGCAATTCCGTCGCCGGACTTGCCAGACGTTCTGCCGGAAAACGAGCGTGTCGACGCCGCGCACAAGACGCGTCGGCTTGGCATCGCAGGCGCCTTTGACGGCGGTGCAGGCGTGATGCTCGATGCGCGCATCAACATGCACGATTGGGCGGACTCGCCAACCGGCTATCCGCAACTCGGAAGGATCGAGTTTCTGGCCGTGCGCGCGGGTTGGATGTCGCAGCCCAACCGCCTCGTTATCGACCGGGCTGACCTCTTGCACGTCGCAACGCTACTCCCGGTGGACCGTTTCCGCATGAAGCCATCCTGGCAATTTCGGGTCGGTGCTGATCAGCGGATGGACCGTGTCTGCGCGGGCTGCATCCTCGGTACTGCGCAAATCAGCGGTGGCCTCACGCTGGCCACGTCGGCACGCGCGTTCGCTGGCTACGTGATGACGGACGTCTTCCTCCAAGCGGGTCCACACGCAGCGGCGCTCTGGCCTTGGGTCCCCGTCGGTCTACAAGCCGGCGGCCTGGCGGGGATCCGCTGGGAACTACACAACCGCGCGGTCCTGACAGCGAGCGTCGCCCTCCGCTACGCCGCCAATCAAATGCGCGGCTGGGTCACCGCATGGGACACGAAGCTCCGCTGGCGCTGGACCGACACAGTCAGCCTCGGACTAGAAGGCGTGGGTGCCGACGCTGCGTGGCGGTCGTCGTGCAGCGCGTATTGGTACTTCTAAGACACGCCTGCGCCCAGCCCCGTCGGGGCATCTTGAACACTAGGAGCCTGTCGGAGAACCTCCCCGACAGGCTCCTAGCTTGAGTTTTGGGCCAAACGCGCAAGAACTGCCTGAAGTGAATTCAGGCAGTTTCACGCGTTTGCCAAGCCGCAGCCGCGGCTT
>CAITYF010000033.1 GCA_903896545.1 uncultured Myxococcales bacterium | reverse complement strand
CGTCCACGGTGGACGCGGTTGGTTAGTACTCGCCTGAGGATACGCCGCTTCCTTTCTTTTCGCTAAGTTACATCGCGATTCTGGCCTGCCTAGGCGCCAAGTATGCAGAACAAAAGGCAGGATCTCGCTGGGGACGCGCCCCCTGTGCGGGCTGGCTTGGCCGTTCAGCTTGCGGCGTGCTAGTCTCTACGCCCCCGGCCAGATGGCCTGCTTGCGAGTCATGAGCAAACCTGCTGCTACGTTTCAGGAATTGATTCTGCGCCTCCAGGAATACTGGTCGAAGCGCGGCTGCCTCATTGTGCAGCCGTACGACATCGAAAAAGGCGCGGGCACGTTCAACCCCGCGACGTTTCTGCGCGCCCTCGGTCCTGAGCCGTGGAGCGCCGCGTACGTGGAGCCCTCGCGGCGTCCGACCGATGGTCGCTATGGCGAGAACCCGAATCGCCTGCAGCACTACTACCAATTTCAAGTGATTCTCAAGCCTTCGCCGCCGGATCCGCAGAACGATTACTTGGATAGCCTGCGCGAGATCGGCATTGATCCGCTGGCGCACGACATTCGCTTCGTCGAAGACGACTGGGAGTCGCCGACTTTGGGCGCGTGGGGCTTGGGCTGGGAAGTCTGGCTGGACGGTCAGGAAGTCTCGCAGTTCACGTACTTCCAGCAGTGCGGCGGTCTGGACTTGCCGCTGGTTTCCGCAGAATTGACGTACGGTCTGGAGCGCCTGTGCATGTGCGTTCAGGGCGTGGAAAACGTGTATGACCTGATTTGGACGATCGCGCCCGACGGCCGGCCGGTGAAGTACGGCGAAGTTCATCTGGAAGACGAGCGTCAGTTCAGCGCGCATAACTTTGAGCACGCCAACGTCGATTTGCACCTGACGTTGTTCAACGAATTCGAGAAGCAGGCGCTTTTGTTGGCGCAAAACAACTTGGTGCTGCCCGCGTACGATTACGTGATGAAGGCGAGCCACGCGTTCAACGTACTGGACGCGCGTGGCGCGATCAGCGTGAGCGAACGGCAGAAGTACATCGGTCGGGTGCGCGCGTTGGCGCGTGCGGTGGCGCAAGGCTACGAGGCGCTGCGGTATCGCATTGAGCTGCCGTTGTGTTCGCCGGAAGAGCGGACGCGTTGGCTGACTGAACGCGCGCGGTTGGACGCGCTTGCGGCTGAAAAAGCTGCCAAAAAGGCCGGGAAGCCGGGCGAGGTGCGGGCATGAGCTTGGCGCCACTTTTGATCGAGATTGGTTGTGAAGAAATCCCCGCCGGCGTCGTCGGTCCCGGCGCGGAGGCTTTGCTGACCGCCATCGTCGGGCTGCTGGAGAATTCAGGTGTTGCCCACGGCGCGGCGCAATGGCTGGGCACGCCGCGGCGAATGACGGTGCACGTGACTGACGTCGCTCTGGAGCAGCCCAACCGTGAAGAACTGCTGACCGGTCCGCCGATCCGCGCCGCCAAGGATGCCAACGGCAATTGGACGCAAGCCGCGCTCGGTTTTGCCAAAGGTCAGGGCGTTGACGTGGCGGCGCTCTACGAACTAGAGACGCCGAAGGGCGTGTACGTCGCGGCAAAGAAGCAGATTCAAGGTGTTGCGACCGTGCAGCTGGTGGGTGAAAAGCTCGCGGAAATCCTGCGCACGCTGCCGTTTCCCAAGCGCATGCGCTGGGGCGCACGGACCGAGACGTTCGTGCGGCCGATCCACTGGATCGTTGCGCTTCTGGGCGACGCGGTGATCGACTGGGAATTTGCCGGCGTGAAGTCCGGAAAGCTGAGCGGTGGGCATCGGTTCTACCACAATGAACGCGTGCCGGTGACGTCCGACTTGGACGCCTACAAGCTGGCGCTCCTGAACGTGAAAGTGATGGTTGACCCGGCACAGCGGCGTCAAGTGATCCTTCGCGGGATCGCCCAGCTCGCGGCGGAAGCCGGCGGCACCTGGCATGAAGACCAGGAGACGCTGTCGACTGTCGTGCAGTTGGTCGAGTGGCCGGCGCCTTTGCTGGGCACGTTCTCGCGCGATTTCTTGGAAATTCCCGCGCCGGTGATCCGGACGACGCTGCGTGAAAATCAGAAGCTGTTCACGCTCGCGGGGCCGGACGGCGCCTTGCTGCCGCACTTCATCGCGGTGGCGAACACGTTGTCAGAAGCGAGTCGCGCGAGCGTCGCGAAGGGCAATACCCGCGTGGTGTCATCGCGTTTGGCCGACGCCCGGTTCTTTGTGCAGGAAGACACCAAGACGCCGCTGGCGGACAAAGTCGGGCTCCTGCAGAACCGGTTGTACATGCAAGGCCTCTCCGAGCCGACGTTGCGCGACAAAGTCGCACGTCTGGAACGGCTGTCGCTCGCGTTTGCCGAGTTGGCCTGTCCGGGCGATCTGGCCGATGTCCAGCGCGCTGCACTGCTGTGTAAGGCCGATCTGTCGACCAAGGTAGTCTTTGAATTCCCGGAACTTCAAGGCTTCATCGGCGCGGACTACGCGCGGCGTGACCACGAGTCCCGGCAGGTCGTCGCCGCGATCGCCGAGCACTACCAGCCGCGCTTTGCCGGTGACGCGCTGCCGACCAGCGGCGCGTCCGCCGTGCTCGCGTTGGCCGACAAGCTCGACGCGATCGCCGCCTGTTTCTCGCTCGGACTCGTGCCGACGGGTACGCAGGATCCGTACGCCCTCCGCCGCGCTGCTTTGGGGGCGCTGCGTATTCTGGGTGAGACGGGGTTGGGCTTGAGCCTCCAGTTCGTGATCGACCAAGCTGTGCGCGCCATGCTTCCGGCGGCCGAGTTTGACGAGAAAGGCCAGCAGATCGTCGCGGACGTGCTGACGTTCTTCCGCGGTCGGCTCGCGTCGCTGCACGGGCAGGAGTTTCCGACCGACCTGGTGGAAGCCGTTCTCGACAGCGGTTTTGACCGCGTGGAGACGGTCCAACCCCGCCTCGCTGCGCTCAATACGCTCCGTCAAGGCGACGGCTTTGCGCCCCTCGCGGCGGCGTTCAAGCGGATCGGCAATATCGTCCGCAAGAATGCGGCCGAACTGCCCGCCGGATTTGCCGTTCAGACTTCGCTGTTTGTGCTGCCGGCGGAACGGCGCCTGTTCGACGCGATGCACGCGACGGGCGCGCTCGTTCTTCAGGCGATTGCCGCCGCCGATTACCCGGCAGCGTGCGCGCATCTGGTTGAGCTGAAGCCTGCGGTTGACGGCTTCTTTGACGACGTCATGGTCATGGCGGATGACGTCGACGTGCGGCATAACCGCTTGGCGTTGCTGCAGGGCTGTGCCCAGCTCTTTGCGCAATTGGCCGATTTTGCAAGGATTCAGGCGTGAACTTGATGCCCACCGCCGCGCTCCGCCTGCCTGCCTTTTGCCTCGTGCTCGTCGCGACGGCGGCGGCATGTGACAACAACATCGGCTTGCCCGCCGACCCGACCAACGGCTTGCGGTACCCCATCGCGCTCGTCGCGGATCCATCAGGCAAGCAGATCTTCGCGTTGGGCGCCAATTTTGACCGCCTGTACCGCGCCGGCCGCATGCGCACGATCGATACGCTGACCGATCGGTACGTGGTTGACGCATCCGGCACGCCGATCGCCACCGAAGTGCCCAGTTTTGGCGGGAGTTTTGCCATCGATCCCACGCTGGACCCGACCGCGACGACCTCGTTCCACCTGCTTGTGCCATCGCGCGACGACGATTCGCTGTGTGTGCTGGACGTGAAGCACGCGACGCCGACTTCAATGGACTGCAACGCCGATCCGCTGACCGGTCTTTGCGGGTCGGACCACCGGATCGCGGCGCTCAACGGCGTTTTCCCTGTGGGTGACGACCCGATCGCCGTGGCGCTTTCTGACGGTCCCGATGGCCGACGGCGCGTGCACATCGCGGCGTCGAACAACGGCCAATTGTCCCTCTACGACTACGATCCCAAAGAGCAGCCGCTCAATTTGCGGTCGTTGGACAGCGTGACCATGCCCGCGGGCCTCAATAGCATCGCGATTTCACCGCTTTCGCACCGCGCTTACGTGACGACGACGCGTTCGGCGGCAGTCCAAACGTACCGCATCGACGCCGGCACGTCGCCTGACAAGCCGTGGCTGATCGCGCAGGAACCATCGGTCATTCTTCCCGCTTCGCCTATTGCCGACTACGGTCGCGGTTTGGCTTTTTCTTCGGACTTCAGCCGCCTCTACGTCGCGTGGCGGAGTCCCGCGTCGCTGGCGATCCTCGACGTCGTTCCGGACGCGTCTGGCGTTCCGAGCAACCGCTTGGTCGACTCAATCGTGTTGGGGAGCAAGCCCAGCGGCTTGGCCGTCGCGCCGACAGGACCGAACGGCCGAGACTTGGTCTACGTCAGCTGCTACGGCGACGACGCCGTCTGGGTCGTAGACCCCGCGCTCCGCACGTCGGTCGGTCGCATCTCCATGCGTCTGGGAATTCAAGAACCCGGTGAGAACCCGCACATCGTCCGAGGTTCGCCGTTCGCGATGGCCGTCGTGAACGTGCCGACCCGTGGCTGGCAGCTGTACGCGGGGCTCTTTTCCGTGCCGACCGGCAGTAGTCACCAAGTCGTTGTTGTGCCGATCGACCCCAGCGCGACGAACCGTAACACCGCGGACCACATCGTCCACGTCGGTTTGGGAGGCACGCCATGAGCCGCTCGCTCGCGTTCGTCGTGATGCTTTTGCTGCTGGAAGCATGCGCAACCCCAACCATTCCGGTTCGACGCGGCATCACCACGCCGCACGCGATCGGCGTCGTTTGCCTGGGAGCGGACGGTACGCCCGTCGCGCTGGATGACCCCACGTGTGTCGACGACGGCATGCGTGCGCTCGTCAGTGGCCTGAGCAGCGTCGGGGCGGCCGTGCCTTGGGAAAGAACCTGGGTTGATGTGGATGAATCCACGCCTGGCTATACGCCGCTGCACATGCCGGACATGCCTGGTGCCATCGCGATGGACCCGCTTCGGGGGCACGGCTACGTGGCGATTCCCGTCTTGGGCTGGATCGTGCGCGTCGATCTCGCAGGGCTGGCAGGCTACCGCTTCAGCGTGGTCGATTGGCAGGATGTAGGCGTTTCCGCCCACGATTTGCTCGTTGTGCAGACGCCGGAACCGCGGCTCTACATGACGGAACCCGCGACGGGGACGGTGTGGTGGCTCTCGTTGACCAACTTCGCCAAGACCGCCGGCGGCAAGACGTTGCCACCCAAGGCGATTGCGGTCGGCGGCACGCCGTCGAGCCTCACATGGTCGAGCCTCAGCCAGCGGATCTACGTCGGCCACTTGTCTTCGGGCTTCGCGTCGGTGATCACGCCGTCGTTCGGCTCCGCCCACACCGTGGCGCAGATCAGCTTGGTCGCGCAGTGCCGCAATGGCTTGGACGACGACGGCGACGGCAAGATCGATAGCGACGACAGCGGCTGCGACGGACCGAACGACGTGCTCGAAGGTAACCCGGAACGCGGCGGCCTCTGCGGCGACCTGATTGACAACGACGGTGACGGACAGACCGACAAGGGCGATCCCGGCTGCGCGCTCCCGGCCGACCCCACGCCCGTACTTGTGGACGCGTGTCGCAATGGCATCGACGATGACGGCGACGGCCTCACCGACTACGCTGTTGCTGGCGGTGATCCGGGCTGCTCAAGCTGGGGCGATAACTCCGAATGGAGCGAGCAAGTGCGTTGCACGCCAGGTCAAATCGGCTGCCGTTTGGTTGCCGCCGGTGTCCTGATCAACCCCGCGGCGAACCTTTGCAGTGACGGCTTTGACAACGACGGTGACGGCAAGACGGACAGTGCCGACGCCGATTGCAGCGCGGCGGGTAACGCCGTCGAAGGTGCCCCGGCGTGTGCCAACGGCATCGATGACGACGGCGATGGTACGACGGACTTGGGCGATGGCGACTGCTACAACCGCGATTCGCTTGCAGAAATAAGCGCCGCCACGAGGCTACGCACCACCGTTGCTGCGACGTTTGACGGCCGATTTGTCGTCGTTGCCGATCGTACCCGACGCGCGATCCTGATCATCGACGCGCAAACGGACACGCTGCTGCAGCCGGTGCCTGGTCAAGAATCGCCGTACAAGCGCGCGACCCGGCTGGACCTACGCGACGGAATTCCTGGGCTGACGCTGCCGGACGTCCCGCTTTCGCTCGCCGCTGGGCAGATCATCGAGACGATCACGACGGGCGATCAGTCGGCGGACAAGTCCAAGCCGGTGATGGCGGTGGGTTTGGCGCAGGTAGGTGTGCAATTTCTGCAGTTCTACCCAACGGGCGACTTGTCGACAGTGTCCGTGGACATCGTGCAGAACGCCTCGGATGTGACGCCAACGTTGACCGCGGGTCGTCCTTTGCTGCTGATTCCGGGCGCCGCGCTCGACTTGCCGACGACGATCCCGACGCGTTTTGCCGCGCTGGGTTCGAGCCTGTCCACGGACGCGGCTGGCAACACGGTGTATTACGGCTTGACGCCGACCACGGGCTACGCGGATCAACGCGCGGAGACGTGGCGCTTCACGCGAGAAGGTCTGTTGCCCGGAGCCGTGGGCAGTCACGCGCGGCTGTTGGGCGCGCACGAACTGCATGACCCGACGGCCGATTTTTGCGCGCTAGGGGTGCTGCCCGGTGACATTTTGCAAGTCCAGGTGCCAGCGGCGGCAACCTGTCAGGGCGGCGGCACGTACAACTTCGCTGTGACCGCCGTGCACGCGGATCGCCTTGAATTTGACGTGCAATCGGGAGCGCTGGACGTGCCGGTGACATTTGACAATCAACTCTCCTATGATCCGAAGGCGCGGACGCCGTGGACTGCTTCGCTCGCGGCCTGCGTCGCCGATGGGGGAACCTGGTACAAGCTCCGCGCTGGTGGCTGGCTTGTGCGTGGGTCACGGACCGGGATCTTGTCGACACGCGCGTCGGTCGACGGCGAGTGCGCGGCGCTGAGTCAGGCAGATCGCGACGCCTCGCGCGTGCAAGAGACGGTGCTTCAGCCCGGCAAGTCGGTCGCGGACGTGCCAGTTTGCCCGTATGCGGGCGACACGCTGGACCCGGCGATCTGGCGCATCACGCCGTTTCAGAGCCCGGCGTTCTCGGCGATTCTCTCACCAGGCTGCGATTCTTCGACTTACGATGCCAACGGCGACCGGGTCATCAATCTGGTGCCTAGCATTCGCCAGGCGGAATGGGTCTACGGCGTGACTTCTGCGACCTTGCCACGCACGACATCCGCCGGTGCGAATCCAGTCGCGATGGCGAGCGGTCCGCGGCTCAACACGCTCTACGTCGTCGACGAGGGCGCCGGGCTTCTCCAGTTCGTGCGCATTTCCGACGGAGTGTTACTCGACACGCCGTTGGATTGATCCCTGCGCTTGCCGACTTGACGGGAACGCGCCTGTCCGGTAATCAGAATCTTACGGGGTAGCTTCTCGCATGTGGCACGTCATGGGCGAACATCAGCCGCAACAAACACCGCAAAGACAGCGGCGCCGGTGGCTCGGCGTGCTGATCGCCGTGCTGTGCGCGTGCGTGAGTCTGCCCGCGCTGGCTGTGGACAAGGTCAAAGTCGCGGAAGCGATGGCCGTGCAGGCCGGCAAGGCGTTTGAGACAGGCGACTACGCCCGCGCCGCCGACTTGTACTTGAATGCGTTCCGCACCGATGCCAACAGCGCGTACCTCTACGGAGCGGCTCGAAGTCAGCACTTGGCTGGCCGGATGGAGCAGGCCACAGAGTTGTACCAGCAGTTTTTGACCGCAGCGAACGCTGACCCGGAACGGCAGAAGCGCGTGCGGGACTACCTGGCGGAGATCGAAAAATCCAAGGCGATGGCGCTCGCCGCGGATGCCGACAAAGCGCTGCGCGACGATCCCAAGCTGGCGGCGACCCTGTACTTGGATGCCTACAAGCGGTCGTCGGCGCGCGTCGATTGGCTCTTTCGCGCTGCCGTAGCGGAGCAACAGGCGGGCGACCTGCCCACGGCGCAAGCGCGATTTGAGGAGTACTTGGCCAAGGCGCCGACGGAAGCGGCAGAGCGCAGTCAGGCGCAGGCGCGCTTGGACTCCATCCGCCGCAAGTTGAACCCGCAGACGGCGCCGGAGCCGCAGCCGGAAGTGAAGCCGGAGCCCAAGCCTGAACCGAAGCCTGGACCCAAGCTGGAAGTGAAGCCTGAGCCGAAGCCTGAGCCGAAGCTCGAAGTGAAGCCCGACGTTCAGCGCCCGCCGATTGGCGTGGAGGTGCCGGCCGTCCAGCCCGCGCGTTGGCCGGGATGGACGTTGGTTGGTACCGGCGGTGTGCTGGCGGTGACGGGCCTGATCCTGTACCTGAGCGCGTCGTCGGCCAATAGTCAGCTGCAGACGGACATCAGCGCGACCAACGCGAACGGGCTGATTTCTGGCCTAACGCACGAGGAAGCGACGGCGCGAGCGTCGTCGATCAACAGTCAGATGGGCGTGGCTGCGGGCTTGGCTGGCGCAGGACTGGCGGCGGCGGGCGTCGGTACTTGGCTGCTCCTGCGGACTCCCGCGCGTGCGGCGGTCGTGCTGCCACAGCCAGGCGGCGCGGCGCTGGTGTGGCGTTTTTAGGAAGGCCCTCAGATTCACGCCTTGGCGCTGTGCGGGGCGCGGCGAATTGGACCCGATTCACCGCTGGTGAGGGCGACATGCAATCTCGATGGACGGCGCGAATGAAAGACGGCCCGGTGGCGCGCGTGGCGCATGCTCGCACTTTGGCGCTGCTCCTGGCGGTTCTGGCGGGCTGTGCCCAGATCCCCGGTGCGGAGAAGTTTCAGTTCGCAACCAACGCAGATCGCGACGATGCCGTGATGGTTGCTGACGCCGACGACGTCGCGGATGTGGTCGGCGAAATCCTTGGCGATGACGTTGACGCTGCTGACGACGCCGATGTGGCCAAAGATGTCGGCGTGGATGCAGATGCGACGGGCTCGGACATTGTCGACGCCGCCGACGCAGTGCCTGGAACGGACGTAGTGGACGCGGACGTGGGAACTGACGTTGCTGTCGATGCGGCGACCGACGTCGACGTCGGCGTCGATGCGTTGACGGATACCGACGTGACCGACGATGTGGGCGACGGGCAAGGCGACGCCGATAGTTCGGTGGATGTGGATATTTCCGTCGACGTGGACGCTGGTCCGATCTGCGCCACGCTGGGCGCCTGCAGCGATGACAACGCGTGCACGACGGACAGCTGCATCGATGGCACGGGCTGCGTGCACACGCCGATCACGTGCGCCGACAATGATGCCTGCACGAGCGATTCCTGCGATCCGACGACCGGCTGCGTCTTTGCACCGATCGACGTGCCCGTGAAATGCACCGACGGGAACCCCTGTACGACGGACTCCTGCCAGCCGCTCACCGGCTGTGTCCACTCGTCCGGCGACTGCAACGACAACGACGCTTGCACGACGGACACGTGCGACCAAACGACGGGTTGCGGACACGTGGCTATCAGTTGTGACGACGGCAAACCGTGCACGTCCGACAGCTGCAACATCGCGACGGGCTGCACGCAGACCGTGCTCGATGGCCCCACGTGCGACGATGGCGACGCGTGTACCATCGGCGACGCGTGTGCAGCCGGCACTTGCGTTGGCGCGCTGAAATCGTGCGCCGACACGGACACGTGTACCGTGGATTCGTGCGACCCGGCGGTCGGCTGTGCACATGTCGTCGACCAGAATGCAAAGTGCGACGACGGAAAAGCGTGCACGGAAGGCGACAGTTGTGCCACGGGGACCTGCGCTGGCGCGCCGCGGCTCTGGCAGACGACTATCGCAGCCGATCAGGAGGTTCTGGCGATTGCCACACGTCCCGGAGGTGGCTTCGTCACCGTGACCCGCAACAACAAGCAGCTTGCGGTGCGCGCTTGGTCGTCCAGCGGCGTCGAACAGTGGAAGAACCTGCTCTCGATTTCGCCCGCCCGAGCGGGCGCAACGGTGAACGCGGCGGGCGACGTCGCGGTTGTCGCCGCCACGGGCTATGACGGCTTCGTGGTGCTGTACGACGCGACCGGCGCGACGATCGACACCGCGACCGTCCCCAGCGGCTCGGCGGGTGAACTGAACAGTGTCGTGGCCGAACCCGCGGGTGGCTTTCACGCCTACGGCTGGATTCAAGGCCAAGCAACCGACCCGGCCGACGTTTGGATCGTCGACATCGACAGCAACGGCAAAGTGACCAAGCAAGTCTCCGTCGGAGGACCGGGGCTGGACACAGTCTTCGCCTCGACCACGCTGAGCGACGGCAACTTTGCGATCGCTGGCATGGCAAGCTCGAGTTCGGTCAGTTCGCCGTTTGTGATGAAGGCGATGGCAGGAACCACGCCGGACAAGATCCAAAGCGTCTGGCAGTTTTCGTATCCGAGTCCCGGCACCGGGCGCTTTCAGACTGTCGTTGCGGCAGCCGATGGTGGTTTGCTTGCTGTAGGCGAAGTCGACGCAGCGGGCGACGGCGCATACGCGGCATTGACCGTTCGTTTGGATGGGGCGGGTAAGCTGCTCTGGTCGCATCTGGACAGCCCCAAAAGCACCAAGGCCAGTGGCACGGGCGCGGTCGCTTTGCCCGGCAATCGATGGCTGACCAACTCGGCCAGCGGCAACGCCTACAAGACGCGCGTTCATGACGCCGACGGCAGAGTCCTCTGGCAGCACATCGCCACGCAGGGCGGCGTCGTCCGCTCTCTCGCCATGGACGCGGACACGATTGTCTCCGCATGGGCTGTCCTTGGCGTCGTACACATTCAGCGTGCCGATCGCTGGGGCAACGTGGATTGCGCAGTCTCCGGAGATTGCCTCACGAAACCTGCAGAAGGGTGCGGCGACAACAACGTATGCACGTCGGACGAATGCGTTCAGGGACTGTGTGCGCATCCGACGAACTTCACGGGAACGCCGTGTGAAGATGGTGAGGCGTGTCACGGCGACGCCGTTTGCGATGCGGGCACTTGCGGCGCGGGCGCGGACCTGTTGGGCCTCACGACGGACAACACCCTCAGTGAAGGCCGGCAGATCGTCGCCCTTCCGGATGGGTCGTGGTCCGTCGTCGCGGCGCTCTCGTCGATGGGTGTCGCCGTCGTGAACTACAGTTCGACAGGAAAGCAGCGCTGGTCCAAGAACTACCCGACGATCTACTCCGCCAGGATCTTCGCCGACAGCAGCGGCAACACCTTCGTCGTGTCCTACGACAGCATGGTGACTGCGATCGCGATCGCGCGCATTGGCATCGACGGCACCGTAACCGGGAACTGGAGCGTCACCATGAAGGGCGCGGCGTTCATAGTCGCGGGGGCTGTGCAGACGCCCGCGGGCGAGTACCTGATCCTCGGCAGCGACGCGATGCAAGGCTACCTCGTGACCATCGGCACCGACGGATCTGTGCATAACACGCAGATGCTGAACAATGCGCCGAGTCCGTCGGCGATCGCCATCGCTGCGGACGGGAACGTCTTTATCACTGGCATGTCGTGGTCCAACGGTTTCTCCAAGCCGTTTGTGGGCAAGTACACGACGGGTGGACAGCAACTCTGGCGTTACGATCACACGCCGCCTGCGGGCAGTGGCTGGGTCAATTTCACGCACCCCGTCGCCCTGCCTGATGGCGGTTGCGCGGTCGTCCTTCCGGCATCGACGGCGAGCATCCTACGTTTTGCGGCCGACGGGACGTTGAAGAAGACGCAGCCGCTCGTCATGAGCCAGACCGGCGGCGGTTCCTTTCCCGTTGATGTTGCCGCACTGAGTGACGGTGGTCTGATCGTCACCGCGGCGATGTTCCCGTACACCGCGTGGCACGTGGATGCCCAGGGCAACGTGGCGCAATCGATGACGTTTGACGTGGCGCCCGGCCCCAGCAGCGCCATTTCGGTCGCGGTGTCGGCGCAAGATCACGTGGCATTCACGAGCGCTTACCAGAAGCCGTCCGGTGGTCCGACCGTCTTGGGGTTCTGGCGCACGGACGCGTTCCTCAACGAAACGTGCAAAGCGTCCGGCGCGTGTGCTTCCACGCCGATCAAGACCTGTAATACCGGCGCATCGTGCTACCTCGACGGTTGCAAGGCGGGTGACTGCTCGCACGTGGAGCGTCCGAATGATTCGACCTGCGAAGACGGAGTCGCGTGCACCTTCATGGATACCTGTGCGAAAGGCACGTGCGTGGCCGGCGCGGACCTGCTCGGCGTGCAGTCGTCCATCCTGACCAAAGGCACCGGCGTCGCGGTGTACGGACAGGACAGCTACCTGGTCGCGGGCTCGAATCTGGGCGTGGGTGTGGTTCGGTTTGATCCCGTCGGCGGGGTCGCGTGGCAACGGCAGTTGACCACCGTCACAGGTGTCACGACCAGGCCCTTGGTGGATGCCAGCGGCGACGTGCTCGTCGGTGGTCAGGACGCCTATTCAAAGAAGGCGTGGATTGGCCGCTTCTCCAAGGACAACTCCATTCCGCCGGTCAGTGCATCGATCACGGGCACCGGTGCCGGTCCGTGGTCGCTCGTGCAAATCCTGTCACGGACGAACGGCTTTTTGGCCGTGGGCAACAGCGACGACAACGGCGGCGACTTCTGGTTTGCGCCTCTGGGCTTCGACCTCACGTCGGATGGCGCGCCGTATTCGTTCGGCACGACCGCGGGGTCCGCACAGAACGTGGACACGTTGCGCGCGGCGTCGCAAGGCACGGACGGCCACGTTGTCGTCATCGGTTCCGTTACGGTGCCAGGACAGGGACTGTACGCGACGCACATTCGCAAGGTCGATCCGTACTCCGCGACGACGGAGTGGCAGTGGACGTCGGGCTACGAAGCGGTTGCTGCGGCTGAACTGGACGTTGCGATGCTGTCCGACGGTGGCTGCATCGCCGTTGGTGCGACCGCGAAGGCGACATGGCTGGCGCGTTTTGGCTCCAATGGTGCCCCGCAGTGGTCTCGGCAGTTGACCGACAGCGCCAAGTTTTCAGCCAACACGTACGGCACCGGCGTTGCCGTGCTGACCGACGGCTCCTACGCCGTGACCGGTTACAGCTATGCGAGCAACAGCGGGCACTTGTGGCACGCCGACACGTTTGGCAACACGCTCGGCGATTGGCCGCTTAGCCTGACGCACGCGTCCCGCGTCGTCCAAGCCAACACGTTTGGGTTGCTGATCGCGGGCGACCTCGCTGGGGCATCTGCGCTGCTTCACACCGACCTCTTTGGCAACGGGTCATGCGCCACATCGGGTTCTTGCGTGGACGCGACGCCCCTCACGTGCGACGACATGAACCCCTGCACGCTGGACTTGTGCGCGGGCAGTTGCAAGCACACGAACGTCACAGACGGGCTGGCGTGCCAGGATGGCGACCCATGCACGGTTGTGGAAAGCTGCACGGGGGGCGTGTGCACAAACGGCAGCCCGGCGTTGTGGAGCGTTCCGGATCCCGACAAGAACTACATCGTCGGACTCGGCGTGGGCGGCGGTGGCATCATCACGGCGGGAACGGGCAACACGAATTTTGGCCTCCGCCTCCTCGACTGGGCAGGCATAGAGATGTCTTCGTTTGACGCGTCCGGCGCGTTCCCAGGTGGCGGACACCTGCAGGTCAACGCGGATGGTGGCTTCGTTGTCGGTGGCCACACGGTCAGTGGCGGTACAAACAACGCGTGGGTCGGCAAGTTCACACCGAGCCAAGGCAAGGTCTGGACCGTCTCCAACATGTCGGCCGGCACCAACAGCACAGTCGAAGCGGTGATCGCCCGAGGAAATGGTGGTTACTGGGCGGTGGGTTCGACTCTCGAATCGGGTGGCGTCAGCAAGTGCGCGATCAACCCCATCGACGAGATCGATGGAACGTTTGGCAAGACCATTACGCCGTTCGACGCCACCGTCGAATCCACCTGCGCGAACGCCCGCACCAACACGAGCGGCGCATTCGTGGTGGTCGGCACGGGGCTTGACTTCGGCGGGAAACAGGTCGGCTACATTGCCAAGATGGCTGTCGACGGCACCATGATTTGGACGGCCACGTATTCCACGTCGCTCGGTGCCGCGCAGTTCCATGACGTCGCTCTGACCGCAGACGGCGGCGCGATCGCGGTGGGCGAAGTCACGGGCAAGTACAAGAATATCCTTTTGGTGCGCTACGACTCCGCGGGTGTGAAGAAGTGGGTGCGGACCTATGACTTTGGCGACTACGACGAAGGTCACGCCATTTCGCTCCGCAGTGACGGTGCGATCGATCTCGCCGGCCAGTGCAACAGCGAGGTCTGCCTCTTGCACCTTTCGCCCAACGGCGCGCAGCAATGGAAGCAGACGTTCGGCGAGGGCCGCGCGCTGCAGCTCCAAGCGTCGGGCTACAACGGCCTTTTCCTCGCCGGTGAATCGAAGACGAACGTCGTCATTCACGTGGACTGGTCCGGCAACGCGACGTGTCAGGACTCCGGTTCCTGCATCAGCAACAGTGAATCCCAGTGCGCCGCGAGCGACGACTGCATGAGCGCGCGCTGCACCGTCGGCAAGTGCAACACCGCGTTTGCCGCGAATGGCTCCTTGTGCGAAGACGGCGACCCGTGCACGGGCGGCGACACGTGCATTGGCGGCAAGTGCTCAGCCGGCACGGGCCCCACCTGCGGCAACGGCGTGTGCGACACGATGTGCAACGAGACAGTCTCCACCTGCATGAGCGACTGTATGTGACGCGCCTGCTGGTTCTACTGGCCGACGGAGAATCGCCACGCCAGTACGTCGCCGGCGGTCGTCGTCAGCTTGACGGAGTACGTGCCCGCCGACAGCGGCTTGTTGGCGTAGAGCGCGACAGTTTCCGGCGCCAGATTCTTCAGGTTCGCGTCGGTCTTCTGGTCCAGCCACGTGTGGGCGACCGCGGTGCCATTTTCGTCGGTCAGTTCGTGGGCGGAAATGGGCGTCGTCTTCCAGAATTGCGCCGTGATGACCGGTCCCGATGGAAAACCACCTGGCGGCGACGGCGGCGTCGGACCTTCCAGACCGTTCCACGACGACGCGACGTTGGTTTGCCCCGGCCACGGCCAGACGATGACCGGATCGGTCTTCAACGCGTTGCGCGCGGACGTATCGATGACGTCCGTCGCCGTGCCGCCCGACTTCTTGGCGCCGTAGCCGATCAGCTGCGTGGTTGGGCTGAGGAGCGGCAGGCGGTGGTAAACGGTGTCGATCCAGCCCTGCAGCGCCGGTCCAGGCGTGCCGATGAACGCGATGACTTCGCCCGACGGCTGCCCTGTGAAGCCTGCGGTGGAGTCGCGGTCCCAGAAGTTGACGCCGGTGAAGCCTGCGCCGTACGTCTCATCCTCGTTGTGCGGGCTCAGGCCACTCTTGTTGTATTGCGCAATGTGCCCGACGTAGAAGTCCGCGTGCGCCTTGGACGCCTTGGCGAGCGCGCAATCGCCGTCCACGACCGGGGCACCGACCGCGTTGCGGAAGTCGTTGAGCAGATCGACGGCCTGCTGTTGGTCCGTCGTGAAGCAGCTGTGGGCGGCGGGCGACGGATCACTGCGCGACGGTCCAGGGTGGATCGTGCCGAACGACGCGCCGTTCCACGTGCTGCCGCCCGCTGAGGAGTCGTTCGTGCCGCCGCCATCGACCGTGCTCGCGTCGCCGCTGATTCCCGCGTCGTCGTCGCCCACCCACACGGCGGTCCACGCCGCGATCACCGTGCAGCACGGTCCGGTGGAGACCTGCAGCGTGCCGGCGATGTTCGTGTTGCTGTAGAAGCTGCCCGAGACGGTGCCCGCCGTCGGCGTTGCCTTGAAGTAGGTGGTGGACGGCCATTCGCCCGCGAGGGCGCCGGAAATGCTGCCGTTGCAACTTTGCGCGCCGGTGCAAGCGTGCGGCGCGAGGGTCAGGTCGGTGATTTTCCCGCCGACGAGGCGAAATGAAAGGTCCTGACCCTGCCACAAGCCAGGCTTGGGTGAGATGTCGAGATTGGTGCCGCCGCTGCCGGTGGATGTGCCGCAAGCGGTGAAAAAGAGCAGAGCTGTGAGCAAGAAACGCCGCATCGGGCCTCCAAAGCAGGCGCGGACGTTACGACGCTTGGTCGGCGGTTTCAACGCGAAACGACGCGACGCGCAGGTCGAGCTAACGATTCTTCAGCAGGCTGCAGTCAAAACCGGCGATGAACGCCACATTCGCCGCCTCAAAGCCGCCGGGTTGCGCGTCGCTTTGCCACGCGACGTGCCGACGATAGGCGCGCTCCCAGACTTCTTGCGGCGCGCCGTTCCAACAGCGCTCCAGGACGCCGACGACCATCCCGGTCCGGTGCATCCCGCCGCCGCAGTGCAGCGCGACGTGGCCTTGCGGCGGAGCGCGCTCGCCGCGCTGCAGTACGACGTCGCGAATGACGCGCGCGACCGACTCCATCGCCTTTTGCACCGCCGCCGGATCGTCGCGCAGCTCGTCGCGCCAACTCGCTAGCTCCGCGTCGTTCTGCACGTTGTAGTAGGTGCCGAACGCTAGCGTGAACGCCTTCGCCTCCGCTTCCGCCAAATCCGCCGTCGGCATCGGCCCTTGGTACAGGTTCACGCCGTGCCTGACGCCCGCTTGCAAGAGGCTGGCGAGGCACGAATCCGCCTGTCCCGGTCGCGGCGTAAAGCCACTGCGAAACAGCAAAAGCGGCTTACCATCCTGGGTCTTCACGCCCTTGACCTCGATTACGCCCAGGTTGTTCTGATTGCCGTCCACGATGGTCGCCCGCACCATCCGCCAGCTCAGCGCGTCGGCCAGCACTTTCCGACTCGCGTCGTTCAGCCCTGGCGGAATCGTCACGCCCAACGCGGTGAGGTCCGTCAGCATCGCCTGGGCGCCCGCCTTGGCTTCCGCCCGCAAAGTCGGATTCCAGGTGCGCTGGCTGTTGCAGTGCAGGTCAGCCGCGGAAATCCCTTGGCTTGCGAGGAGCGCGCGTTCGTCTTCAGTCAGCGTGTTGTCGTCGGCGCGCTGCGGCGCGGCGCAGGCAAGGGGTAGGAGGAGAACGAGGAAGGAGAGGATCTTCATGAGGGCAAGCGCACCACATTGTGGGCGGCGTGACAAGTGACAGCGGCTCTCGTGTGGACCATGACCGCCGCCCCCGCAGCAACTCCGTACCATTCTCACCTTCCTGCTGACGAACTTCGCCCGCCGTGCTACTACCCCGCGCACGAGGTTCCATGCACCGCCCCACGATCTTCCTCTTCGACATCGACGGCACGCTCGTCTCCACCGGCGGCGCCGGCACGCGCGCGATGGGCTGGGCTTTCGATCAGACGCACGGCCGCCGCGACGCCTGCGATAGTTTCTCGCTTGGCGGCATGACCGACCGCGCCATCATCCGCAAAGCGTTGCGCGCGATCGACGCCGCGGACGACGACACGCAGATCGACCACGTGCTGGAGACCTACCTGTCGCGGCTGCCGCACGAGATGGCCACGTCGACGGACGCGCGGATTCTCGCGGGCGTTGTGCAAGCGCTGGATACCGCCTCGGCGCGACCCGTCAGCGCGATTGGTCTGGGCACCGGCAACACGCGGCGCGGCGCGGAGATCAAGCTGGGCGCGATGGGCCTGTTTGCGCGCTTCGATTTTGGCGGTTTTGGCTGCGACCACGAGGATCGCGCGGAACTGCTCGCAGCCGGTGCGCGCCGTGGCGCTGAGCGTCTGGCCACGCGGTTGGAAGACTGCGCGATTCTTGTCATTGGCGATACGCCGCGGGACGTGCTGGCCGCGCACGCGATCGGTGCCGAGTGTCTGGCTGTCGCGACCGGGCCGGTGCGCTTTGACGCGCTGCAGGCGACCGGCGCGCGCTGGGTTGTGCGTGACTTGACCGATCCGCTCGCACTGGACGTGCTGAAAGGAGCGTAATCATGGCCATCGACGAACGGGACCTCGCCGATTTTGCCGAACGCGTCGCCGACTTGGGGCCGATTCGCTACAAGCGCATGTTTGGCGGCGCCGGCTTCTGGTTTGACGGCAAGATGTTCGCCTGTTACGCGGAAGGCAGCTTCATGCTGCGCGCTGACGACGAGAATGCGCCGAAATTCGCCACCTACGGCATCGGTCCGTGGGTTCCTGGCATCATTCCGTCGCGCGTCGGCAAGAACATCACGATGCCGTACTACGCGATCCCCGACGACGTGATGGGCGACGACGGCCTGCTTTTGCAGTGGTGCCGCGAGGCGATCGACGCGGCCGACCGCGCGGAGCGGGCGAAACTTGCCAAGAAGCGGAAGTAGCTCTGGGAGTCACATGGAACCGCGCGCGTGAGCAAGCGGGTCGGAATGGGACGCTTGCGTCGCTACTTCCCGCGCCACTTCTAGGAACCCTGCGGGGCCATCGGCCAGCAGGCGCAGGTTTCGGAACGCTGAAGTCTGCAAGCGCGCTCGCACAGCCAGACGGCGCTGC
Source organism: uncultured Myxococcales bacterium (assembly GCA_903896545.1). Taxonomy (GTDB): domain Bacteria; phylum Myxococcota_A; class UBA9042; order UBA9042; family UBA9042; genus CAIYBN01. The sequence continues at coordinate 30,979 of CAITYF010000033.1, read as the reverse complement.
GGTCCGGACGCCTCGGGGCGCACGTCTTGCCCTTCCGGGCGCCCGGACCGCTGCCGCGCTGGAACCTACGCCTCGCCCGCGCCACGGAACTCAACCAGTTCCGGCGCGTTCGAGCCAAACACCACTTCCGCGAGCCGCAGGATCTTGGTGCGCGCCAACTTACCCGCGCGCAGCTCGGCGTTGAGCGCGGCGGTGGTCTTCCTCAGCTCGGCCTTCAGCCGCTCCTGTTCGGAATTCAGCTTCTGGCCGGCGGCGCTGCGCTTGGCCAAGTCCGCGGCGATCGCCACGGACTCCTTGGGCAGTTTTGCCTTGTTGGCCGCCGCCGCCGCACCCACGCGGCGGAAGGACTCGAGCTCAGAGGCAATTGAACGGGACTTGTTAGCCATGACACTCTCCCTTGCGGCATCGTGCGCCGCGACGGGACGATCTTGCGACGGGTGTGACGGCGCGCAAGAAAATTGCGAGGTCGCGCGTTCTTCAAGTGGGTTCGCGCGATGGGCAAGCGAGGGCGCTCAGCAGTTGTGCGGGCTCGCGCGACGTTCAAGCGAGCCGACACGGACGCCAAGTGGCCTCGCTTTGGCGGCAAGTGAACTCGCACGGGAGGCAAGTGAGGGCGCTTCCCGCGTGAGTACGGTCGCGCGTAGTCACGCCCACCGGGGCCGCCGCCTGAACTTCCCGCCCAGACTGAGCTTCTCCGTACGTCTTCACGCGCGACCTGTGCCGGCGATTGATAGCCCCAACGCCGCGGAGGCGCGTATGTGGACTCATAGGAGGTCAAACTTGGGGGCGGAGGTCCCCGGCGAAGCCGGAACTGCGCCCACACCGCATCTACCCCCGCAGCCGCGCCAACACCCCGCCCAGCACCTGCCCCGTGTAGCTCCCGGCAACGCGCGCCACCTGCTCCGGCGTGCCCGCGGCCACCAGCTTTCCACCCGCCGCGCCGCCTTCCGGACCCAGATCCACGACCCAGTCCGACACCGCGATCAGGTCCAGGTGGTGCTCAATCACCAGCACGGAATTCCCCTTCGCCACCAGCTTCTGCAGCACATCAATCAGCTTCGCCACGTCGTCAAAATGCAGCCCTGTCGTCGGCTCATCCAGCACGTAAAGCGTCTTGCCGGTACCCGGTCGCGCCAGTTCACGCGCCAGCTTGATGCGCTGCGCCTCACCGCCCGACAGCGTCGTTGACGGCTGTCCCAGCGCCACGTAGCCCAACCCGACTTCCTGCAGCGTCTTCATAATCCGCGCGATGTGGCCGTGCACGCCAAAAAGCTCCAGTGCCTCGTCAACCGTCGTTTCCAGAATTTCCGCGATGTTCTTCCCCTTGAACGTCACTGCCAGCGTCGCGTCGTTGAAGCGCCGACCTTTGCAGACTTCACACGGCACGTAGACGTCGGCCAAAAAGTGCATCTCGATTTGCAACACGCCGTCGCCGTGACAGTTCTCGCACCGGCCGCCTTTGACGTTGAAGGAAAACCGTCCCGGACCGTAGCCCGCCGCGCGCGACTCCGGCAGCTGTGCGAAGACCTCGCGGATCAGATCCCAGAGCTTCGTGTACGTCGCTGGATTCGACCGCGGCGTGCGGCCAATCGGCTGCTGATCGACCTCGATGACCTTGTCCAGCTGCTCCAAGCCCGTCAGCGCCGTGTGCTTGCCCACTTGATGCCGCGTTTTGTGCAGCGCGTTGTGCGCCGACGGTAGCAAAATATCGTGAACCAGCGTCGACTTGCCCGCGCCGGAAACGCCCGTCACTGAGACCAAACAACCCAGCGGCAGGTCCACGTCCAGATTCTGCAGGTTGTGGCTCGCCGCGCCGCGGATCGCGATCCAGCCTTTGGGCTTGCGGCGCTTCTCCGGCACGTTCGTGCGCACGCGACCGCCCAGCCACGCGCCGGTGCGGGACTGCGGCGACGCGATCAAATCCGCCATCGTCCCTTCCGCCACGACCTGACCGCCCAGGCGACCCGCGCCCGGCCCGAAATCGACGATGTGGTCCGCCGCGCGGATCGTCTCCTCGTCGTGTTCAACCACCAGCACGGAATTGCCCAGGTCGCGCAGGTGCTCCAGCGTCCGCACCAGCCGCGCCGAATCGCGGGCATGCAGACCAATCGACGGCTCGTCCAGAATGTACAGGACGCCCGTCAGTTCTGAGCCCACCTGACTCGCCAGGCGGATCCGCTGCGCTTCACCGCCCGACAGCGTGTTGCCTCCGCGCGACAGGCTCAGGTAGCCCAGCCCCACCGACAGCAGAAAACCGAGGCGCGACAGAATTTCCTTCTGCACTTCCGCCGCGATCGTCGCCGCCGCGCCGTCGAGCGCCAGCGTCTCGACCCACACGTGCGCCGCGGACACCGGCAGGCTCACCACGTCCGTCAGCGACTTGCCCGCCACGCGCACGGCGCGCGTCTCTTCTTTCAGGCGCAGACCGCTACACGTCGGGCAGCTCGCTTGCACGAAGTACTTTTGGTAGCTCGCCCGCGCCAGCTCCGACGTCGTGTCCTTCCAGCGCCGCTGCAGCTGCGGAATCGCACCTTCCACGCGCGTCGCCCACGACCCTTCACCGTGCTTGCCTTGCCAGGCGATCTTCACGCGTTCCTCAGTGCCGTAGAGCAGCAGTTGCTGCAGCGCCTCCGGCAGATCTTTCCACGGCACGTCCAACTGCACGCCGTGCGTCTTCTCCATCGCTTCCAGCACGCGCCACGACCAGCTATTTTCTGGTCCGCCCCACGGATCCACCGCGCCTTGGCGCAGCGTGCGCGTCTCGTCGGGGATCACGGAAAGTGGATCGACCTGCATCGCGAATCCCAAACCGTTGCAATCGGGGCACGCGCCGAGCGGCGAATTGAACGAGAACATCAGCGGTGACAATTCGCTGAAGGACCGCCCGCAGGGCTCGCAGGCCAGCGCCTCGGAAAACGTCTCTTCTTGCCACGGAAGCGCGTCGTTCTTCTCCGCGACAGCGATGACGCAGCGCCCTTTGCCGTGCCGCAGCGCCTGTTCAACGGAATCCGTCAACCGCCGCTTTTCTTCGGGGCGCACCACGGCGCGATCCACGACCAAGTCCACGTCGTGCTTCTTGTTCTTCTCCAGCGCCAGATCGTCCGTGACGTCCTGCACTTTGCCGTCGATCCGCACGCGCACGAAGCCCTGTTTGCGGGCGTCCTCAAACACTTCTGCAAACGTGCCTTTGCGCTGCCGTTCCACTGGCGCGAGCACCAAAATCCGCGTTCCTGCGGGCAGTTCCATGATCGACCCGACGATCTGCGCAGGCGACTGACGACCGACGCGTCGACCACATTGCGGGCAATGTTGCACGCCAACCCGCGCCCAGAGCACGCGCAGGTAGTCGTAGACCTCGGTAATCGTGCCGACCGTCGACCGCGGATTGTTGCCCGCCGACTTCTGTTCGATCGCGATGGTTGGCGCGAGCCCCGACAACTTGTCGTACACCGGCTTGTCCATCTGCCCCAAAAACTGCCGCGCGTAGGCGGAGAGCGACTCGACGTAGCGGCGCTGACCTTCCGCGTAGAGCGTGTCAAACGCCAGGGAGCTTTTGCCGGAGCCCGACGGGCCGCAAAACACCACGAGCTTGTGCTTGGGCAACGTCAGGTCCACGTGGCGCAAATTGTGCTGCGCTGCGCCGCGAATCACGATGCTGTTGCGCGTGTCCACGGGCGTCGGCGAGGTCGGCTTGAGGTCGGAGGTGGGCATGAATTTCTCGCGCAGAAGGGTAAGGCGGCCTGTGATTGTGCTAAAATACTGAACGTTTGTCCAGTGATGATTCGTCGCGAGCCGACTAGGACCTGAGCAAGATGCACGAAAGGCAGCAACGATTCGCCACGAGGTGGTCGAAGCGCGGGAGACCTTACGCCCGCCAGCGTTGAGCGGCGTCGTTTTGATTGTTTCTGTAGAGAAACGATGTGGCGCTGTTTTACCTTCTTGTTTCCGAACTGCCCAATGCTACCTTGTCTTCAACGCCGCACGCGCGGCCCCAACCGGAGGAATCTTTCATGGCATCCTGGCAATTCGATATCGGTCACTCCAGCATCTCCTTTCGCGTTCGGCACATGATGTTTGCCAAGGTGCGCGGGCATTTCAGCAAGTGGGAGGGTTCGTTGGAAGCCACGCCGGGTCAGTTCGGCACGGCCAAAGCCAGCGTGACGATCGACGCGGCGAGCATTGATACCGGCATCGCGGACCGTGACACCCACCTGCGCTCGGCGGATTTCCTGAACGTTGCCGAATTCCCGTCCATCACGTTCGTCTCGACCGGCGTCAAGGTCACGGGCGACGCGCTGACCGTCGCGGGTGATCTGACGATTCGCGGCACGACCAAGGCCATCGTCCTCACCGCGGAAGCGAGCGGGGAAGGCAAAGATCCGTGGGGCAACCAACGCCTTGGCTTCAGCGCGCACACCAAGCTGTCGCGCAAGGAATTCGACCTCGTGTGGAACCAGCTTCTGGAAACCGGTGGCGCGGTCGTCGGCGACGAGATCGAAGTCGATCTGGAAGTCGAAGTGCTGCGTCCGGCGGGTTAGTACACCAAAGCGCAACTTGGCGCACTGGTGGATTCTTGCGGCACATCCGTGCAGACCGTATGCTGGCCCTTCGGTGCGCGTCGCCGTTGGGTCAGCATGCTCGGTCTCTTCACTTTCAGTTTCAGTCACTTGAGCTTGCGCGTCGTTGCTCCGTTCGCCTTTGCGCTCGTGCTCACCGTCGGTTGCGCGCAGACGGACTTGGCGGTCGAGACTTCGGTCGAAATCGTCGAGTCGAACGGCACCGACGCCGTCATCGCGCCGGCGAACTTCACCTGCGAACCTTGCGTCCAGCGCGCTGACTGTGGTTCCGGCTGGTGCGTCCAATTCGCCGCTGACACCTACTGCGCCGTCGACTGTACCAACAGCCCGTGCGGCGGCGCTCTGGTCTGCAAGGCGCTGATCACGGAATCCGGCGAGTCGGTCAAGGCGTGTGTACCAGAAGGCGAAGCGTGCACCGCCGCGGACCCGGATGTTCAGCCCGTCGACACTGCAGTACCCGGCACCTGTGGTTACGACGGTCCCGACACGCCCAGCTGTTGCAAAGGCTGCAGCGGCGCGTCCAATTGCCAGCCGAACGGTTGCTTCAACAGTTGGGTGTGCGACCGCGCTGCGTGCAAGTGCGTGGCGTTCGTGCCCGACAATGCATGCGACGTGAGCGATGCCACCAGTGAGCCGGACACCTCGGCGCCGGACGTGCAACTGCTCGACATCGCGCCCGGCTCGCTCACTCCCGCCGGTGGCGCCGTTCCGGAGTTGTTCTTTGCCATCGTCGGCGACACGCGTCCCGCCTTGATCGAAGACACGGCAGGGTATCCCGCGGCCATTGCCAAGAAGATTTGGCAAGGCGTGGAAGGCAGCGGTGCGCCATTCGCCATTACGACGGGCGATTACATCTTCGCCAAAGCAAATGGCACGCAGGCTGTGCCGCAGTTGGACCTCTACCTCGGTTCCGCCGCCGCCTACACGGGATTGCGCCTCCCGGCGTTGGGCAACCACGAATGCACCGGCGCCACGACGTCGAACTGTGGCAGTTCGGGCAAGGACGGCTTCACCAAAAATTACACGGCCTACATGACCAAGATGGTCGAGCCGCTGGGCTTTGACCACTCGTGGTACGCGTTTCACGTCCATGCGGAGGACAACAGCTGGACGGCGAAATTCGTCTTCGTTGCGGCCAACGCGTGGGACAACGAGCAGGCCATTTGGCTCGATACCGAGCTCGCCAAGCCGACGACGTACACGTTCGTCGTGCGCCACGAGCCGGTTGCGGCGAACACGGCGCCGGGCGTCAAACCTAGCGAGTTGATCATCAAGAAATACCCGGTGACGCTGCGGTTGGTCGGCCACACGCATACTTACTCGTACAAACCTGACACGCATGAAGTCGTCGTTGGCAACGGTGGCGCGCCGCTGAGCGGTGGCGTCAACTACGGCTACGTGCTGGTCAAACGTCGGCCGGACGCTGCCATTGAGTTCCGCGCGATCGACTACTCGACCGGTAAGGACTTCAACTACTTTGCGATCAACGCGGATGGTTCCCCTGCGCCGTAATCTGACCATCCTGCTGCTGACCTGTGTCGTGGCGTCGGGTTGCCGACGTCCGCCGACGCGTACCGTCGCGCCGCCGGTCAAGGCGCCGATGCCCAAGCCCGTTCCACCGCCCGAAGTGCCGCTCCTGGCGCCGCGGTTGCAGGCGACTCTCGCTGTCGACGGCGAGTTGTCCGAGCCCGCGTGGCGGGAAGCTGCGCACTCCGGTGGTTTTCGCGATGACGTCAGCGGTTCGCTCGCCGTGCCGCATTCTGAGCTGCGCATCGCGACGGACGGTCAGCGGCTGCTGCTTGGCCTGTACGCGGCGGACGAGGACATCGTCGCCAAGACGCAAAAGACCGATTCACCTGACGCCAACGATGACCTCTTTCACGTGCACTTGAGTCGGGTCGATGACGGCACGACCTACGATCTGCGCGTGGCAGCCAACGGCGTTGTTCGGGAAAATGGCGCGGCTACGGGTGAGAAGCCGAACCTGCCCCACGCGACGTGCGCGGTGGAAATGGATGGCACGCTGAACGACGCGCACGATGACGATGAAGAGTGGGTTGCGGAGTGCCTCTTGCCGTTCGCAATCCTGGGGCTGCGCGTTGGCGACACGTTGGCTTTTGACGTTCGCCGGTGTGACACGCCCAAGGGCGTCGCGCGGCGCTGCGCGAGCTGGAAGCGTCGGGTGCAGCTGCAGTAGCGTCTACACAGTCTGACCGAAGTTCGCGCTCAAACCTGCACGAGCCGCGGTGTGCCACCTGGTGGACAAAAGTCGTCCTGGTCAGGCAATCGGCGCCATTTTCGCGGTAAACGCCCGCAGCACCGGCCGCTGCTCGACGATCCGGTATCCCGGCAGGCTCGCACGATTCTCCCAGACGTGGGCCACGACTTCGACCAAGTAGTCCATGTGGCTCTGCGTATACGTACGCCGCGGGAAGGTCAGACGCACCAGTTCGAGCGTCGCGAACTCTTCGGGCTCCGTCCCTGTCGCCGGCTTGCCAAACATCAGCGAACCGACCTCCACGCCGCGTACGCCGCCTTCGAGATACAGTGCGTTGGTCAGCGACAATCCGGGGAACTGGCTCTTGGGCAGGTGTGCGGCAAAAGCGCCGCCGTCCAGGTACACCGCGTGGCCACCCGGCGGGCGCATCATCGGCACGCCCATCGCGTCCAGACGGTCAAAAACGTACCGGACCGACGCGTGGCGATAGTGCAGGTAATCCTCGTCCAGAACTTCCTTCAGACCTTGCGCGAGTGCCTCCAGGTCGCGTCCAGCCAAGCCGCCGTAGGTCGGGAAGCCCTCGGTCAGAATCAGCCGCGTGCGGCACAGGTCGGCGAGCGCGTCGTTGTTGATGCCCAGCAGACCGCCGATGTTGACCAGACCGTCCTTCTTGGCGGAAATCGTGAAGCCATCGGCCAGGCGGAACGTCTCGTGGGCGATTTCCGTCGCGGTCCGAGCGCCTTGACCGGGTTCGCGCATCTTGATGAGCCAGCTATTTTCAGCAAATCGCGCGGCGTCGAGGAACATCGGCACGCCGAATTCGTCGCACAGCGCGCGCACTGCCTTCAGGTTGCCCATGCTGACCGGTTGACCACCGCCGCGGTTGTTCGTGATGGTCACCATGACGCACGGGACGTTGCCGCGTTCACGGACCAGCACTTCGCGCAGTTTCACCACGTCGACGTCACCTTTGAACGGCAAATCCGCCTGCGGGTCCATCGCTTCGTCCCGCAGCAGGTCGACGGCGATCGCGCCCAGGAATTCCACGTTGGCGCGCGTCGTGTCGAAGTGTGCGTTGGCAGGTACCACGTTGCCGGGCTTCAGAAGTGCAGAGAACAAGATGTGCTCGGCGGCGCGTCCTTGGTGGGTCGGAATGACGTGACGAATGCCCGTCAGCTCGCGCACCACAGATTCCAGCCGGTAGAACGACCGAGAACCCGCGTAGGACTCGTCGCCAATCATGATCGCTGCCCACTGAGCCGCGGACATCGCGCCGGTACCGGAGTCGGTCAGCAGGTCGATCAGCACTTCGTCGGCGTGCAGGGCGAATGGGTTGAACGACGCGCGTTCAAGCGCCACTTCGCGTTCGGCGCGCGTCGTAATCCCCAGAGGTTCAACCGCACGAATGCGAAACGGCTCAATAATTGTGCGGTGCGTATGTTCCACAGGTACCCCAAGGCCAAGCGTAGCCGCGGCGGAGTGTAGCGGTTTTGCTCCTGCGTGAACCGCGTTCAACGCGGCGAATGTCATGGAATTGTCGGGCGCATCAGCCGGCCCAGCGACGCCAGGCGAGGTCATGCATTTCCGCCTGAAAACCAAGGCTGGTCAGCACGTTGCGGTAGCTGGAGCGCGCCGCCGTGTCGTCGCCGATCTTCTCGATGACCCAGCCATGGGCGCCGCTCTGTGTGCGCGTCGTTCGGGCGAGAAACGCCGCCAAACACGCTGCGAGTCGGCCGTCGTCCGCTGGGACTTGCGGTTCGAGCACCGTGCCGCCGCGTCGAACCAAGGCAACGAGCGTTTCCCCGTGCCACAGGAGGTGCGTTCCGGCGAGGCGAGACGGCAGCACGCCGCGCAGTCCGGCGATGTCCAGCCCACACGCGGAAGCCGGGTCGTGCGCCGCGTGCCAGAGCGCGCGCGGCTCCACGCCAGTCCGGACGCGCTCCAACGCGCGGGGAAGTGCGAGCTGTAGCCCCTGAATCCCTTCTACAAAATGGCCGGCGACCAGCTCGCCCGCCAATTCCAACGCCCGCATCGTCGGCAGAAGCCGTTGCCAAGTCGATGGCGCTACTTCTTGGGCCAGCGCCTCGCGAAACAAGATGCCGTGGCGGTCCGCAAGCTGTCGTACACGCTCGCGATTGCGGTCTGCTTCATCGAGCGCGTCGCTCGGCGGCTGGACGTGCAGCGATTGCCAAGCGCCAGGGTGGAGCCGCCCCTGGTTGTTCGTGCGCCCCACGCGCCGCGACGGCGGCGGGTCTGTCTGCGGCGCAAAATCCGCGCGCAGACCCAGTCGCAACGCCTGCACGCTGTCGTTGGTCACGGCGCCCTGAAACGCGAGGTGCCAAAGTTCAGTCGCGGTCGACGCAAGTCCGCGGTTGTGCCGTTTGGCCACGGCGTCCACGCTGTACCGCGCAAAAGGATCCGGCAGTAGCGTTTGCGCGACAGGCGCACCGTCGTGGAACAATTCCAGCGCGTCGCGTGGGAGGAAAGCGACCTTTTGCCCGGCGCTGCCAAGCCACATGAGGTCGGTTTGGTCCACGAGTGCGTCCAACCAAGCCGGTTGATACGCGGACACGCGCGCGGGCAGCACGTCCGCTTCCCAGAGCCCAGCCGCCACGGGTAGGCCAAAAAGCGGCTGCAAAGCGCGCTCGACCGCCTCGGAACCTGATTGTGCGTCGGCGTTTTCGCCCAAACCCTGCCACTGAGCCCGCCACGCGGGCCATCGGGTGAGCGGCATCGGCGCGAGACGTGGCCGTTGCGCCGCGCGCGTCAGCCGCAGGAGCTGTTCCATCTGTTCGGGAAGCAACCAAAGCGGCGCGTCGTCGCCTTGGCAGACCGGTCGCAGCAGGACGTTCCATTGCGCGCGGGCGGGTTCCAACGCCAAGGCGATGCTGTCGGTCGGTGCGTCCAGCAACGCTGCGAGGTCTTCCGGCGCGAGCGGTCCGTGGTGTGCGAGGATTTCCAGGGCGATCTGCGCCAACAAGGGCGGATCGTTGTGCGCGCGGCGCAGGAGGTTCAAGCGATCCCGTCGCGTGACACCCCCGGCAAAGTGCTGCACTTCGCCCGCCAAGTCAGGTGACCAGCTTCCGCCCTCCAGCGCTGCCGCCCGATGCAGCGCTTGCCACGTCGCATCGGCCACGAGAACGTGGTCGTACAGCCACGCGCGCGCGTCCGCCTCGTCCGTGGGCGCCCAGCCGGGCAGGGTCCGCAGCAGCCGTCCACGCAGCGCCGCCAGCACCGTCGCGGGCACACGCAGCTGACCGTCGCGCGCTGCTGCCTGTACCGCGCGCTCGCCAAGCGGGACGCGTTGATCCGGCACATCGTCGTCGTACATGGCGTCGTTCACGACGCTCCAAACCAGCCCGCGCGCCAAGGGCGACGGCTCTGCCGTGCGGACGACGTCCAAGGCGATGGCGCCGTCGTGCAGGAGATTGAGCTGCTGCGTGAGCGCCGGGAGATCCATCCACTCCGTCAGACACGTGCGCCAGACGTCCGTAACGAGCGGGAAATCTCTGAGATTCCCGACAACTTGCAGCATTTGCTTGGCCCGTTGCCGCGTCAGCCAGAGGGGAATGCGCTTGTTCGGTCGCCGTGGCAGGAGCAGAGAGCGTCCCGCGGCCTCGCGAAACCGCGCGCCAAAAAGTCCGCTCTTGCCGAGTGTTTGCCGCAGTAGTGGTTCGACGCGCTCGCTCGTTACGCGCCGCAGGAGTTCAACCACGTCATCCAGCGTGCACGGTGCCGCGATGCCCAGGCAGAAATCCGTCGTCGTCACCACCCACGTCTCACCGCGGTCCAGTTCTGCCGCAGCTTGCAGGGCCAGCGCCCACGGCCGCAGGGTCATCCCGCCCCAAGGCGCGTGCACGATGATCTGCAGGTTACCGCCCGACTCCGCCTGCGCCGTCGGCGCCGGACAGGCTTCCACAACGAGGCGCTGCGCGTGCGGCAAACCGCGCGTCGCTTGCGCTTGCCGCTTCACCAGGTCGCGGAGCCGACCCTGCGCCGGGGCATCCAACTGCGGAAGTTCGGTCGGCGCGTGGCGCTCGCGGTCGAGCTTTTGCAAGAGCGCGGCAATGGACGCGGCGAGCGCGGCTGGCATCGCTTCCTCTTCGGAACGCCAGAACGGCGCCATCGGTCGATTGCCGCGACCGGGCGACACTTCCACCGCGTCATCGAGGATCTGCTCCACGCGCCAGGACTGCGCGCCAATGGAAAACTCGTCGCCGACGCGCCGCTCCCAGACGAATTCCTCGTCCAATTCGCCGAGCTTGGCGCCGCTTCCGCTGATGCGCGCCGTGAAGTAGCCGCGATCGGGGATGACGCCGCCGGACTCTGCCAAAAGGCGGCGGGCACCGGCACGCGCCAGCACGTTGCCTTGCGCGTCGACGTCCAATCGCGCGAGCAAGGCGGGCATCCGCACGTCGCCGTACGCGCCACGCAGCATCGCCAGCACGTTGTCAAAATCCTCTCGCGCCAGTTCGTGGTAGGCGTCGATTCGCCGCAGGAAGTCGTACAGCGCGTCCGGCTGTCGCGCTTGCGTCAAACACAAGCCGATGAGGAGCTGCGGCAGCACGTCCAGCGGCGCGCAGATCGGCGTGATTTCCTCGGTCTGACCGTTTTGCACGAGTGGCACGAGCGCCGCCGCCACCAGCACGTCGACAGCGTGCAGCGGCAAGAGCGTGCCATGACTTGTGGCGCCCACGTGGTGCCCCGCGCGCCCGACCCGCTGGATCGCCGACGCGATTGAACGCGGCGAGCCAAGCAGCACGACTTCATCCAGATCGCCGATGTCAATGCCTAGCTCGAGGGACGACGTCGCAACAACCGCGCGTAGCTCACCGCGCGCCAGCCGATGTTCGACGCTACGACGGATCTCCTTGGAGAGCGACCCGTGGTGCGCGGCGACCCACTGGTCCTCGTCGTCGGCTGCAAGAAGCCGCGCCAAACGTTCGGCGCTGCGACGACTTCCGGTGAAAAAGAGCGTGCTTGTGTGCTGCCACGCGATTTCCCGACACGAACGCACCACTGCAGGCCACGCGCCGTCTTCGTCCTCCGGCTGTGGCGTCAGCCAGGCCACATCGCGTACTTCCAGCGTCAGCGTCTTCTGCGCAGGCGGGGCGACGATCGTCACCGGTCGCGGTCGTCCGTCCGATTGCCAACCGCCGACAAACTGGGCGATCCGCGTCAACGGCCGCACGGTCGCCGACAGCGCCACGCGCTGCGGTTCATCTGCGATGTCGGCTAGTTGCTCAACGCCCGCCATCAGCAACGTTCCGCGGCGGCTCTGGGCGACGTTGTGAATTTCATCCAGCACAATCAACTGCACGTGCGCGAGCATTTCCCGACCGCGCTCGGAAAGCAGCAGCAACTGCAGACTCTCCGGCGTCGTCGCGAGGATTTCCGGTGGTTTGCGCAGCATGCGCTGGCGCTCCACCTGCGTCGTGTCGCCCGTCCGCAACTGTACGCGCAGCGCGGGAACAGGACGTCCGTTGGCGTTCAGTTGGGCGGTCAGCGCGTCGAGGGGCGTTTGTAGGTTGCGCTGGATGTCGGCGGCCAACGCCTTGAGCGGCGAGACGTACAGCACGCTGAGGCGGCCCGTTGGCCACGCGCCGGTGAGCAGTTGGTGCAGCGGCCAAAAGAACGCTGCGAGTGTCTTGCCGCTGCCCGTCGGCGCCGTCGCCAGCACGTGTTGACCCGCGATCACCGCCGCCCACGTCTCTGCCTGCACGGCTGTTGGCTTGCCGTAGCGGGTTTGAAACCAGTCTGCGATGTCCGCGTCAAAGTGCGCCAGCACGCCTCACCCCATCGCTTGCAGCACGGCGGCCTCAAAGCGCCGCGCGTCACCTTGAAATGCCGCCAAGGCTGTGGCGTCCAGATCCAGCGCCCACTTACCCTTGGAGAGCACCAGCGCGCGGTCGGCGATGGCCAGCGTGGCTTCGGCCAGATGGCTTGCCAACACGAACGCGGTTCCTGCGTCGCGGCTCTGCTGAATCAGTCGACGGAGCGCCAGCGCGGAACGCACGTCGAGCCCCGCGTGTGGTTCGTCGAGCAGTACCAGCGGGGTCTGTGACAGAAACGCCAACATCAACGCGACTTTGTGCGCCGTTCCGCCCGACAGCGCGCGCACGGGACGCCCCAACACGCCCTCGATCCGCAGGGCTTGAGCGACCTGCGCGGTCCTCGTCTGCGTTTCTGCGGCGTTCAAACGGCGAAAAGCCACGAGCGCGTCGATATGCTCCTGCGGCGTGAGCGCCGGAGCCAAGGGCGGGTGCTGCGCCACGTGAATCAGGTGCTCGGCGGCCTGCTCCGGGTTCTGCACCGCGTTCACGTCGGCGATTTCCAGCTGCCCGGCGCGCGCGTCCAGCGGCAGTTCACACGCGAGCGTTCGCAAAAGCGTCGACTTACCCGCGCCGTTTTCACCCAGCACGACGACGATCTGCCCGCGGTCGAGTGTCAGATCGAGGCCGTCAAGAACGGTGTGGGTGCCATACTGCTGCGTGAGGCCTTTTGCCTGCAAGATCGCTGTCACTTTGCCCCCACAACCGCGGCGATGAGCCCGGCGCCGTACACCAGCCACGCGCTGCGTTGAATCCACACCGGCCGCTTCCACGTGTTCGCCATCCACGACCAGCCGAGCGCGATGCCGGCAACCAATCCGAGGAGCGTCGCGCCCTGTCGTTGCCAGACGCTGATTCCGGCGAGCAGAAGAACCGGCACCGCGAGGCCAAAGCCGAGGCGCGTGGCGGAACGGCGGCGTGGGTGCACGTGGCTGCCGAGCCAGAGCGTGGCGTGCCAGGCGGGCTCAGCGTCGAGGGAGAGGACGCGGCTGAAGGCGACGAACGCGAAGCCGCAACCCGTTACGAACCACGTCCACGCTGGCGCGTCGCTGGGGATAAGTGCGAAGGTTGTTGCCGCGAGCGCGGCTGTGGCCAGCGCCGAGAGAGGCCAGCGCCGGTGCCAAGCGCGGGCGAGAAAACGCAGCGGTTCTGGGGGCACGCCCAAGGTGAGCCAAACGGGCGGCTCCGCGAGACCGTCGGACTGGGCAAAGCGACTCGCGTGTGCTTGTTCCGCGGCGCGCAAACCTGCATGGACGTGCGCGCGCGTGTGCTTGACCGCGCGTGCTGCAAAACGCAGACCCAGCAGCGCGCCAACGACGGGCAGGAAACGCCAGACGGTGGGCGTGAGCCACTCAGGACGTGCGTTCCAAACGGCGGCCAAGAATGCAACAGGGGCGAGCCCGCCGATCAGCGCGAATGCGGGCAGATACAAGAGTGGCGCCGCTTCAGCCGGGCCGAAGGCGCCGCCACCAGAAACCGCGGTCCAGCCAGCGTTCTTGCCGCGCGCCATCACGCGCAGGCCGTGCAACATCGCGGCAAGTGAGAGGCCGGCAACGAGCGGCACCGTCGCCCCCAGCACAGACGCGACGTGCATCAGCAGCGCGGCATCGGTTCGCAGGCCTTGGAGGCCCATCGCCAGCGGCGCGACGGCAAAGACCGCTGTCCATCGCAACACATCGCGCCGACTCGCGGCCAGCACCTGGGTCGCTGTCTCGCCCAGCATCCGCCGGGTCGCTGCGTGCGGCGGCGTCGACACAACTTGCAGCACCAGGAGCGGCAGCGGCGCCGTCAGCAGCGCGGCCAGACGGAGCGTCAGGTCGGGCACTTGCTCGACCGGAACGCGCAGCACCGCGTTCCCCATCGCCAGACCCAAAGACGCAAACGCCAGCAGCGCTGCGAACGGAGCCCAGCGGGGCAGGAAGAGGTGCAGTGGACTGTTCACGGGCGTCGCCATCGGCCGCAGTGTCGCTGTTTCGCCTGCAAACGGCCAGCCCTGTTGCGGTGTCTGGCGCGGCTGCTACCCAACGAGCCCGGTCGCGTGTCGCGGAATGCGCACGATGAACTCGGTCCCTTTGCCTGTCTCACTCTGCACCGCGATCGTGCCGCCGAGGCTGAGAATCACCCGCCGCGTCATCGTCAGCCCCATGCCCATGCCTTTGCCCGGACCTTTGGTCGTGAAGAAGGGGTTGAAGATCTTGCTCCGCACCGACTCTGGGATGCCCGATCCGTTGTCCTTGACGCGCAGTTCCAGAAAGCCCGCCTCGACAGCGCCCAGCAGTTGCACCTCGCCCGTGCCGTCCGCGACCGCCTCGATCGCGTTTTGCAGCAGGTTGGTCAGCACTTGATTGAACTCTTCCGGCACGCACAAAATTGCGCCGGTCGGTGGCAGCGCGTCGGTCACTTTCACGTCGCGTCCCGTCGCCGGCAGCACGACCAGCACCACGTCGCGCAGCGCCTGGAACACGTCGTGCTCGCGCAGATCGCGGCTGTAGCCCTCGCGGCTGTAGCGCCCCATGAGCTCCACCGTGCCGGCGATGCGCTTCACGCCCGATTCGGCCGTGTCGATCATCTTCTGGAAACGCGCGGCGATCTTGTCGATTTTCAGCGCCTGTGCCTCCGCCAGCGGTTCGGTTTTCGCCGCTTCCACGAGCGTCAGCGTCTCGGCGAAATCCAGCTTGATGCGCGCTACGGAGTTTTTGACGTAGTTCAACGGGTTGTTGATCTCGTGCGCCAGCCCGCCCGCGATCGACTCCAGAGAGTCCATCCGCTGGTTCATCAGCAGATCGGCTTGCGATTCCTGCACGTTCAACAGGCTCCGCGCCGTGGACAGCAGTTCCTTCGCGGAAAACGGCTTGGACAAGTAAGCGCTTACGCCTTGCTCGATACCAGCAATGCGATCCTCTGTTCCGCCGCGCGCGGTCAGCATGATGATCGGCGTGTACTTGGTCAGCGGTTCGGCGCGCAGACGCTTGGTCAGCTCCAAACCGTCGATTCCCGGCATCATCAGGTCGGTGATGATGAGGTTCGGCTGTTCTTTTTGCGCCAGCTCAAAACCGCGCAAGCCGTCGGGTGCCGCCATGACCTTGAATTCGCGGCGCAGTGACAAGTGGATCACGCGGATCACGTCCGGGTTGTCCTCCACGATCAGCACGGTCCACTGGCGCTCGTTTTCGTCGAAGTCGCGCTCGACCACGCGGCGTTCGCTCGCCTCGGCGATGTCCAACAGGCGGTAATCCTTGCGCGTGGACATCTCGACCGAGGTGTCCATCAGCCCCGACTCGCGGCGCGCGTTCTCCTGATAGGACGGAAGTTGATCGGACTTGACCAGTTGGTCGGGTCGCAAGTGCTTGAGGCCGGTACGCAAGAAGACGGTGAACGTCGCGCCTTGGCCCACCTCGCTTTTCGCCCAGATGCGGCCGCCGTGCAGCTCCACGAGCTCTTTGGCCAGCGCCAAGCCGATGCCCGTGCCGCCGTAGCGCCGCGTGCCCGACTGATCGACCTGAAAGAACCGCTCAAAAACCTGCACAGCTTTGTCGGATGGAAAGCCGGGACCGTCGTCCTTGACCTCAACCTCAACGCCACCCGGCACCTCGCGCAGCGTCAGCGCGATGTGGCCTTCTTGCGGCGTGAATTTTGCGGCGTTGGACAGCAAGTTGATGAACACGCGCTCCAGCCGCTCCAAGTCGCAGTGCACGAAGACGGGCGTCTCCGGCGCGACAAAAGTCAAGTCGATGCCTTTGCGCTGGGTCAACGGCTGGACCTGATCGGCCAGCCCGTGCAGGTACTGCGTCAGGTTCGCTTCGCTCGCGTGCAGGCGAATCCGCGATTCTTCAAGCTTCGTCAGGTCCAGTAGGTCGTTGATCAACTTCAGCAGCTTCATGCCCGAACGCAGCATCGTCTGCAGCGTGGCCTTCTGGGAGTCGGTCACCTTGCCCAGCTCGCCGTCGATCATCAGCTCCAGTGGCGAGAGGATCATCGCCAGCGGCGTCTTGAGCTCGTGGGTGATGTTGGCGAAGAATGTGGACTTGAACGCATCCAGCTCCTTGAGTTGCGCGTGAGCCGTTTCAAGGTTTGCTTTGGCGCGATCGAGCAGGATCTGATCAACGACCTGCTGGTGTTGGGATGAGTACGTGAAAAAGTGACCCGCAATGACAACGACGGCCGTCGTGACCATGAAGAACAAGTGCGTCACGCCTAGCACGGCATCTGCAGAGCTGGAACCGATGGCGTTGGGGATGATGTACGACAGCAGGATCGCCGAATTCGCGACGAGCGAAACCTTCCAGGGCCAAATGAAGAGCAGACTGCCGGTAATCATCACCAGATTGAGGCCGGCGTGATACTCCGAGCGGAAGCCATGGTCCACGACGATCATGATGGCGATGCCAAAGCCAACGACCGTCATGTATGCGCTCGTGATGGCTGAGGAATGGCGTTTGAACACCTCGGACCGCAGGACACGGAACATCAGCAAGGTGATCACGGTGATGACCACGCGACTGCTCCAGAGCACCGGCAGTGACTCGCGCGGCATAATCAGGTAATCCAGCACGCCAAATAACGGGTAGAACACCACGATGAGCCACAGGACGGTGCGCGTGCCGCTTCGGTTGCGTCCGACCAGCCAGTCTGCCCACTTCTGGCGAATGGATGGGTCTCGCGCAATCGAATCCTGCGGAATCGCCATGGCCTACACCTTTCTCATGACGAGAAATGGATTGATTCCCGTTGCTTCCTTGACGATCGATAGTTCAGCACTGGCATCCGCCGCCCGACCGTAGTCCAGCAGCTCGGACGGTTCACGGTACAGGAGGAACCACTCCAAGTGGTGTTCAAGGAACCACCTGCACGGATTCTCCGGCACCATGTTACCGACGTACAGCTGCCCTCCCTCGGTGAGATTGGCGAACATATGCCGGCACAGCGTCGCCGCTGTGTTGAATCGCAGGTAGTCGTACAGTCCGCAGGAGAAGATCAGTTCAAACGGGCCAAAACCGCTCAGGAGCATCGGGTCATTGAGCAAGCGCTTGATGGAGTCGTGCAGGTAGGTCACCTTCACGGCACCGCCAAACCGGTCCGCCAAACGGTGTACACGTGCATGGGCATGCGTGAGTGCGAGCTTGTCCTGGTCGAACAAAACGATCTCAAGTTGCGGCATCGGGCCAGTCCAATCTCTTAACATTTCAGCCACCTCGTGGGCTGGCCCGGCGGCAATCGAGGCGATTCGCAGTGGTTCCGGTCGAGTCCAGGAGCGAATCAGGTTGATCATCAGCGACTTGATCAAGTCTTTGCGTTGTCGTACTGCCTCGGCACCTCGGGTCAGCACGGAGCCCATGTGGATAGCTTTCGCCAAGAGATTGACGCCTTCAAATTGGCGCTCGTACAGAAAGCGCATGCATTCGAAGTCGCCGGGATAACCGAGCGGCTTTGAGCGGCAGCGTTCCATGAACGGCGCGCTCATGAAGTGATCTTGCAGGTGGCGGAGCGAGAACTCCTTGAGTGCCCGCTTTTCGTCATCGTTCTTAGCCAATCGCAGGGCAGCGTCGATCTGTTCTGTGTAACGAACGAACTCCGGCACGAACTCGGCGCGCACCCGCGTCATGACAGCGCGTCGCGCGGGTGTATCCGTGTCGTCGTGCAACACCCGCCACGGCAACGACGACTCCAGATTGTTGAGATAACGCCCCGCGTCGTCCAGGTACAGGCGAAACTCGGAGACAAGCGCGCGGAATTCGTGATTCCCGTCCACGCGCCAGTTCGCGTCGGGTAGATCGAATCGACGGTCGCCCTGGCCCCCCCACGACTTCACGTCGCGCAACTGCAAGATGTCATCGATGTCGAGTTCGCCGGTGCGGTAGGACGCGCCCACAACGGTCACGTTGCCATCGACGCGTGTGGCACTGACTCGTACCTCGCCCGAGTAGACGGGTTCGTCATCCACGGTGAGCACGAAGCCGTGCAACGTGTCGCCCGCGCGGACTACCACGCCGTCCAGACATTCAAAGGCGAAACCGCCCTGCGATAGATCAACGACGGGGCACGGCATCGCGACGCCTTCCCGATGCCAATCGAGCGCAATTTTCAAGGGTGTCAGCTCGTCAGGGCGGAACCGCTGTGGCCGGAAGAACACTTCACGCCCTTGTGCGCCGTCAAGTTCCTCGTACTCCCGAGGCGCCTGTACCCTTGTCAATCCCGCAGCCACCGTAGTAGTTGTTTCCGAAGTGATCCGTGCAACTGTCATCTTTTTGCCCCCACAAGCAATTTCGATTGTTTACGCCCCCAATTCGGCAGGCGGTAACGTAATTTCAAAACGCGCACCACCGCCTTCCCTTTCCAGACAGCAGAGCGCGCCTCGGTGACTTTCTACAATTAATTTGGACATGTAGAGACCCATGCCCACGCCTTGTGCTTCCTTGGTGGAGGCAAAAGCCTCAAAAAGTCGGTCGCGGACTTCGGGGGAAATGCCCGGACCTTCATCTGCCACGGTAAAGCGCACGAAGCCGCTGGCCGTGACCGCTGCACACACCCAAATGCGATCATCCACTCTGGTCGCTTGAGCGGCGTTGCGCAGCAAATTCACCAGCACTTGAACCAATTTCTGCCGATCTCCCAACAAGAGCGGCAGCGTCTCCCGCGGCGCGTCGACTTGGACCTGCCGCGCGCGAAAATTGAGGTCCATTCGCATCACGGTCAGCGCGTCGCGCACGACCTGCGATGGCTCGAAGTACTCCATGTTCATGGCCAGACGCTTCTGCTTGGCGTACTGGTTCATGGTTTCCAAGGACTCGAGCAGGTTGCGCAGGCCCGCCAGGCCGACTTCGATCGTCTCGACGAGCTCAGGATCGGACAACTTCGCCGTGACTTCGTATTCGACCATGACGAGGCTGGACATCGCGTTGCGGAGATCGTGCGTGATGCCCGCCGCCAGTCGCCCGGTCGTGACCAGGCGATCCAAGTGCAGCAGGCTCTGCTGGGCGGCGCGCAATTCAACGACCGCATTTTGCAGCTCAGTGGTCCGCGCGGAGAGCAGGTCCAGCAGCCGTCGCGCGGCGCGTTGGTAGGTCACCGAATCGCTCGCGGCAGCGACCGCCGTGAGGATGTCATCTGGCTGCCAGGGCTTGCGCAGAAAACGGAAAACGTGCGCGTCGTTGATCGCCGCGATCAGCGCGGGTGTGTCCGTATAACCTGTTAAAATAATTCCCGGGGCGTCAATTCCTGCTTCGCGGAGGTTGTGCAGCAACTCCACGCCGGTCATGCCGGGCATGCGCTGGTCACACACAACGACGTCAATGGGCGTCGACTGGGCGATGGTCAGCGCTTCGTCCCCTGAGCCCGCTTCGATGACCGTGTAATCGCCTTCCAGAAAGGATCCGAGCACGGCCAAATTCGGTAACTCATCATCAACGATAAGAATAGTCCGCGTGAGCAGCCCAGTTACCGCATACTCCTGAAGCAGGTTGTCCAGCGAAAGGTTGGCCATGCCGTTTACGAGTGTAGACGAGCCTTTCACTTTGTGAAGATCAATTCTATTCCGGTCGCATTTCCCTTGAATTTGTCGCCGAGATTTGCCGTGCCGTACGCCCCTTGCCGCGAACGCGCGAAGCCGCGAAACTAAGAGCGTGCGACGGCACCCCGCCGTTCTCGCAGGCACGTGGGGCAACATGAGCAGCAAGTCCAAGATCGCAAAAAGTCAGGAGAAACTTCCGGAAGTCGCGACGGTTGAAGCCGCGCAAAGTCCGGCTGTACTCGACTTTTCCCAAACCGACACCGCGCCGTTCCCGCGGCTGACGCGCGACGATGAGGGCGCTTTGCGCTCGATTTTCCGTGTGTTGGCGCCCGACGGCACGACCATCGCGCCCGATCCTGGCCTGGAGAACGGAACTGGCGTTGCCGACGACGATGCGCTGGCGATGCTGCGATCGATGATCCGCCAGCGCGCGCTGGACGAACGCATGCTGGCACTGCAACGGCAGGGTCGCATTGGCTTTTACGGCGCGGCGACTGGTCAAGAGGCGGCTACAATTGCGGCGGGTCACGCGCTCCAGCTGCGCGATTGGATTCACCCAGCGCTGCGGGAAGGCGGCATGGCGTTGCACCGGGGCTACCCGCTCTGGACCTATCTCAGCCAGATCTTTGGTAATGCAGACGATACGTCGACCAAAGGTCGGCAGATGCCGTGCCACTATGGCTCGCGCGCGCTGGGCTACGTGACGCTGTCGTCCGTGATGGCTACCCAGATGCCGCAAGCGGTGGGCACGGCGTACGCGATGGCGATGCTGCATGAAGCGCCGGATCGCCCGATCTGTCTGGGCGCGATTGGCGACGGTGCGACGAGCGAAGGCGATTTCCACGTCGCGCTGACGTTCGCCGGTGTCATGCGTCCCAAAGGCCTTGGTCTGCCGCTCATTTTGTACGTGCAAAACAACCAGTGGGCGATCTCCACGCCAGTTTCCAAGCAGACCGCGGCGCAGTCGATCGCCGTGAAGGCTCTCGGTTATGGCATCGCAGGTTGTCGCGTGGACGGCAACGACGCGCTGGCCGTGTTGCGCGTCATGCGCGCGGCGGCTGAGCGCGTGCGGACGGGCGGCGAGCCCATCCTCGTGGAAGCCGTCACTTACCGCGTCGGACCGCACTCGACTTCAGATGATCCGAGCCGGTACCGCGACGAGGGCGTGACCAAGAAGTGGGCGGCGCTGGATCCGATCGACCGACTGGCCAAGTATCTCATCCTCCGCAACGTGCTGACGCCGGACGACGTGGCTGCGTTGCGCGCCGAGTACGACGAAGAAGTGCGGACGACGCTCGTGGAAGTTGAAAAAGTTCCGGCGCCCGCGACAGCGACGCTGTTTGAGGATGTGTACGCGGAGATGCCGGCGCACCTCGCGCGGCAGCTGGCTGAGGTTGAGGCGGGGCTGGCACACGCCTGAGGCGCGAGAAGGCGTACCTTGGAAAAGCCGCACCGTTGGCTCGGAATTCTTCTGGCGCTCGTCGTCAGTTCGACGGCGTACGCTGGCGACGGTGCGATCACTTGGAAGACGCTGCACGCCGATGGGATTGAGCTGACCTTTCCGCGGACGCACGAGGCGCTCGCACGGCGGGTTCTCGCGACGTGGCAGGACGCGCGGCAAACGCTGGGAGCGGTCTTGCCGCCGCCGACGGGCGTGTTGCAGCTCACGCTGGACGACTTTGCGGACACGTCCAACGGCTTCGCGTCCGTTCTGCCTTTTGATCACGTGCATCTCTACGCGTACCCGCCGGGACCCAGCAGCGAACTGGGCGATCACGGTGACTGGTTGCGCGCGCTTGTGTTTCACGAGTACGCACACATTTTGCATCTGGGCGACGTGCACGGCGTGCCGACGTGGATCAACGCGGTGCTGGGGCGCACACTGATGCCCAACGCTGGGCTCCCGCGGTTCTTCACGGAGGGGTTGGCGACCTGGGCGGAGACGCGATTGACCGGCGGCGACCACGCGGTGGCTGGTCACGGCGGGCGCATGGGTAGTCCAGCGTTCATGGCGATTCAGCGTGCGACAGTGCTGGACGGTGGGCAGCCGGAACTGAGTGAGCTGACCGGCACGTTGCAGCGTTGGCCGCGCGGGCAGGGCTGGTACCTCTACGGCAGCATGCTGGTGGACGATCTGGCGCAAATCCACGGGCAGCAGTCGATTCGCGCGTTCATCGACGGGATTGCCCGACGAATCTTTGGGATCGGCATCCAAGGCACAGCGCGCTACACATGGGGCAAAAGCCTCACGCGGGCGTGGCACGATGCGCAGGCGCGGCTGGACGCGCAGGTCCGCGAGAAGTGGCGCGAACGCGAGGGCGCGGAGCTGCCGATCGATCCGACCGCGTTGGCGGAGTACCTGCAACGGCACGATGGCGATCAAGTGACGCATGACGGTGAGCACCGCGGGCGGATCCGCAGTTGGCCGGACGGGCAATCCGCGGTCGTGTCGCACCTGGCGAGCGACGCGCAGCTTTACCGCATCGAGCGGGTGTATCCGGACCATGTGACGACTTTGCACACCTGTCGCGCGGACTGCGACGAGGCCCTGGTGACGCCTGACGCGAAGTGGCTGCTGTACACCGAGACGCGGCGATACCAGCGTGTCTACAGCTTTCGCGAGCTCATCGCCGTGCCCTTGGATGCTTCGGGGCGGGTGGCGGGCGACGAGCTGCAGCTGACGCAACGCGCGCGGCTGCGGTCGACGTCGCTGAGTCTGGACGGCAAACAACTGGCGGCGGTGCGGATCGACCGGGGACGCACGCAGATCGACGTGCTCTCGCTGCCCGACGCGCTGACGGCGGCGCAGGCGGGCGAGGATCCGCCGTCGTGGCAGCGTCGCGTGGCGCCGTCACCATTCGGCCAGACGCTGGATAGCCCGGTTTTGCTGCGCGATGGACACCTGATCTGGACGGCGTGGAAAGGCGGGCACCGCGGGTTGGAGAGCGAGGTTCAGCCGGCCGCGGCGACCTGTCTGGCGCTCGAAGTGACACCGAGCACGCAGCGCGTCGCGATCCCGGAGCATGTTTCGCCGCAGCTTCTCGACCCGGTGCAGTCGATTCTGGCGCAGATGTGTCCGCACCTCGCGCAGCGCCAGCCTATCTGGCTCGGCGACTTGCAGTTGCGCGTGGGTGGCGATGGGCTCGTCCACCTGAGCGGGGTGGTCGAGATCGACCACTTTCGCGAGGCCGCGGTGTTGACGCGGTGGGGCTGGCTGGCGAAAACGCGAACGCTGACCGGCGTAACGTCGTTTGCAGCGGGCGGTGAGCCGTTTACCGTTCGGCACGGCGGACGGGGTCTGGACGTGTTTCACCTGCGCAAGCCGTTCTGGTTCGCGGGCAACACGCCACAGTTGGACTACGTCGATGAGCCGTATCACCCGACGCACACGGACGCCGAAGAAGTGGCGTACAACCCGTTGCGCTCCGCGTGGCCGCGGGCGTGGCGACCGCTCTTGACCGCGACGGGCGATCGCGCCTCGACCGCGCCGGGCGGCGTGTGGCTGGGCGCACAAGTCGCCGGCGAAGACGCACTGTCGCATTGGAACTGGCTGGCTACAGGGCAAATCCGCGACGATGGCACCGATCCGATCGGCTCGCTTTCGATCGGAATTACCCGCTGGGAGCCGACGTGGACGCTGGACACCGGCTATCAACAGGGCTTTTCCTGGTTGCGGCGCGGCTTTTCCTGGGCGACGACGCCGACCGATCGCTGGGGTATCGGCGCGCGCGGCTCGTGGCAATTGCCGCAGGTGCGCGACACGTGGACGTTCGATCTCGGTTGGCGCATGGTCAAGTCTTCACTGCGGGACGATCGGTATGCCGTTCGCTACCCGTACGACCCCGCCGGACCGCCGCCTGTTGAACCGTGGACTGGCGTCGATTCGTTCGTGGATGCCGGCGTCTCCTGGACGTACGGCACCGCGAGCCCCGACGCGTTCACGACCGAACGTCTGCACTCCTTTGCCCTGCGCGGATCTGTGAGCGACAGTTGGACCGGCGGCGCGCGCCGTCGCGTCATCCTCACCGCCCTGGCCGCCAACCGCGTGCCGTTGGGACGCCACTTTGTCGCCGAACTGACCAGCAACCTCGCCTTCATCCCGGAAAGCGGTGACACCAGCCCCAGCTACGTCGTTCGCGGCATCCAGCCGTTGCCGACCAACGTGCTGGCGGGCAGTGGCGCGTCGTCCATAACGGTGCGCGGGATGCCGGTTGACTCGATTTTTCGCGCCGGCGACGGCATGGCTTGGGGCACCGCGCAGCTCCACATTCCGCTTGCGACCCTCGGTCGCGGCTTTGACACGCTCCCCCTGTGGTTTGGCCGTCTGCGCGCGACGCCGTTCGTCGACGCAGCGTGGGCCTTCCTCCCGCCGCCGAAGGCCGAGCGCTTCACCGGTGGTACTTGGTCCACAGGCGCTGAATTGCTGTTGAACTGGGAGCTCGGCTACGGCCTTCCCGGCACGCTGCGCCTGGGCGCTGGCCACGAATTCCTCACGCAAAGCACCGCTTGGTGGCTTGTGCTGGGTATTTAATTGGGAATAATTCCCCAACGCGCCGTGTTGGTGCGCGCAGACTCAACTTGAAAAGGCTCACCATGTTCACCCGTCCTGTTCTTGATCCCGCGCGTTTGACCCCGGCTGTGCAGAAAGCGCAGGAGGCTTTTCACCCCGACATCCTGAAGGAAGTGCAGGAGGCTGTGGCGCGCGACAAGATCGTCATCGTCGGCATGAGCGTCAACCCGGCGTGCGGCAAGGCGTGCAAGTTGATGGAAGAAAACGGCTTGAAGTACACGTATTTGCAATACGGCGGCTACACGTCGGAATGGCGCCGTCGTCTCGCGTTGAAGCTGTGGACCGGCTGGCCGACGTTTCCGATGGTGTTTGTGAACGGTACGCTTGTTGGCGGCGCATCGGACGCGAAAGTGGCGTTTGCCGATGGGACGATCAAGGCGCTTCTCGACGCCAAGTAAGTCGTTCTTTCTGAGGTTTGGTCGTCAAAACGCCAGCGACACGGCCGCACCGCCGCCGCCGCGACCGTCCAGCGTCGGGTAGGCGCGGAGGTCGTGCCACCACGGCTTCACCTGGGCGGTGCTGCTCTTGTCCAGCGTCGGCGCTTTGACCGCGGCGATGAGGGTGGCTGCGCCGAGCGCCGCGCCCACGCCCAGCGAGATAAACATCGCGTTCCGGCGGAATTCGATCTGGTTCACCAGCGCCTGGCCTTCCGCCAGTGCCTGCGGGCACTTGTCCTTGTCGGTCAGCTTGCAGCCGTACGACGCCATCGTGTCTGCCGTTGCAAACCCTTGTGGATCAAAACGCTTCAGGTACGCGTCGTTCCGTTCCAGCGTCAGGATTCCGAAGATGCCGCCTGTCAACAGCGCCGCCGCCGCCGTGCTGCCTAGAATCCACGTCAGCGTGTAGTCGTGGGGCAAGGTCGCCGAATCTACGGGCGCGACAAGCACCACGTCGATCACCTTCGTCTCGCCCGCGCCAACCGTCACTGCCGGCCGCACAAACGGCTCGCGCTTCTCCATGGTGACCCGCACGGCGTGCGTGCCCGCGGTCACTTTGATCTCGCCACTCGTGTCCGGATCCGCTGGCTGGTCGTCCAGCAACAGGTGCGCGCCGCTCGGCAGTCCTTGGAACTTGAGCACGCCGGGACGCGAGGCCAGCAGCGCCTTCACTTCCGCCAGCCGTTTGACCGTTTGCTCGCGATCCTTGGCAAAATCCTTCTCCGCGGGTGCCAGACGCAGAAATGCCTCGTAGTAGATCTGTGCCTTCTCCAGATTCGCCGCGCGGTCGTAAGCCTTGGCCAACGCGAGCGCAATCAGCGGTTCGCGGTCAAACTTGCCCCACGCCTTCAGAAACAGCTGCTGTGCTGCGTCGTAGTCGCCGGCCTTGAAGGCCGCTTTGCCTTGATTGAAGATCTCGATTGCTTCCTCGCGGGATCGCGCTTGATCGGCCGTCAGCGTCGTCGTCTGGGCGAGCACGGGCGCGGGCAGGACAGCCGCAAACAGCAGCGCCAGCAGACTCAGTTGCATCCAGAGGCGCACAATCACACGCATTCTTCGCATCACCCAGCCTGAAAGTCGCGGTCGTTTGCACAGCCGCACGTGCGTACCGTGTCGCGCAGGCAGGCGGCTCCGTCAAACTTTTTGCTGTGAAAAACGCCGGTCCGCTCGGCGCTACTTCTTGGGCGGATCGGGACGATCGTCGTCCAAGCGGAACGCTTCGTGGCTGTGTCCGTGATCGGGCGGGCGATCGTGCGGACGTTCACGCGGGGTCGGATCGCGGACAGGCTCCGTCTTGGCCTCCGGTTTGGCCTCGATCTTTGGCTCGGCTTTGGCGGGCTCGACCTTGGCTTCCACGCGGCGCGGCTCCGGTTCCTTGTGGCGCACTTCGGGTTCGACTTTGGCGGCAGGCCCCGCTTTCGCCGGTTCTGGTTCAGCCTTGACCGCTGGCTCGACGACGGCCGGCGCGACAACGACCACAGGCGTTGGCACAGCGACCGGTGCAGGTGCCGCGACGGGCGCAGGCGTCGGCGCAACAACCGGAGTCGGCGCGGCGGCGGGCGTGGGCTTTTCGGCCACGACCACAGGCGGGTTCCCTGGCGCGCTGGCAGCAATGGCGCCCGTCACCACGAGCACGGCGGCAAACGCACCGCCGGCGATCCACAGCGGCTTGCGGTTTGGCGACGTGTGGATGATCGGCAGCGGCATCGTCGGATGCAACATCGGCTGCTCGTCCGCCGCGGGCACGACGCGCGTCGGTCGATCATCGCGCTGCGCTGCCATTGCCGCCGTGGGCGTCGGGCGTCGCGCGGTCTCCGCGATCCGCGTCAGCTTCTCAGCCAGCTCTGCCGTCGACTGTGGGCGCTGGCGCGGATCCTTGGCGAGACACTGCAGCACCAGCTGCTCCAATTCCCGCGGCACTTCGCGGAGCGCGCCTTCGCGAATGAAGATTGGCGGCGGATCCTTGATGTGCTTGACCAACACCGTCATCGGCGTGTCGCCCACGAACGGCGGTTGTCCGACCAGCGCCTCATACGCCAGCACGCCCAGCGCGTAGACGTCACTGCGTCCGTCGATCGGCTCGCCCTTGGCTTGCTCCGGCGACATGTACGTGGGCGTGCCCATGATCATGCCAGTTTCCGTCAGGTTGCCCTCAGACGCCTCTTTTTGCTGCTTGGCGATGCCAAAATCCAGCACCTTCACAAAATCCGGATCGCCCGCCACCGACAGCAGCATCACGTTTTCCGGCTTCAGATCGCGGTGAATCAGGCCCGCCGCGTGCGCTTCCGTCAGCGAATGACAGACCTGCGTGAGGATGCGAACCAGTTGCGGCCAAGGCAGCGCGCCTTTGGTGTCAAAACGGTGGCCGAGCGTCTCGCCTTCGATGAACTCCATCGCCAGATACAGCGCGCCGTCCTGATGCGTGCCAAAATCGAAGACGCGGATCGTGTTCGGATGACGCAAACGGCTGACAGCTTGCGCTTCGCCGGAGAAGCGCTTGACGTGTTCCGCTGAACTCAGGTGATCCGCGCGCAGCACTTTCACGGCGACGGTCTGGTCCATGTTGAGCTGTGTGCACCGGTAGACAGCGCCAAAACCGCCGATTCCAAGTACCGAGTCGATGCGGTAGCGGTCGGCAATGAGCGTGCCCACGGGGTAGGTCTGCCGTGAAGACGCAGCGACGAAGACCGTGTTCGCGCCGTCGTGCGGGCAAACCAGGTCGATCATCTCAGCAGAACATTTGGGGCAAACGCGCATCGGTCGTCCACGGTCGGGCCTGCCTGGCGGCGAGGCTATGAAGAGAAGTTAGCATGTGGGGCGGGCCGGGACAAATCGCTGCACCTGCGGGATCCGTGAACTCGTCGCTTGACGCCCGTCGCGCACCACTTACCCTTAGGCCAGAACCGCCGTCCGAGCACGGCCATTCCCATGAGGCCGCATGCCTGCGTACGACTACCGCTGTCAGTCCTGTCAGAACGTGTTTGAGAAGAACCAACGCATCAGCGAGCCGGCTGGCGCGACGTGCCCCACCTGTGGCAGCGTCGATTGCACGCGGCTCATCACCGGCGGCACGTTCCACTTGAAGGGCAGCGGTTGGTACGCAAGCGACTATGGCGGCAAGACCGCGCCGCCCGCGGAACACGCGCACCAAGCGGGTGGTTGCGGCAAACCCGAATGCGGGACGAGCGCGTGCCCGGCGATGGCCGGCGCGGTCGATTAGCGTTCCGGCGGCTTCGCGTTTCGCGCGCGGTTGCGTTCGCGCACGTGTTCAAAGACCTTCTGCCAGGCCTTGTTGCCGTCGCGTTCGTCGGCGTCAGGCCCCAGCATCGCGGCCGACTGCGCGCGCGCAACCTGCACGACGCGTCCGGGATGCGGCACGGTCGCGACAAGAGAAAGCAGCCACAGCGCCGTTGTGCCCAACGCGACGATCCACACGGCCAAACGCTGCTGCAGCGGCTCGGGCCGCGCTTCGATCGGGTTCGGCAGGCGCAGGGTCAGGAGCCAAGGCGTTAGACAGATCGCGAAGAACGCTGCGGCGGACGTCCAATCGCTCCAGCCCAGCGCGCGGCCGATGCTTGGCGAGAAGTTGCCCAGAAGCCACAGCGGCCAGCCGAGTTCCAGCACCGGACGTTCCAGCTTGGCAAAGTGGTAGGGAAAGGTCGCGACAGTCGGCATCGTCAGCACCAAGCCGACCGCGATGCTGGTCAGGATCAACGCACGGGCGGGGCGCGCCAAATGCGGCGGGCGCAGGGCGTAGGCCAAGCCAGGCGCCAGCAGCGGCAGAATGGGCACGAGATGGCGCGCGTAGGCGGCGTCCCCGGCTCGCCAGTCGGCAAAACCGCTGACGACAATCGCGTACGTCAGGGCCACGCACGCAAGCGCGATGGCATCCAGACGGCGTGATTCGGCCAAGGTTTTGTCGCGCGCCGCGACCAGCAGCCCCGCGAGGGCCGGGACGAGCCACGGCGCGTGGTAGAACAGCCCGCGACTTGGCCCAACCAGCAGCAGGGCGAGGACGTCCAACTGCGGCACGTGAAAGCCGAAAAAGCCGCTGCCGTGCATGGCGGCGAATGCCTTTTCCCCCTTCCACTGGTAGGCAAAACGCAGCGGATCACCGAGCATCCAGGCGTTGTAGGCGAGTTGTGCGCCGACAAAGAAAGCCAGCAGGGCGACGACGGGCAGCATGGCGCGAATGCGCGCGGGCAGGGCGAGCCCCTCCGCATGCGGCCGCGCGCGCGCCCCAGTCCACAGTGCGATCAGCCCGCCAATGACAAAAACGGGCGTGTCGACCAAGCCAGCAAAGCCCAGCAGCGCGCCGATCGTCAAGCGCCGCCGGACGGTGCCCGCGCCCGCGTCCACTTCAGCCAGCAAGTACGCGGCCATTCCGACGCAGGCGGCGGCGAGTGCGTGGCCAAAATACAGCGTCACGTAGGCAAAAAGCGGACTCGCCAACGCCAGTGCCAGGACAGTGATGGCGACCACGCGCGGCGAGACACCGAGGGTCGACAGGTAGCGCGCGAGAAGCCAGAGCATGAGCCACGCCGGCAGCGTGATCGTCAGAAAGCAGGCGATGACGCCAAACCGCCAGAGATCGCCCGTGGCGACATCGGGATGCAGCGCGCGCACGACGGGGTAGATCGGCAGCGCGAGCACCGACAAGCCCGGCGCCTTGTCCATGTAGATGTGACCGCCGTACTCACTGCGATCCACCGGCACGTGTGCATGCCGCGCACAGACGGCGTCCAATTCCGGTCGCCCCGACTCGATGACGGCCTGCACAAAATACAGTCGAATTGATTCGTTGGTGGTCTTGAACTGCGGCCAGAAGTGCACGTACCAGGACCACGCGAGCAGCACAGCGCAGAGCATCGGCCCAAAGCCGCGGGTCCACTTCTGTAGTCTTGGCCAGTTCCGCGCGGGCTCCTGCAAGCGTCCTCCGCTCTGAACGATACTGGTAGGCTGTGAAAATTGCGAGTCGCACAGCAAACGCGGCCGGAGGTTCTTGCACCGATCTTGACGCTGGACTATGCTGCCCCATGTCCGCGAGTTGTTCGGAAGCAAGGGCGTACGGTCCTGCCGCTGATCGGGCGCGAACGAGTGGTGATTGCACAGACTTGGCCGTAGCAACGCCAGCATGGGTGGGCTAACAGGTCGCAGGCAAGAACGAGATACGGATCATTTGGAGCAAAACATGACGTTCTACATTCAGCGCGACGGTCAGCCCAAGGAATTCGCCATCACGGCGCTGATCGAGATGGTCAAGAATGGTACGCTGCGCTCGGACGAATACGTCTTCGACGGTCGCACGCAGAAGTGGGTCGGCGCGACTCAGGTGGCCGAACTGGCCTCCGCATGGCGTGACAAGCAGGCTTCGGGCGCGACGCCCGCGGCTCCGGCGACGCCGGCGATCTCGGCGGCTCCGGCTGCCGCGGGTGGCGACAAGAAGCGCTCCAAGAAGTTCAGCGAGACCTCGTGGTTCATGTCCGCGGTCACGTACGAAGAGGGCGGCCTGACGCCTTCCGAGTTGCCGCCGATGGAAGCGGGCGACAAGTTTGAGAATCTGCCGCCGGTTCCGGATGAGCTTCGCAAGAAGTTCTCGCTGACCATCGGTGACTTGGACGACGCCAAGAAGAAGAAGTAGCTCCGGCCATGCTAACGCGCCGGCTCCCGAACACCGATCTGGACCTTTCCGTCATCGGAATGGGGTGCTGGGCGATGGGCGGCCCGGCCTGCGAGCGCGTGTCCGCGGCAGGCCTCCTGCTGTCAGCTGGGTCGCCAGGCGCGCCCGCCTGCGGCGATACGCGCGGCGACACGGGCTCGTGCGCCGATTCGGCAACGG
>CAITYF010000032.1 GCA_903896545.1 uncultured Myxococcales bacterium | reverse complement strand
CAGCCGGCATCGAGCGTGGACGGCAACCCGTCACGTCCGCTCGGGATTCGCCGGTGCGTCAAGAGCGGTCGACGCGTGGCGAAGGTTTGGAGGGACGGGCGACGTCAGGGCTGCGGGCGGGTCGAGCTTGCGACGGCCCTGTCCGTCGCGGCCACAAGGAGCTCCTGTTCCAGCGAGGCAAATCGCCCGGTGAAGCCGATCAGCCCCAAGGTATCGCTTGTCATCACCATGTGAATCGCCTGTGGCAGCGCATTCCACGCGCGGTCCGCGTATTCTGCGTCCGTAGGCGGTGGCCACATGTCCGGTACGGGATTGCGCCACACCGTCCAGCCCTTTCCCTTCCAGACGACCGGCAACTCCGGCATGACCGGCACCCACGGACGCTCCAAGTTCGGCTCATCGTAGCGCACGATATAGTCGTAGTACCGCCCCTGACGCTGCCAGTTGAAGAACTCCAGGTCGACGGCAGGCGGTGCCGGTAGCGCAGTGTTGCGATTGACGACGACCGGCTTGGAGCTCGTGTCTGCAAAGGAATAGGGCACGTAGCCGTGGCGGAAAACCGCGTAGTACTCGCCAATATTAAAAAGGAACCAGCGACTTGGGCGGCGACCACGCAGCGTCAAGACGCGCTTGCCCGGCGGAATGTGATCATACGCCTCGCGGATTTCGCCCATGAGCTTGCGGTCGTCGCGAAACTCACGCAGCGTCGCGATTGGCAGGAGGATCGCGCACGCCAGCATGAACGCGACGCCGATCCAGACGCGCCATCGGACGGTCAACGGCGGCCGCCGCGGGTCCAACGGCAACGCGCAAATGGTCAGCACCATCGCGACTTCGACCAATCGGAAGTTCACGCCGTAGAGCGCAATCGGCCGCGTGAGGTTGCGCGGCATCAGAAAGTATTCAAGCACCAGAATCGCGACCGCCCAGGCGGCGTAGGCGCTGCCGGACACGCCGTTTTGCTTTGGAACGTCGGCACTTTGCGAGCGCTTCGGCGTACGTGCGCTGCCGACCAGCCACAAAATCAGCGCAACCAGCCAGAGCACGGTCACGAGTTCGCCTGGACGCTCGCGCAGGGACATCGCCGCGTCCGTGCGGTAGACGGCGTCAAACATGACATCGGGAATCTGCCGCAAGTTGGCAAGCGGACCGATGTGCTCACCGAGATAGACGTTGTGCAACCGCTGTAGGAACGTCCCGCCCTCGCGGTGGATGGCGGCGTCCGACGTCTTCACGCCTTCCGCAAAGACGAAATAGCGCAGAAACCACGGCAAGAGCAGCGCCAAAGACGGCAACAGCATCAACGCGTCGCGCAGCGGCCACCAGAGCGCGCGCCGCCAACCTTGGCGACTGCCAAACGCCAGCGCGATCGTCGGCAGGAGCACGAGCGCGACGGCCCAAAGGAGGTAGTGCGTCAACGCCAGTAGACCAAGGAGCCCAGCGAGCAGCAAACCACGCCCACGCGTCGGCGCCTGGAGCCAACGGACGTGCGCCGCGAGGATCAAGATGAAGACTGGGATCGACAGCAGATAGCTGAAAAATCCCATGAAGAAGTCGCAATGCAGCAGCCACGGCAGCACGCCGAGCATCAACCAGGGACTGTGCCCGACCGTCCGCAGGTAGACGTAGGCGGACCACGGCATCGCTGCAACCGTCAGGGTCAGCACAACGCGATTGGCCTGCTCGACCGTCATCAGGTACGCGAGCCAGTCGACCGCCTTATAGTAAGTCAGATACGGAACGAGCGCGTGAACCTCCTGATAATGATGCTGAATCAACGGCGACCGCGCCATGTCATGCATCACCGTCATCAGGTGCAAATGCGCCGCCATGTCAACCAGTGGCAGCAGATCACAGAGCCAGATCGGCGCCACACCAAGGAGCGTCAACAGCACGGCGAGCACGAGCAGCAGAGGCTCGTTGCGCGGTCGGGAAGGAGGCTGGAGAAGCGGCGTCATCGGAATCTTGCGGTGCTTGCGACCGTTCTGCGGCACAGGATACCCGCAGCGCACGGCTCGTGTACAATCCGCCGCGGTTTGGTTGAAGGACGTGTCATGGCCGATTCTTATCCCCGCGCAGTTGTTGCCGCCGCCGATGGGCGGATTTTTGATCACCCGACGTTGGCCATGCTGGCTTGGGACGGTGATTGCTGGCGACAGCCGCTGCCAGAAGAGTTGATACAGCTGCCGAAAGGCTCTGATCTTTTTGTCATGCCCGGACGTGTTCCCTACGCGGTGGACGTCGACAACGACGAACCCGTTCCGGTCGAGGGCGACGAAGACACTGGGGTACTCCAAACGGTCGCGGCGTTCATCGCGCCGGCGTATTTGAAGCTGCTCCATCCCGCGTACGACACTCAGGAAGGTGCGCCCGATCTCACGCTGTACTCCTATGCGGCTGTCGGCTGGCAAAATGGCCACTTCGTGGTACCCGCGGTGCGCGTCGATGCCGATAAGCGGCAGGATCCGTACCGGTTTGACATCGTGGAAGTCGAAAAAGGCGTTCGGCAACTGCGCACCGCACACCCGCAGAACCGCGCAATCGAACACGTGGAGCACTGCGCGCTGGTCTACCACTGCCGCGCCGCGCAGAACTTCTTCTTGGGTCGCTGGGAGGCGCCGCTGCCCGCCGCCTCGCAGTGCAACGCAGCGTGCGTCGGTTGCATCAGCGATCAGTCGGGTTCCACGTTCGTCGCGAACCACGAGCGCATGAAGATTCCGTCGCGTGCGGAAGACCTGATCGAACTCGCTTGTCTGCACTTGGCGCGCGTGCCCAACGGCGTGGTCAGTTTTGGTCAAGGCTGCGAGGGCGAGCCGCTCATGCAGCCCAAAGTGCTGGAGGATACGGTTCGCGGCATCCGCGAGCGCACGCAAGCTGGGGTGGTGAACCTGAATTCCAACGCGAGCCTGCCGCGGATCGTCGGACGGTTGGCGGATGCCGGCTTGGATTCGATTCGGATCAGTCTGAACTCAGCGCAACCCGACCTGTATCGCGCGTACTACAAGCCGCGCGGCTATGACTTCTCCCACGTCCTGCAATCTGCCAAAGAGATGTCCGAACGCGGTCGCTACGTCAGCCTGAACTACTTCGTCTTCGCCGGCGTGTCTGATTCGCCGCGGGAGATCGACGCGCTCAGCCAGTTCATCGAGGACGGCGGCGTGAACCTGATTCAGCTCCGCAATCTCAACATCGATCCGGAACTTTACCTGCGCGTCCTCGGTGAAACTGCCGTTGAAGAGCCCATCGGGGTCCTCGCGATGGTCCACACGTTGCGACGGCGCTTTCCGCAGCTGCGATTTGGCTACTTCAATCCGCCCAAGACGAAGTTTGGCCGCGCGGGACCGCTGCCGGGCGCGGAACTCGCTCTCGATGTCGACGGGTAGCTACTCCCAAGGCAAGTTGGCGTACGCGGCAAAGGCCATCTTCTTCATCCGGTCGGTCAGAATCTGATACGGCTCGTCCTTCTCGTTGACCAAGCCAAAATTGCAGTCCTCGCCGTCAAAGCGCCCTTCAGGCGGCTGATCGGTGTAGAGAAACCAGTGATGACCGACAAGATACGGTCGTTTCAGGACATTGGTCACGTACGCCTCGTAGGCATCCGCCCGTTCCGTCTGCGTGTCAAATGTCGGGTAGATCGGCGGAAACGAGTTGGGCAAGCCAGAATCCGCGGCGCGATAGCCCCACTCGGTGATCAGGATCGGACGACCGCCTGCCGCGTAGTGCTCGGCGAGAAAGTCATCGACTGAGACGTAGTCCGGCTCAAAGTTCTGCAAGTATTCCGGGAGTCCAAGCGTCAGCTCATAGAAGTTGATGCTCATCACGTCCACGAACTTGCCCGCCGCTTTGAGCACCGCCCGCGGCGCCAGTTGGCTGATAAAACGCACGCCAAGGTTCATGTGGTTCGGATCTGCCGCGCTCAAGGCCTGATCCGTCACCTCGAAGAACTTTTCCGCGACCACCCCCGACCACTCCGCGCGCGTCGCGATCGCGCCCGGTGTACCGAGATGGGGCAACGTCGTCGCGGTCGCCACGCTCGGCCAGTCCACAGCGTCGGTCGAAAAGTCAGCGCGCAGCGCATCGACTGTGACGTACCGCTTCTGGAGGTAGGCGATCAGCGCCTGTTTGCCAGGAGACGCGTCCGCGATCAGCGCCATGTAGTCGTCAAAGACGTAGTGAAAACCGCGGATGCCGTAGCCCCAGTAAACCTCGTTGTTCAGAAAGTATCCGACCAGAAACTTGTCATCCTTCAACACCTTCGCCGTCGGTTCGAGCACGTCCTTGGCGTGTTGCGCGAAATCGGCGGTGAAGTAGTCCGGCGCGGTCCCGACGTCCAGCAGCACCGTGTACGGCATGCGGTCCTTGAACTGCGGCCAATCGCTCCACGCACCGACTGTGTTGATGCCCCACTCTTGGCAGTTCTTAAACGCTACGTCCGACCACGCCTCCTTGGTTCCATACTTGGCGATGACGGCGTCCTTGTAGTGCTGTACGCCGCCCTTGGTCGCAGTCCCGGCCTGTGAAATGTCGTTGATCCCCGTTGAGAAAAACGGGTGGCCATCGGGTGTGACCAGCCACCAACGTTCCCCGATCTTGTCGACCCGGAAGAAGCCTGTCGCCGGCAGCTGCACCTTCAGCGACCCCGTATACAGATCGCGACCAGGGTCTGGCTTCGCCTCTTTGGTTTCGCCCCCATCGATCGCGACGTCGACCGCGGCCGCGGCGGCTCCGTCAGCAAGTTCAGCCGCGTCGCTTCCGTCGTCCGTCGCCTTGGCCGTTTCGCCACAGGCGCTGACGAAGACTGCGACGAGAACGGCCAAAGTGCGCTGCAAAAGGGGGACGGACAAACGCATGCAGGGCCTCGCGCACAGAGAGAGCGTGCACAAGAAGGTTGACCGCCGCGCTTGGGCCGGTCAAGCGCCCGCGCGCCAGGAATCCGCCCGAATGTCTGGGACGGATTCCTGACGCGTCGTCGGAACTACGCCGCTTTGGCTTCGCTCCGGCTGGACAGGAACGTCACGGTTTCCGCGCGAACCTCACGTTCGTAACGGTCCGAGCCATCCTTGGCCTTCCAGTGCGCGTTGTGCAGATGACCTTCGACAAAGACGAGCTTGCCCTTGTCCAGGTACCGCACACAATTCTCGGCGTTCTTTCCAAACACCGAGACGTGGTGCCACTCGGTGCGCTCCTCACGCACGCCGTCTTTCTTGCTCTGCCACGACGTCGCCACGCTCAGCCGCGTGACCGCATCGCCCGACGACAACTGCTTCAACTCCGGCTTGGCGCCGAGACGACCGATCAACATCACCTTATTCAAATCCGACATGACTCACTCCTTTCCGGGCTTTCCGTATCCCGGTATCCACGCGCGGAACGGCCCGCGCACACCCACTTACGCAGCGAGATCTTCCGCCACGCTCGCGTCCACCGGCGCATCGCCCAACAGCCCGACGATGCGCTCACACAGTTCCGGTTTGGCCTTCAGCTCGGTCACCGCGCGGTCGCGCCCCTGACCAATCGCCTCGTCGCCCAGCTTGAAGAACGCGCCGCTGCGCGAGATCACGCCCTCGGCAACCGCCGCGTCGAAGATCTCGGCCTCGCGGCAGAAGCCGTTGCCGAAGATCAGGTCGATCTCGCACTGACGGAACGGCGGCGCCATCTTGTTCTTGGCGACCTTGATCTTGCAGCGGTTGCCGTAGATCTTCTCGTCGCGCTTCAAGGAGCCGATGCGGCGCACGTCCAAGCGGACCGACGCGTAGAACTTCAGCGCGTTGCCGCCCGTCGTGGTCTCGGGGCTGCCCATCATCACGCCGATCTTCATGCGAATCTGGTTGATGAAGATGAGCGTCGTCCCCGTCTGGTGCGCCAAACTCGCCAGCTTTCGCATCGCCCGGCTCATCAGCCGCGCCTGGAGACCGACGTGGTTGTCACCCATTTCTCCGTCGAGTTCCGCCTTGGGCGTGAGCGCCGCAACCGAGTCCACGACCACAACGCCGACCTGCCCGGAGCGCACGAGCGCTTCCACGACGTCCATCGCCTGCTCGCCGCAATCAGGCTGACTCACCAGCATGCGCGAGCCGTCGATGCCCAAGTCGCGGGCGTACTTGAGATCCAGCGCGTGTTCCGCGTCGACAAACGCGGCGATGGCGCCCTGCTTCTGCGCCTGGGCGATCGCCGAGAGCGCCATCGTCGTCTTGCCGGACGATTCCGGACCGTAGATCTCGATGATTCGCCCCTTCGGCAAACCGCCGACGCCGAGGCAGCGATCCAGCGCGAACGAACCCGTCGGAATGACCTCAACGCCCTGTTCGACGGTCGCACCATCTGCAGCCATCAGGATGCCGCGGCCAAAGCTTTTCTCCGCCGAGTGGATCAGGTCATCCAGCGCCTTCAGCCCCGGGATCGCGCTCTCTTTCTTGTCGTTCTTCGCCATCTGCAACTCCTGCTTCACAAACGCCCGCGGCGGCAGCAGCGCACTTGGCTGCAGTCGAACCGGGCAAAACGCCAGCCTTTGCTGGTCGAGGGTCTACGCGGCAGGCCCGACAGGCTCATCGAAATGCCTGTACTGCAACGCTTCCGCGATGTGTTCTGCGCCGATTTGGTCTTGACCTTCCAGGTCGGCGATTGTGCGCGCCACGCGCCAAATGCGGTCGTGCGCGCGCGGCGACAAGCCAAAGCGGCTCAACGCGCGCAACAACAAGTCGTGGACGACGGGTTCCAACGGACTGAGTTCCTGCAGACGCCGCATCGGCACCTCCGCATTCACGCCGCCCCCCAAGTGCGCGTAGCGAAGCAGCTGGAGGTCGCGTGCACGCGCCACGCGTTCACGGACTTGCGCCGACGTCTCACCAGTCGGCCCGTGACGGAGCGCTTCTGCGGGCAGCGCGCGCAGCTGAATCTGAATATCAATGCGGTCCAGAATCGGCCCGGAGAGCCGAGACCGATAGCGGTCCAGGGCGACCGGGGAACACACACACTGTTTGTGCAGCGAACCAAGATTGCCGCAAGGACAGCCGTTGGACGCCGCGACCATCATGAAGCGCGCCGGAAACCGCGTGGTCTGCCGGGCTCGCGTGACCTGAGACACACCTTCTTCCAGCGGCTGCCGCAGCGTTTCCAGCACATGACGCGGAAATTCAGCGAGCTCGTCGAGGAACAAGACACCGCGATGGGCCAGCGACACCTCGCCAGGCTTGGGCACCGATCCGCCGCCAACCAGCGCGGCGCTCGACACCGTGTGGTGCGGTGCGCGGAACGGCCGGTCCGCGAGCAGGCCGAGGCCGCGCGGCAGGAGACCCGCGACCGAGTGCACTTTGGTCACTTCTATCGACTCGTTCGCTTCCAGCGGCGGCAGAATGGTCGGGATTCGGCGGGCGAGCATCGTCTTGCCGGTGCCTGGCGTTCCCACCATCACGACGTTATGGCCACCCGCGGCCGCAATCTCCAGTGCCCGCTTTGCCACCGCGTGTCCGCGCACGTCGGACCAATCCAGCGTCGCGCGTCGCGCAATCGGCGGTTCAGCGTAGCTCGGTTCCGGCCACGGCAGCTCTCCGCGCAGACAACGCACCACTTCGCCCAACGTCGCGGCGACGCGCACTTCGATTCCCGGCACCACCATCGCCTCGGCGACGTTGTCCTGCGGGCACAAAATCCCGCGCAATCCCAAGCGGCGCGCCATTTCCGCCACAGCAAGCACACCGCACACCGGACGCACGGCGCCTGTGAGTGACAGCTCGCCAAGCACTGCCCAGTCTTGCAGCGCGTTCAGCGGAATCGCGCCATCGGCTTGGAGCACGGCCAGCGCGACTGGCAGGTCAAAGCTCGTTCCGTCCTTGCGCAGATCCGCGGGCGCCAGGTTCACGACGACCCGCGTCTTGGGGAACGGCAGATTGCTGTGGCGGATCGCACTGCGGACCCGAACCCGCGCCTCCCGCACGGTCAGTTCCGCGAGGCCAACGGTGTCAAACGACGGGAAGCCGCCCGTCACATCGCATTCCACGTCGACCGGTTGGGCATCCACGCCCAGAACCGCTGCACCCACAACTTTTGCCAACATCGCGTCCTCATCTGCGCCAAGTGCACGCTGAGACACTTGTGCAGGAGGCGTGCCATCTCTGGCGACACGCGTTTTCACAAGTCATCACAGGCTGTTGTGCACCGAGGAGGCGTCATCCGCACCAGTCTCGTTGGTCTCAGAAGTCTCAGCCCCTCGACAAAACCGACCTGCATTCAGAGACTTTTGCACTCTGCGATCATGGAACTCACCAAAGCGTTCGTCGGCATTCGGCGCGTGAGTCCACCGGTCACCTCGATTTTTGTCGCGCCCAGGCCAGAAGCCGTGGGAACTGAGACCAAAACTGAAGCGGAAGTGAGACAAAGCTTCGCGCCAGAGATGGCGATCGCGACCGCGCATTGCTACAATCTCCGGGAACTTCGTGAGGCGCAGCATGTCCGCCAACCCGCTTTCTCTTGCCAGTCGCCAGAGCCGGACCAGCACCGGCCGATCCACCCGTCATTTCAGATGGATAACAGTGTTGATTGCTTGCCTCACACTGGTGAGCCTCTTGGGCTGCGAGGAGCTGATCCGCCACAAAAAGCGCAAGTTCGGCTCGACCTGCGGCAACTCGACAGAGTGCGAGTCCGGCGTGTGCAGCCACGGCACATGCACGCAATCCTGCGGCTCGGACGACGATTGCGGCGGCGACTTGTGCATCGAAGCGACCTGCCAGCAGTCCGACAGTGACTACGACGGCGACGGGTTGTTGAACAACTTTGAGAAGTCGATCGGCACCGATCCCAGCAAGAAGGACAGCGACGCGGATGGCATCGACGACGGCGTGGAAGTGGGCGCCGACACCGGTCACCCCAAGGACAGCAACGCCAACGGCATCCCGGACGCGCTGGAATCGAACATCGGCGACAAGGATCAGGACTGCATCGTCGACGCGTTTGACAAAGTGCCCAACGGCCCCGATCCGCTGCCCGGCGCCGACGGCATCTGCAATCAGGGCGTCTGCGCGGGCGCGGTCGGCAAGGCCAAAGTGACGTGCGTGCCGACTTCGCAGGGCTCCAGCACCGTCGGACTTCCCGTCGGCTGCACCGGATGCGTCTGCGAAGCGCCGGGCGTCGCGGACTGGCAGGCGACGGAATCGTTCTGCGACGCGTTGGACAACGACTGCGACGGTCAGACCGACGAAGGCTTGGCGTGGAACAAGTTACCGCTGGGCGCGCCTTGCCAAGCGGACAAGGGACTCTGCGCGGTTTCTGGAAAGGGCGTGCTGCAAAAAGGCGGCAAGGTCGAATGCGGCACCGACAAAGTCGCGACGTGCTCCACCTTGGCCAACGGCCACGAGTCCCTTGCGCTACCAGAAACGTGCAACGGCTTGGACGACAACTGCGACGGTGAAACCGACGAGACGTTCCTCTGGCAAGGCCACAAAGTCGGCACCAGCTGCGCGGACACGTGCGGCGGCACGTCGCTTTTGTGCGATGACAAAGTGTCCAGCATCGGCGGCGCGGTCGTGCGTTGCTTGGACGACAAAACGGCGATCTGTTCGGGCGAACCGTGGGCCACCGGTTTTGTACAAGTCGGACAGGGCGTTCCGCAAGCGCGCGCGGAGTGGAACGCGGTCCTAATGGGCAATGACAAAGTGCTCCTGTTCAGCGGCAAGACGGCGGCGACGGACGGCATTGCGGTGCGGGACGAGTCCTGGTCGTTGGAGGTGACGCCGCTCAATCAGTCGCAAAGCATTTCGCAGCCTTGGCACCACGATCTGCCGCAGGAAGGCGCTCCCGGTCGTGGGCACGCGGCGCTCGTGTGGGACGACTTGGCGCAACGCTCGCTGGTCATCGGC
Organism: uncultured Myxococcales bacterium; assembly: GCA_903896545.1. Taxonomy (GTDB): domain Bacteria; phylum Myxococcota_A; class UBA9042; order UBA9042; family UBA9042; genus CAIYBN01. Next base: position 42,560 of record CAITYF010000032.1, on the reverse strand, counting down.
GGTGTGACCGATCAGTGGCAGTCGTCGGTTTGGTCGATCGCGCCAGCGGGTGCGGCGACCGAAGTCAGCGGCCTGGATTCTGGCGATCCGCTTCTCATTCCGCATCTGTACGAAACGAATCCGGTGAACGAGCAGCAGTGGCGGCAGACTCAGGCGGTGATTCTGAATGGTCCGGGCGGGCACCGCTCGCTTCTTGTCGTCGCGCCGAATCTGGCTGGGCCGATGGAATTGCCGCTGTCGCCGACGCCCGTGGTGGAGTGGAAGACCGCGCCGATGCGTGACGCGGGCGTGATCCTGCCGACGAAGCCAATCTACGACGCGATTTGCCTGACGGCGACGCCAGATGGCAGTGCGGCGGTGCTCGTGGAAGCCGACGGAACGACGTGGTGGATCGTCGATGACGGCGAGACGCCCGTGCTGCACATGATCGCGAACTTGGGCGAAGTCAGCGCGGTGGCGCGCCAGAACGTGCAGTGCGTCATCGACGACGCGAAGGTGCTGCACTTCTTTGGCGGTGAAGGACCGGGCATCACGCTGCGTCCCAATCTGGTGGCGGACCTGAACGGGATTCCCAACGACATCACGCCGACGTTGCCCAATGACATCACGTGGACGCAGGACAACACGACGGCGGACGTCCTCAACCGCGCGGGCGGCTTCGCGACGTGGCACGCGCCGAGCAAGACGATCATCATCGGCGGCGGCTGGGTACCGGTCAACACGGCTTCGGGCCCGCACCGCGCCGCGGTCAGCGACGTGTGGGCGTACTCCCCGGGCAGCGGCACGGCAACGCGTTTGGACACGGAAGCACCTGCAGGCCGCATCGGCGCGGCACACGGCTGGCGATCCGCGTCCGGGCAGTGGTGCATCGCTGGCGGCTTGACCTACGACCTGCCCGATCAAACCAACGACTACCCGCGCGCCGTGCCGGTCACCGACGCGTGGTGCGTGGCGCCGACCGGCGCGTGGACCAAGGTCGGCTCGGACATCCTCTACGCGTTTGGCATCGCTGGCATCGACCAAGCGGGCGATCGCTTCGTATTGGCCGGTGGTTTCGCGCTGACCGCGCATGAAGCCGTGCCTGAGCTCGATCGCTTGTGGACTGGCGGGTTGTTGCAGGTCGCGAAAGGCGAAACGGTTGCGACGCTGGCGCCAGGCTGGGCGCCGACCAAGGCGGTGCGCACGCTCGACCTGAAGACCAACGCGCTGCAGACGACGCCATCGACGGGCGCGTACGGGTTGACGGCGTCGTCCGTGGCTTTTGACCCGCTGCGCAATCGCCTCGTGATTTCCGGCGGATTCGATGACAAGCGCGAGACGCACGCGTTCCTGACGCTCGACCTCGCAACGCTGGGGTGGACCGACGTCGGCGCGAAAGTCCCGTCGAACGGCTTTTGCGGCGGCGAGTGCCACCCCGTCGACCGCTACGGCGCGCCGATGGTTTACGACCCGGTCCACGACATCGTCGGCATCACGGCAGGCTCGATCCGTGCCCCGGACGGCGGCTTGGGCGAAGACACGGGCGTGATGGGCGACGCGGGCTGTCAAGGCTTCAAGGGCAACACGCTCTGGCTGGGGACGACCGGCGTCATCACCGGCACACCGCAATTTCTGCCCAGCTACGTGCCCAATTTTGCCGACGGCGACCTGACCAAGCCGCTTCTGCAGCAGTATTTTGGCGGTCCTGTCTTTGTGCCCGTGCTGTTTGACTGGCTCGGCGGCCGCGCCTGGCTCGCGCCGCAGGTCCGCGCGATCCCGCAATGGGGCGGGCCGAACGGCGCAGAGTGCGCCAACTGGTCGCAACAGGCCTGGGCGGCTTCCGGCGTTCAGGTTTCGCTGGCCGTCGGCCTATGCCAGCCGCTGAATCCGCAATCCGTGCAGGCCAAGCTGGAAGAGCAGAACATCACCGCGCCGTCTGCGCTGATTCACGCCGCGGCGTATTTTGACGTCGCGACCCAAAAAGCTTGGCTGTTTAGCGGCATGGAGCCGGACGGCACCGTCGCATCGGGCCTCTGGCAGCTCGCGCAGGTCTGCGGCAAGTAATGGCGGATTCGCGGCCCATCGTTGTTCAGCCGCTGGATCCGGAGCTCCTCGCGCAGCTCTCGCGGCTGCTGCACAAAGTGAAGCACGATCTGTCCAACAGCCTCGTTGCCTCAATGGGCGAGTTGGAACTCTTGGCAAGCGACGTGGTCGACGCGGAGTTGGCCGAGCGTCTGCAGGACACACGCCGCAAGCTCTTGCGCCCCTTTCAAGAACTGCGGCGAATGACTGCAAGCCTGCCGCTGCCGGGTCGAGCGCAGATGCGTTGGACTGACGAGCGCCAGCAACTCGACGCCCGTGCGCGCGACGTGGGCGTGACGCTCGTGTGGCAGCCCGAAGCGCACGCGCTGATCACGGACGAACCCGCGTTGCGCCCCGTGACGGCGGCGCTGGTGACCAATGCACTGGACGCGGGGACCGCGGGCGTGACGATCACGGTGGAGTTGCTGCCGGGCACCCCCGCCGCGCTGCGTGTTCGCGATGACGGCCCCGGTTGTGCCGACCTTGTTGCTGCGGCAAATGGCGAGCTCATCCGCGCGGGTGCGGCGCATTTGGGCCTTGGTCTGCGCGTCGCCGCTTCAATTTTGGCCACCCAAGGCGGCGAATTGACCCTTTCAACCCAAACTCCGCGCGGATTTGTCGCCGTGGCGACGTGGCCCACACCCTGATTTCCCTCACAACCATGCCAGTTGCTTGACCGACTTACGTCGCTCCGGGATACTGACAGCCGGTTAGACTGGAGGCTTTCTCATGCGCGCGTTGCTCGTCCTGTCCCCTGCTCTGCGAAACGTTGTCGTACTGGCGACTACGCTCGCGTTTGTGGCCCCCGCTTGCTCGTCCGATCCGTCGGTCATCCTGCCTGAGGGTGCCAACGCCAAGCGCAATCGCTCGGTGACGATCGACAACTCCGCCTGCTACCTGACGGCAAAGGGAATCGACGGCCCCGTTGCGTGCGCCGACGAGGCAGTTCCCGTTGGCGGCTTGACCGGCACCGGCATGCGCGGCGTCAACGGTGCGCCCACGCCCGTCTTTATTGAAGACTACGCGGCGACGTTCGTGACGAATTTCATGCAGTTGAGTTCGACCAACATGCGCATTCCGGTCGGCTACGGCTGCGCGTACTCGTTGCAGGGTATGTGGAAAGGCGGCGCTGCGGGCAACATCGACGACATCATAAACAGCTACGATCTCAAAGCTTTTGAGACCGTCTTGAAGACCGTGCGCGACGCCAACGGCACGCCGCTGTGGACCGCCGCATTTGATCTCGCGGAATCGGGCACGTGCACCTACGCCAGCGGTCAGCAAACCGGCAAGCCCATCGCCGACCCAGCCAAGTGGGCCAAGATCGTGCGCCGCATCATGCGCCACTACGACCGTGACTTGCCCGCGGCCAACAGCCAGACCTCGGCGTGCAAAGGCACGACGGGCTTGAGCTGGGACTGCTTCCCGTCAATCTTCAACGTGGAATTTGGTCGCGACCCGTTTGGCGCGGGCGGCTACACGCAGGCGACCAAGGGCCAGTGGCTGCAGGCGTACCAGCAGTTCGCGTCGGAATTGCGTCAGGAATTCCCGCTGCCGGGCAATGACGTGCGTTTGGTCGCGCCGTCCGTCGTGATGAGCGCGGATCCGACCAACCTGAATGCCGACGGCGCGGTTCGGTCGCCCGTCTACGACTTCATCGACTTCGTCGTGGCCAACAACCTCCCGCTGACGGATCTGTCGATCGAAGTGGAAGCGTGCACGCCGCTGCAGGCGCGCAGCATCGTCCAATCCGTATCGAACTACGCGGCCAAGAAAGGTTTGCACCACGAAAAGGGCTTCTCGCTCGAGAGTGGCAAGATCGAAGTCAAGGATGCCGCGGGCCAGGTCATCGGCCACCGTTCCGACGGCAGCGAGCCAATTCCGATCTGGGTCACCGACCTGCGCTTGAACTGCAAGCTGCCGAACTCGATTGAGACCTGCCCGTCGCGCAAGTCGGCCTACCTCGGTGCGTTCTTTGCTGGCGCGAAGATCCTGTGGCAGGGCCTCGTCTCGCACGCGACCGTGGGCACGGCGCCGCGGTATCCGAGCGTTCGTCTGGATCAGGTCAGCAAGGCGGAGGCGCTCGCGACTTCGCACGACTCCGACTTCATGTGGTTCTCGCATGAAGGCATTGCGGACACGTTGCTGAAGCCCGCCGCGTGGTACCAGTTCTGGTTCAACGACGGCTTCATGGCCGGCGCCCAGCAGATCAGCGTGCTGGAAGGCCCTGACGCGCTTGGCTTGAGCGGCACGCCCGACTCCCGCCGCGACTCCGGCATCCTCTTGATGGCAACCCGCGAGACGTGCAAAGACGCGCTGGGCAAGATCAAGAACTGCGTGGAAGATCCGAGCACGTCGAACTACCCGGCCGTCGATGCGAACCGCAAGCACCGCATGCACGTTTTCCTCGTCGACCTGGACGTGAGCGCGGACGACCCGGTGTCCGGCCTCGGTATCTTGGAGCACATGCTGCGTCTCGAAGTGAAGGGCCTGCCCAAGGACACCAAGACCGTCGGCTACCGCTGGGCGTACATGGACGGCACCGACGACACGTGGTGCAAGCCTGATCTTTCGCAGACGGGTAACCCGATGATCTGCAAGTTCGAGTTCCCGGAACAGGGCCTGCTGGACATCTCCGACGGCACGTTCCACTTCTCGCGCAACGTCGGCGTGCCGTCGATGCATTATTTCGAATTCCTGTACTAAGCGACGCGATTGAGCGGATTCAGCGGGATCTCTTGGGCGCTTCCGTCCTGAAAGGCTCGACCGGGCCGCGCGGCTGCCCCTATCGCTTCAGCAACCTGTCCTGCACGCCGACCGGCAGCGCCGCCAGCCGCCCGCGCCATTCGCCGAGCCAGCTCAGCGCCTGCCGCGGTGTCAGGTCGTCCGGGTCCAGACTCGACAACGCCTGTAGCAGTGCGGTGACCTCGTCCGGCAGCGGCTCCTGAGGATGCCCCATGGCGATGGATGGCACGGGCACCAGCTCGAACAGCTCCAATTGCTTACGCCGGGCGCGTGCCAGCGGCCCCGTGGACTGCCCTGCCGCGCCTTTCTCCAAGTCCGTCAGCAGCGCGCGTGAACGTTCCACGACGTCCGGCGGCAGTCCTGCCAGACGCGCCACGGCGATGCCGTGCGAGCGATTGGTCGGACCACTTTGCAATCGATGCAGAAACACGATGTCGCCCGCCCACTCGCGCACGGCGACATGCGCGTTACGCAGGCGCGGCAGCGTCTCAGAGAGCGACGTGAGCTCGTGGTAGTGCGTCGCGAACAGGCACAAGCTCTTGGTCCGGTCATGGAGCGCCTCGACGACCGCCCACGCGATCGCCAGACCGTCCCACGTCGACGTCCCACGGCCGATTTCGTCCAGCAGCACGAGCGAGCGCGGCGTCGACTGCGCCAGAATCGTCGCCGTCTCGCGCATCTCCACCATGAAGGTCGACGCGCCCTGGCTGATGTCGTCCGACGCGCCGATGCGCGTGTGTACCGCGTCCAGCACGCCCAACTCGGCCGAATCCGCGGGCACAAAGCCTCCCGCCTGGCTCAGAATCACCGCGAGCGCCACTTGCCGCATGAGCGTCGACTTGCCGGCCATGTTCGGACCGGTGATCAGAAGCACCTGCGCGGCGTCCGCCGATTGCAGGTCGACGAGCCCCCCTTGCAACCACACGTCATTGGGCACAAACGCGCCCGGCGAGAGCGTCTGTTCGATCACCGGATGCCGACACCCGACCAGACGCACGATGGGTTCGTCCACCAGCGTCGGTCGCACATGGCGCCACTGCGCCGCCAGTTCCGCAAACCCCGCATGCACGTCCAGCTCAGCCAACGCCGCCGCAATCCGCCTCAAGAGCGCGGCATGCTGCCCGACGTGCGCCATCAGCTGGCGGAACAGCTCGCTCTCGCGTGAGAGGCGATCCGCATCCGCCGTCAAGATCCGCCGTTCAAACTCCACCAACTCCGGCGTCGTGTACCGTTCCGCGTTCTTCAGCGTTTGCTTGCGGTGGTAGCGCTCCGGCACGTCGTCCGCGCGGCTCCGACCAATCTCGATGCCGTAGCCGCTCACACGGTTGTACGTCACTTTCAGCGTCGCGATCCCCGATGCTGCACGTTCTTGCGCCTCAAATCGGTCCAGCCACGCGTGCGCGTCTTCACCCAGCTCGCGGAGGCTGTCCAACGAGGTGTCAACCCCCGCGCGAATGACGCCGCCATCGGCCAGCACGGCGCGCGGGCTCTCCGCCAGAGCCGACTCCAGGTGCGCCGTGAGCGCATCGGCGCCTTGAGCATCCGCCAGCACGCTCGCCAAGGCTAAACTGTGACTCGCACGCTCCAGAAGCGCATGCAACTCCGGCAACCCGCGCAGCGTCTCACGCAGCACCGTCATTTCTCGCGGCGTCGCCAGCCCCGCCGCCGCGCGCGTCGTCAGCCGCGCCAAGTCGCCCTGGTACTTCAGCACGCCGCGGATCGACTCGCGCGTCGGGCGGTCCCGAAGCAGCGCGTCCACCGCGCCGTGCCGCACTTCCAGCGCGCGGCGATCGCCCAGCGGTGCCAAAATCAGCCCGCGCAGGAGGCGAGCACCCGCCGATGTCAACGTCCGATCCACCGCGTGCAGGAGCGCGCCCTGGCGACGACCTTGGCGCACCGTCGCGATCAGCTCCAGGTGCTGCACGGTCTCGCGGTTCAGCGTCAGGTGCGGCGTCGTTTCCAGCGGCTGCGTGGGTTGCAGCAGCTTCGCCGCGCCCGGTCGCACTTCATCCAAATACCGGCGCAGCGCGAGCTCGGCCAGTTGCCCCAGAGTCGGCGCTTCCAGACCGTGCACTTCGCGGATCGTCTTGGGCAATTCGCGCGCGCTCGCCAGCGTGTCGAGCCAAGGCTCTGCGGCGGCCGGGAGCACCAGTTCACGCGGTTCCAGACGCACGAGAAGCACGCCCAGCGCCGTGGGATGCAGCACCTCGCCGACTTGCATCACGCCCGTCGTCACGTCCGCCACTGCCACACCGAGACCGCCCTGTTTGCCCGGCCAAAGCGCCGCGATCCGGTGGTCTGCCCGTGGATCCAGCGCCTCCGGCTCCAGCACGACGCCCGGCGTCACCACGTGCGTCACGCCGCGCGCAACGAGCCCTTTGGCCAGCGCGGCGTCCTCCAACTGCTCCACCACGGCACAACGACGCCCCGCTTCCAGCACACGCTGCACGTGTTGCGCCATCGCGTGATGCGGGAAGCCGCACATCGGGATCGGTCGCAGATCGTTTTTGTTGCGCGAAGTCAGCGCCAGATCGAGCAGTCGCGAACCTTCCAGCGCGTCTTCGAAGAAAAGCTCGTAAAAGTCACCCAAACGAAACAGGATCAACGCGTCCGGATGCTGCCGCTTCGCGTCGACCACTTGCCGCATCACCGGCGTCAGCGCGGCCAGATCGACGTCCGCCGTGACGAGCCAATGCGGAGACGAGATGTGCGGGGCCAGCGAGTCATTCATCGTCGGCGGAGGATGCGCGATGCGGGCGGGCGGCGTCAACGCACACTTGCCCATCGGCCTCTGGACGTGCGATCCTCACCACGTTGAAAGGCGGAGGGGCTCGTGACTCGGATGTTCTCCAAGCTGGCGCTGGCACTTGTGGGGCTCCTGACGGCCTGCGGCGCGAGCGGACCGCAGATCAGCGAAGTGCTACCGCTGGACCAAACCGCGCACGCCAAGGCGTTGATCGTGCTGCCGGTTGCGCTGGCGATGCAGGATTCGACTTCTCTGGACATCGCGATGCGCACCGACGAGGTCGCGCGATGGCTGCTGACCAAGACACCGCTGCCTCTGATCGGACCAGCCGATTTCGGGCTGCTGCAACCCGTGGATGAAGTGGCGGTCGTGTCGTCGGATACCGATCTGATGAGCCATGCGACCGAACTCCGGCTGCCCGTGCGCGAAGCCGTTGCACTGCACATCCTGGTCACCGAGCAGCGGGCGACCAACGTCCGCGACATCCAGGACGTGCGCAACGCAGATCCCAAGAAGCAACAAACGTTTCGCCAGCACGGGTTGGAAGCACACTTGCGCACGGAGATCTGGCTGTCCGATGCGGTTCGAGGGCGCAAGCTCGCCGGGCTCGTGGTGGAGACGACCGACGATCCGACCAACGTGATGCCGGGCGGCGATCCGCGGCCGGGTTTGACGCTGTCGATCCAGCTGGCACTCAACAAGTTGTTGGAGATCGCCGGTCCGCTGCTTGCGGGTCCGGGCACACGGCAAACCACGGGCGCCGGGCTGGTCGACAGCCTGCCGGCAACGCTTGCGTGGGCAGCTCCGGGCAAAGAGAGTTGGGAAACCGCGAACAAGGCCAAAGCGGAAGTGGTGCGGGAAGCGGCGGCGTTGTCCCTCTGGGATCGCGTGGCGCCGAACATGACGGGAAAAGAGCTGTACGTCGCCTCGCGCAATCGCGGGCTTCTGGTCCGCCAGGCACAAGGTGATCTGCAAGCGGGCGATTTCGTGCTGACTCTGGACACGCGCCCGGTGACGACGGCGTACCAGCTCGATCGCGTCCTTCAGGTGTCTGGCAGCCAAGGCGCCCGCGCGCAGGTGATTCGCGGCGGGGCCAAAGTGGACCTCACGGTGCGCGGTCCGCTGACGCCCGCGACCCCATGAACGCACCGCGGCGTCCCAGTCAAGGCGCGATCTTCGACTTTGCGGGCGATCTGCAAACCGAGAAGCCTGGTCAAATGCTCACGGTCGGTTCCGGCGATCGCGTGACTTGGACCGGCGTCCTGGAGCGGTTCCTCTTTCGCAACCCCGACAAGGGCTTTGGCATCGCGCTCTTGCGGCGGGATGACGGAGGCGGCGCAACGATCAAGGGGCCTCTGTGGGGCTTACAAGTCGGCGACGCGGTGACGATTGACGGCGTCATGGAAGACGATCCGCGGCACGGACGGCAGGTCAAAGTGCTGTCGGCGCGACCGATTCTGCCAGGTACGCGGGCAGGCGTCGCGCGCTACTTGCAGTCCGGCAAGATTCCGGGCATTGGTCCAACCACTGCTGCGCGATTGTTGGACCAATTGGGTGAAACCGCGTTGGAGCAGATCCGCGACAATCCCGATGTGCTGCGGAGCGTCAAAGGACTGAGCAAGAAGGCCCGCGCCGCGCTTGTCGAACAGGTGCACGTCCACGCGGAAGCTGCGGCGAACGCCGTGTTTCTGTACGGACTCGGCTTGGGCCCCGTGCTGACGGCGCGCATCGAGCAGCGCTACGGCAAGGACACTGTGCGTCAGGTGCGCGAACGGCCGTACAGGCTGGCGGAGGACGTCGCGGGCATTGGCTTCAAGACCGCGGATCGTCTGGCGCGCGAACTGGGCGTGCCCCCTGCCTCTCCCGAACGCCTGCGTGCGGGGCTGGTGCACGCGCTGCAAGAATTGGCGCAACAAGGCCACACTGCGCCGCCCGAATCGCTGGTGCTCGCCGGCGCGATGGGGGTGCTGGAAATTGACGAGGATGTACTGCTGCCGGTTATCGACCAGTTGGTAGCGGCGGGCGTTCTGGTGCGTTCTGACGACGCGCTCTGCTTGGCCGAACTCGCCCACGCGGAACAACGGCTGGCGCACCGGCTGGCGGAGCTGCTTGGCGCGGCGTCAGAAGCGCGTCCGGCCGTTCAGGAACGCTTGGCCGACGCGGAATTCGCGCTGGGGTTCGCGCTTGAAGGTGGACAGCGCGATGCAGTGACGCGGACGCTGCAAACCGGCGTGTTGGTCGTAACGGGCGGTCCAGGAACGGGCAAGACGACGATCATCCGCGGCGTGCTGGCGGCGATGGCGCGCGACAACCCGCGGCTGGCCTTGGCGGCGCCGACTGGACGCGCTGCGCGTCGTTTGGCCGAGGCGACCGGCGCGGAGGCAAAGACGCTGCACCGGCTTCTGGAATTCGAGCCGCGAACTGGACGATTCCTGCGCAACAAGGAAACGCCACTCGACGCCGATCTGGTCATCGTCGATGAAGTCTCCATGATGGAGGTGCCGCTCGCCGCCGCGCTCTTTGACGCCACGCCGCTGGGCGCTCGTATTCTACTGGTCGGTGACGCGGACCAACTGCCGTCCGTTGGTCCAGGTGCTGTGCTGGACGACCTCATTCAGTCGCAGTGCGTGCCCGTCGTCGCCTTGAACCGGATCTACCGCCAAGGCGAAGGATCGCAGATCGCGCTCAACGCCCACCGCGTACGTCACGGCGAAATGCCGCAGTCATCGCCGCGCAACGCCGACGGCGACTTCTACTTGGTGACGCGCGACCAACCGGAGGACATCTTGGCCGGCGTGCTGGAGATCGTGCAACACCGGTTGCCACAGCGCGGCTTTGAGCCGATCCGCGATATCCAAGTGCTCGCGCCGGTGCACCGCGGGCCTTTGGGTACGCAAGCGTTGAACGAGGCGCTGCGTCAGGCACTGAATCCTCACGGTGAGCAGCTGGGCAACGGCCTGCGCGTGGGCGACAAGGTGCAGCAACTGAAGAACGACTACGATCTGGAAGTGTTCAATGGCGACATTGGCGTCGTCGTTGGGCGCGGCGTGGGGCGCGCAGACAACCGTCAGCCCGGCTTGCCGCTCGCACCGACGGTGCAGATTCGCTTTGGCGACCGGCTTGTCGACGTGGAAGGCAGCGCGCTGGACAACCTGCAGCTCGCGTACGCCGTCACCGTGCACAAGTCCCAAGGGAGCGAGTACCCCGCCGTCGTGTTGCCGCTTCACCCCCAGCATCACATCATGCTGCAGCGTAACCTGCTCTACACCGCGCTGACGCGAGGGCGGCGTTTTGTTGTTCTGGTTGGACCGCTGGCAGCGATCTCACGCGCGGTCGCCAATGACGCGCCCATTCACCGGCACACACAGTTGCGGCAGGCCTTGCAACAGGCGATGCGCGCGACCGAGAGAGAGGGGTTGTGACCGAAGGTCAAGTTGTGCTCGTGCTGGAGGGGCCGACGCTGCGTGTCGGCTGGGTGCAAACGTACAAGCCTGGGCGGCCCATGCGCGTCCACGTGCGTGCGTTTGGTGCGACGGTCGCAGTCCTACGGCTCGAACGGCCGGAATTGGCGGGCGAGCTGAACCTGCGCGCGGCGTCGCTGGAAGACGCAGAGGCGCACATCGCGGCGTTGCAAACGCGTGCGAGTCCCGAAGAGTTGGATGTGGCATGGGCGCTATTTGCCGATCGCCCGCTCGGTATTGGCGAACTGGCTGAAGTCCTCTTTGGGAAGGAGACGCCCGACACGCGAGACGCGGCGACGGTGCTCGCGGTCTTTGTCCACACGGGTTTTGCCCTGACGCACGGGCGTCTGATGCGGCGGAACGCGGCGGAGCGCGACGCGGTCGAGAAGCAACGGCAGCGACAGGCGGAGCTCGACGTGGACGTGGCGAAGTGGCGTGTGGCGCTTGCCGACCACCGTGCGGGCAAGCGCGTCGCGCTTGGTGACGCGGCGGAGCGGCTGATGGCCATCGTGCGCGGTCAGGACGACCCGGCGGCGGCGCACTGGTTGGAACTCGATGGCCGCCACAAACGCGCGGACGCGCGCGACGCGACCGACTTGTTGAACGAGCTGCGCGTGTGGGACGGCCACGAGGACCTGGAGCTGTGGAGATCCGGACTGCTCAACCCGTGGCCGGCGGACGCGCTCGCCTCCTTGCGCGCCGAGCCAGACATGCCAGCCGACGCGCCGCGTCTCAACCTGCCTTTCGTGGCCATGGACAATGACGCGCCGCACGAAGTGGACGACGCCATTTGCGTCGAGACGACGCCCGATGGGTTGCGCGTTCACGTGGCGATTGCACATCCGTCGGCCTGGATCGCGCCTGGCAGCTTGGCGGATCTGGAAGCGCGGCGGCGCGGCGCGACGATGTACCACCCGCGGCACGTGGTCGGCATGCTGCCAGACAGTCTGGCCCGCGGCGCGGCGTCTCTGACGCGCGAGGCCTGGAAGCCGGCGCTCGTTGTCTCGTTCACCCTGGACGCTGTGGGCGCGCCACACGATGAGGTGTTGCAAGAAGCGTGGGTGCAAGTCGCGCACGTGTGGTCGTACAGCCTCGTGGAGCGCGTTCTGGCGAAGCAAGGCGGAGACGACGTCGATCGTCCGACGTTGGACCGGTTGATTCAGGCAGGCCTGCTCGCTGAAAACGCGCGGATTCAGAACGGCGCGTGGCTGCTCTATCGCCCCGATTGCGAGATTTCCGCGCCGCCGTTTCAGCCCGTGGAAGTGCGGCACGTGCAACAGACCAGCCCCGGTCGACGGCTGGTGACCGAGATGATGGTGCAAGCCTGCGCCGCAGTCGCGCAGATCGGCGCGCGTCACCACCTCGCGCTGCCGTACCGCACGCAACCGCGTCCGGGCAACGCGCCGCTGCCGCCGGGGCTTTACGAGGACCCCGCGGCGTGTTTCTCCATGTTTCGCGTTCTGGAAGCCGGCGCGATGCAGGCCACGCCTGGGCCGCACGGGATGATGGGCGTGCCGGCGTATGTGCAGTTCACCTCGCCGCTGCGCCGATACTGCGACGTGTTGGCGCACCGGCAGTTGGTCGCGTGGCTGCGCGGGCAGACTTCGCCGCACACGCTGGCGGAGGTCACGCAGCTGGCGCAGTCCGCCGACGACGCCGCGCGCAATGCCCGTCAGTGGCAACGCAAAGGCAGCCACTACTTCAAGCTGCTCTGGCTCGCGGGGCGCGTGAATGGTCGGCCGTTGGACGCGCAGGTCGTCCGCGTACTGGCCTCCGGTGAACGCCTCGTGTTCCTGCCCGAGCTGTCGCTGGACACCACGATCCGCGCGCCGATGCTGCACGTGGGCGATCACGCGCAGGTCACGGTGCGCGCCGTGCAACCAAGTCGCGGACTATTGGAACTTGGCGTGACCGCAACGTAACTTTGCGTTTCAGGCGAGACAAACGCCGCGGTTTCAGATAAAACCGCGCGGCTTTTGCCGCCCCTCACACGGGAGACGTACGTGGCCGAACTCGGATCGCTACACGCAGGACCCTTGCCGCCGCTCTTGGCGCGCTACGTGTTTTCCTGGGAGACGATGCACACCATCATGGGTGGGCAATCGGCGATCGACTTGTCGCACCTGCGTCTCACGCAAAACGGCGAGGAAGAGGCATCGCGTTTTCTCGCGCGCTATGGTTACGATCTAAACAATCCCGTGCAGTTTCAGGATGTGGAACGGATTCGCACGGAAGCGCTTGGCTTCATCCGCGGCGTGCTGTTGCCCGGACTAACCGCTGAAATGCCAAGCGAATTCGACACGATGCCGATTCTGGAAGTGCTGCGCTTGGCCGCAGGCGATCGCGAGATCGCCGTGGCGAAGGACGGTTTGTCGTCCGAAGTTCGCATGGCGTGGGCGTGCGGTCTCTTGCGCGTGATGCACACCGTCGCGCACGCGGTGAACTACTTTCAGAACAACTACTACCACGAGATCCGCGAGCGCATTTTGAACCGCTTCGTGGCGCAGGTCCGCACGCGTGAGGATGGCAGCCAGTACTTGCACGCCCAGAGTTTCGACGTGCCGATCGTGCGGTTCGAGGTCAAGGAGACGAAGCCGCTGCGCTCGGTCGTTGTGAAACTGCTGCAGAAGCAGGAAAACGTGGCGTACGACCTGTTTGACCACATTGGCGTGCGGATCATCGTTGGCAATCCAGTGGACGCGCTCTTTGCCGTGCGTGCGCTGCGCGAAGAACACACCATCATGTACCCCAACATGAAGCCGACGCGGTCGCGCAACACGCTGGTCGACTTGGACGCGTACGACATCCACGTGCGCGCGTGCATGAAGCGGTATCAGCAGGGCGAGTTGGATGAAATGGCGACGGTCAAAGCGATTCACAGCTTCGATCACAAGCCCGACGGCAGCGAGCAGGTCGATTGGAATCCGTACAGTTCGGACAAGTACCAGTCGATTCAGTTTACGTGCCGACAGATGATCCGCTTCCCCAATCCACTGTTTGCGCGCATGCGCGAGGCACAAGAGATCGCGCGGAAGCACTTGAGCGGTGAGCCGCTCGATGAAATGCTCGGTGCGCTGACGACCCAGGGCGTGGATCCGGAGATTCAGTTCTTCTTCCCGTATGAAGTCCAGATCATGGACCTTGCCAGCTACCAAGCGGCGACGGAAGGGCGCGCGTCGTACGGCGAATACAAGGCGCGCCAAGTCGCGAGTGTGCGCAAGCGCGTGCTGCCGCGGGTGTTCCAACTCTTGGGCGTGCCCGACGAGCCGCGTCCTGAGCGCGAAGGTAGTCCAGCGAGCGGCGGGGCAGCCAAGCCAATTCCGTTGCGCCGCGCGTTCGCGTCCACGGGCATCTTGCCCAATGCGACGGCTGACGAACTCCGCGCGCTCCTCGCGGCCGACGACAAGTGACCGCGCTCCTTCAGCCGCCGCCCCCGCCACCACCTCAGCAAGCGGGCACGCCGCCGCGCGTGATTCACCCACAGACTGACGGCGAGCTGTGCGACTACGGCGTCGCGCTCGCGCTCATGGACCAACTCGTCGCGCGGCCGAAGACTGACGACGACGTGCTGCTCGTGCTGCAGCATCCGCCAACGCTGACGCTGGGGCGCAAAGGCGGGCTGAACCACATTGCGACGCCGCGCTGGCTGCCGACGGGCGCGGAAGTGCCGGTGCACGAAGTGGCGCGCGGTGGGTCCGTGACGTGGCACGCGCCGGGGCAGCTTGTCGTCTACCCGATTCTGCAGTTGAACCAGCAGGTGGGGCCGTGGGGCAAGGGGCCGCTGGGCGATCTGCCGGCGTTCGTGCGCCTTCTGGAGCAGTGCATCGCGGCGACGTGCGCGGCGTTTGGTGTGGAGACGGTGCTGAAGCCTGGACAGTCGGGCGTGTGGATCGACGCGCGCCAGAAGATCGCGAGTCTGGGGCTCGGATTGCGTAACGGCTGGACGTTTCACGGGCTCGCGCTGAACGTGAACCCGCAGCTGGATGGATTTCAAGTGACGCCGTGCGGACTGGATGGCGTGCGGCTGACGTCAGTGGCGCGCGTGTGCGCGGAGCGCGGAATCGCCGAGCCGACCGTTGCAGACGTTCAGAAATCGCTGGAAATGCACTTGCTTCAGGTGCTGCGTCGAGCCTAGTACGGCGCTTCTCAAGTTCGCACCGCATCAAAAACTGGCTGTTGCGCCGTACTGGAAGCACGCGGCTGCGTGCTGGCGCGGGGTTTGGGGCGGCGCGCCCCATCTTTGGCCAAAAGCCTAGTGCCCGCGCGACGAAAGCTTGGAATGCGGGGCGAACTTCGGAGCGCGGGTACTAAACATACCTGCCAAGACCGGAGATCAATTGCTGACCGCCGGGTGGGCATGTTTAGGCTGCTAACTGGGTCGCCAAGCTCGCGTCCCTGCGGGCCGACTCGCGGCGACACAAGATATTTGGCTCCGAGTCAATGCAGCGATGTATAGTGGCTACTTCGTTCCCGCAACCCGCACGCGCGTCTCGGCCAAATCCACCGCACGCTTGCGTACTTTCCACAGTTCCGTCTCGACGTCGTCGCGCGTCTGCGCCAGCTCCGCCGTCGCTTCTTCGAGCTGCTTGCGTGCCGCGTCGAGGACGAGGTCTTCCGCTTTCTCGCAGAGTTCCGTCGTGATCGTGACAGTCTGCCCGCCAACGACGTGTACATAACCACCGTCCACCACCAGCGGCAGATCGTTATGCGCGCCAAGCTGCACCGTGCACACGCCGGTCCGCAGACCGGACAGCAGCGCCTGGTGGCCCGGCAGAATGCCCAGATCGCCCGAAGCGCCCGGCGCGATCACGCCTTCCACGTCCCCGGAATACTTGATGCCCACTGGCGTTACGATCTCGACCTTCATCCGTCACTCCTTGCGACACCGAACCGGTGGCCCCTCAGCTGCTTTGACACTTTCAGTCGCGCCTTCGGAATCTTCTGACCGATCGCGATCTCGTGTCGCCGCCCGTATCGCCGCAGGCGGGCGCACTTGGCGACCCGGCAAACAGCAGGAGGCGCGGCAAGCTCGGTTGCCGCGATTACATCGTCTTCGCTTTCTCGACCACTTCCTCAATGCTGCCGCACATCAGGAACGCGCCTTCCGGAATGCTATCGTGCTCGCCGTCGCAAATCGCCTTGAAGCCTTTGATCGTGTCGCTCAGCTTGACGTACTTACCCGGGCTACCGGTGAAGACTTCCGCCACGAAGAACGGCTGCGACAGGAAGCGCTCGATGCGACGCGCGCGACCGACCGTCAGCTTCTGCTGCTCGCTCAGTTCTTCCATACCCAGAATCGCGATGATGTCCTGCAAATCCTTGTATTCCTGCAGAATCGACTGCACCCGGCGGGCCACGCCGTAGTGCTCTTCACCCACGACCATCGGGTCGAGAATGCGCGACGTCGAGTCCAGCGGATCCACGGCCGGGTAAATGCCCTTTTCCGTAATCGCGCGAGAAAGCACCGTCGTCGCGTCCAAGTGGGCGAACGCGGTCGCGGGCGCCGGGTCGGTCAAGTCGTCGGCGGGCACGTAAATGGCCTGCACGGACGTCACGGAACCGTTCTTGGTCGTCGTGATGCGCTCTTGCAGCTGACCCATTTCCGTCGCCAGCGTCGGCTGGTAACCCACCGCGGACGGAATACGACCGAGGAGCGCGGACACTTCCGAACCCGCCTGGGTGAAACGGAAGATGTTGTCGACGAAGAGCAGCACGTCCTTGTTGCGGACATCGCGGAAGTACTCGCAGATGGTCAGCGCCGTGAGAGCGACGCGCGCGCGGGCGCCCGGCGGTTCGTTCATCTGGCCGTAAATCAGCGAGACCTGCGACTTGCCCGGGATGAGCTTCGGCACGCCGTTGATCATGATCGGCTCGTTGTGCTCGTCCTTTTCGACAGCGATAACGCCCGATTCAATCATTTCGTTATACAAGTCGCGGCCTTCACGCGTACGTTCACCGACGCCCGCGAGCACCGAGAAGCCGCCCTTTTCCACGGCCATGTTGCGGATGAGTTCCATCAGGAGCACGGTTTTGCCGACGCCCGCACCGCCGAACAGACCGATTTTACCGCCCTTGGTGTACGGCGCGAGCAAGTCGATGACCTTGATGCCCGTTTCGAACATTTCGACCGTCGTCGTCAGCTGGTCAAAAGACGGCGGCTCACGGTGAATGCCCCAGAATTCCTTGGCGTTCACGGGACCGTTCTCGTCCACCGGCGCGCCCACCACGTTCAGAATACGACCGAGCACTTCATCGCCCACGGGCGCCTGAATCTGCTTGCCGGTGTTCTGCACGTCCTGGCCGCGGCGCAGACCGTCCGTCGCGTCCATGGCGATGGTGCGCACGGACGACTCGCCCAAGTGCAGCGCCACTTCCAACGTGAGATTCCACTCTTCGCCGTTGATGGCGGCGTTGGTCACGCGAAGCGCCGTGAGGATTTCCGGGACTTCGCCGTTGGGGAACTCGACGTCCACGACGGGACCGATGACCTGGCTGATGCGACCGTACGACATGAGAAGCTCCTAACGCAGAAATTGGATCGAGACTTAGCCCTTCAGGGATTCGGCACCTGACGTGATTTCCATCAGTTCCGTTGTAATGATCGACTGACGCGCACGGTTGTACTGCAGCGTGATCCGCCCCAGCAGCTCGCCCGCGTTCTTGGTCGCGGCGTCCATGGCCGTCATCCGCGCGCCCATTTCAGACGCGACGGACTCCAGCAGGCAGCGGTAGACGTGCACGTCGATGGACATCGGCAGAATCGAGTCCAGCACAGCGTCCTTGGTCGGCTCGAAGATCGTGTCAACGCCCGGACGCGGCTCATCGGAATTCGCGCCCTTGCCGTCGTCCAAACCGCCTTGCGGCAGCGGCAGAACGCGCTCGAACTGCACGAGCTGAGTCATCGCAGACTTGAACTCGTTGTACGCGATGAACACTTCGTCGAAGTGACCGTCGACGTACGCCGCCACGAGCTCGCGGCCAATGCCAGTCGCCCGCTCCAGCGTCACGTTGTTCAGGACGTCCGTGTAGACGTGCGCGACGTTCGCCTGACGCGCCTTGAAGAAGTCGCGGCCTTTCTTACCGACCACGCGCAACTCGATGAGCTCGCGCTTGTCGGCATTGGCTTTGACCCAGTTCCAGGCAGCTTTGTTCACGTTGGCGTTGAACGCGCCCGCCAGACCGCGGTCTGACGTCAACACGAGCACCAGAGTCCGCTTGGGTGGACGAACCGCGAGCAGCGCGTGCGCTTCCGGGTCCGTGCCCGCGGCGAGCTCGGTGATCATGTTGTTCACGCGCTTTGCATACGGACGCAGCTGAATGAGCCGCTCTTGCGCGCGACGCAACTTCGCCGTCGCCACCAACTTCATCGCGCGCGTGATCTTGGCCGTGGAGCGGACCGACACGATACGACGTCGAATTGCTTTCAAAGATGGCATGTTGCCTCAATTCCTCGACCAGTCCCAAAGGACCGGGACCGCCGCCGATTACGCCTGGAACAACGCCTTGAATTCGTTCAACGCGGCCACCAGTGCTGCGCGGAGCGGGTCGTCCTTCTTCTTCAGATCGGACTTGGTCACGCCGACTTTCAGGTCTTCCAGCAGCGACGCCTTCTGATTGCGCAGGAACGCGAACAGTTCCTGCTCGTAACGACGCAGCGCCGCAACCGGCAGGTGGTCGATGAAGCCTTCCGCCGCCGTCGCCGCGAACATCAGGATGACCTGCTCGTGGACCTGCATCGGCGAGTACTGCGGCTGCTTCAGCAGTTCCGTCAGACGCGCGCCCTGGGCGAGCGTGCGCTGCGTGGCCGGATCGAGATCCGACGCAAACTGTGAGAACGCGGCCAGTTCGCGGTACTGCGCGAGGGACAAACGCAGCGGCCCCGCCACCGACTTCATCGCCTTGATCTGCGCCGCGCCACCGACGCGGGACACCGACAGACCGACGTTAATGGCCGGGCGAATGCCTTTGAAGAACAAGTCGGATTCGAGGAAGATCTGACCGTCCGTGATGGAAATCACGTTGGTCGGAACGTACGCGGAAATGTCGCCCGCCTGCGTCTCGATGATCGGGAGCGCGGTCAAGGAACCGCCACCTTCTTCGTCACGCAGCTTCGCGGCGCGTTCGAGCAGACGGCTGTGGAGGTAGAACACGTCGCCCGGATACGCTTCACGACCCGGCGGACGACGGAGGAGCAGCGACATCTGACGATACGCCACGGCCTGCTTGGACAAGTCGTCATACACGATGAGGCCGTGCATGCCGTTGTCGCGGAAGTATTCGCCCATCGCCGCACCGGTGTACGGCGCGAGGAACTGCAGCGGCGCAAGGTCAGAAGCGCCGGCAGAGACGACGATCGTATAATCGAGCGCGCCGTGATCCGTCAGCTTCTTCACAACCTGGGCGACCGTCGACTGCTTCTGACCAACGGCCACGTAAATGCAGTACACCGGCTTGGCCGTCGTATCACCGGCCTTGGCGCGCTCGTGTTCAGCTTTCTGGTTGATGATCGCGTCGATCGCCACAGCGGTCTTGCCCGTCTGACGGTCACCGATGATGAGCTCGCGCTGACCGCGGCCAATCGGCACCATGCCGTCGATCGGCTTCAGACCGGTCTGCAGCGGCTCGTGCACCGGCTTACGCGAGATGATGCCCTTCGCCTTCACTTCCACGCGGCCGTAGAGCACCGGCGAGCCATCGGCGTTCGCGAGCGGGCCCTTACCGTCGATCGGCTGACCGAGCGCGTTCATCACGCGGCCGAGGAGCGCCTTGCCGACCGGCACTTCCACGATGCGGCCAGTGCGCTTGACGAGGTCGCCCTCTTTGATGACCGCGGCGTTGCCGAGGAGCGCGACACCGACGTTGTCTTCTTCAAGGTTGAGCACCATGCCTTTGACATCGTGCGGGAATTCGAGGAGCTCACCGGCCAGGGCCGCTTCCAGACCGTGCACGCGAGCGATACCGTCGCCCACCGCCAGCACGCGGCCGGTTTCCTGAACGTCAACCTTGGCGCCGTAGTTGGCGACTTGGTCGCGAATAATGCGGCTGACTTCTTCAACGCGGATGTCCATGGCTGTCTACTCCCAGATGCGATTTCGGTTCGGCAGAAACGTCAGAAATGGTTAGTCTGTGACCAATTGATTGTGCAAGCGATTCAGGTGATTGCGCACCGAGCTGTCCCACAGCGTGTTGCCCACGCGCACGACGACGCCGCCCAGCAGGTCCGGGTCGACCGAAGCCGTCACCTGAACTTCCTTGCCAATCAGGCGCTTGATGGCCGTAGCCACACGCCCAATCGAAGCGGCGTCCAGCGCAACCGCGGACGTCAACGTGGCGTCGGCGCGACCGCTACGCGCGTCCTGAATTGCCGCGAATTCTGTCAGCGTCGCGCCCAGCGAGCCGATGCGCCCGTTGTCCAGGACCAGCTTCGTGAAGGCTTCCGCCGTTCCCGTGATGCCCAGCGCCGCGATTAGGCTGGCCAAAAGCGCCGTACGCGGCTCGTGGGGCAGCGTCGGATTGGTCAGAAACGCGAGCGCTTCCGGGACCGCATCCAACGTCGCCACGATCTGCGTGAGAGACGCGCGGACGGCCACGGCGTCACCGCGCTCGTCGCACAGGAGCGCCAATGCGCGCGCGTAACGTCGGGCAATTTTTGCAGAACCGCTCGTGCTAGCCATGCTTCATCGCTCCCAAAGGGCCAAACTTACGCGTTCACGCTTGTCGGCAATTCCTCGATCTCTTTCAGCGCGCTGTCGACGAGCTTGACTTGCGCCGCCGCGGTCAACCGCTCGCGCACCAACTGCTCCGCCAACTTCAGCGCCAGCGCCGCCGCTTCCCGCTGCAGCTCGTCGCGAATGCGCTTGGACTCTTGGTCCAAACGAATCCGCTCTTCCGCCGTCACACGTTCGACTTGCGCCTTGGCGTCTTCCAAGATGCGCGCCACTTCGGCTTCCGTACCGGTACGCGCGTCGGTCAGGATCTTGTCCATCTCGACGGCGAGGTTGTCCATGCGCGCCTTGTAGGCGTCGTACTTCTTCTGCGCGGCATCACGCAGTTCATGCGCGGCGGCGATCTCCTTCGAGACGTCGGCGTACCGCTTGTCGAGGAACGCGGCAAGCGGCTTGCGCGCGGCGTACACGATAATCGCGACGAACGCGATGAAGTCGAGGATGTAATAACCCTGAACCTGAAAGCAGAATTCGTTCGGCTCGCACGTCGCGTGCGCCTCTTCCGCGAACGCCAACACGGGCGTCGCCAGGCCAAGGCCGAGAATCAGGAGTTGCTGCAGTCGCTTCATCCTCGTCTCCTGCGTCCAAACCAGCGCTTAGGCCCGCACAAGCTTCTGGGCGATCGCGTCTGCGATCTCCCGAGCGTCGTTTTCAATCACGGTGCGCGCCTGCGCCGCCTGCGCGTGCTGCGCGACCAAACCCGCCTCGATGCGCGCCTGCGTATCGCGACGCGCCTGAGCGATCGTGTCGTCAGCCTTGTGCTGCGTTTCTTCGCGAATCTTCGCGCGTTCTTCCAGCGCCCGGCGCTTCTCGTCGGCCACGTGCTTGTCAAACTGCTCCGCTTCCGCGTCCGCAGCTTTACGAATCATCTGGGCGTCATGGCGCGCGCCCGACGTGCGCTCCTCGCGTTTGTCCATGCGCTCCAGCATCGGCTTGAACACGAGGTTCGGCAGCACGAGGAGCAGGATGACGAACAGGCCGGCGAAGTAGAACACCGTGACATCGAGATCGATGAGCCCGGCGCGCGACACCAAGTCATTGACATCGTTCAGGTGCGGCAGCGTGATCAGTGCGAGCATGGACGCCTCAGGATGCGCTTGCAGACGGGAGGGCACGGACTGGAATTCACGTCCAGTCCGAACGGCGGCGCGGTGTACCAAGTTGTGACGCGGAGGTCAATCCACGGCGACGTTTTGCGCGACGGTCGAGGCTGTAAAGTTGGTTGACGCGGAGCCTCGGCGTCAGCCAGACTGGCTCACGCAGTCCGCGAATCCTGACATGCCGCGGCGCAAGGAGTGCCATGTCCACGCTCGGTCGGTTTTGGCAAATAGGTCTGGTTTGTGCGATCGCGATGGGTTGCTCGACAACCACAGCGAACAGCGGCGGCACGGTCGATGCGACCTCGGACAGCGGACAAGATAGCGGCTTGACTGACACGGCGCAAAACGACATCGGCGGCTGCGTCGACGACGGTTTTGGCGGCTGCAGCGGCCTGGACGGCGACGGCAAAGATGCAACGGGACCATCGGACGCCATCAGCGGCACCGACGCGACCGGCGGCACGGACGCGACGAGTGCCGACACTGGCTCCTCGACCTGCCCGCCCGCGCTGAAGGACAAGACGCTCGGCCAGCACGCCAAAACGTGCACACAGGACAGCGATTGCGCCTACGGTCTGTGCCAAAAAGGCGGATTCCTGACGGGGTATGACGACGCCATCGGCTACTGCACCAAGGACTGCGGCTGCAGCGATCCGGCGTCGCAGTGCAGCAAAGACAACGCGGGCGGCAAAGAATTTATTTGCGGTTTTGAGCTGTCAAAGTCGGGCGGCAACCCCAAGGCGGGCGCGACGCCACAGAAGCGTTGTTCGCTCCACTGTCTGACGGACGCCGACTGCGCCGCGTGGAACTCCAACATGCCGCATTGCATCAACTCGACCAACTACGTTTCATCCGCCGGCGTCTGCGGTTTTGACCCCTTGAAGTGAGGCACGCCGTGAGTTGCACATCGACCAAACGGGTCATTCGCGTCGTCGCGGCAGAAATCCGCAATGAACTTGGGCAGTATCTGATTACGCAGCGCCTGCCGCATGCCGGGATGCCGCTGCTGTGGGAATTCCCCGGCGGTAAGGTCGAGCCCGACGAAACGGATGAAGCCGCGCTGATCCGCGAGATTCGCGAAGAGCTGGACGTCGCGATCGAGATCGTCTCCAAGAGCGTCAGCCTGCGCCGCGAGTATGAGCCCTACACGATCGACTTCCACAGTTTCTCCGCCCGCATCATCGGCGGTTTGCCGCAGCGCATCGGCGTGTGGGACTTCCGCTGGGTCAATCCGGGTCAGCTGGGCGAATACCGCTTTCCGCCCGTGGATCAGGACACGATCGATTTGCTTCTCGGCGACGGCAGGCTGGCAGGGTGAGAGCGCTGCTGCTTGGGCTGCTGCTTCTGGCGTCCTGCGGGTCGCCGGAGTCAGCGTACGACTACGGTCCGACGCTCTCGCAAACCACGCGCTTGGCCACGCACAACAGCTACTGGGTCAACCACGGCGTGACGAGCGACCTGTTTTCGTCCGGCGTCGGCGAACAGATCCTCGATCAACTCGTGGTGGAGCACGTCCGCTCGATCGAGCTCGATATTCACCCCGATCCGGCGACGCCGCACCATTTTCTCGTCTACCACACGGCGCCGGGCAACGGCGTGTGCAGCGATCTGGCCTCCTGTCTTGCGCCCGTGACCACGATGCACGATCTGGTCGAGAGCCACTCAGCGGTTATCGTGATTCTGGAACTGAAGGGCATCACGACGCCGACGTTTGACGCGGACCACAGCGCGGATGATTTGGATGCAGAACTGCGACTGAACCTCGGAACGATGCTGTACACGCCGGGCGACCTGCTGACACGGTGTCCATCGGGCGCCTCGCTCGTGGATTGCGCGCGCGAACGCGGTTGGCCCTACGAGGCGGAACTGGCGGGGAAAGTACTGGTCGCGGTGCTCGGCAATTGGAACGACTTCCCCGGCGCTGTCGCCCCGTCCGATTGGGCTGCATACGCGACCAGCAAGGCGATCCGCGACCGAGTAGCGTTCCCCATGGGGAGCAGTTGGCAACGCGATTACACCGTCCTTTCCGAAGAGAACCGCGCGATGACCGACGCGAAGACGTGGGATGCCGCTTGGGCGCAAAGTGCGATGCTGCAAGTGGAGTCGTTTGACGATCCGCTGCTGAAGCCTGCAATCGCCGGAAATCAGATCGTGCGCGCGGACGGCGTCTTTGTCGGCGCGGATCGGGAAAAGGCGACCGCCGTGGGTGTGCAGCTGTGGCAAACCGACTGGCCCTGGGACGCAGCGCGCACCGACCTGGCGATCGTCGCGCTGCCGGGTGCGAACACGGCGTCTGCATTACTGGACGCGGACGGTGGCGCGCATGTGCCGTTGCCGAAGGCAGGCGAAACGACGACGCGATCGAACCTGCCCCCAGCGAGTGGACACGGGCGGCTGTATGTCGCGGCGGCCACGGGACTCGCGGCAGGGGTGACGGCGTGCGTTGCGGCAAGTGTGGGTGGCCAGCCGGACGTCGAGGGCGTGACTTGGTGCAAGCACAAGCAGGTGGCGGCGCACGTCAAGCCGGGCAAGGATCCGCCGGCGGACCCCAACGGCGAGCGCGTCACGTATTTCTGGCAGGTGTGTCATGCCTCGGCGTGTTCGCTGCAAGCGTTCGCGCCGCAAGGCGAATCGTTTGTGCTGGACGTGAATTGTGCGGACGGCCAATGCTGTGCCAAGCCGCAGTGGGGTGGGCGTTACCCAGCCGTTGTCGAGCTTACGTTGAGCGGCAGCCCGTCCAACGGGTGCTTCTCGGCGACCTCGTTGCAACAGAGCGTGCTCATGCGGTGGGATCCAACGGTTGACCACGCGCACGATGGGCCCGTTTTCGTGGGGCACGTCCAAAGCGGTCTGCCCTAGCGGGCGAATCTCCCTTGCGGGCTCGGCCCGCCGTGGCTACGCTTGGCACCACGAACGCACAGCATGTCCGGTCGTCCAAGCCAAGGGAACATCATGCGCAAAATCTCGATTTTCCTGGCGATTCTGACTGTGACGCACTTGCTCTGGGCGTGTAGCGATGACAACGCGGTCCAGCCGCAGGTCACGACGACGACGGGCGGAACAGATGGCGACTCGCTCATCGGCGACAACGACAGTGCGGCGGTTCCCGACGGTACGAGCCAGCCGATTGACGCGATCGTACTCCCCGATGGTCAGGTGATCTTGCCCGACGGCGCGATCGTGAAAGACGTCACCGTCATCCAGCCCGATGGCACTGTGATCCTACCCGACGGTCAGGTGGTTGATCCCGATGGCACGGTCATCGAACCCGACGTGCCGGTGATCGTTCCCGACGGTGCAGTGGTGCTGCCGGACGGGCAGATCGTCGATCCCGACGGCAACGTGATTGAGCCTGACGTGCAACCGTGTGTGCCCGTCACGGAGATCTGCAACGGTTTGGACGACAACTGCGACGGTCAAATCGACAACGGCTTCCTGTGCAACGACGGCCAACCGTGCAGTGTGGACAACTGCGCCGGATTCGAGGGCTGCAAGCACGCGCCCGC
The DNA here is from genome assembly GCA_903896545.1 of uncultured Myxococcales bacterium. Lineage (GTDB taxonomy): Bacteria > Myxococcota_A > UBA9042 > UBA9042 > UBA9042 > CAIYBN01. Next base: position 17,216 of record CAITYF010000032.1, on the reverse strand, counting down.
GCCGTTCGCGACGGCCTGCGATCTGGACGGCACGGCGTGTACGCAGGATCACTGCCTGTCCGGCAAGTGCGTTGCCGGCAACCAACCGCAGTGTGGCGACGCCGATCCGTGCACCGCCGACGGGTGCGACCCGTCCAACGGCAGCTGCACGCACACGCCGACGACGGGGCCGTGCGAAGACGGCAACGGCTGCACCGTGGGCGATTCCTGCCAGGGCAGTTGTGTCTCTGGCCCGCAAAAAGTCTGCAATGACAACAACACCTGCACGCTAGATGGCTGTGATCCTGGCAACGGGCAATGCACATTCACGCCGTTTCCCGCCGGCGTCGGCTGCAACGATGGCAGCAAATGCACGTACGGGGACCAGTGCTTGAACAGCGCGTGCATGGGAAAGCCCCTGAACTGCGACGATGGGCTGCCCTGCACCGACGACCTCTGCGACGCGACGCAAGGCTGCCAGCATCCGCCGTTGGACGGCATCGCCTGCACGGACGGACTGCCGTGCACCACGGGCGACGTCTGCTCCGGCGGCGTGTGCAAGTCACAAGGTACGTTGGGCTGCGACGACGGCAACCCCTGCACAATCGACGCATGCGCCAACGCCGGCACTTGCAGCCACACCGCGACGCAGGCCGCGTGTGACGACGGGACGCTTTGCACGGTCGGCGACACCTGCGCTACGGGCGCGTGCGTAGGCAAACAAACGAGCTGCGACGACGCAAACCCGTGCACGACCGACAGCTGTGACCCGAAAGTTGGCTGCGTGTTCGCCGACAACAACGTCCCGTGCAACGACGGCAACGCGTGCACCGTACAGGACGCGTGCACGGGCGGTTCGTGCGTCGGTCAGGGCATGAACTGCGACGACGGCGTGGCGTGCACAAAGGACCTCTGCGACCCAGCCAGCGGCGGCTGCAGCCACGCGCCGGACAAGGGCCTCTGCGACGACGGTGACATCTGCACGTTGGACGCCTGTCTCACCGCGACCGGCTGCAAGCACGACCTGATCCCGAAGTGCTGCGGCGGTTCACAATGCGCGGCAGACGAGGACTGCATCCAGTACCCTGACAACTTGGTGCCGTTCTGCGCGAAGTCGTGCAATTCAGGGACCGATTGCCCGGGCTCGTGCTGCTACATGACGTACAAGACCAAGCACTGCCTCACGCCGACGTACAAAGCCGAGTGCTGTGGCACGAGCGAATACTGGGCCACAGACGCCGAGCCGTACGCCTGTGGCGTGGGCGGCAAGGGCCAATGCTTGAACTGGCCAAACAAGACGCCGCCCAACTGGCCGAGCAAGATCACGTCGTGCGTGAACAAGTGCACGCAGAACTCGGACTGCCCCGGTAGCTGCTGCGGCCAGGACACGATGGGCACCCAGAACTGCGTCGCGAATGGCTACCAGCAGATGTTCTGCCCCGGATTCTGACGACGCTAGGGGCGGTCGGACGCGCAGCGCACGCCAATCGTGAACATGAAGAAGCGCGGGCTGCGTTGGTTGAGCGCAGCGATCGAGTGCAGGCCGTCGGCAATTTCACTATCCCAAGCCGCACCGAGGATGATTCTGAGGGCCTCCGCGCGCGCACCTTCGGGCGTTGTCGACGTCCACTCGCTGACGTTGTCCACCAGCGACAGCACGCCGTAGGGGCTCGCTCCGGCGGGGAAAGCGTTCACCGGTGACGTGTGTTTCCACGGATCGCCCGAGTCGCGCAGGTTCGTGCGGCCAGCCGGATCACCCTCGCCCCACGGCAAGTTACGGCGCGGCAGCGGGTTCACCGTCTTGGCTGCCGAATCCAAAGTCAGACCACCGCGCGCCGCTTTGATCCACTCCTCGGCCGAGGGCAGCCGCTTGCCTTGCCACGCACAGAACGCCTCGGCCGCAAACGCGTCCAGCCCCGTCACCGGATGTTCGGGCTTGGCGGCATCGCGGATCACGTCGTCTGGCGGGTAGTCAGGCATGCCCTCACCCGTGAGCAGTTCGTTCTTCACGTACGCGCCGTACCAAGCGTTGGGCACTTCAGTGCGGTCAATCGCAAAGCGAGGCAGCGTCACCTGACGTTCGGGGACCGGCCCCACACGACCCTGAATCGGCGGTACGCCTTCCCCGCCGAAGATGAACGGCCCCGAGGGGATCTCGACCGTGGCTTCCGCAGAAGCAGCGCAGGTCGGCACCGTAACACGCAGGACGACGGGGCCGTGGTTCCGCTCCACGTAGCCCGGCAAGCTGCGCAGGTGCAGAAGCGACGGCGGACAGTCCACGCCATTCCGACCGCGCCCCGCGACCTTCAGGAACGCTGCGCCCGAACGCGTCTCCAATGAAACGGCAACGCGACCGCGGTGCACTTCCTTGCGGCCCATTTGCACAAACCGCGAATCTCGCTGCGCGCCAGGTCGGTGCGGATCGCGCGGATCGACGTCGTAGACGGCCGTCTGCAAGTTCGGGAATTCAGCGGCGTCGACAGGTCTCGCTTGGCCAGTCTTGGCATCCCAGTCGACGAGTTCCAGCTCCAGCTGCGACAATCCGGTATCCGCAGCAGCGAGCGCGATGAGCGCGGCCTGTTCCTTGGTCGTCTTCTCCCGGCGCGAGAGTTCGGCGGCCGTCACAAGCGACGCGATGGTCACGACGGCGGCAATCACGGAGCCCGCAACGACAAACCACCGCGACTGCCGCCGACGCGCGAGCCCGATCGTCTCACCGTGCTGCAGAAAGTCCGTTGCGTTTTGCGACAGGCTTGCCACTTCAGAGCGCAGCCGTCGCCTCACATCTGCGATGCCGTCCAACTGCCAGACTTCGTCCTTGGGACGACCGCGGCTCGCCCACAGCCGCGCAGCTTCTTCCACTTCAGAAGCGGCCAACCGTTCCTCAGAACTCTCGTCGATCCAGCGCACGAGTTGTGGCCACGTGCGCAGAAGCGACTCGTGGGCAAACTCCAGGACCGCGTCTTCCGCCGCCACGCGCGACCGGCGAACGGTCAAGAGTCGCGCCGCCGTCAATCGCTCCAAGACCACTTCCGCGCGCGGACCAAGGCCGTCCAGTGCCGCTTGCCGCTGCAACGCCCGCCGTGCGCCGTCAATCGCCACCAAGCGCAGCAGCAAGCGCCGCGCAACGGCCACGTCAGCGGGCGAAAGTCCCTCGAACACGGACTCCGCGTGCGTAACCAGGGCCCCAACGACGCCGCCGATCGACTCGTATTCGGACTTCAGGAGCAGTTGCGCGCGCTGATCCCGGCGTTCCCACAGCGCCGCCCCCGCGAACTGCAAGAGCGGCAGCGCCGCGGGCAAGCCGCTCAGCTCAGCGACGATGCGATCGATAACCGTCGGGTCATCCCAAGAATAGCCGAGGCGCTCCAACGGCCGAGTCGCCGCTTCCCGCAGGTGCCGGTCGTCCAGCCGCCGCAGCACAATCACGTGGGCAAGCGCCGCCGCCATCGCCTCGCCGCCCGCCACGCGCGCCAAAAAGTCGTCGCGCAGGGTGAAGACAACGCGCACGACGTCATCAACCGGGTCCGCCGCGCGCGCAATCGCGGTCAGAAACGCGGCCGCTTCGTCGGACGGACAGCCGTGCGTCACGACTTCCTCCAGTTGGTCGACAAAAAGCAGCAGCCGCGTGTGATTCTGCTCGGCGATCTGGTGCAGGCGCACGTTGGCCTGCGTCGGCTCTTCCAGAAGCGTGCGCGCCATCTCCTCGACCTGATCGCGCGGCGGGTTGGTCGGCCGCCGCGGATCGGCTGTGTCCTGAGCCAACAGTCGAGACGCAAGGGCCGCCAACGGGCGTGCTCCGGGACGGAGCGTGACGATCGTCCAGGGCCCTTGTTCGCGCAAACGCGGCAGGAGGCCGGCCTGCACAAACGAGCTCTTGCCCGCGCCAGATGGACCCACAATCGGCATCACCGTCGCCGTGCGTAGGCGCTCGACAGCCGCATCGACCTCCGCGTCGCGACCAAAGAAGAAGCCTGCATGGCGTTCTTCAAACGGCAGCAGACCCCGGAACGGCGAGTCCGCCGACCGCGAATCGCCGCCGTCGCGCGCGAGCATCGACTCCAGCAGACGCGCAGCTCCTGCCGCTTGCGGCCGCCTAGCCGGATCGCGTTCACATAGGGCGCTCACCAGATGCTGAAGATCGCTGGCAATTCCCATGATCGGTCGAATCAGCGTTGCCTCGTCCAGCACCCGCATGTGCATCGGTCGACCGTCGCCTGCGGGCCCCTCAAACGGCCGATGCCCCGCCAGCATCTCGTACAGCATCATTCCGAGCGCCCAAGTATCGACCGCTTCCGTCGCGGTTTCGCCCCGCCACTGTTCGGGTGCCATGTAGCCCGGCGTGCCGGCAACCTGACTCTGCCCGGGCGAACGCGGTCCCGTCGTCAGCGTTTCCACAACACGCGCGATGCCGAAGTCCACCACACGCAGGCGACCATCGGACGGCAGCAGCACGTTTTCCGGTTTGAGATCGCAGTGAATGATTCTGGCAGCATGCGCGGCTTCCAGCGCCCGCGCGATCGCCAAAGCGATGCGCAACGCCTCGCGCTGAGTCGGCGGCGACGAAACGAGTCGCTCGCGCAAGCTCGTTCCCGCGATGTATTCCAGCGCCAGATAAGGCGATTTTCCCCAGCGACCGATGTGGTGAATCGTCACGATGTTGGGGTGCGACACGCGCGCCGTCAGCCGCGCCTCCGCCATCAGCGCGCCAATGCCGTCGTTGTCGAGCCGATCTTCGCGGATCAGCTTGAGCGCGACCAACCGTCCCAGGCGTGTGTCGCGCGCCAAGAGCACGCGGCCCATGCCGCCTTGGCCGATCTGCTTGAGTACGCGGAAGTGGTCGATCTGCAAGCCGATCGCCGGCGTTTCGAGCGCCTCAAACGAATCCGAAGGCGGGCGATGAATGTCCACCTGCGTCGTTTGGTACGGCGCTTCCTGAACCCCTGGCGGTAGCGGATCGCGAGACAGTCGAACCCTCTCCAGTCTTGTCAGCAGCCATCGCGATCGTGACGGAATGTGCTCGCCGTGTCCATCCAGATCTTGACGCTTGGAGCGCGCAGACCGAGGCTGCTCGCAGTTCAGGAGAATGCCATGCAACGACCGCACTTCATGCTGATGGAACGGCTGCCCGGCGAGGACGAGCGGCTGGACGCTTGCGCGGCGCGTGTCACCGATCCGGCCGTGCAAGTGATTCGCTTTACTCAGCTGTGGCTAGCCCTCACGGAACTACGCCACCGGCAGCGGGAGCAGGGGTTCGCGGCGCTCGCACGGCTTGATCTCATCGGCCATGGCGAACCGGGCGCGCTGTCGGTAGGCGACGCGGTACTCAGCGGCGATCCGCAGGTCCAGCGCGTTCTGGCGCAACTGCTGAACCCTCCAGCGCTTGTGGACGGTGAAACAGTGCTGCGGCTGCTTGGCTGCGGCGTCGGCGTCGGTGGTCTACAGGCGGATCTGCCCTTGGGCGCGCAAGGCGACGGTCCGCTTCTGGCGCTAGCCTTGAAACGGCGGCTCGGTTGCCGGGTTCAGGTCACGCGATGGGGCGTGAACCCGCACGACTTCGCAGGCAGTGGATACGCAACTGAGGAAGCCTTGGCCGAGGCGACAGACGCCGAGCAGTGCGTGTTGGCGCCGGTTACGGGAGGCCCAACTTCGCCTTGAGCACGTGGCCGACGTGGACGATTTGCGGCAACGGGCTCGCGGCATCAAAGCCCTGCACGCCGGGTACGCCATCGGGCAGTTGCCAGGTCACGACGCTGCCGCGGCTGTCGACGATGGGTGCATCGCGCTTGTCGAGCACGACGACCTCGCCCGACGTACCCACGCGCATGACGCGCAACGCGGTGTAGGCGCCCCGCGCCAGGTAATCGGGCCATTTGTCAGGACCACCGAGGCCGGCGGTGCGACCAAACCCGTCGCCGATGCGGACAGTTCCGGTGCTGCCAGTCGTCGGCGTGATCGTCGTTTCTGCCCCCGTCCAGATCACCGCCGGATTGGCCCAATCGACCGTGTAGTTGTGGCCGCCGATCGTGAGCACAACGCTGGTGCCGCTGACCGAACGCACCGTCGCGGTGTAACGGGAGTAGGTGTGGTAGTCGGTTCCGCCGCAGTTCGCGCCCGCGCTGCGATCGCCGGACAGTCGCAGCACCGTCGCCTTGGCCAGTGTCAGGTTCAAGCGACCAGACGAACCGACTACACGACCGATCGTGTTGATTTGGTTGGCGAGCACGTGCGCGTTCCAGTTTGCGTTGTAGGCCGTGCCTCCAGACGTGAACGTAAAGTCGGTCGTCGCCGCGTTGTAGGCTGTAATCGTCGCAGGAACCGCAACACCAAGAACCACGTAGCCGGGGTAGGTTGGAAACGCCATCGCAGATTCTCCTTAAAGTGAGGGACCGCGAACATCCTGAGCCGGGTCTGAGCAGTCGTCAAGGAGGCGATTTGGTCGGCGTCACAAGCGGCTGACGCTGGGCACACCGCAGGCCGAGACTGAAGGCGAAGTACTTGGGACTCCTCTGGTTTTCGATCGCAAGCGATTGCGTCCCATCTTCCCAGCTTGATCCCCAATCACCACCACGGGTCGTGCGCAAAGTCATCCCATTGCCGTCCGGCGAAGATGCGGTCCATTCCGCAACATTATCGGCCAAAGCGAGCACGCCGTAGGGACTCGCTCCCGCCGTGTCGGCTGTAACTGGTGCGGACATTGGCCAAGCGTCCGTCGCGCGACGCAAGTTGAGATTCGGACTGGGCGGCGACGTGCCCCACGGCAAGTTCCGCCGAGGCATCGGATTCGGCGCCGTTCGCGCCAGATCGAGGAAGACGCCACCACGTCCAGCTTTCGTCCATTCCTCGGAGGTCGGCAACGTCTTGCCCAACCACGCGCAAAACGCGTCCGCTGTGAGCGCATCGACCGCGACCACGGGGTGATCGGAATCGCCCACCCCACCCGCCTGGATCTGGCTGGGATAATTCGGTAGTCCTAGCCCAGTCGCCAAGTGATTCGCCGCAAATGTGGCAAACCAGGCGTTGGGGGTCTCCGTCCGGTCGATCGCGAACAGACCCAGATCGATCTCGCGTTCCGGCTGCGGTGAAATGTGCCCAGAAACTTCCGGCTCGCCCGTTCCTGCGAAATAGAATGGACCAGGTGCAATTTCAATCAAATCGGCGCGACTTGCCGCGCAGGTCGGCACGACAAGCGGTATGGTTACGGGACCTTGGGCGCGCTGACTCCACCCCGGCAGGCGACGCACCTTCAGCCAAGACGGCGGACATCGCTCGCCATTGCGCCCGCGACCGTCCACGCGCAGAAATGCCGGACCAGACCTGGTCTCCAAGCGCGCACGCCAATGATCAGCGACAACTTGCGGTGCCGACAATTTCGAAAAGTCGGCGTCTCGCGGTCGATCAGACGTCGGCGCATCGGCCGCATCCACTTCCCACAATGTCACTTTCAGATTCGGGTAATCGCGCGCGGACACCGTTCGCGCCGTGAGCGTCTGCGGGTCCCAATCAAACAGCTGAACGTCCAAATCGGCAAGTCCGGTGTCCGCTGCCGCCAATGCACGCTCAACCGCCGCCTTGCTGATGAGCAGCGCCTGTTCCTTGCTTTCGCGCTCTTTCTTGGCAAACGCGAGCGCGGCGACGACCGACGTCACCGTGATGATCAGCGCAAGCAACAGACTTCCGACAATCGCCCAGCGTTTGCGACGCAGATCTCGGCGACCGATCATCTCACCCAAAGCCAGAAAATCACGGGCGGTCTGCGAGAGCGACTTGGCCTCGTCGCGCAACCGTCGTTGTGCGTCCAGCACCCCTTCCAACGGCCACACTTCGCGGGGCTGCCGACCGCGGCTATCCCAAACGCGTGCGGCGTCTTCGACCTCGGCCAGCACCAACCGTTCCTCGGAGCTTTCATCCAGCCATCGGCGCAGTTGCGGCCAATCGCGCAGCAGCGAGTCGTGGGCAAGTTCAACGACGGCCTCACCGGTCGTGGCAGTCCGCGAACGCCGCACCGAGAGCAACCGAGCGTTGGCGAGGCGCTCCGCGAGCAACTCACCACGCTCACCCAGACCTTCCAGCGCGCGTGCACGCGGCACGACGCGGCGCGCACCATCGGGCGCCACAAGCCGCAGCAACAGAACGCGGGCAACCTCCAGATCCCTCGGCGCAAGGCCGTCAAAGACCGCCTCCGCGTGTGCCGCGAGTGCACCTGCAACGCCGCCGATCGCCTCGTAGTCGGCCCGCCGCAGCACGTGATTGCGTTGGTCGCGGCGTTCCCACAGGGCGGCGCACGCGAATTGCAGGAGTGGCAGCGCCGAAGCCAGTCCGTGCAGTTCTGCCACGATGCGCGGGACAACGTCGGGGTCGTCCCACATGAAGCCCAAGCGGGTGAGCGGCAGCGTGGCGGCTTCACTCAGCAGTTGATCATCCAACCGGCGGACAACCAGCACGTTGTTGAGCGAGGCCGTCATCGCCTCGCCCATCGCCAGACGCGCCAAGAAGTCGTCGCGTAACGTCACGATCACGCGCACTTGGTCGTCCACCGCGTCGGCCGCCAGCGCCACTGCGTCCAGAAACGCGCGCGCTTCAGCCAACGGACATCCTTGAGTCACCACTTCTTCCAACTGGTCCACGAACAGGACGACGCGCCCCTTGGTCGAATCGGCCATGCTGTGCAGGAGCACGTTGGCTTGGCCCGGCAGGTCCAGCAGCTTGGCCGCCAATTCACCGACGACGTCGCGCTGACCCTGGGCGTCGCGTCGCGATTCGAGCGTTTCCCCCGCGATCAGCCGCGCAGCCAGCGAGCCCAGCGGATGCGGACCGGGCCGGAGCGACAAGACGGTCAGCGGACCTTGCTCGCGCAGCCGCGGGATCACGCCTGCCTGCACAAACGAGCTCTTGCCGGCGCCTGACGGACCGACAACCGGCAAAATCGTGGCTGTGCGCAGGCGCTCGACGGCCGCGTCCACTTCCACCTCGCGGCCAAAGAAGAAGCCTGCGTGGCGTTCCTCAAACGGCATCAGCCCGCGAAACGGCGATTCGGTGGACTGCGCTTCGCCATCGTTCCGGCTCAGCATCCGCTCCAACGCGTGCGCCACTTCCGCGGCGGTCGGCCGGGCCTCATGACGGCGAGACAGCATGATTTCAATCAGATGGCGAAAATCCTCCACCAGACCGACCAGCGACCGCGGATGCACTTCCGGATCGAGCACGCGCATGTGCATGGGCCGACCATCCGAGTTCGGACCTTCGAACGGTCGGTGCCCCATCAACATTTCATACAGGATGACGCCGAGGGCCCAAACGTCGACGGAGGCCGTCGGAGCCTCACCCAACCATTGTTCGGGCGCCATGTAGCCCGGCGTACCCACGACGCGCGCGAGACCTTCTTCTCGTTCATCCCAGGCGCGATTGTCGATCACGCGAGCGATGCCAAAATCGACGACGCGCAGCCGACCATCCGGCGGCACCAGTACATTCTCCGGTTTCAAGTCGCAGTGACTAATCAACGCCGCATGCGCCGCTTCCAGCGCACGGGCAATGGGCAGCGCCATCCGCATCGCTTCACGCGCGTGGAGGACCTGACCCGTCAACCGCTCGCGCAACGTGCCACCTTCAACGTATTCCAATGCGAGGTACGTCGCGCCTTCCCAACGGCCAATGTGGTGGATCGTCACGATGTTGGGATGCGACAGCCGGGCTGTCATCCGCGCTTCGGCAAGAAACGCCTCCAACGACACGTGATCCAAACGGTCTTCACGGATCAGCTTGAGCGCGACCAAGCGACCCAGCTGCGTATCACGCGCGAGCAGCACGCGCCCCATGCCGCCCTGGCCAATCTGGCGAACGACGCGAAAATGGTCGATCTCGTAGCCCACTTCGATGGCCGTGGTCGGCTCCACCCCGCGACTGACCGGACGCTTGGCGTCAAACGCCGTTGTGATGACGCTCACCGGGGTCTGAACAACGCCAAAAAGCGCGTCCATCCCTTCTGGTTCGAGCGTCTCTTGCTGCTCGATCGCTCGACCTGGCGTGTCGCTTTTGGACAACTTGGCCCTCGAAACACAGCGGGTTTAGGCGCCGCGGATGCACCATCGTGTACCAAGCGCGCGGCTGTGTCCACGCCCGCGGGCGCACCGCCAGCCCAACCTGTTGCTACGGATCGCGGGCATCACGCGCGTCGCGGAACATCGACTCCGCGGACGGCAGGAAACAGTTGTCGTTCTCGCCAAGCGACTGCACCGTGCGATACGGCAGGAAACCCATGTCGTCCATGCAGCGCTGATCGAGATGCAGCACGTAAAAGACCTGCGCCACGTCAGACGAGTACAGCCCCGGCTTATCCAGAGGAATCCCGTATTCCATCATCTGCCGCGCGATGTTGCGCATGTTCGTCGTCGTGTGGCGCGCGTGCGGATCTACGAGGATCGCGTTCTCCGGAATCTGGTACTTCGCCATCATGTACTTCTTCATTTCCAGCGCTTCGGCGTACGGCGTGTCCGCGGACGGGTGGACGTGGCCGCCTGTCAGCATGATGAACGGCGCGAGACCGGCGAGATAGCGCGACGCAACGACGTCACTGTGTTCACGACCGAGATCCGAAAGCGCGTGATTGTCTTCCGGACCCCAGCCCAGACCAAGCACAATGGAGAACCGCCATTGCGACCAGTCGATTGTCTTCATCCGTTCCAGCGCGGCCTTGTTGCCGCCCTCGACGAGCGGCTCGTAACGGCCGGCCTGGTCTTGTAGCGCGCCCTTCATCACCTCGATTGTCGACCACAGCAGCGGCTCAAAGAACTGCAGTGCGCCGGGATGGTTCTGGGCAATCGCGGGCAGGCCGAGCAGCAAGTTCGGGTGGTTGGACGCGATCCCGCCAAACGTCGACTGCAGGGTCGTCAGCGCATCGGCCGTCGCGGTCGTGATCAGCGCTTCGTCGGACTTGGAGCGATAGAGCGCGAACCGACCGCTAGGCCGCAGGTGTTTTTGCGCCACAGTTGTCTTGGCCAACACCTTGCCGACCTGCGCCGCAGTCGTCGCGATTTCGTCCGCGGTCCACGTTACTTCCGGCAAGAGGCACGCTTCATCCGCCGCCTGCTCTGCCGCCACGCACGTCGCGTCTTCAGGCAGACACGTAACCGCAGGTGCACACTTTGCTTCCGCAGCCCGCAAACGCAACTCACGTTGCTTGGCGAGCGCCGCCAAGGTCGGGTCGGCCGCGAGCGCATCCTTGGCTTCCTGGGCCTGCTGCAGCACGGTGAGCAAGTACCAGTTGTTGTCCTGCACGTAGGACCACGAGGACTGCGGCATCGTCTTCAGGACCGCGTACTTGGGATCCCAGCCGAGCAAGTCGATCGGCTGATTCGGTATGCAAAGCGTCGGCTGCAGGTCCGGGTACGCGATCGAGACGTCGCTGGGCACGTCCAGCGCGACGTCAGCGGCGATGTCGTCCGTTCCAACCGCAGCGTCCGCGTCAAAGCCAACTTCGGCGTCAGCCGTAGCCTCCGCCTTGCTTCCACACGCACACAACAGGAGCAAGCCAAGTAGAAGCAAGTGTTTCATGCCAGACTCCGGTGCAGCGCGGCCGACTGCCCGTGGAGGGTACTTGTCGCGGCGCCGAACGGTCAACGCGCGAACGCATTCGTCACGGTTACGCCGCCGTGAGGTCGCTCAACATCTGCGTCAAGGCGGCAGGCATCGGCGAAGCACCGGTCAGTTGCGCGGGCGTCAGCACGAAATCCGACTGCACCAAGCGCACACGCGTCGTCACATTGTTGCCGTAACGCGCGGCCAGCCGGTCCAGCAGTTCGCGCGCCACTTTGCCGGAATCTGTCGGCTGCGACGGCACTGCTTGCAGCGCGAACCAGAACTGCTGCCCCAACGTAAAACTGCGCCCGTGCGAGCCCAATAGCCCGGCAAGCCAACGGCGCTCCTCGGGTTGTTGCAGGCGAGACGCGGGCAGTTTTGCGGCAACGAGGTACCGCACGCCGTCGGTCAACGGCGCTGGCGTGAGGCTGGAGTGGGTGGGCGCTGGCGTTCCCGCCCACGTTTGCGCCTGTAGCGCGAAGCCCGATGACGGCTGCGGCGGCCGGGTCGGCGGATTCGCGAGGGTCGGCGGAAAGACCGTGGGTGACGGCGCGGGCACGGCGGGCGGCTGCCAGGATCGCATCTGCGCGCCGCCAATTTGCGACTGACGAATCGCCTGAGAGAGCGGGGACTGCGCGTCCGGGTGGATCGCCGTTTCACCAAAGACGTCGACGAACTCCGCGGCAGGCGCCACTGGCGTCTCGGCGGCAACACGGTCGAGCGCCACGACAAAGTCTCCTGCAGTCGGCGGGCGCCCGGAGGGATCATTGGCCAACGATGCCGCGATCAACGCCTGCAATGACGGAGGCAGAGGCGGCAAATGTGTGGGGGCGACAGCAACTGGCGGCGCCTCCTGCAACCGCCGCAACACGCCAGCCAGATCGCGGCCGCTGTTCCCCGCCCCTGCGTGCGGCAAGCCGCCCGTCACGAGCTCGTACAACATCAAACCGGCGGCGTAGAGATCGGAGCGCGCGTCCAGCGGGTAGCCCAGCAGTTGTTCCGGCGCCATGTACGCTGGCGTGCCAATGAGCGCGCCCGTTCCCGTCAGTTGCGTTCCGGCGTTGCCTTCGGTTGGCCGCGCGATGCCAAAATCGATGAGCTTCACCAGTTCCGGCGTGCCCGGCGCGATGACCACGTTCGCGGGCTTCAGGTCGCGGTGTAGCACCTTGGCCGCGTGCATCGCCTCCAGCCCCGACAACACGCCGCGCACGACGTGTACCGCCGACGGCCAAGGCAACGCGCCGACCCGCTTGAGGCGCGCACCCAGTTCCTCGCCATCGATGAACTCCATCGCGATGACGGGCAAACCCTTGGACGTCTGGCCAAAATCCAAGATGGCCACGATGTTGGGGTGGCGCACGCGCGCCATCAGTTGCGCTTCGCGCTCAAAGCGTTTTTCCAGATCGGGTGACGTGTCCGTCAGGATCTTCAGCGCGACGATAAGTCCCAGCCGTTCGTGGCGACCGCGGTGGACTTCACCCATACCGCCGCGCCCGAGCACGCGCTCGACGATGTAGCGTTCCAGGACACGTTCGCCCACTTCCAGCGTCATCTCACCCTGCTACTTGCGGGCGGCGGCGGCCTGAAGACGCACCGGCACCTGTGGCTCAACCATCTGTCCTTGGATCAGCACCATCGGCCGCCACGGATCACCCGACGGACCAGGCTCCAATACCACGCCAACCCGTCCGTCCGCCAGCCGCACGCGCGCACCCGGCGGCAGTTGTCCCACCGTCGCGACAAGCGCACGCAACCAACGGGGATCAAAACGCGATTCAGATTCAGCCAGTGCGCCGGCAAGAAGGTCTGCCAGCGACAATTGCACCGTTTGGTGATCGCCCTGCCGCCGCCTTTCCAGCTCGTACAGCACGTCGATCAAGCCGATCGCGCCAACCCACCGACCATGAAAGGCCGTGCGCCGCTGGATAGCGTTCAGCAGCGCGCAGACACGGATCCGGTGACGCGCGGCACCGCCTGCGGAGTCCAGACTGGTTCCCAGCAGACGCTTGAGTCCGATCGCCGCAGCCGCATCCATCGCAACGGACTGATGAGGATCCAGCCCTGAGGCGCCCAGGACCAACGCGGCGTGACCAGCGGCGCGCGTCGTACCCGGAACGGAGCCGACTTCCCGCAGCACGGCGACCACGCGCATCGCCACGGCGACCGCACGCCGACACGCCGACCAGGGTGCCGGCGCCAATTCCAAGGCGCGATCCGCCGCAGCCGAATCGACCTCAAGCGCGCGTTCCAGACGCCGGACGACACCAACGCCTTCCACCCAGCGCCACGGCACGTTGCGATCCGCGATCAAGCGCTCCGTCTCGGCAATCGCCAGCGCCAGTTGCGTGACGGCGAAGAGGTCGGGATCGATCGTGCGCGCCTCAGCGCCCCAGCCCGCACCGGCGATCTCGCGCCACGAAATGCCGGGCAGGCGCAGCGTTTCCAGCCAGTCCGTCGGGCCTTGCACCGCGCGCGCCAGCACCTGCGCCAAACGCAGCAGCGCGGCCGGATCGGGGACGACATCGAACGACAACTCGTGCACGCCGCAGTGGCTCATTGCGCGGGACAGCACTTGCGAGCGCTGAAACCCTTCGAGATCCAAGGGAATCAGCGTGCGGTCGCGAAACGTCGCTTCCCGCACGAACTGCAAGGAAAGCGGCACGCGCGCGTGCTCGATCGCCTCACGGGTCGAGGTCGCGTTTTCCGCCGACGACGGGTGGTTGACGCCCAGCGTGCTGACCGTCTTGGTCAAGACAAAGAGCCGCTCCAGGACCGCAATCGACGCGGAACTGTCGGCTTCTTCAAACGCTCCGCTCTGCGTCAGGTCGGGCGATGCACCGGGAGAAATCACGACTTACGCTCCTTGCGCAGTTCCACCAAACGCAGTCGGATGGCATCAGCGTCCATCAACTCGGCAAAGCGCCACTTCAGCACTTCCTCGGCTTGCGGCGACTGCGCGAGCACGTCCAGCAGTGGCAGGCGAACCTCCACGGGTGTCTGCGTGTGGTGAACGATCGCGACAAGAGGCGCGGCGCAGTTCTGCCGGACCGCGGCTTCCGCGATCAACCGGACAGTTCGCAGTTCCCAGCCCATTCCCCACGTTTCCACGAGCACTTCCACGAGAGGGCGCGCGCTCGCCCCACGTTCCGGCGCAAGCAGAATCTGCGCCAACCCCGTGCGATCGCGCGGGGACGCCTCGCGTAGAAGACGCGCCACCGTGGTATCGAGGCGGCTCAACACCGCGCCGGGAAACCCTGCGAGTATCGGCATGGCGCCAGACGCGGGCAAGGCGCCCAGGATCCCCGCGAGGACAGGCACGTCGGCGCGCGCGCGCACCGCAACCGACGCCAGCGCCGTCCGCGCATTCGGGGAGAGTTTTTCGACGTCGATCAAGTCCACGAACTTTTGGATGCCCAGCGCCATCGCCAAACGCGTCGTGGCGGCTTCCGCGAGCTGCTGACCTTTGGCACGCTCCAGCGCGGATCTCTCGCACAGTCCGCGCGCAATGCCTGCCGCAAATTTCGCCGATTTTCCCGTCAGCAGATGCAAGAGCCGCTGCAAGCCCGCTTCGTCCAGTGGCGCACGCTCGGCAATCGCGTCGCCAACGGGCTCGTTCTCCAGCGCAGCGACCACGGCACGCGCGTAGTCGTCGGTGTGCTGCGAGAGCGCGGCAACGAGACCCATGAAATCGTTGTCAAACGACTCAGCAGCCACCCGCACGAGCGAGCGGGCTACCTGCCCCGGTGGCAGCGCCTTGCGCAGCGCCGGATGGGCGAGCGCGAGCGTGATCTCCTGACGCACCCAAAATGCCGACTCATCAACGCCTTTGCGCAGTTCGTCCGCCTCTTCGGCGCTCAAGCCCAGCCGCCCCGACCGCGCTTCCGCTGCAAATGCATCCAGCGGCGTCTGAAACTCCTGCAGCAGCGACGCAGCGTCCAAGTCCCGCACTGTGACCTGGACGTCGCTCGCAAGCGTCATCGCCATCTCCGCGCGGACGGCGGCAATCTGCAGCTTCTGCCGCGCTGGGTCGTCGGTCACGTCGAGCACTTCAGCAAAGCTTGTGTGCATCTCCACATCAAAGCCTTCCAGTCCGTCGGACCAGAGCCAATCGGCGAACTGTTCCAATTGCCGCGGCGTCAGCTTCAGCGCCGATAGTTCCAAGGCCAGCGCGTGCAAGTCCTCGGCGCGACAGTCTTCTTGCGCGCGCACGCGGCGCAGACCGGCCATGAACGCAGGAAGCAACCACCGTCCGTGGTCTTCATCGGCGGTCAACGCGAGGTCGTGTTCAACCCGGAGCGCCGTCGCTTCGATGTGCAACGCAGGGCGGTTGTCTTGCATCAAGATGTCAAAAGTCCGACCGACCGTACCCGACGCCATCGCGTTTTGCGTGCGCACGGAGCGAATGAGCGCGTCGAGCGCGCCGGCCGTCAACCGCGCTTTGCTGCGTTCCTGCGGCGCGGTCGCCTCGTTGACGGGGCGAAAACCGGCGGACTGCGTCAACGACGTGTTCGTGGAACCGTACGACGTTGAAACAGGCCGCGGCGCTTGGGGAAGCGCGACGCCAGAAGGGGGAATTCTGCGGTCGCCAGTCATGAAACGTACCAAGCCATGTCGCGGTCGGTAGACGCGCAACGCACCAAGTGCGTCAGTCTTGGCGCAAACAGTGCGAGCGCCCTGTCATGTGGTCTACACCCGTGCGATCAGTGTGAAGGAGCGCCGATCGAGCGTCAAGACGCGCGCCGCGAATTTGCCGTCGGAACGCCGCGAATTTCGGCTAGAGCGACTTCAAGTAGGCGAGGATGGCAGGTAGTTCCGTCTCCGCCGCGACGTTCTGGTTGGCCATGGGCGCGACCATCGCCTGAAAGAGCCGCTTGGCCTCCGGGTCCACCTTCACCATCACATCGGGTCGCAGGATCATGCGGGCAACCCAAGTCAATTCACGGCGCGTGGTGACGCCGCGCAGCCCCGGCCCCACCAACTGCGCTTCCGTCAGCGTGTGGCAGGCCTTGCACCCTTTGCTCACGTAGAGCGCTCCACCTTTTTGCACATCCGCCTTGGCGACCAACTCGACCAGGTTCGTCGGCAGGGCGATGCTCGCAGGACCCGGTCCGCCGCCCACGCCGAGTGGGATTTGCGGCGGCTTCGCGCAAGCGCTCGCGGTCAAGAAAACGCCAAGGGTGAGAATGCGACCGATGTTCATGCCAAGCCTACAGACGGGAAAGCTGGTCGGTTCAGCGGACATGCCGACTCCCGTATTCAAGCGGCAGGCCCAAGCAGCGTCAAGAACCTCCAGCTTTTTGATGCGCCGCGCCAACCAGTGCATCCTCCGCACGTGGCGGCGGCGCCTGCGCAGCACGTGACCGATGCGCCAAACGGACGTGGCATCGCTGCGCGAGACGTTGCAGAATGTTGGAGCGATGCACACCGAAGTCCTTCAGGCCTTTGTCACGATCGGCATCACGCGCCACTGCGGGGGGAAGTTGCACGCTTGGAGGGAGCGTGTGCCAGGAGTGTGTCGCAGAACGTCCGACACGCTCCGTCCAAGCCGCGGCTGCGGCTTGGCAAACGCGTGAAACTGCCTGAATTCACTTCAGGCAGTTCTTGCGCGTTTGGCCCAAAACTCAAGCTAGGAGCCTGTCGGGGAGGTTCTCCGACAGGCT
>CAITYF010000031.1 GCA_903896545.1 uncultured Myxococcales bacterium | reverse complement strand
GTGGCCGTGGCATGGCGTGTGACGGAGCAAGTCCGCCTGAAGGTGGGAAGTGTGAGACTTGATGAGTTCCGGGGAACGGTATAGACGGGGCTGAGCCGCTGAGAAGTGATCGATGATCAGACTTCAGTCCGGGGCGTCAGGACTGACTCAGTTAGTTGCAGGTGATGCGCGGCAGGTCGAAGCCAAATCCTGCGTAGGCGTACGGCCCAGAGCCACTCGCGTACGTCTTCTTGGTCGCGACGAGCGTGACGCTCACCGACACCGATTTCCCGGCCCATGCCGGGTCGACCGTGACTTTGAGCGGAAACCACTTCTGGTATTGGAGCGTAGCGGGCGCGTTGTAGACCGCGTTGGCAGAAGTGGTGCCGTCGGTGACCGTCACCGTGATCTTGGCGTTCGGGTCGATTCCGCCGCTGTCGTCGGTCGCATTGTTCATCATCACGTCAAAGGCGAAGTACTTGTCACCGGACTGAATCGCGTACTTTGGCGCCGTGGTGCTGGCCGTCCCACCGCTGGTGGTCGGATAGCCGCCGCTCAACGTGTACCACCCCATGCCGCGTCCGCCATTGCCGTAGCCACTTTGGAGACTCCAGCCACCGCCGCTCCAGCCGGGAGGCGTGGAGCCGTAGGCGTTGTCGTGGAAATTATCCAACGCCCGCGCCGTACACGTCACCGCGCTACACCCCTCATCCACCACCCCATTACAATTCTCATCAATCCCATTCGGCGCATTCCCCGCCCCGCACGCTTCCGTCGCGCCTGGATGCGCCGTTGCGTGTGCGTCGTCGCAGTCCGTGTGCTCCAGGATGTAGCCGCCGGGCTGGCTGCACGCGCTCTTGCTGACGGCCGGGTTGCCGTAGCCGTCGAGGTCGGCGTCCTGGTAGTACGTGGTGAAGGTGAACGTCTCGTCCGTCGTGCCGTTGCAGTTGTCGTCGATGCCGTTGCACGCCTCTGTCTGGTTTGGGTAAATCGCCGCGCCGCCGGTGGCGAGGACGTCGTTGCAGTCGCCGTTGAACGTGGAGTAGTTGTTCGGCTTGCTGCAAGCCAACTGCGTCACCGCCGAGCCGTACCCGTCGCCGTCGTTGTCCTGGTAGTACGTAAACTTCACGCCCTCGTCGATGCCGCCCACGCAGTTGTTGTCCACGCCGTCGCAGACTTCCTGCACGCCGGGGTGGATGGGGTAGCCCGTGGCGATTGTGTCGTTGCAGTCGCCGCTGGCCGACGTGTAGCCCAACGGCGCGGTGTCGCACGCCTTGATGGAGACGTTGGGATTGCCGTACGTGTCGCCGTCCTTGTCCTCGTAGTAGGTCGTCGTGACGTTCTCGTCCGTGCTGCCATTGCAGTTGTCGTCGACGTAGTTGCACGTCTCCGCGGCGTTCGGGTGCGCGTACGCGTGCACGTCGTCGCAGTCGGTCTTGTCCGCCACGTAGCCACCGGGCGCGTTGCACGCGGTCTGGATGACGTTCTTGTTGCCGTAGCCGTCGCCGTCAAAGTCCTCGTACCACGACTTCTTCACGCCCTCGTCCGTTTGCCCGTCGCAGTTGTCGTCCGCGCCGTTGCACGTCTCGACCGCGTTGGGGTGAATGCTGCCGACCGCGTCGTTGCAGTCGCCCGTCGTCAGCACGTAGCCCAGCGTCGCGCCGCACGCGTTGAGCGTCACCGCCGAGCCGTAGCCGTCGCTGTCGTTGTCCTGGTAGTACGTGTTGCCCACGCCTTCATCCGTCGCGCCGTTGCAGTTGTCGTCCGCGCCGTTGCAGATCTCTGCCGCGCCGGGGTGGACGCTCGCGCTGCCGTCGTTGCAGTCCGTGGCCGACGCCGCCGTGAACGCGCCGCTTGCCGCGCACAGGCACTGGCTGGGCGTGTTGACGTCGCCAAACGAGTCCTTGTCCGCATCCGCGTAAAACGTCGTGCAGCCCGTCGCCGCGCCTTCGTCGGTTTGCCCATCGCAGTTGTCGTCGACCGTGTTGCACGCTTCCGTCGCGCCCGGATGGACGCTCGCCTTGGAGCCGTCGCAGTCCGTGTTGTCCGTGACAAAGCCGGGCGGCGCGCTGCACGCGGCGACGAACACGCTGGCGGCGCCGTACCCGTCCTTGTCCTTGTCGGTGTAGTAGGTCGTCGTCACGCCTTCGTCGACGTCGCCGTTGCAGTTGTCGTCGTTGCCGTTGCAGACCTCGGTCGCGCCGGGGAACGTCGCGCTGTCGGTGTCGTCGCAGTCGCCGGTGAGTAAAGATGAGTACTGACCCGTCGCGGCGCACTGGCACTTCGAGCCCACGCTGCCCACGCCGTAGCCGTCGGTGTCGACGTCCACGTAGTAGTTGCTGCAGCCCTGAGAGCCCAAGGGGTCGACCTGACCGTCGCAGTTGTCGTCCGCGCCGTTGCAGATTTCGTCCGCCTTGGGGTGAATGCTCGGATTGGTGTCGTTGCAGTCGCCCGACTTCGTCGCCTTGTTCACGCCGTCCGCCGCGCACAGGCAGTGACCGGTGGTGACCGCGCCGTACGCGTCGCTGTCTTCGTCGGGGTAAAAGAGCGTGCACCCGTTGGCGCCTTCCTCGTCGACGACGCCGTTGCAGTTGTTGTCCGTGCTGTCGCACACCTCGACCACGCCCGGGTGCGTGCCGCTGTTGTCGTCGTTGCAGTCGCCGGTGGTCGCGACGCTGAACGTGGTGTTGGCTTTGCACAGGCAGCTGCCGGTGCCCGCGCCGTACGTGTCGCCGTCGGCGTCCGTGTAAAACAGCGTGCAGCCGGTCAGGTCGACGCCGTCGGTCAAGCCGTCGCAGTCGTTGTCCAGGCCGTCGCAGACCTCCGTGCCGCCGGGGTGAACCGTCGTCGCGTTGTCATCGCAGTCGCCGCCGAGGAGCACGTAGCCCGCGGGTTTGGCGCACGCCTGCTGCGTGATCTTGTTGTTGCCAAAGCCGTCCGCGTCGTTGTCCAGGTAAAAGAGCGTGCTGGCGTTGTCGTCGATCGTGCCGTTGCAGTCGTCGTCCACGCCGTTGCCGCAGATTTCCGGCGCGCTTGGATGCACGGTCGCGACGGTGTCGTTGCAGTCCTTGGTGCCGTACGTGCAGACAACCGGCGAGCCGACGATGATCAGCGCCGCGTCGCAGTAGCCGTCGCCGTCGTCGTCACAGCCTTCATCGATGGTGCCGTCGCAGTTGTTGTCCACGTCATCGCAGACTTCCTTCGCGCCCGGGTGAATCGCCTTCAAGTCGTCGTCGCAGTCGCCGTTCGTCGTCGCTGTGGAAAGTCCGACCGCCGCGCACAAGCACTGGCTCGTGCCCACGCCCGCGCCGTCGCCGTCGCCGTCTTTCCAGTAGTTCACGCAGTCGGCGCTGTCGCCGCCGTCGGTCAAGCCGTCGCAGTTGTCGTCCTTGCCGTTGCACAGTTCCTGCTGCGGCGTGGTGGCGGAACACGGCGTCAAGCCGCTGATGGCGCACTTGCGCGAACCGGAGCAGCTGCCAAACGCGTTGGAGCTCGCACACGCGGTTGCAGCGCCGTCAAAGATCGACTTCTTGGAACAGCCGCATTCGCCGCCCGTGAGCACGCACTGGTTGCCCGCGCCTTTTTCGCCCTGGCTCAATTTGCACGCGTAGCCGCCGGGGCAGTCGCTGTCCTTGTCGCAAGCGCCGCCGCAGAAGGAGCCGCCGTCGCCCGCGCTGACACACAACGAGCCGACGTTGACCGCGCCGCATTCGGCGTCGGTGTTGCATGGGCGGCAGAGCGCGATGAACTGCGCGAGGCAGACGAACGCGGTGTCGGAACTGCCGGGGATCTGCCCGCAGTGAAAGCCGGTCGGGCAGCAGGCGGAGCACGGTTGCGTGCAGATTTTGCCGTTGGGTGAGTCGACGCAGTAGCCGGAATCGCAGTCGGTGCTGCTCGTACACGCCGCGCCGGGCTCGCCCGCCAACGGGTTCGCTACGAATTCGCAGCCGGTGTTGGCGACGTCGCTGCCCGCGATTTCCTGGTCGACGCTGGTGTCAGTCCCGGTGGCTTCGTCGCTGCCCGTTGCGATGTCGGTCGTGCTGTCGACGTCCGAGCCTGGGGCGTCCGCGTCGCTGACGCCGCTGTCGTTGACGGTGTCGCTGCCCGGCGTGCCCGTGTCGCTGCTGACGTCGGGCTTCTTGCCGGTGTCGCCAAACTGGCTGTCGCCGTTGAACTGAACGTCCGCAAAAAGGTTGTCCAAGCCCGTGTCCGCGGTCTTGGTGTTGCCGCAAGCGACGACGTTGGTCAGCGCGAGCAACGCGACAATCCACTGCAACTGCTTCTTCTTACGCATCGAATCTGCCTCGTTGGCCCAGCGCAGGCTGTCTCGTTAAACGTTTGACTGTACTGATGTCACGGCCGCCCAGCAATGCCGTCAAGGGCAACCTTACACCTCTTCTCAGCACCGTCAGCCGAGCTTGGCCAACGCCTTGCAGTCGCGCATCTATCGTGTGACATTGCGGGCCGCTCTGCGAGCGCGGGTGGCTCTGCGTGGGTGAACGGATGAGGCGTTTCTTTGTCCTCGAATCGCTCAGTTGGCGCCTCATCCTCGCGGTGTCGTTCGTCGTCATTGGTGGCTTGGGGCTCGGTTTTCACCTGACGTATCTGGCGTTTCGCGAGGAAATGCTCTCGGAGGCGCGCACCCACGCCACGCGGGAAGCGCAGTTGGTTCGCCTCGCGCTGACCCATCAAATGCTGGAAGCGGGCGATAGCAGTCTGGTCGCCGGCATGGTGCAGAGCTTCGCCGCGGACAAGGAAGCCGAGCGGATCCTCGTGCTTGACCGCAAGGGCAAGGTCAAGTTCAGCAGTGATCCGTCGTACCAAAAGCGGCAGTTTCAACTCACCGAGCCGGCGTGTCAGGTGTGTCACGCCCACCCGGCGGCCGATCGCCAGCGTTCAGCGGTACTGGAGATGTCGGACGGCACCGTGCTGCGGTCTGTGCAGCCGATCGCCAACCGCGAGGCGTGCCACGACTGCCATTCGCCCAAAAACCGCATCAACGGCATCTTGATTGTCGACGTGCCGGTGGGCCAAACCATCGCGCACATCGAGCGCTCCGTCTCGCGTTTGGCGTTTGGCACGGCGATGTTTGGCTTGATCCTGATTGCCGGCATTACCGTCGCGTTCCGGCGGTTTCTCTTGCGTCGCTTGTATCGTTTTGAGCATGTGGCGAACGCCATCGCGGCGGGCGACCTGAGCCAGCGCGTTCCGCTCGAAGGCAACGACGCTGTCACGCGCCTGCAAGTGGCGTTCAACGCGATGGTTGACTCCGGACAAGAGCTGCTGCAGCGCGTGGCAGCACAAGGTAAACAGCTGGAACGCACCATGAACGCGGTCGACGACGGCATGGTCGTGATGGACAAGAACTTCCACGTTGTCGCGACGAATGAC
The DNA here is from genome assembly GCA_903896545.1 of uncultured Myxococcales bacterium. Taxonomy (GTDB): domain Bacteria; phylum Myxococcota_A; class UBA9042; order UBA9042; family UBA9042; genus CAIYBN01. The sequence goes on along the minus strand of CAITYF010000031.1, from coordinate 65,225 downwards.
GCTTTCAAACGGCGGATGGGCGACGACGCTGACGAGCTGATCGGCCACAATTGCATCCACGTCGCGGGCGGTGCCGGCATCGGCTGCGATGTGACCGATTGTCCGGGCGAGAGTTGCTTGAAGTCGGGCAAGACTGTCACCGCGGTGCGCACGCGACTGGACGCCGACGGGCAAACCCACCACGAGGAACTGCGCGCGTCACCGGTGTACACGCAAGACGGTGTGTTGGACGGCGTGGTGGAGGTGTGGCGCGACATCACCGATCGGCGGAGCGCCGAGGCGCGCTTGGCGGAATACCAGCGGCTCGCGTCGGTCGGCATGCTGGCATCGGGCATCTCCCACGAACTGAACACACCGCTGGGGTCGATCGGCACGTGTCTGGAAGCGATTGATCGACAGTGCGCGTCACCAGACGAACCGCCGAACCCGGAACGCGTGCGGCACTACGCGCAGCTGGCGGCGGCTGAAGTCCGGCGGTGTGGCACGATTACCCGGCAGTTCATGAACCTCGCGCGCGGGCAAACGCCGGAGCGAGAGATCGTCGACCTGCGACCTACCGTCGAACTCGTCGCGCGTCTGGCGCGGTCGACGGCGCAAATCCGCGGCGTGGCGATTCAGGTCGATGCGGCGGACGACTTGCCGCCGGTGCTGGCCAACGCTTCGGCGGTGCAACAGGTGCTGCTGAACCTGCTCATCAACGCGGTCGAAGCGAGCGAGACGGGCACGCGGGTCGTCGTGCACTTTCTCCGCATGCCAGTCCTGGTAGGGCAGGCAGAGATGCTGGAGGTTCAGGTGGAAGACGCCGGATGCGGCATTTCTCCGCAGGACGCGCTCCGCGTCTTTGAGCCGTTCTTCAGCCGCCGGCAACGCGGCAGCGGACTCGGCCTCTTCGTTTCCCTGAACCTCGCGCGCGACTGGAGTGGCGACCTTCGCATCGTGCGAACACGCGTCGGCGAAGGCTCCGTCTTTGGCGTCAGCTTTCCGGTGCGCGTTCCCAACGACAACCACATCTACAGCACACGGACCCGCTCATGAAGTCGCATCTGCTCGTTGTCGACGACGATGACATCTACCGCTCACTCCTGGCCGACGAACTCGCGCACTTTGGTTACCGCGTGACGACCGCCTGCAGTGTGGCCGACGCCATGCGCGTTCTTGCCGGCGACGAGTCTTTTGACACAGCGGTGTTGGACTTGCACTTGGGTGACGGCGACGGCATGGAAGTGTTGAAGCGCCTGCGGGTCGTCTCGCCCCAGACCGAGGCGATCGTGCTCACAGGCCATGGGACGATCGACACTGCGATCGCGGCGATGCGCGCCGGTGCCTACGACTACGTCGCCAAGCCGTGTTCGATCAAAGAGTTGCGCGTGGTCATCGACAAGGCGCTGGAGCGCCGCCGTCTGGTCGAGCGCAACGAGATTCTGCGTACGGGCCTCCAACCGCCACCGTCGACAAGCGCGTTCATCGGCTCCAGCGCCGCGTTTGAAAAGGCCCGCGTGCTGATTGAACGTGTGGCGGCGAGCGAAGCCAGCGTCCTGATTCTGGGTGAGACCGGCGTGGGCAAGGAAGTCGTTGCGCGTCGCGTGCACGAAGGCAGCCCGCGCAAGAGTCAGCCCTTCGTCGTGGTGGACTGCACGACGCTGCACGATGACCTGCTGCACAGCGAGCTTTTTGGCCACGAAAAAGGGGCCTACACAGGGGCGACCGAACGCAAGCACGGGCTCTTTGAAGTCGCCGACGGCGGCACGATGTTCCTGGATGAAATCGGCGATCTGAGCTTGGGTCTGCAACAAAAGCTGCTGCGCGTGCTGGAAACCGGCTGCTTCCGGCACGTGGGCGGTACGCGTGAGATCCACGTGGACGCTCGCCTTGTCGCCGCAACCAACCGCAATCTGGAGGAGATGATTGCGCGCGGGCAGTTCCGCAGCGATTTGTACTACCGACTTGGCACGCTGCACGTCGAGATGCCCCCGCTGCGGGACCGCGTCGAGGACATTCCGACCTTGGCGCGGCACTTCCTCGCCCGCATTGACGCGCGTTATGGGCTGCAACGGCGGATTTCGGCCGAAGCGATGGCGCGGCTGCAGGCGTGGCATTGGCCGGGCAATGTGCGCGAGCTTCTCCACGCGGTTGAGGCGGCTGCCGTACTGGCCACGGGCGAGGTCATCGAGGTGGAGGACCTGCCGCGGCATGTCCGAGGCACGCGTCGACAGGAAACTGCGGTCATGCGGACGCTGGAGTCGCTGGAGCGGGACCATATTATCTCGGTTTTACAGACAGTTGGCGGTAATCGGCATCAGGCAGCGTCCGTGCTCGGCATCAGTGAGCGGACCCTCTATCGGAAGCTCAGCGACTATGGACTGGAAGCCGACGGCTGACTGCCACGGATGTCAATTCGTCATGGCGTGTAATCGCATGATGTTTCAGGCTAATCTTCATCTTTGACAGATCGTGCCTGCCAATCTGTCAGGTTGTCACGTTGTGCCTGACAATCTGTCAAATGGCTCAAAGTGATGATTCTGCGCGCCTTATGCAGATTGTCTCAGACTTGGCACGTTTGATGCTTATCTCCAGCGCAGCCCGCTGTTGATACCGGGCACGAGGACAATCATGGCCGCCGCTGTGTCGCCAAAAAATTACTTCCTGTCGCGGTTCGAGCCGCTTCTCCGCGCCTTTCTGGTTGCGCCGCTAGCGGTTGCGATGGTGGGCAGTTGTCAATCGGCGCCAGCGGGCAAAGCTGCCATCGACTCGCCGGATCCGGTTCACACGGGTCCTGCGACGCTGCCGCCCCCGCAGAATGGGCTTCCGCCGGACCCGATCCACAGCGTGAAGGAGGAGCCCAAGGGCTTCGCGGTGCCCAAGCCGCCGCTGTCCAAAGAGCTGTGGCCGTGTCAGGACTGCCACGAAGCGCAGGTGCCAAATCCGGTGCGTCGTGAGCTGAAAGAAGAGCACACGAATATCCACTTGCACCACGATGAGGCCAATCGCTGGTGCTTGGATTGCCACAACAAGGACAACCGCGATTTTCTGCACCTCGCGAGCGGTGTGACGATCACGTTTGATGAGTCGTACCGGTTGTGCGGTCAGTGCCATGGCACGCAATACCGCGATTGGAAGTCGGGCATCCACGGCAAGCGGACCGGGATGTGGGACGGTGAGAAGCAGTACTTGCTCTGCGTCCACTGCCACAACCCGCACTCGCCGCACTTCAAGCCTCTCAAGCCGGAGGCGCCGCCCGTGCGCCCGACCTTGATTCGCTGAACCGATGGAACGCACGGAGGACGTTATGTTGACCGAGAAACCAGAAACGCACGCCTGCAGCTGTGGCGGAAAGACCGGCGGTTGCGCCAAGAAGCAGGAGACGGTTGAAGAAACCGCTCCGCATCACGGCCACGACCACGGGCATGAAGCGGCTGAAGAACTGACCGACGACGAGGCAGCGCGCAAGCTGTCCATGAGTCGTCGCAATTTCATGAAGCACAGCGCGATCGTCGCAGGTGCAGCGACGGCAGCGGCTTGCAGCACGGAAGAGCTGGAGAAGTTTACGGCCCACCGTCTGCGGGAAATGACGCAGCCGGAGCTGAAGCAACTCATCAAACGGCTGGAAGCAGACTACAAGAAGCAGTTCAAGAAGAACGTCGAAGTCCGCGCGACCCCAGCTGCGGAAGGCGTGAAATTTGGCTACGCGCTGGACCTTTCGCGCTGCATTGGCTGCCGCCGTTGTGTGCACGCCTGCGTCAAAGAGAACAACCAGTCGCGCCCGACGCCGGAAGGCGAGCACAACAACCCGATCCACTGGATCAGGGTGCTGGAAATGGAGAAGGAGAAAGGCATCGACCTCTCCGACGCCAACCCGTACTACAATCCGGCGGAAGTGCCGCGCGAAGGCCACTTCTACATGCCGGTGCAATGCCAGCAGTGTGAGAACCCGCCGTGTGTGAAGGTTTGCCCCGTTCAGGCGACGTGGAAAGAGCCCGACGGCATCGTGGTCATCGACTACGAATGGTGCATCGGCTGCCGGTACTGCATGGTCGCCTGTCCGTACGGCGCGCGCCGCTTCAACTGGGCGGAACCCAACTTGCCGGCGGATCAGCTCAACCCGAACACACACGTGCTGGGCAATCGCCCGCGCCCCAAAGGCGTCGTCGAAAAGTGCACGTTCTGCATCCAGCGCACCCGCGAAGGCCGTTACCCGGCCTGCGTCGAGATCTGCCCCGTGGGCGCGCGCAAGTTCGGCAACATGTTGGACCCCAAGAGCGAGATTCGCGCCGTGCTGGAAAGCAAGCGCGTCTTCATTCTGAAGGAAGATCTCAACACTCGACCGAAGTTCTTCTACTTCTTCGGCATCTGATCGGCACCGGAGGTCGTTCATGTTTAAGCATTTGCTTCAGTTTCTCACCGGTGCCGCGCGCTACGCCTTGAAGGGCGGGCCGACCTACTACGCGTGGATCGCGTTCCTCCTGTGTCTCATCGGCTATGGCGGCTGGGGCTACGCGCACCAGTACCAGGAAGGCTTGATTCTCACGGGCATGCGCGACCAGGTGATGTGGGGCTTCTACATCGGCAACTTCACGTTCATGGTCGGCGTTGCTGCGGCCGCGGTGGTGCTCGTCATTCCCGCGTACGTGTATCACTGGGGGCCCATCTACGAGATCGCCATCATCGGCGAACTTCTGGCCATTGCCGCCATCATCATGTGTCTCGGCTTCGTCAGCGTGGACGTGGGACGCCCCGACCGCGTCTTTCACTTGATGCCGATTATCGGTTCACCCAACTTTCCGAGATCGTTGCTGTCCTGGGACGTGATGGTGCTCAACATGTACCTGGTGCTGAACGTCACCATCGTTTCGCACATGCTCTATTCGGCGTTCTTTGGTCGCAAGCCCAATGCCAACATCGTCGTGCCGCTCGTGCTGCTGTCGATCCCCGCCGCAGTCAGCATTCACACGGTCACTGCGTTCCTTTACAGCGGCCTCGCCGGTCGTCCGTATTGGAACGCCTCGATTCTGGCGCCGCGCTTTCTGGCTTCCGCGTTTTGCTCTGGTCCGGCCATCATCCTGATTCTGCTGCAAATCCTGCGTAAGACCGCTGGCCTCCAGATCAAGAACGAGGCCATCTGGAAGATCGCAGAACTCATGGCTTATGCGATCGCGTTGAACTTGTTCTTCCTCGTCGCGGAAGTGTTCAAGGAGTTCTACAGCGACACGCACCACCTCATTCACACCGAATACCTGTTCTTCGGCGTCGGTGAAGCGCGTGGTCTTGGCTTGTATGCCTGGACGAGCGTGATTTCGACCGTCATCGCGCTGGTGCTCTTCATCGTCCCGGCGACGCGCAAGAACTTCTTCACGCTCAACGTGGGTTGTGTGTTGCTCTACATCGGTGTGTACATCGAAAAGGGCATTGGCTTGGTCATCCCCGGCTTGACGCCGGACACTCTCGGCGAAATCTATGCGTACACGCCGACCGCGCATGAAGTTCAGGTCGCCGCTGGCATCTTCGGCATGGGCTTTCTGGCCTTCACGGTGATGATCAAGGTCGCGATTCCTGTGGCGCTTGGCAAGCTCGTCGCAAAGCCGGATGGCTCTGCCCCGACCGCTGGTGCCGATACTGACGATGCGCACGGGGCGCACGTGGGCGCGTGAAGTCTGTCCGACGAAGGGGCTGATTCCGCGTCTGTTTGGGGAGGAATGTCCGGGGGGGCATTCGACTAACACAAGTACCGCCTGCGGGCGGGCCTCGCCGCGGCTATGGCGGGGATGTGGAAGTGGAGGGCGATATGAACTGGAATTATTTGCAAGAATGGGCCATGAGTATGGTGTTCTTCGCGCCGGCGCTCATTATCCTCGCACTGGCGATCCTTGCGTTGCCGTTGGCGAAGGGCAATCAGTTCACTGCTGCGGCTGAAAAGCAGGCCGCCGCGCTGAAGGGACGCACGGTCTCGATTCAGGTCAAGGCGCAGCATCTGCCGCCAGGCGAAGAAGTGGCCGAAGAGACCGCGTGACGACGCGTTGGGCAGTGAAAGAGTTGGGGCAACCGCGTGCCGCGCTTCTGGTCTGCCAGGAACGCGGCACGGCGGTTTTTTTTTGCGCACAGTTCGCGGGCAAAAGACGTGGACCTTGACCGCGCCGCGCGCGTTACCGCTGCAGCAGCGCCCGTGCCGCCAACGAACCCAGCATCAGCGCGCCGCCCGCCAAGGTCGCGACGCCGGGACGCTCGCCGGTGCCGAGCCATACCCACATCGGACTGACGGCGGGCTCCAGAAGGGACAGGAGGCTCGCCGTCGACGCGGTCACCGTTCGCAACCCGCGCAGAAACAGCAGGTACGACGCACCCATTTGCAGCAAGCCGAGCCACAAAAGCCCAGCGACAGGCTGCCAGCCGAGTCCGTGCACCAGATCCGCGCCGCCCAAGCTCAAGCCGACCGCCGCGCCGATGAAGTTGCCAACGGTGATGGACGCCTGCGCCGAATCGCTGCCGACTTGTGCGTCGCGGCGCATCAGGATGACTGCCATGGCAAAAAACACACCGGAAATCGCGGCGAGCGCGTTGCCTTGCCAGGTGATGCCGACGGCGTCATCGAGGAGGCACAGCGCCATGCCGCCGAGGCACCCGACGACGGCGACGACGTCGATTTTGGTGACGCGCTCGCCGAAGAACCTGTAGCCGGCCATGAGCACCCAGGCGGTGCCGGTGTACTGCAGGAGCACAGCGCTCGCCGCGGTCGTTGCCTTATTGGCCGCGACGAACGTCATGATCATGCACGCGTAAGCCAACGCAGTGGACAGGCGCGCCTGCCGCAGCTTTGGCCGCAACACGAGGAGGTAAAACACCGATGTGACGGCCGCGCGACCGCCCGCAACCGCAAGTGCGGGCAACGGAATCCACTTGATGAAGAGGCCGCCCGATGACCAGAGCAGGGCTGCCAGCAGGATGGCTGCGGACCCCTGGATCTTTGGCATCGCTTACGGCGCGTCGCGGTAGATCGCCATGACCTGATTGAGGAGCGCGAGGGCCTCGGCTTCCGGACGCTGGAAGGCGTTGCGACCCATGATCGAGCCGAACGCACCGCCCGCGGCGATGGCGCGAATTTCTTCGAGGACCGCTTCCGTGCCCTTCGCCTCGCCACCGGAGAAGATGACGATGCGGCGACCGCCGAACGCGGACTGAACGACGTGCTGCACGCGCTCGGTCAACGTGGCGACGGGGATGTTGTACTTCTCGTAGACCTTGCGCGCGGCGTCCTGCTCGATGTGCGCGGTCGGCGGCTTCACCTTGATGATGTGCGAACCCAACTGCGCGGCGATCTGCGCGGCGTAGGCGGCGACGTCGATGCCGGTCTCGCCTTCCTTGGACAGCTTGCTGCCGCGCGGGTACGACCACGTGACGACGACGAGGCCTTTGCGCTTGGCCTCTTCGGTCAGCTCGCGCAGGTCCTGGTACATCGTGTTGCGGTTGTTCGAGCCGGGGTAAATCGTATAGCCGATCGCCGCACAACCGAGGCGCAGCGCTTCATCGACCGACCCGGTAATCGCCGAGCACGGATCCGACGGACCGCCCAGGCTATCCGAGTTGTTCAGCTTCAAGATGAGCGGAATCTGCCCCGCGTATTCTGCCGCGCCCGCTTCCAGAAAACCGAGCGGCGCCGCGTACGCGTTGCAGCCAGCCTTGAGCGCCAGTTCAAAGTGGTAGGTTGGGTCGTAGCCCGGCGCATTGGGTGCGAACGAGCGGGCCGGTCCGTGCTCAAAGCCCTGATCCACCGGCAGAATCACCATTTTGCCGGTGCCCTTGAGCTTGCCGTGATTCAACATCCGCACGAGGTTCGCGCGCGTGCCGGGGTTGTCGCTCTGGTACCACGAGAGGATCTTCTTGACGCGAGGAGTGAGTGCCATTTGGTGAGTCTCCCTGTGGCTTAGGTGGGCCACGTCGACTGGCGTAGGAGACTCGATTTTGGCCTTGGCGTCAACGCTTGCGGGAGCGGGAAAAGGCGTGCCGTGACCCGCGCGTGACGTGCCCAGCCCAGCGCTCGCGCGTCATCAGAAATCGCTCGACTCGCCACCGCGCGTGCAACGTTGCGTTTGCGTGACAATTGCGGCCGAGCGGCCATTGACCTTCGACCGCGCGTGGACTCTGATTCCGTGGCGCCTCGCACGCTGCGCGACGTTCCCTTCATCCATCAGGTGCTGCTTTGGCGCGCCGGAGGTCCTATGAAACTCACGACTCTTCTCTCCGTCGCGCTCGCGGCAGGTCTCGCGCTCTCTGGTTGTGCGGAGGCCAAGAAGCAGGCCGAATGCAAGTCGCTGATCGAGGCCATCAACCCGCATACGACCAAGGTGCGCAAGCTTTCCGACGACATGCCGGCAGACGCGTCACTGGAGGTGGGCGCGAAGGCGTTCACGGCGATGGCTGCCGAAGTTGAAGCTGGCGCCGCCGATGTGAAGAAGCTGGAGATCGAGACGCCGGAGCTCAAGAAGTTCGCAGCCGATTACCAGACGATGTGTGCGGGTTCGTCCAAGGCGTTCAAGGACATGGTTGCTGTGACGGAAAAGATTGGCGCGGCGCAAAAGCTGGCAGCGACGAACCCGGAAGCCGCGCAGGCGGATGCCGCCAAGGCGCAGACCGACGCGGCGAACGCCGAGGCGGAAATCAAGAAGGCGACCGCGCCGGAAGATACGATTATCGACGGCATCAATACGTTCTGCGGCGCGACGAAAGAACCGTCAAAATAGGCGTTTGCCCCACAGCGTGACCGAGAGCGGCGTCGACTCGAAGTGGCCGTCGGCAGGCGAGAGGAGGGCGCGCAGGACGGATTCGGGATCCTGCGCGTCTGGACGCGGCACAGAGACGATGTGCGCAGGCGCGCCGATTTCCAAAGTTCCCAAGCCTTGCAGCGTCGAATCGAACTGCGTAAGCCACGCGCCGGGAATTGCCGTCGCACGTGCCAGGGCTTCACACGCTGTGACGTCCGCAAGTCCCGCATGCGTGATGAGGAAACGCTGCATCACGTGCAATTGGCTGAGGCTGGGGCCCGCGCCCACATCGGTTGCCAGCACCCACGGCACGCCCGCCGCCCGCAGTTTCTCCAGCGGCATGCGCCCGGAATGCAGCGCCTCGTTGCTGGTTGGACAGTGCGCAATCCACGTACCCGTCGCGCCGAGACGCGCCAATTCGCGCACCTCCAGATGCACGCCGTGCGCCAGCATCGTGCGCGGACCGAGCAGCCCGGCGCGGTCGTAGACATCCGTGTAGTCGAGCGCCTCGGGGAAGAGCGCGCGGACCCAGGCGATTTCCGCCTCGTTCTCGGACAGGTGACTTTGCACCGGCCAGCGCATGTGCTGCGCGAGGTGCCCACACGCGTCGAGCCCAAGCACGTCGACGTTGGGTGCGAACCGCGGCGCGATCGAAACGCGCGGATTGTTCAGCGCTTGCAGCATCGCCAGCGTCTCCGTCGCCGGACGCAGCAGCTCCGTCGGCGCGTTCTGCGTCATGATCGCCGGACCTTCCCAGAAGCCGCGCGGCGTGGCCTGCAGAAAAATCGGCGTGGACTCGGCAAACGGCGCGCCAAAAAAGAGCCCGGCGCAGGTTCCAGCGCGCGTGACGTCGAGGAAGAACTGTCGCGCGCGTCGCTCGGCAATCTCGCCGTCGCGGAAGGCGGCTTCAGCGGGCCAAATCGACTCGCGCAGCCAGGGCAACAGCTGCCCCGCGAACTGTCCACGCACGTGTGACTGCGGCCAATGGCAGTGCAGGTCGACGAAGCCGGGCAGCAGCAGCGGCGCGTCACTGGGTGGCGGCATGGGCAGCGCGCGGACCTCGACGATGCGCCCGGCGTGCCACGTCACCTCCGCGTGCGGCAGCCATTCGACGCGGCCGTCGGCGTGGGGCAACAGCACCGCGCCGCGTACAGCCCCCTGCACGTGATCGTTGGTCATGGGCGGCTACTTACCCGACTTTTTGGCTTTCTTGGTCGCCGACTTCTGCACCCTGGTCATCAGCGCCTTGGGGACGGCCGGGCGGTGCAAGTCCTTGGCGTGATGCTTGCTTGGCTTCACCTTGACCGGTTCCGGCGGCGGCGGCGGAGGAGGAGGAGGTGGCTCCTCGGGCGGCGGCGTCATTTCGGCCAGCTGTTGACTCAGGGCTGGCAGCGGTTTGACCCCCGGATCGACGGCCATCCGCAGCTGCTGTTGCCATTCACCGCGACGCCGCAACATGAACCGGTACAGGTCCGCGTTTGGATCCTCGCCGTTGGCTTGACGGACCACTGGCAGGTTGAGCATGGCCCGCGCTTGCTGGAACTCGCCGCGCAGAATGACGACCTCCGCGAGCGCCTTCAGCGCCCCTGGGTGCCCCGGCTTCTTCGCCAGAATCGCCCGCAGCACCTTGTCCGCGTCCGCTAGACGGTTGTCGCGCAGCCACAATTCAGCCTGCACCAGTTCCGCGACCACGCCTTTTTCGGGGCCAGATCGCCAAAGCGGTAGTAACTGCCGCGCCAGCACGTCGTCGCCATCGACCAGCGCTTGTAGCACTGCCATGCGGATCGAACGTCCGACGGGCACCATGGGAACGGCCGTTCCGCTCGCCCCGCGGTTTCTCACCCATTGCGCGAGCAAAGGCCGCGTCTTGATGGCCCCCGGATGCTGCGAATCCCGCTGCAGCGTCTGATCCACGGCGACCAGCGCGCCAAGCAAGTCTCCCCCGCCGAGCTTCGCCATCGCCAGACGCCAGAAACGTTCCGCCGTTGGCGCTGCGTCGGCGGCCATGCCAAACCAAGCCGCTGCATCGCCGTACTTGCCTGTCGCGAAGAGTGCTTCGCCTTGGGCTTCCATCGCTTCGGGCGAGTCGGTTTCCACCGCGGTTGTCGTCGCCGCTGCGGGTAGGCCGACGGCGAACACGTTGGCAGCGAGGAGCGAGGCTCCCCAGGTCAGCAAGTGCGCGACTTTCACTGGCAACTCCCTTGGTCCCGCGCGAACGGCGGGCTACAACTCATCCGGGGAGGCAATGTACCCTTTCACCGCGGAAGCCGCTACAACCAAAGGACTGGCCAGGTAGACCTTGCCGGGCCCCGAACGACCGGGGAAGTTGCGGTTAATGGCGCTCACGGTGATCTGGTCGGGACGCGTCGACACGCCGGGACCCGCGTTGATGCAGGCGCCGCAGCTCGGATCGATGACGTTGGCGCCGGCCGCGGCGAAAATCGCCGGGTAGCCTTGCTTGACCGCGTATTCCTTGATTTTTTGGCTGCCGTACTGGATGTAGAGTTGCACGCCATCCGCGACCTTCAGACCCTTGTCGACCGCCGTTCGCAGGACCGAAGCGTACATGTCCATGTCCGCCATCTTGCCGCCGGTGCAGGAACCGCCGTAGGCGACCTGAATGGCGACGTGCGCCCCCAAGTCCTTCAGCGGAATGCCATTGCGCGGGTCACCCGGCGTGGCGACCATCAGGTCGAGGAGATTGAGGTCGATCTCAAAGCTCGCCAGGTACTCGGCATCCGGATCGCTGCGCAGGAACTCCACGCTCGAAGTGTCCACACCGGGGCGCGCGCGCTTCAGGTACTCAATCACCGCCGCGTCTGCCGCGATGACACCGGTCGTCGCGCCCGCTTCCACCGCCATGTTCGCCAAGGTCGCGCGCTCGTCCATCGACAGCGCTTCCACGCCGGGACCGCAGAATTCCAGCACCTTGCCGATCGCTTTGCCGTCTTTGATGAACGGCGTCGCCATGATGCGCAAGATGATGTCCTTGGCGGCGATGCCCGGCTTCAAGGTGCCGGTCACGTGGAAGCGCACCGTCTCCGGCACGGACACGCGAATGTCCTTGGTGTACCAAGTGTTGGCCATGTCCGTGCTGCCGACGCCAAACGCGAAGGTGCCGATGGCGCCCGCCGTGCAGGTGTGCGAGTCGGTGCCGACGACGATGTCGCCCGGCATCGCAATGTCTTCCAGGATTGCGTTGTGGCAGATCGCCTCGCTGCCCGAACCGTCCTTGGCTTCGTCGTAGAGGCGAATGCCTTGCTCAGCGCAGAATTCACGCTGAATGATCGCGAGTTGCCCCGCCTGCTCCTGCAAACCCATCGCTTTGTGCTTGTCCGACATCACGCGGCTGAGGAACGTCAAGTGGTCGCGAAACGCAAAGATGCTCGAAGCATCGGTGACTTTGGCGTCCTTTCCTACGCCCAGCTTGAACGCAACCTGCGCCATCGCCGTTGTGTAATCGTGGGAAAAACGCACGTCGCTGCGTACAAAAACCGCGTCGCCGGGCTTGACCGCGGGCACGCCCAGTTGACCCGACTTGGCGTCGACGATGACCTTCCTGGCGATGATCTTCTCGACCAGCGTCATCGGCCGCGGCGCCGTCGTGGTCTGCGGTGGCTCGACTTCGCCGTTCAAACGCGCTGTGTTGTAAGCAAAAATGCCGCCGCGCGTGACGATTTCCGTCGCAACTGGGTCGAGACCTGTGACAAATTCATCCAGCGCGATTGCCTCGCCGGCCTGAATGCGGCCGATGAGGCTGAAGTCGTTCGACGTCAAAAGACCAATGTTCTGGCTATTCTGGCGGTAGATCTTCTCAATCGTCTGGGCGATGACGAGGCGGACGCCTGCGGCTTGCTCGGAAAACGGCGCGGTTTCCCGCGAGGAGCCGCAGCCCTTGGACTTGCCGCTGACGATGACTGCGAAGTCACCGGTTTTGATGCTGTCTTTCTCGATCGCGCCGCCGCGCAGGCCGATGAGCGAGTACTCGCCGAGCGTTTCGTCAAAGTAGAAGCAGACCCAGCCTGGCGTGATTTCGTCGGTCGAGATGTTGTCGATCAGCGGCAGCGTCGGATCCCAGGGCAGATTCTCGCCGGCGATCTGGCGGCGGACGAGCTCGATGTCCTCGTAGAGGAACAAAAAGCGCCCAGTGAAGCGAACGGCGGGGCGGCCGTCAGGAAGGGTCACGTGCTGCAAGTGCGGGTCGGTCATGGGGTTCTCGCAATGAGGCAGGAAGGGCCCGTCGCGCGGGCGGGCGGACTTTAGCACGGACGGCCTGTGTGGCACAGGGGCGCACCGGCGACGATTCTGGGGTAGGATCGGGCGCTGATGTTGCGCTTCCTGCCGTTGCTGCCCTTGCTTTCACTGCTGTTCAGTTCGGCGGCGTGCGCGCTGATGCCCGTTGCGTTGCCAAAATGCCCGCCGAAACGCGCGACTTGCATCGCGTTGGACCTCTGGCTACCGCCACAGTTCGACGATGTCGCGTGGCTGGAGACGCAGTTGGAGGTGGCGAACGACCGGCTGGCAGCGATCGGCGCGGGCGTTCAGGTCGTTGCCATTCACACTTTGGGCGAAGAACTGGCGCAGATCGACACCGTGACGCAGCGCAATCAACTGGGCAAACTGGGCAAGCAGACGCCGCTCCGGTGGTTCGTCGTGCGCCATCTGGCGGATGCGGCGGACCCGAACGCGGTGCGAAAAGGCGTGACGTGGCGCGCGGGCGAAGCGGTCTGGGTCATTGAGTCACAAACCGGGATGCGTTGGGTGCTCGCGCATGAACTGGGGCACGTTCTGGGACTGGCGCACAGCACAGAGGCGGCGTCCATCATGAACAAGAAGCCGCGCGTGTGGCCGCCGCCGTGGCAAATTGGCTTTACCGCCCGCGAGCAACCGGTGATGCGCCGCACCCTGATGCGTCTTGTGAAGCAAAAACGCCTGGCGTTGACGCGTCCGGAATAACGGCAGACGCCGCGCGGTTGAATCCGTGGCGTTCTTGCGGGTGCCCAAAAATTGCAGCAGCGAAGCGAGCTTGTGTTGCTCGCGCTTGCCAGTCCGGGAATGGTCCTGAGACTTGGCTGGCGCGCGGACCTCAGGGCTCTACGCGCGCAACAGGAGTTCGCGATGGTGATGCGTCAGCTGTTTCTGGGTCTGGGTCTCTGCGTCGCCGCGTGTCAGCACGTGCCGGAAGCGCAGGCGGCACCGCCGACGAGCCCGTACGTCCACCGCAAAATCAGCGCGGCGGGTTACGACGTGACGCCAATGCAGCCTGCTGAAGTCGCGCGGCTGGCCAAGGGGCTGACGCAAGAGCAGCGCAACGTGCTGCTGAAGGCGGGAACGGAGCCGCCGTTTTGCGGTGGCCTGTTGGAGAACAAAAAGTCGGGTGTCTACGTGTCGGCGCTGGGCGGTCTGCCGCTGTTTCGGTCGGCGGCCAAGTTTGAATCTGGCACGGGGTGGCCGAGCTTCTTTGCGCCCTTTGATCCGGACCACGTTATCGAGAAACCGGACAATTCGGGCGGAATGGAGCGCGTGGAGATTCTGGACGCGCGGTCGGGCGGGCATCTGGGCCACGTGTTTGACGACGGTCCGCGGCCGACCGGTCGGCGCTATTGCCTGAACAGCGCGGCGCTGATCTTCATCCCGGATGGTCAGCCGCTGCCGGCGCAGTCGCAGCCGGTGAACCTGCAGAAGGCGTACTTCGCCGGCGGCTGCTTCTGGGGCGTGGAGGACATCATGCAGCGGACGCCGGGTGTCATCGAGGCGACGTCCGGCTACATGGGCGGTCGGAAGGCGCGGCCGGGGTACCACGAGGTGAGCAGCGGCGACACGGGACACGCGGAGTCGGTGGAGGTGCTGTTTGACGCGGACCGCGTGACCTACCGGCACTTGCTGGAGGTGCTCTTTGCGAAGATCGACCCGACGACGCTTAACCAGCAGGGGCCGGACGTGGGCACGCAGTACCGCAGCGTGGTGTTCGCAGCGGACGCGGAGCAAAAGCGCACGGCGGAGACGTTCCTCCGCGAACTCAGCAAGCAGCCGCGGCTTGCAGGGCGGTCGATTGTGACGACGGTAGAAGCGGCGAAGCCGTTCTGGCCCGCGGAAGAGTACCACCAGGACTACCACGAGAAGCACGGCGGGACCTGCGAGCTTTGAGGGCAATTCCGACTCGTTAAGCGACAGTTTCGGGCGCGTCCGGTGACTTCGCGATCCGCTTCGCCGCCCACAGCCCAAACAACGTCGCCGTCACAAACATGATGAGGCTGTAAATCGCCGGCGCAATGGCCATCTTGGGATTGCCCAACAGCGTTGACGCAATCGTGATCGCCAGCGTCCCGTTGTGAATGCCGATTTCCATGCCGATTGCGACGGCCTGCCGGTCGGGCACCTGAAACACCCGCGGCAACACGTAGCCGACGGTCATGCTCGCCAGATTGAACACAAGCGCGGCGACGCCAGCGACGCGGAACATCGTCCACAAATTGTCGCCCTCGTTCACAATCGTCGCGCCGATAATGGAAAACAGGAACAGCGCTGAAATGATCCGCACGGGCTTGTCCAGTCGGGTCGCCAACGCAGCGTTCTTCTTGCGAATCGCCATGCCGATGAGCACGGGAATCAAGATGATCAGCACGACGGAAACCACCTTGCTTGACTGCAGCGGAATTGCCTTTTCTTCGCCCAGAAATGCGTGCAACGACCACTGGATGTAAAGCGGCAGGGTGAAGAGCGAAAAGAGGCTGTTGGTCGCCGTCAACGTGATGTTGAGCGCGACATCCCCGTGCGCGAGGTGGCTGAACAGATTGGCGGTGGCTCCCCCCGGCGACGCCGCCAGCAACATGAGACCCACCGCCAGTTCAGGCGGCAACTCCAGAGCTTTTGCGAGACCATAGGCCACTGCGGGCAGCAGCACCATCTGCGCGAGCAGACCGACGAACACCGCGCGCGGGTAGACGAGCACCCGTTTGAAGTCGTCTTTCGTCAGGCTGAGCCCCAAACCCAGCATGATGACGGCGAGCGCCAAAGGCAAAAAAACAGTTGTGAACAAGCTTGCTTGCATATCGATTTCTCCCCCGGTTGTAAGACCCCGGAGGTGTCATCGCATGATGCTGGCGGGAGCGCAAGGGCCGACGTGACAGATAGGGTTCTCACTCGCTGGGAGCATCCGTGCGCCTGGTCACGCGTCTACGGGGCGCTCAGGGAACCCGCTGGCCAACAACCAGAATCATCCCACGCGGCCCCGGTTCCACGGTCGTCGTCAGCCCCGCGGTTTGCAGCGACTCCTGCAGCGACTTCGGGGAAATCCGCAGCTTGCGGTAGGCGCTCACGGTTTGCCGCCACTGCCCTTCGACCCGCTGATGCAGCAAGTCGTGCACGCGGAGCGTGGCGGTTTCGGCTTCCAGAAAGCAAGTCAGAATGCGGTCTTCATCGCTGCGAACCGGGATGAACCGCGCTGGGCCCTCCAGAAGCGCTCCGGAGTAATCGCGAAACGTGGCGACGAATGTGCCGCCTGGTGCAAGCGCGGCGGCGACGTCGGCGACAAGCGCCTCGACCACAGCGTGCGACGGCAGGTGCGTCAGCGTGTCGCCCATACAGAGCACGACGTCGGGCGACGCAGTCAGATGGCGGCGAAACTGTGCGAGGTCGTCCAGGATCGGCTGAATCGGCAGGTTGCCCGCATGTGTGGTCAGTTCGTTGAGCAGACCAGCGCAGGCGTCGATAGCCAGCACCGTGTAGCCCAGCTCCGCGAGTGGAATGGCGTACACGCCCGGACCCGCGCCCAAGTCAACCGCCAAGGCGCCCGCTCGCGCCGCGATTCCCACGCGGTTCAGGTCGGCACGTGCGCCAGCGAGCGCCGCAGCAAGATCCCCCAGCATCCAGGTGTAAATGGGCCCCAAGTGCGCGTCATAGTGGTGGAAAACGTCCGTCATGGCGCGCTGCTCCTTCAATTGGAAACGGGGCGACGCGCGATGCCGCGAATGGTGGGACGCAAGATGGGCAGGGCGCGTCGCATGCTCTGCGCGGTCACATCGCCGACGTCCAGCCCGGCGGCGGAGATGGCGTCTTGCGTTTCACGCGTGACGTGGCAGTTGCCCGCGACGTGCTTCCAGAGCGGCTCGACACGTCCTTGCCACAACCGCCGCGAAGTGCCTTTGGGCGCTGCGACGTGCTCCAGAAAGACGAAAGCGCCGCCGGGTCGCAACACGCGACGGATCTCCGCCAGCGCGAGCGCTTGCGACGGCACCGAGCACAGCAACAGCGTGGCGACGACAGCGTCAAAATGGGCGTCGGGAAAGGGCAGCGCGACCACGTCGGCGTCGACCACTTCGGTTGCGCCACGCGGCGCGGCCTCCAAGCGCGTTCGCAGCTGGCGCGACATGCGCGGGTCGGGTTCGCTCAGCGTCAAGCGCGTCACGCTCGCCGGGTAGTGCGCCAGATTCGCGCCCGTGCCGGCGCCAACCTCCAACACCGCGCCCGACAGGTCCGCCAGCAGCGCGTGCCGCCACTCGGCCAAACAAGCTTCCTCGGACGCCGCCATGAAGCGGTCGTAGATGGCAGACATGAGCCAGGACATCGCGGCCTCGTTGCGCCGCCAGCAGCGGCGAGGGTGAGTGTGCCTATCGAGGACGTGGGGTCAAGATGCTGGTTGACTGAATACAGGTGGAGGACGTGCGCTCTCACGCTTCGGTCACGGGGTGCAGGCGCTCCCCGGCGGCAACACGCGAATCACCTTCACCTGCGCGCCGCTTCCGGTCACCGCCGCAAAGAGCGGGCTTCCGTTGCCTGCGGACGCCAGCCAGACCGCGCCGTTGCCCAGCGCGCTGCCCGGCAGCGTTACGTCGCCGGTGAGAATGCCGTCCGCGCTCAGCTGAGAAACGTGCATCACCGCTTGCGCCGAACCGCCGTCCGTCCAACCGCCGACCAGCAAGCCCGCGCCTTCGGGTGCCAGCCACGCGCCCATGAGCGTCAGCGACTTCTGCCACACGACCGCGCCTGCGTCGTTCAGGCGAAACACTACGGCGCTTGGCACTTTGCTGCCGCCCTTTTGGTAGTCCATCGTGCCCATCGCGCCCAGAAAGCCGTCGGCGAGGGCGAGCAGTCCGGTGGGCTGGTCGTTCGTCGGCGCGGGCAGCACGGGCACGTCAACTTGCACAACGCCTGTTGCGTCCAAACGCACGAAACGCGCGTCGGTCAGTCCGTCTGGCATGGTCTTGGAGGTCAGCACGCCGATGCTGCCGGTGTGCGCCGCCGGATACGTCTGATACCCGTAGTTGCCGACCTCGCCCAAGTCGGTCTTGCCCAGCAGCGTGCCGGACGCGTCCACGCGCGCGACGAACGCGTTCCAAGCGTTGACCAGCGCGGGCTGAAACGACCCCGTCACCACCGCGCCGCCTTCCGGTCGCACCGCGAGCCGCACGTTGCCCGGCAACGACGCGGGAATCTCCGTCGTCTGGGTCAGCTTGCCCGCCACGTCCAGACGCCACAGCACCGCCTTCCCGTCGGGCCACTGACCTGCCGGCAAATGGCCCGCGACGAGCACGCTTCCATCCTCCAGCCCGCGCACGTCCGAGGCGTAGCCGGTCGCCACATCCGCATTGTCCCACAGCACTTTGCCCGCCGTATCCACGTGAATCACCCGCGCGATCGGTTGGTTCAGCACCGCGTGGGCAATCACGTACGAGCCATCCGCCATTTGCGTCAGCGCGCCGTCCAGCCCCGATTCCGGCTTGGGCAGCGTCACTGTCCAGCCCGTCGCACCGCCGTCCAAGCATTTGCCCGCGCTACATGAGCCGCCGAGGCTGCACGCGACGTTGCTGGAACACGCGCCCGCAGTCGGCGCGTAGTGGCAGCCGGTGTCCTTTAGGCAGATTTCTGCCGTGCAGACGTTCCCGTCGTCGCAGTTCACCGTTGTGCCCGCGCACTTTCCGGGTCCGGTGCACACGTCGCCGCTGGTGCAGGCGTCGCCGTCGTCGCACGCGCTGCCTGTGGGCGCGACTTGCGGGTCGCAAATGCCGACCAGCTTGCAGTGGCCTTGTACGCACGCGGGCTTGCCGGCCTGCGGGCAGTTGATGCCGCAACCAAAACTGCCGTACCCGCCGCACCAGCCGATGGCGGCTTGACTGAGCGCGTTGGCGCCGGTTGTGGTCTGGTCGCTGGCCAAGGCGAACGGACAATTGCCGCCGCAGCCGACGAACGCGTCGACGCTGGCGCAGTCGCTTGAGCCGCTGCAGCCGTCAAAAGGTGTGATGGCAGCGGCGAGCGCGACGGGCAATTCGGTTTGAATCGCGTCGCAGGATTGGCAGCCGCTGGGGGTGTTGTACTGCTGAAAGCCGCAGCCGTCCGAGCACTGGGGCATGAAGCACGCGTCCGTCGCGCCGCACCACAAGACGCCGCCGTTACACTCGCACTGCGTGGATGGGTGGCATTCGCCGCAGCAACACTCCTGCCCGTACGTGCAGTGTAAAGTGCCCGCGCACTTGGCTTGGTTGAAGTCGGGTTCGGGCGGGCACGTTGTCCACGCGTCAGAACTGCCTACGTCGACCCCGAATTCGGCGTCGGAGGTGCCTGAATCGGCGTCTTCGATGACGTCTGCGTCCGTGGCCGATGAAGCGTCCGTGCCGGCGTCGGCGAGACCGCCATCTGGCGCCGAGTCTGCGTCCACCGAATCGTTCTGCCCGATGACGTCGCTGCCCTCGCTGTTTTCCGTGCTCGCGGTTCCGCAACCCGCCAAGACTGCGACGCTCACGAGCCACATCCGGCGCGCCTTGAACCGCCGCACCGCGATCGCTGCGAGGCTCGCCCAGATTGCCAACCAGCCGCCGCTACTGCTGTTTCCCGCCGTGCAGCCGCTGGAGCTGCTCGGTGGGGGCGTCTCGATGACCGTGCCGCTGACGTCGTCGCTCAAGCTGCCCGCATCAGAGCCGCTCCCGGGTTTGCAGACGATCGTGCTTGGCGAGACGCGTCCGACGCTGTCGATCGCCTCGACTTTCCAGCAGCCGTCGCCGGGCGTGGCGTAATATTCCACGCTTTCAGACATGTACCACGCCTTGGGCGTGCAGCTTGTTGCCGAGACGACGGGGTACTTGCCGTCGTGGAAACGCACGATCCACGCGGCGGGCGTGGCGTCGGTCGTCAAGGTGCGCCACATTGCGCCGCCGGTGTCCAAGCAGTAAGGCGCAAAAAGCGAGAGCGCGCAGGTTCCCGTCGCCGGTTTGACCTGCGCGTCCTCGATAAAACCGCTGATCTGTGGCGGAACCGGCACGCTCAGGTCAGGTCCCGCGCCGGTGTCGAATGCGATCGTCGCGTCAAAAGGCAGCTCGCTGGGCTGGCTCTTCACGCCCGGATACGCCAAGTGCACGACGTGGTGCGTGTGCGGTGCCAGCGGCTGCGGCAGCTTGAACTGCATCGCCACGGACGGATCCGCCGAACTCGAATGCGGCAGTTCCACGCCGTCCAGCGTCACCGTCCACGGCTCTGTGCTAAAACCGCCCACCATCACGCGAATTCCCAGCCACAGCGTCACGTTGGTCGGCACGTCCTTGGCGCCGTCCGCCGGAATGCTCCAGTCCAGACCCGCGCTCTGCGCGATGCATATCGCCCACGCACGCGGCGCCGTCAGCACACCCGCGAAAACCACCAGAAACGCCAGAAACCGTTGAATTGTAAGCATCAGCAGACCTCGACGGCACGCGCCCAGTCGGTGGCAAGCGTCGCGCTCCTCCACCTTCAGCTGCAGAGGAAGCAAGAAACGTGCCATCGCTTGGATCACTTGCAAGTCGAGCGTTTGTCTCTACAAAGTGCGCCGCCGGATCGGCGACCGCTCGAACCGACTGTAGGAAATCTCCACATGCGGTGGAAAATCCCACACAAGCTACTTGAAGTACCCGCGCTTCATCAGCTCCACGCGCGCGATCAGGCCCTTGTGCACTTCATCCGGACCATCCGCCAGCCGCAGCGAGCGGGCCATCGCAAACAGCCCCGTCAGCGGCGTATCGCGGGAAACGCCTGCGCCGCCGTGGATTTGGATGGCGTCGTCCACGATTTTTTGCAGCACGTTGGGCGCCACGACCTTGATCGCCGAGACTTCCGTCAGCGCTTCCAGCGGCCCCACCTGGTCGACCTTCCACGCCGCAAAGAGCGTCAGAAGCCGCGCCTGATCGATGGCAATTCGCGCTTCCGCCACACGCTCGCGGTTGCCGCCCAGGTTCAGGAGCGGCTTGTGAAACGCGGTGCGCGTCATGCCGCGGTCGATCATCAGTTCCAGCGCCAGTTCCGCCGCGCCAATGCAGCGCATGCAATGGTGAATGCGGCCGGGACCAAGCCTGCCTTGCGCGATCTCAAAACCCGCGCCGGGACCTTTGATGATGTTGGTCAGCGGCACGCGCACGTCGTGAAAATGCACTTCGCCGTGGCCGTGCGGCGCGTCGTACTCGCCAAAAACCGGGACCATGCGCTGGATCTTCACGCCCGGCGTATCCAGCGGCACCAGAACCATCGAATGCTGATGGTGGCGATCTTTTTGCGGATCCGGCGTATGCGCCATGAAAATCGCGATCTTGGCCTGCGGATCACCCAAACCGCTCGTCCACCATTTCTTGCCGTTCAGGACGACTTGATCGCCGTCCACCACCGCAGTCGCTTGCATGTTCGTCGCGTCGGACGAGGCCACGTCGGGCTCCGTCATCGCGAACACGGAGCGAATTTCACCCGCAAGAAGCGGCTTCAACCACGCGTCTTTTTGCGCTTGCGTGCCGTACATCCAGAGCACGCCCATGTTGCCGGAATCAGGCGCGTTGCAGTTGAAGACCAGGGGCGCCAAAAAGGAACGTCCCGTGTGCTCGGCGATCGGCGCGTATTCGAGCGTGGTGAGGCCCGCGCCCAGCTCAGCGTCGGGCAGAAACAGGTTCCACAGCCCTTGGGACTTGGCCAGCGCGCGCAGCGCGTCCAACTCCGGCGGAATCTGCCACTGCGTCCAATCGCCACCCCAGTGCGCGGCCTCGATCTTTTGCCAGTACGCCGTCTCGATCGGCGTAATGTGTTGCTCCATGAAGGCTTGCACGCGCTTGAGATACTCTTGGGACTTGGCTGACGCCTCGAAATTCATGATCTGCCTCGGGTGCGCACAAGGCGCGGCTGCAATCTACGCCCGCTGATGCAGCGCGGCAACCGGCTGCCCTCGGAGAATAAATTGTCGCGCTCCGGCGTTCAGAGAGGACCGACGCCCCTTGCTGCGCCGCGGACGCAGATTATCGTGGCGTCAACTTCTCAGGAGATTCCGATGAACGACCACCCCATCTCTCATCGCTTTCACGCTTTCCTCTCGCGCCGCTGGCTGGCGGTGCTGACGATTCTCGCCGCAATCTTTGCCGCGTGGCGCTTTGGCGTGACGCCGCCGGTGCAGGCTGACCAGCCGCGTGTGCTGGCCGCGCCGCAGTTGGACGTGCCCGCTGCGCCTCCCGTGGCGCGACCCGCGTTGACGCAGACCGCCGAGGGTAACAGCCTCACGATTGTGTCCGACGTGGCCGAGTTGGCCGTGCAGAGCGTGGTGAACATTTCCACGACCAAAATGGTGCAAGTGCGCGAACAGATGTCGCCCGAGGACATGATGCGGCGGTTCTGGGGCATGCGCGTGCCCGATCGCGGCGACGGTGGCGACAAACAGGTAGAGCGCGCCAACAGCCTCGGATCTGGCGTGATTGTGTCGAGCGACGGCGTGATCCTGACCAACAACCACGTGATCGATGGCGCGACGACCATCAAGGTGAAGCTGAGCGATGGCCGCGAAGTGATTGCGAAAGTGGTGGGTACGGACCCGCGTTCGGACGTCGCGGTGCTGCGCCTGGAAGGCAAAGTGGAAGGCTTGAAGGCGCTGCCGCTGGCGGAAACGGAGAAATTGCGGCTGGGTGAAGTGGTGTTGGCGATCGGCAGCCCGTTCGGGCTGAGCCAGACGGTGACGATGGGCATTGTGTCGGCCAAGGGCCGCGCAGACTTGCGGATCGTGGACTACGAGGACTTTATCCAGACGGACGCGGCGATCAATCCGGGCAATTCGGGTGGCGCGCTGGTGAACTTGCGCGGAGAATTGGTCGGCATCAACACGGCGATCTTCAGCAAGTCGGGCGGCAGTCAGGGCATTGGCTTTGCGATCCCGGCGAACATGGCGCGCAGCGTGATGGACAGCGTGCTGAAGAATGGCAAGGTGTCGCGCGGCTTCCTGGGCGTGGGCATTCAGGAGATGACCGAAGAATTGCAGCAGGAATTCCATCTGCAAGGCGCAGGCGTGCTCGTTTCGGACGTGCAGCCGGGTGGACCAGCCGATAAAGCGGGACTCAAGCGCGGCGACATCGTGCAGAAGCTGGGCGATCAAGTGATGGATTCGCCGCGGCGTCTGCGTGCGGTCGTCGGCATGCACGCGGCGGGGACGAAGCTGCAGGCGGCGGTGCTGCGCGACGGCAAGCCGGTGACGATCGACGTCGTGCTGGGCGAAGCCCCGGACGCGCAGGCACCCAAAAAGCTGAGCACGGGCGCGCTGGACGGGTTGACGGTGGCGCCTATCGACGACCAAGCGCGGCAGAAGTACGAGTTGCCACCGCAGATTGGTCAGGGCGTCGTGGTGACGGACGTGGCGGATCAGACCCCGGCGGCGCGCGCGGGCTTGCAGCCGGGTGACGTCGTGCTGGAAGTGAATCGGCATCCGGTGCAGTCGGTGGCGGAGTTCCAGAAGGCGATGACGACGGTAAAGGGACGGATTTTGCTGTTGGTGTATCGCGACGGCGGGGCCTTTTACTTGGCGCTGCGGTGAGTGCGAGCGTCGGTGTGTGAGGCAGTTGGTCGACGAAGACGCGGAATGGGCGAGCTCGTGGTCCGTGGCGTTGAATGTTGCGCTTTGGCTTGACGAACAGCGGGTAGCGCTCTCAGACTGCCTTCAGCGTTGTTCGGACATACCGGGGGCATCATGAGTTCAGTGCACGGATCTGGTGGTCGTCTTCATCTCGCGGTCTTCGTTGCAGCACTTGCGTGGGGAAGCGGCTGTAGCAACACGACAAACAGTGGTGGTGCGAATCCAAACGTGCCGATCGCTGGGCAGACTTGCGCCCCGGCCACGCAGGCGGGCGCGTGCGGCGTCGCGAACGGTCACAGCGCACACCTCCGCTGCGATGCCGTGACCAAAGCCTGGACCACCGTCGATGAATGCGCCGTCGGTTCGGCCTGCACGAGCGCAGGCGGCGCGTTCGTCTGCACTGCGGTCTCCGGCACGCAGGACACGGTCTCCGGGAGTGATGGCCTCGTGGCCGATGCCGTGGGCACAGACGCGCTTACCAAAGACACGAGCAAGGCGGATACGGCAGTCGTCATCGACGTCAACACGGGGGCCGACGCGTGCGGTTGCTTGACGGTTGGCGACTATTTCCGGGTCTCGACTTGGCAGTTCACCACCGTCGATGGCGATCCAGATTTTGCCATCGTGCCGGTCTTGAACAGCCTGTGGCAGTCCGACATCGACGCCTTCGAGTTGAACCTCCTTCTGCGCGTAGCTGACGTCAGCGCGGCGGACGTGACTTGGGAGGTTGTCGATGCGGCGCGGGTCGGTTCGACACAGGAACCGTGCCTTCTGCCGGC
Organism: uncultured Myxococcales bacterium; assembly: GCA_903896545.1. Taxonomy (GTDB): domain Bacteria; phylum Myxococcota_A; class UBA9042; order UBA9042; family UBA9042; genus CAIYBN01. The sequence continues at coordinate 40,863 of CAITYF010000031.1, read as the reverse complement.
GACGGCAACCTTGATCCACCAGAAGCGCAAGGGGTGTGCGCTGCTCGATTCCGACGCAGGTTCCCTCAACGTCTACCAAGGCTCGGAGCAGCACCCCAAAACCTGCGGCTACTTGGCGAAGCCGAGTCTCGGTATCGACGACACGCTGCCGATTCGCGGCGCGATGCTTAGCGGCACGCTAGCTGCGGACTGTAGCGCGATCGCGAACGGAACCGTTGCGTCGGCGTCGATCGCTGAAGATGCGTTGAGCAAGATCTGCGTCTGTCAGACAACGCCTGGGCAATCGTCGGATGTGTGTGCGACACCCGATCCGTCGTATCAAGACCCCGCCTGCGGTGGGTGCGGCAACAACTGGCAAAGCTTCGGTGTGCTGCTCTCGGCATTCGCGGGCGACGCCGGTTTGAAGTACAGTTGCAAGTCGGACGCGGGTCAGCCCGCGATGTGCCTGACCGCGACCTTCACCGCCAACAAAGTCACCGGCTCCGTTCCACAAGCCTGCGGCGGCAGTTGAAGCACGGCCGAGGCGCGGTACCGATCGCCTCGGAGCGGCGCGTATCGGGGCCCCGCACGCCGAGAATGCGATCCACGCCGTCCAACTTCCGGTCCAAAACGAAAGCCTTCTAGGAGGCGCTATGGCGCCGATCCCCATTCACTGAGCCGCTGCGCGCCCTCAGGAAGGGAGTCTGAGGGAAACTTCGTTTCCCTCAGATCCGGCGAGCCCGCGGCGCCGGCCCCGCAGCTACTTATCCAAAAGCTCCTGCCAGCCGGCACCATTTTCCACCGCCGCCGCCAGCCAAGCAGCCATTGTCACATCCCCAATCTTCGTCTCGTCGATGTGCCCCAGAATAATCGTCCCCAGCGCCTCCAGCGCATCGGGCGGCAGCGTCACGGCCGTCAGGTCATTGCCCACCAGCCCCGAAGCATCGCCCAGCATCGTCGTGTGCATCGTGCCGCTCATCAGAAACCGCTTGTAGCGATCCGGGTAGGCGGTGTGTAGCGGCGTTGTCGCTTCCAACAGGCCTTTTTTGAAATTCTCCGGCGCCACCTTCAGGAACACCGACGACATGATGCTGTCGTTGTAGCTGGAGAATGCCGCAACGCGCAGCTTGGGATCGCGCGCGAGTTCCCAATCCAAAAGCGGCGTCAGGTGCGCGCTTTCCATGCAGCCTGAACACGACGGCGCAAAGAAGCGCTGCACCTTGAATTCGCTGATCAACTTGGCCAGAAACGCGGGATCGCCCTCCTTGCCCGTGCCGGTTCCGCTGTCTTGCACGACCAGAATTTCGGGATCCGGCCACAATTTGCGTACAAGCAGGACCGCCGGAATCGTGCCAAAACCGCCGCCCGACGAGCCCACCAGCGCGATTCGCTTGGGGTGCGGGAACTGTTTGAGCGCAACGTCCAACGCTGCCGTCAGGTTGCGCAGTCCGTGCTGTTGCCGGTCCAACTTGCCGTCGCCGTTGTCATCCGCGTCCGCTTCGCCAGCGAACATGGACCCGTCGCAGTAGGGCAGGTAAACCTGATTCCACGCGCGAAACGGGTTTGTGGCCTTGTCCGGTGCCAGCACGTCCAAGTGCGGAATTCCCGCTGGCGCTTTTTGAATCGCCAGGCAGAACGTCGACCAGCACGCGCCGCCGCCTTGCAGAAAAATCAGCAGGTCGTCACTTTTCTGGTCGCGCACGGCCATGCGGAACGGGTCGCCGCGCAGGCACATCGGTCCGGACTTGGTATCGAACTCGTAGGTTGTGACGCCGTCCGCCGTCGTCTGCGTCGCGGTCTGCGCGAGCCCGACGTACGCACCCACGCCCTGGTCCCACGCCTCGTGGAAATCCTGTGCGTCGGGCGTCGTCGCCGTGGTGCAGGCCGTCGCAAGAAGACACAAGAAAAGTGCGCGCATGAGCGCCTCCAAGTTGTTCAGGGTACGCGGATTCGGCCCGGTGCGCCGTTGATTCCAGCCTGCGAGTGGCACATGTTGCAGTCGCCGTCGGTTTGCTCGGCGTACATCTTGCGTTCCTTGCCGTTGGCGTCGATGACGCGGGCCGTGTACGGGAGCGCAACTGCGTCAGAAGACTTGAAATTGCCTGCGAAGTTTGTCGTGAGCGTCAAGACCTTGCCGTCCGCCCCGGTGATCTCCACCTTGATGCCGCTGACCCCGCCGCACGCGTCGTCGGTGTGGAAACCGGGGTCGACGGTGCCAGCGATGCTGAACTTCGGCCCCTTCTTTTGGTGGCAGTCGATGCAAGCCAGCCCCGGTTCCATGAGGTCTGTGCCCGGCCATGAACCGGTCAGCCATTTCAATCCAGAAGGGCACCCGCCCTCGTTTGCGGCGGGTCCGGTATCCTGGGGCTGCGGCACGTCAGGCGTCACCTGGATATCCGGCGCGGGCGGGACGTCCTTCACGGGCGGCACGTCGACGATGTCCAGCGCCGGTGGGACGTCGGGCGTTTCTTGAACGTCGACCCACTCCGCATCCTTGAGCGCCTCGGCGTCCGTGCCTTCCGCGGCGTCTTTGCCAACCGTGACGTCCGCCAGATCCGTGCCCGCCGCATCGCCTTTGGCCGCGTCAAGAGACAGCCCAACGTCTGCGCTTTCCACGTCTGTGGTTGCCGCGGCGTCGCCCGAACTTGCCGTTGTCGAACTGCATCCGGCAGCCGCCAGAGCAAAGAAAACCATCAGAGAAGGGCCAAAGCGCATGTTGAAATCCGCAGAGTTGAGGCGGCAGGATGCCGTGGCCCTAAAGTAAACGGTGCATGGACTAGACGCAAGCGACGTCCACTGAGCCGAAAGAAGCGCCTACTCCGGCGCGCTCTGGGTCTTGGGAGGCTTCGCCGCCCGCGGCTTGCGAATAGCCGGCTTGGCTTCCCGCACCAGGCGCACAATCCACTCGGCATGCGGCGTATGCGGGAACATGTCCACGGGTGCCACGTCGGTGATCTGCCAGCCTTGGGCTGCGAGGACAGCCAGATCGCGGGCCAGCGACGTGCCGTTGCAGGAGACGTAGACGAGATGCGTGCACGTCGACGCGGCCGCGAGTGCGTCGAGGATCGTCGGCGTGCACCCCGCTCGCGGCGGATCGAGGACGATGGCGTCCGCTTTCACCGCGGCCAACTTCGGCGCAAACGTCTCTGCCGATTCGCCGACGACGGTCAGGTTCTTGACACCCAGACGCGCGATGTTCGCCTGCGCGTCCGCGACCGCAGAACCATCACGTTCCACAAGCGTCACCCGTTCCGCCCGCTCTCGGAGCGCCAGACCAAAAACGCCAATGCCAGCGTACAGATCGACCAGATGCGCCACGTGCTCGGGGAGGAACTTCTGCAGCGTCGACACGATCGCCTCGGCCGCGTCGTGCCGCGTTTGCAGGAAAGCCGTGGCGCCCAGCTCCAAAGTCGTTTTGGCCAATTGCACCGTCTGCGTCGTCGCGCCGACCAGATGCCGGGTTTCCAGACCGAGCACGGCCCCGCCTGCTGCTTGCTGAATGTTGGCGAAGACGCCAGAAATGCCGGGAATCTCCATCAACTGCGCGGCAATCGGCGCCAGTCCGGCATCGTGGGTCACCACGAGCGTCAAAATGCCGTCATTTTGCCGGGGATCAAGACGGAAGAGGACCGCGCGCAACTGACCGGGCCGTTGTGCGTCGCGCCAGGTCGTAATCCCCGAATGATCGAGTACTTCGCGAACGTCATGCAGGACGCGCTCGACCTTTGGATGTTGCACGATGCATTGGTCGACGGCGACCAGATCGTCCGTCCCCGCAGCAAAGAAGCCGAGCAGGAGGCGCCCGTGCACGCGTCGCGTCATCATCAGCGCGCGGGTTCGATAGCCCGTTGCGCGCTGGTGTGGCTGCCAAGGATGCCACGTCGCGTTGGCGGTCAACGCGCCCAAACGTTCCTGCAGTTCTGCCTGCTTGGTCCGCTGCTGCGCGTCCAACGTCACCATCTGCCACGGACAGCCGCCGCAACGCAGCACGACCGGGCAGGGCGGTTCGATGCGATCGTGGGAAGGTTCGTCGAGTCGCTCGATCTTGCCCCACGCCATGTGCTGGCCCACGTGACCGATGCGCACAAAGAGTTGATCGCCGGGAACCGCGCCTGGAACACGCACGACGACGGGGCCATCGGGCGTCTCGACTTCCACATGCGCGCCGTCGGCTTCCGCCAAGCGCAGGACGCTACCGGGCCAAACTTCTCCGGTGATAAGGCGCGGGCGATGGTGCTTCATGGGACTTCTCCGACACTGGCCCACACGGCAAAAACGAGGCCGGCGAGCATGAGGACGTGGGCGCTCCAGCGCTGTGTGCGTTCGCGATCGGGCGTGAGTCGCAAGAACCCGCGCCAGAGCGCCGTGCAGAGTAGCACCCAAGTGACCTGCGCGGCGTCCAGTCCGAGGCCAAAACTCACCAGAGGCCACAGAAGTTGATCGTAGCCGGCCACCAGGTGTTGCAGACCGTTGCCAAAACCAAGGCCGTGAATGAGGCCGAAGGCCGCTGTCAGGAGCGATAAACCGGCGAGGCGCGAGGTCCGCAGCTGCCGGGCGCGAAACGCGGCGGTCATGATCGTCAGGCCGATCGCAACGTCGACCCAAGGCGGCGCGGGCCAATGCAAAAGCAGGGCGAGCGTCATGCTGGTCAAATGGCCAAGAGAGAAAGCGGTGACAGCTGCGAGCAACGTCAACAGTCCCGGCGACGCGACGACGAGGGTGAGCAGAAAGAGGAGGTGATCAGGACCGGTCGCCAAGTGCAGCGCACCTTCCCGTGCCCACGCGACGAGCATCGCCGCGGGCGGCGGATGAAATGTGGGCTCAGCGCGGGCCTGCGCCAGCTGCGCGGCCGACATCGTCTCGCTCGGCAGCACGCCCGGCGCTGTGTCCCTTGCCGCCGATTTGCGCTGAACGGGTGCGCCCAGCATCCGCGCCGGTTCACCATTCAAGGGCACGCTCATCGCTTCCGCAGACGGCGGAATCAGCGCGCGCACAGGCTCCTGCCCCGGAACGGAAACGGCCACGTAGAGCGTCGTTCGCGTCTTGGCGGCGGAATAGCCCAAGCGCCGCACGGTCAACTCGGTGATTGGTTGCTGGCAGGTCACGGCGAAATGCAGGGCGATCCACGCGCCGTTCTCCCGCTCGGAGAAGCGCGGATCCGGTTGTCCAGCGGCCGGTGCGGGCAGCGGCTGTATCGTGCAACCGTCCATCGCAAACGCGTGTTCGACGGTTCTGGCCAGCGCGACGCGATCACCGCTCGGCGGCTGCCCCATGTTGCGGAGGAGGTTCGCGTACTCGTTCAAGTGCTCGCGTCCGAGCAGCACAGTCCACTGAAAATGCTGACGATCCTCGGTGCTCAGCTCCAAAATCGCATTCGACCGCACTTCATCAATCGGATGGGCCAAGCCGTGCGTCTGAAACAAAAGCAGCCCGGCGAGCAGAACGAGCCGCGGCAAAAACCGCTGGGAGACGAACAGACTGTGAGGCACGTGCCGCGTCATGGCGGCGCAGAGTGGCAGCGCAATGGATTGGACGCAACTGGTGTTCGGGTTGACAGGCAGCCCGACATGGCGAGACTGACGAACGTGAGGTGGACGATGGTGCAGTGGCTGAAACGGGTGGGCATGGTGGCGTTGTTGGCGACTTCGGCATGTGCCGCGACGCAACAGCAGGTGGTGCCGCAGGAAGAAGAGGGCGTTTACGTCGATCCATGGGGAACGCCGGTCGCCTGGAGCGCGGTGCCTGCAGGCTCCTCCGTGGCTACTGCGCCAACGGCCGCCGCAGAAACGGACGAAGCCAAGCCCAAGGCAGAAGAAGAGACGCCGACCACGACGGCAGCGGCCGCGGAGCCTGAACCGTCTGCGTCAACGAGCGATCTGGGCGGCGATGACGATGGCGACGAGTGATCGCCCGGCGAGAAATCGTTTTCGCAGCCAGGTCATGGTGCGGCTGCTGCCTCGATCATCACGCCAGTCTTAGGCCGCCCACGAACAGATCGGGCAGCCTGACGGATCGTGTCCGCGGGCGGGGCAGAACTTCCGGCCAAACCAGATGATCTGCAAGTGTAACTTGTTCCAGTGCTCGCGGGGAAAGAGCGCTTTCAAGTCGCGCTCGGTCTGGGTGACGGACGATCCAGAAGTGAGGCGCCAGCGCGTCGCGAGCCGGTGAATGTGCGTGTCGACGGGGAAAGTCGGCACACCGAACGACTGTGCCAGAACGACCTGCGCGGTCTTGTGGCCCACGCCTGGCAGGCGCTCCAACGCTTCGATGTCGTTGGGCACGTGGCCGTCATGCTCCGCGCACAGAATCTGCGAGAGCCCGACGATCGCCGCTGCCTTCTGCGGAGACAGCCCGCAAGGTCGAATGATCGCGCGCACAACTTCCACGCTCTGCAGCGCCATGGCGTGCGGCGTCTGCGCCAACGCAAAAAGCTGCGGCGTCACTTGGTTCACCCGCACGTCGGTGCACTGCGCGCTGAGGAGCACGGCGACAAGCAACGTGTACGGATCGCTGTGGTCCAAAGGCACGTCTGGACTGCCGATGGTTGCGTCCAAAATGCGCTGGATCTTCTGACACTTTTTGGCCAGTTCGGGCGTGTGTTGCGTTTGTGTCATCGAATCGTCCTGCGGCGTGCTGCGGCATCCTGCCCGACTTTCGCCCCGCCGCCAACGTGCTACACTCGCGGCCGGCTAACCGGAGGCTACCGTCTATGAAGCAAGTCCTGACCTCGATTCTCACCGCCGCTCTCTTCGCTCTACCCGCTTTTGCCGACGAACCGGCAGCTCCGGGAGCCGCCCCAGCCGAGGCAGTCAAGGCCACCGCACCGGGAGGCGCAGAAGCCGCGCCGTGTGACGGCAAGAAGGGCGATTGCCCAGACTGCGACGACCACGAAGGCTGTTGTGACGACGACGAGGACTGCGACGATTGTGACGGAGGCAAAGACCAAGGCAAGCAGGGCGATTGCGCGGACTGCAATGGCAAAAAAGGCGATTGCCCGGATTGCGACGGCAAGAAAGGCGACGCGAAGCCGTGCGACGGCAAGGACTGCGACCAGGAGCGTAACGGCAAGAAGGGCCGCCGCGGTCCGTTTGCATGGGCGGAAGTGCTGCGCCCGCACGCGTTGATTCAGACGCAGATTGGTCTCTTTGCGGGCAGCGACGCCCAACTCGCCAATGGCGATGTGGTCGAGAGCCCCGGCAACTTCATTCTGCGCCGCGCGCGCATCGGCGTCGGTGGTCACATCTCCGAGCGCATCACGTGGGCACTGTCGACGGATCTGGCGGACATCGCCAAGGGTGGCTCGGCGGTGCATCAGGCAAATGTCTCGCTGCATTTCCTCAAGCATGAAGAGCTCAAGGTTGGCGCGCAGCTCGTGCCGTTCTCGCGCTTTGGCATGCTCGGTTCTGGCGATCAGGCGTTGGCGCAGCGGCCCAAGTCGGTCGACGCGATGGCGCCGTTTTATCAGGTTGGCGCCTCGTTGCACGGCAACTACGAACTCGGCGGCATCCAGTGGTGGGCGGGCGCGTACAACTCGTTTGAGCGCGGCACGTACTTCGGCGGCATCGAGTCCAACTCATTCCTTTACCTTGGCGCGAACGGCAACCGCACGCGCGGCTACAGCGTCGTTGGCCGCGTGCAGGCGGAGCCGCTGGGTTCGCTCGGCGAGCAGGCCGCGGGCCGCAACAACAAGGAAAAGTTCCGCTTCGAGATCGGCGCGGGCGGCTATTACAACGACGCGGGCGGCACGACCTCGTGGGCGGGCAGCGCGGACATCCACTTGAAATCGCACGGCGCGCACGTGCTGGTGGAATACCTCATGGATTCCGCGTCGCCCAAGGTGCTGCCGACCGTTGCGTCGACGATTCCGGCGACTGTGAAGCGTTCGGCGTTCATCGGTGAGCTGGGCTACACGTTCATGCGCTTCAACGCTGCGGCGCGCGTCGAACTGATCGACCCGAACACGGACATCAAGGACAACCACGACGAGACGGTGATTTCCGGCTCGCTCGGCGCCCAGCTTCCCGGCAATCGCGCGCGGGTGCAGCTGCAGTTCGATCACCGCCAGCAGTCCACGACGCCGGCGTTGAAAGACGACGTTCTGTTCGCGCAGTTCCAGATCAAGCTGTAGCCGAGGGAGGCCGCAATGTCCCGTTCGCTACTTTGCTTTTGGACTGTTTTCTCGGCGTGCCTGCCGATCCTTTCGGCTTGCGATAACACCGACACGTCGCTTTTGCGCGCGCATCAAGCCGCCAACCGCAACGAGCTCGTCGGCGGTCCCGTGGCGTACGCAGACACCGGCGATTTTGTTTTGGAAAACGACAAGATCCGCGTGGCAATCTTGGGCGTGGAACGCTCCTGGGGTCCCGGCATCTATGGCGGCAGCCTCGTGGACGCGGACATTCGCCGCAGCGACTCGCGCTTTCCATCCGGTCAAGGTCGCGACCGCTTCGCGGAAATCTTCCCGTTCGCCAACTTGCTCGTCCCTGCGCCGATCGGCACGCAGGTCACCGTTTTGAGCGATGGCAGCAACGGCAAGGAAGCCACCGTGCGCGTGGAAGGCGTCGGCATGTTCCTGTTTGACGGCCTGGGCATTCTACGCCGCGACAAAACCGCGCTGGCGGCGCTGTATTCCGACCCGAAAACCGCCGTGCATTTTCGCACCGACTACACCGTTCAGCCGGGTGAATCCTTTGTCCGCATGAAGACTTGGGTCATCATGGACGCGGAAGCGGCAACGGAGCACAACGACGTCGCTGGCCGTACGTGCAAAGACGACTCCGCGTGTGAATCGCCGAACATGAAGTGCGCACCGGGCAGCGACGGCAAGTCGATCTGCGTGTGCAAGTCGTTCGCAGACTTGGGCTGCGGCGCCAAGAAGTGCGACGCCAACGGCCAGATCGCCCACCAGTTTGACGCCTACGGCTGTGAAACGTGCGACTGCTCGGACTCGTTGCCGATGGAGTACTCCAACGGTTCCGAGTCGGTCTTTGGCATCATCTTGGGCGACTCGGCGGTGGGCGCGGCCCCGCAGGTCAAGCGAGCAGGCGTGGGCGCGGGCGACTTTGTCTTCTTCGGCAACCAGAACGACATCTTCGTGCCGGGACACGGCTTTGACGAAGAAAAGCCGATTTGGGACGGGCTTTTTGCCAACATCGACCTGTTTGCGCATCCGCTCAGCTTTGATTTTGTCTCGGCAGCCGGCGGAGACGTCAGCTACGCGTATTTCTCCAAGAAGATCAAAGGCACAGACAAGGATCCTGTCGTGCTCGTGCCGGTCTTCACGTCGGCGGCAACCGCGTTTGTCACGGCCAGCCTACAGTGCGACTTCACGCGTGACTGCACCGCCGCGGGCGCGCCTGCGGACTGCGAAGCGCTGAACACCGCCGCAACAGCCTGTCAGAACAGCCGCGTGTACGAGTTTGAGCGCTACCTCGCCGTGGGCGCGGGTGACATCGGCAGCGTTTCTGACATCGTCTTCTCCGGGCGCGGCACGCCGACCGGCACGGTCAAGGGCTTTGTCCGTTGGCGCGAAGCGAACGCGAATGCAACGAACGCGACGGTCTTTGTCCTGCGTGATCCCGATCCGAAGAAGAGCTGGAAGACGGCGGACGACGTCATTACCGCCAATCGCCTGCTCGATGGTTCGCCCGGCGTCCTGAACGCGATCGACGCGGACGTTGGCTTGGACCCGGTTGAGGACGGCACGTTTTCCGCGACCTTGCCCGCGGGGCACTACGTGTTCATCGCCATGGACGAGAAGAAAGTCGTCGTCGGCGATCCCGTGCAAGTGGAAGTCAAAGTCGGTGAAACGAACGTCATTGCGCCGTCGTTGCCGACGCCGGCGGTGGTCCACGTCGCGGCGACGGACGGCACAGGCGCCGCGTTGCCCGCCAAGGCGACGGTTGTACAGCTGGGCGCGGACGGTAAGCCGCTGTGGCGCGATGGCGGTCGGCGTCCGTATTTTGGCCAAGGTCGCCTCGGTGACGGCGTGCAGTTCCTCGGTTTCGCGATGGACGGCAAGTTCGACATTCCGCTGCAGGCGGGCTCGTATCAGGTCGTCGTTTCGCACGGTCCGGAGTATGCGATCCTGAACAAGACAATCACGCTGGCAGAGGGCGACGACAAACCGCTCCAGGCAACGCTGCTGCGCGAAGTGAACACGGCAGGCTGGGTTGCGACCGACTTCCACCTGCACGCCGAACCGTCCTTTGATTCCGGTATGCCGCTGGCGACCCGTGTGGCGACCATCGCCGCGGAAGGTCTTGAATACGTGGCGTCCACGGATCACGACGTGCTGTCCAACTACCAACCGTTCATCGACGGGTTTGGCATCCAAGAGTGGCTGAAGGCCGTGGTCGGTTCGGAAGTGTCGACGCTTGAAATCGGTCACTACATCGGCTTTCCGCTCAAGTACGACGCGGAGACGGTGCCGTCGCACGGTTCGGTCGACTGGTATTGCCAGCAGAGTCAGGGGATCGTGAACAACATCCTGGCGAAGTCGGGCTTCACGTCGGACGACAAGCCGTCCACCATTGTTGCGCACCCGCGCGATGGCTTCCTCGGCTGGGCAGCGCAAGGCGGCGTGAACGCGTATTCGTTGCAGCGCACGTTGAGTTCCCTGGAGAACGCGAACCCCGTGCTGCGCACGATGGGGTGCGACTTTGACGCGCTGGAGCTCTACAACGGCAAGCGCTTCGACATGATCCACACGCCGACGGCGGCGGAAGTGATGATCTTTGAGCGGTGCATCTATCGCATCGATCATGCGCACAGCGTGAAGCCGACTGATGGCATTCGAGCCGCGGCGGATGGCCCCGACTGCTATCTGAAATCCGCGCCGGGACCGAGTTGTCACCCCGATCCGGATACCAAAGAGTTCCCCGCCGCGTGCGAGGCCTGCGTGACCACCGGCTTGGACGATGCGTGCCCGGAATTGACCGACCCCAAACACAGCGATCGCGCTTTGACGCTCTCGCCATTGGCGAAGTGTCCGGGTGACGAAGCGACATCGGACTGGCTGACTTGCCAGCACCGCTACCGCATCGCCGTGGCGCAGTTTGTGTCCAGTGAGATCCTGATCCGCACGCCCGCGGAAGCCGACGCGTGGCTGGCGGAGAGTGCGAAGCCGGATGGCAGCACGACCGTCGACACGCTGTCCAAGCTCTGCACGTTCAACGACGCGGCGAAGGCGCAGATCGATCAGGATTTTGACACGGTGCTGAAGCCTCAGGATCAGGACCGCCCGTGCGCGCGCACCGAAGGCGTGATGGAAGACTGGGCGAATTTCCTGGAGCACGGTCTGGTGCGCAGCATCGTCGGCGGTTCGGATAGCCACGGGTTGAAGGGCGAGCCAGGAGCGCCGCGGACGTGGATCCGTTCGACGACCGACTCCGTGGCGCAAATCAACCCGAAGGAAATGGCCGCGAATCTGCGCGGCGGGCAGACGATCGCCAGCTACGGGCCGTTCGTGGAAGTGAGCGTGGACGGTGGCTTGCCGGGCGACGTTGTCGCGGCCAAGGGCAAGACGAAAGTCAGCGTGCACGTGCGGATCCAAACGCCATCGTGGTTTGCTGTCGACCGCTACGAAGTCTGGGTGAACGGTCACGTCGTCAAGGAAGTCAACCTGCCGGCGAGCGCGACGCGTACGGCGCTCATTGTCGACGCGGATGACACCTTTGACGTGGATGTGCCGGCAGGTCGCGATTCGTGGGTGTCCGTGAACGCCCTCGGAACGGCCGATTGGACGCTGATGCGGCCGGTCAACCTCGACGTGCCATTTGGTGAACTGCAGCTGCCGCGTGTCGCCTCGATGGCGTTCGCCAACCTTCCGGTCATTAACGCAATTTTCTCGACGCCTGCGCGGATCCCGGACTTCTTCCCGATTTACCCGATGGCGACCACCGGCGCCATCTTCCTCGACGCCGATGGCAACGGCCGCTACGACGCGCCGCTCGCCTACCCCGCGTTCTGCGGCGCGCCGTGCGACAGCGCCACGGGCAAGATCACCGCCGGTGGCAGCAAGGACAAGGACTGCAAAAGCATCCAAATCGACTTCGTCTGCCTGACGCCTGAGGGCACCTGCGGACTCGACGTCCCCGGCGTCTGCAGCATCTACGAAGCCGAGACGAAGTCCGCGATGCACGGCACCTTCGGCTTCCACGGCGGCAAATAGGTGTGGACATGACCGACGTCACCGACGCCCCGCTGCTCGACGAGGAACACGCGCCGGACGACGCCGCCATCGCCCGCGCTGAGGCCAAACCGCCGCTCTACCGCGTCTTTCGCGGCGCGCTGTACGTGACCTACATGGTCGTCGTCGTGTGGTTTTGCCTGTCGATGATTGTAGGCGTCTACAAGTCGTTCATGGGGTGACGGCGGCTGGCGAACGCGGCCACAGACCGTTAACCCGCGCCCGTTCCCGTCGTCAGATTCGGCAGCTTGAGCACGCGTTGGATCCGCACGTAGTTCGCACCGAACAGCCACGTGCCCGCGATGGCGCCCGCCAGCGCCGCGAGCGCGAAGGCCTTGCCTTCGCCGAGGGTGACGAGGATGGGGCCCGGGCACATGCCGGTCATCGCCCATCCGACGCCAAAAAGCAGACCGCCCGGAAGGCTGCCACCGTGGAGCGGCTTGGCGGAAAGCTGAATCGGCTGTCCCGTGAGCGTGCGACCGTAACGACCCAATAGCCAGAGCCCCGGCGCGGTCAGGCCGACGCCGACCGCCAAGAGGCCGTACATGTGCGGCGACTCAAAGAGGAACATCTGCTGAATCACGTCGAAGTCGGCGGCGCCGCTGCGGCTCAGCAGAAAACCAAAAGCCACGGAGAGAACGAAAACGAGAGCCATGGAAAGTCCTGTTAGGGTGCGATGACGCGCCAGAGGAGGTTGGCCGTGAGGATGCCGCTCGCCATGAACGCGAGCACGCTGGCGAAGCTACCGGGCTGGAAGCGCGCCATGCCGTAGATGCCGTGACCGCTGGTGCAGCCGCCTGCCATGCGCGTTCCGACGCCCGTGAGGAGGCCGCCGACGAAAAACCACGCGATCTTGCTGCCGTGGTCGAGATGCAGGCGCGTGTCCAGCATGCCCGCGTTCCAGCTGAGCGACCAGGCGCCGGAGGTGACGGACGACAACAAGCCGCCGCAGATGAGCCCGGCGAACATGACGAGGCGCCAGTGCGATCGCAATTCAGCGCGGCCGAAATACGGCGCTTTGCTGACCAGCGAGCAGAATTCCTCCAAGCCAGTCGATACGCCCAGCGCGCGGTTGCCCACGGCCTGCAGTGTCAAGGTAATGAGCGCAATTCCAGCGCCTGCGATGGCAAAATGCCACGGTTCCAAATCGTGCAGAATCATCCAATCCTCGTGCGGCGGGAGCGCGCGCTCCGCGCAGTGTGGCATCGGCTGTCGATCCTGCAAAATACCCAGCGGGGCGCGATCGCGTGATCACGCGGAACGCGGAGCGAAGCGCGATTCGCCGTGCCCTCGGAGCTTTGGCAGACGCCGACAATCCCGCCGATTTACCCGCCAAGAGGCGCGAGATCGTCGACAGGGACTTCCGCCGCGCCCGCCTTTCTGTTCAACTATCCCGCCGGGAGGCGCACGTTTGACCCAGACTACGACGACCACATCGATGACGCCGACGCCGCAACCCGCGTTTCAGGAACGGGCGCTGCGTTGGCTTCGATCGCTCTTCGGCATGAAGCGCGCGGATCAGCCCGTGCTCGTGCAGTCTGCGCCGCTTTTTGCGGTCGTCACCGCGGCGAGCGTCGTCATCGCCACGTTCACGCGCGCCGTCTTTCTGACCGACCACGAAACCAAAATGCTGCCGTGGATGTTCCTCGGCTCGTCGGTTTTCACCGCATTCGTGTCGATCCTCTACGTCGGCATCATGGAGCGCACGTCGCTCACGCGGCGATTTGTCGGCTTGCTCCTCGTTGCACAGACTTCCTTTGCCGCTTTGCACTTGGCCTATCCGCTGCATCCCAAAGGCATCGCGCTGATGCAGTTGGTCTGGTGCACGGGCATTGCCAACCTCATTTTGCTGCAAAGCTGGAACATGATGTCCGCGCTCGTGCCGTCCCGGCAGGGCAAGCGGTTGTTCCCCGTGCTTGCCGCGGTGTCGACCTTGGGCGCGGCGGCGGGCGGCGGCATGGTCAGCCTGTTCCTGCGCCAAGGTATGGAAGCGCGGCACCTGCTTTGGTTGGTGCTGGCCCTTCTGGCTTGGCCACTGTGGAAAGTGCCGAAGATCGTTCGAACCGTCACAGGTTTGACCGCTGATGCGGCAGACGAACAGACGCAAGCGTCCCGCACGCCCACCACGGACGCCCGCAAGGATCGCGGCAGTGACATTCTTCGCGGGTTTCGCAACATCACGGACACGCCTTTGCTGTTGCGATTGGCGCTCCTGGTGTTCTTGCTTCAGGTCGCGTCGCTCATTTTGGACTATCAGTTCTCCACCGAGCTCAAAGCGCGTTACGTTCACAACAAAGAGTCCATCGCCGGCTTTCTGGGCACCTACTACGCGATTTCCAACACCGTCGCGTTCTTTGTCGCTTTGGTCGCCACGGGGCGCATCGTGCGGCTGGTCGGCATCGGCGTCGCCATTTCTGCAAGCGCGATCATCATTGGCATCGGCAGCATTTTGTACATGGTCGCCAAGACGCACGAACTGCCCTACGCATTTTGGGCCATCGTCGCGACGTCTTTCATGGAACGGATCGGCCAGTTCGCTTTGACGCGCAACGCCATGCAGATGCTCGTGATGCCGTTGGACGCACGCAAAGGCGAGCGCGCCAAGACCCTCATCGACGGTGTGGTCTACCGCGTGGGCACGGCGTCTGTCTCGATTGCGCTACTGCTGCTCGCGCCTTCCGCGGCGCAGTTGGGTACGCTTTCCTGGGGCACATCACTGGCGTGCGTGGGCGTTGTGTTCCTGGGCCTCGCGATGGCGCCGCATTACCGCCGCGCGTTGTTCGAGGGGCTACGTGCCCGGCGCGTGGATTCCGACGCGGATCCGCAAACGCAGGAATTGTTGCAGCAAAACGCCCTGCGTGAAGCGCGTCAAAGGTTGCGGGCGCAGAGCCCGGCCGAGATCAATCAGGCGCTGGAAATGGTCCGCGAGCTGCGTCTGCCTGTGGACGTGAACGACCTGATGCCTGCCGCGCGCAACGCCGATCCGGAAGTCGCCCGCCGCGCGCTGGAGGTGATGAGCGAGTTCGGCATGAAGCCGGAAAGGCAGATGCTTCTTGGACTCATGACCAAGGACAAGCCAGCCCCCGTCTTGCGTGAAAGCCTGCGCCTGCTGGCGCATTTCCCCGACAAGGGCTTGATTCCTTTGGTCTCGCCATTCATGCACCACGACGATCTCGCCGTGGCGCGTTTGGCCGTCATGTGGATGCGCAGCGCAGGCGGCGAGCAGGTGACGTCGCGCATTCACCGCGAGTTGATCGACGACCTGCGCAGTCAGACCAGCGAACGGCGCGCGCGTGCGGCGTTCATTTCGGGTGGTTATCACGCCGACGCGTCGTTTGACCTCGCCTCGATGATCGACGATCTCGACGTGAACGTCCGCCTGAACGCCGTGCAGTCGATGGGGCAGATTGGCTCGCCGGAATTCATCGATCCGCTGATCAAGGCATTGGGGCAGGCGGATCTTGTGCCTGCCGCGTCGCAGGCGCTGCTGCGTTTTGGTCCTCCGTTGGTGGGGGCGCTCGCGGAAGTGATCGCGGAGCGTCCGCCGCATCCGGCGATTCAGCTGCGTCTCTTTCGTGTGGTCGAGCGCTTTGGCACCAACGAAGCACGCGATTTTCTGATGCAGCAGCTGCTGCCGTCGCACGAGTCCGTCGTGCGCGACGCGGCGGTCCAGTCGCTGTGGCGAATGGCGCGTGAGCCGGAGCGGCCGCGACCGCCCCGCACGTGGCTGGCGAATCAGCTGCTCAAGGAGATCGATAGGCTGAAGCGGTATCAGGTCGTTGAGCTCATCACCTCGGGGCAAACGCTGCGGCACAAATTCTTCCAGGACGAACTGGGCGCGTTGCGCGTGCAATCCGAGACACGGAGCTTCCGCCTGCTGGGGCTGCTCCACTCGCGTGCCGCGATGCACCGCGCGTTCATGTACTACCGCAGCACGCAGCAGCGGGTGCGCTCGAACGCGATTGAACTGCTGGACCAGCACCTGACCGAACCGGAATTGAAGCCGTTCGTGGCGCTGGTCGAACAGCGCGCCGATGCCGCGCTCGCGGGCCCGGCAGACGGCGCGACGATGATGACGCTGGGCGAGTTTACCCTCGACCTGAATCACTTGCTCAAAGAAGAACAGTGGCTTGCACGCGTGTGGAAGTGGGTGGAACAGCCCAAGGGGGACAAAATGGCCCGCGATCCGATGGATATGGTGTTCCTGCTGAAGGCGGTCCCGTTGTTCAGCGATCTGAGCGGCGAGCAGCTGCTGCCGCTGACGGACATCGTGCAGCAGGTCCACGTGGAGCAGGGCGACCTGGTCTTCGCGGAAGGCGATCCAGGCGACCACTTGTACGTCATCGTGGAAGGGGAAGTCGGCGTGCTGAACGGCGGCGAGCTTCGCGCTTCACTGCGTGTGAAAGAGTGCTTCGGTGAGATGGCGCTTTTGGACGCGTCGCCGCGTTCGGCTTCCTGCCGGGCGCAGACCAATCTGGAGCTGCTGGCAATCGCCCGCGACGACTTCCAGGATTTGCTCGACCTGCACCCGGCGCTCGCCCGCGGTGTGATTCGGGTGTTGACCCAACGGCTGCGTGCTGCCAATGAGCACGCGGCAGAAGCCAAACCAGCGCTTCAAGGCAAGACCGCATCTTGAAAAACAAAAAGCAGATCGCGGAGAAATCGCGCCAGTCGATTCCCGCCGCCCGTGTTCAGCGCGAATTGCTGCCTGAACAGTCGACCGAACTCCTCAAACAGCTGCACATTCTGACGCGGGACGGCCAGTTGAACGCTGACTCGCGGCGTAAGCTCAAGCAGATCAATCACTTGGCGAACCTGCTGACGCCCGACCTGGAGCGGCTCTTCGCCGACGATCGCGATCCGCTGATTGTCGACGCCGGCGCGGGCAACGGCTACCTCGGCTTTGTCCTGTACGAGCTTTGGTGCAAGCCGAGCGAGCGCGGCACCGTGCTGAACGTGGAAGTGCGCGCGGATTTGGTGGCCCGCGCCCGTGAACGCGCCGCGCTGCTGAACTACCCGCGGATGGTCTACGAGGAAATGGCGGTCGCCGATCTCGTGCCGCATGTCGAAGCGGACAAGCCGCCGGTGTGGCACGATCGTCCAGTCGACGCCGTGGTTGCGTTGCACGCCTGCGACACGGCGACGGACGATGCCATTGAGCTCGGTATCCGCGCCGGCGCTTCGGTCATTGCCGTGGTGCCGTGTTGCCAAGCCGAGATCGCGCGGTTACTCGCCGGAACGGCGGTTCATGCACCTGCGGGCGCGTTGTGGCGGCATCCCATCCACCGCCGCGAGTTCGGCGCCAACCTGACCAACGTGATCCGTGCGCACGTGTTGGAGGCGTTCGGTTATCAAGTGACGGTGACCGAGTTGACCGGCTTGGAGCACTCGCTCAAAAACGAGCTGATCCTCGCGCGCAAAGTCCAGCGCAGAAATGGTTTGGCGCTCAAGCACTTGCAGCAATTGCTCAGTGGCCTGCCATACCTGCCGATGGGGCTGTTGACCCGCATGCTGCCGCCCTCGGCGGACGCGACCGACACGCCGGACGTAGAGAGCACCGAACCGCTCGCTTAGCGTGTGCACGGCGCCCTCACAAGTCTACATGATTCGCACGCGATCGCTGGCAAAGCATCCCCCGACCCTGCTATCCTAATGGCGGCGGATTCTTCCGCTGGGCGATTTGGGTGCGCTTGATGTGGTTCTGCGCGCGACAGTTCCGGCGGTTCTTTTCCACGCAGGCTTGGACTGTGCTGCGCGTTGTTGTTGGCCTCAGCGTCTTGTTGCTGGGCACGACCCAATGTGGTGAGACGGTCACGACGGAAACGCCCGATGGCGTCGTGGCGGCTGAGGACGCTCCAGATACGCATCTCGGACCTGACACGGGCTGCAGCAAAGGCTGCAACGACAGCAATCCCTGCACGTCCGACCAGTGCGAAGGCAGTACGTGCACGCATTCGCCGATTCTGGACAAGGGCTGCGACGACGGCAATCCGTGTACCACTCAGGACCTGTGCGGCAAGGACGGCTGCGTAGGATCCAAGCAGGTCGATTGCGACGACAAGAACACGTGCACAATCGACAGCTGCAATCCGGCCAGCGGCTGCGTCTACAGCAACAACGACGGCGGACCGTGTGATGACGGCGATGGCTGCACACTCAACGACGCATGCAAGAATGGCAAGTGCGGCACCGGTGGCGCGCTGACGTGTGACGACGGCAACGCGTGCACGACGGATATCTGCGACATCAAAACCGGCTGTCAGTTCGCCAACAACACGGCGCCGTGCACCGACGGCAACACGTGCACGCTGGGCGACGTTTGCGCCGGCGGCAAGTGCACCGCGGGCGCCTTGAAGCTGTGCGCGGATGGCAACGGGTGCACGGAAGACAAGTGCGACGCGAAGACCGGCGACTGCGTGTTCCAACCCAACGCTGTGACGTGCGACGACGGGAACGCGCTGACCCAGGGCGACACGTGCTTTGCGGGTCAGTGCGTCGGCACGCCAGGCTGTGGCTGCACCGCCGACGCGCAGTGCGATGACAAGAATCCGTGCACCAAGGACGTGTGCGCCGCGGGTTGCTGCGTCGCTGCCGCGCTGCCAGGCAACGTGACCTGCAGCGACGGCAACACCTGCACGGTGAACGACGCGTGTGACGGCGGCAGCTGCATCCCCGGTGCCAAGCAATCGTGCGACGACGGCAACCTGTGCACCGACGATATCTGCCTGTCCGACGTGGGCTGCACGCACACGCCCAACACGGTCAAGTGCGACGACGGCATCAGCTGCAGCACGGACCACGTCTGCAAGGCGGGCGTTTGCACGGGCAACATCAGCACGTGCTCGTGCGGGTCCAACGCCGACTGCTATGACTTCAACACGTGCACAGAGGAAGCGTGCGTCAACGGCAAGTGCTCGGTCAAAGCCGCGGGCGCCGGCAAGGCGTGTCAGGACGGCAACGCGTGCACGGTGGGTGACACCTGTTTGGGCGGGATCTGCTTGCCGGGCGCGCTCACCACGTGCGACGACGACAACGTCTGCACGAACGACGCCTGCAATCCCGGCGACGGCGGGTGCGTACACGTGGCCAACTACTCGCCGTGTGCAGACGGGAACGCGTGCACCACGGGGGACGTCTGCGCTGGTGGCGTTTGCAAGGCGGGCGCGCCGGTCAACTGCGATGACGCCAACACGTGCACCGACGACGCCTGTGATCCGACCGCGACCACGGGCGCGAACGGCTGCGCGCACACAGCAAACGCGGCGACGTGCGATGACGGCAGCGCGTGTACGCAGAACGACGTCTGCGGCGGCGGCGTTTGCACGGGCGTGACGGTCAACGCGTGCGACGACGCCAATCCTTGCACGCTGGACGGCTGCGATGCTGGCGCGGGCGGTGGCAAAGTGTGCGCGCACGGCCTGATCACCGGTCCGTGCGACGACGGCAATCCGTGCACCACAGACGACGTCTGCTCCGGTGTCACGTGCGTCGGCGCGGCGATGGCCTGCGACGATCAGAATGCGTGCACCGACGACAGCTGCGATGCGACCGGGACGTGCCAGCACAACGCGAACGTGGCGCCCTGTTCGGACGGCAACGCCTGTACCACCGGCGACCACTGCGGGGACGGCTCGTGCGTGCCAGGGGCAGTCAACGCGTGCGACGACCAGGACGGTTGCACCTGGGACGCGTGCGACGCCTTCAGTGGCTGCACGCACAGCCCCAAGGCGGACGGCGACGTGTGCGCCGACGCGTCGTGCAGCGGGCTCGTACACAACGCCGCGAACACTTGTTTGAGCGGCGTTTGCGTGCCAGGTGGCCAACTGAGCTGCGCCGACAACACGCTGTGCACCGACGATGCCTGCGACCCGTCCGTAGGCTGCACACACACCGCCAACACCGCCGCGTGCAGCGACGGCAACCTGTGCACGGTGGGCGACGTTTGCGGCGGCGGAGTCTGCCTGCCCGGCGCGGCATCCAACTGCGACGACGGCAACTTGTGCTCGGTCGACGCGTGCGACCCCAGTGGCGGTTGCCAACACGCAGCGACGACGGACGGCGCGTTGTGCGCTTCGGCCGGGTGCGTTGGGCTCGTCCTCGGGAAGGGCGGCACGTGCGCCGCTGGCAGCTGCCAGTTGCTGGCCGCGCCCGTCGATTGCGACGACAAGAACGCCTGCACCGATGACTTCTGCTCGCCGCTCTCTGGCTGCTCACACCAGACCAATGCAGTCGCATGCAGCGATGGCAACCCGTGCACGGCGGACGACACCTGCGCGCTCGGTGTCTGCGTCGGCGGCCCCGCACCCAGTTGCAGCGACCAGAACGTGTGCACCGACGACGCCTGCTCCGCCGCGGACGGCTGCACGCACACGCCGGTCCTCGGCGGCAAAGCATGCGACGACGGCAGCGTTTGCACCGTAGGCGACGCGTGCGCCGGTGGCACGTGCCAAGCCGGCAGTGCGCTGGTCTGTGACGACAAGAACGCGTGCACCACGGACGCGTGTAACGCCAAATCCGGCTGCGCGTTCAGCAACAACACAGCGCCGTGCGACGACGGCTCACAGTGCACGACGGGCGACGTGTGCGCAGACGGCAAGTGCGGCGCCGCGGTCAACCCGTGCGACGACGCCAACCCGTGCACAACCGACGGCTGCGACGGCTTGGGCGGCTGCAAACACACGTTGCTCGCCGACGGTGCTTCCTGTTCGAGCCAAGGCTGCACTGGCTTGACGTTCCAGGGCGCTGCCACGTGCTCCGCCGGGGTCTGCGGCAGCGCGCCGCCGCCTGAATTGTGCGACGACGCCAACGCGTGCACCGATGACCTGTGCAACGGTCTCAGCGGCTGCTTGCACCCATTCAACACCGCGCAGTGCGACGATGGCAACGTCTGCTCGACTGGCGACGCGTGCATTTCGGGAGCCTGCGTCGGCACCGTGGCGACCTGTGCAGACGGCGGCGCGTGCACGCTGAGCCTGGGCTGCGATCCAGTTGTAGGCTGCCAATACCAGCCAGCCAGCGGAACCGGCTGCAGCGACGGCAACGCGTGCACCATCGACGACGTGTGCACCGCAGGCGTTTGCGCCGGCGCGACGCCGATGGGGTGCGACGACAACAACAGCTGCACAGTGGACAGCTGCGACCCGGCGAAGGGCTGCATCTGGGCGCCGATGACCAGCGGCGCGTGCTCGGACGGCAATGTCTGTACCGGCTCGACGGGCAGTCCAGACGCGTGCGTGAAGGGCGTTTGCGTCGGCGGCGCGACGAAGAATTGCACTGATCAGAATGGCTGTACAAACGACAGCTGCGACCCCACGTCGGGCTGCAAGTACACGAACAACACGGCCAGCTGCAAAGACGGCAACAGGTGTACGACGGGTGACGTCTGCAGCGGCGGCACGTGCAAGGCCGGTACGACGGTCGTGTGCGACGACGGAAATCCGTGCACCGTGGATTCCTGCGATCCGGGCGACGGGTGTCAGACGAAGAAGGTTACCAACGGCACCGCTTGCGGCGGCAACACCTGCAGCGGCCTGAAATACACAGCGGTCGGCGCGTGCACGTCCGGACAGTGCATCTTGCCCGGCGCGAAGAACTGCGACGACGGCATCAGCTGCACGCTCGACGCCTGCGTCGGCGCGACAGGCTGCAGCAACACGACCAAGGCGTGGGGCGCGACGTGCACGCCGGGCAACGCTTCGCTTCTGTCACCCTTCTGCGCGGAACAGACGTGCACCGGTTTTGAGGTGAAAGTTGGCGATCCGAGCCCAGCGACCCAGGGTGCGCTGACCAGCATCGACGCAAACGCTGTCGGCCTTTTCGCCAGCGGCTGGGACAACTCGTTCACCGGCGCGGCGACTCAAGGCGACATCCGCGGCATCGACGGCACGACTTTGACGATCAGCAATGCCGGCTACTTTGGCGTCGCCAAGTCAAAAATGAACGACCTGCGCGACGTGATTGCCGTCGGCGGCGTAGGCGACAACGTGCCGGCGATGATGATCCCCGGCTTGACGTCCTACGTGCCGTTCACGCCCGTCACCGTGCCCACATTGACCCGCGCGCTGAACGCGGTCGACGCGTTCCCCATCGCTGGCGGCGCCACGTTCGTGTTTGGCGGCGGCGGTAACAGCAGCGCGGAATTCCAGAGCAACGCTGGCTGGATGCAGTTGGTCGGTGGCAACTTGAGCACCATCTCACGGCTGATGATCACGACCAGCCCGACCCAGTGCGACAAGCAGGTGCCCATGACCGTGAGCGACGTGTACGCCGCGAGCGACGCCGCCATCTACTTTGCCGGCTACATCGGCGACAACGGCCAGTCGCCGACCAAGTCTGCCGTCGCCGTTTGGGATGGCAGTGTCGGCGTCCCATGCGACGGCGTGGATTTTACGTATTCGGGTGAAGCGTACGTGAACACGCCGGTTTCCACGGTCGACCGCGTCGTCTCCATTGGCACCGGCTTGGGCCAGGGCAGCTACCGGACGATCCACGGCACCGGTCCGGGCCACCTGCTCGTCGGCGGTACGCAGGGCACGCTCTGGAGCTTCGACAATGGCGTGTGGACCCAGCAGACGCCCGTGGTTCCCGGCGCCAACGCGTGGAGCACGCAATATGACGTCAAGAGCGTCTACTTGAGCAACAACGACGGCTGGGCAACGGGCGAGTTCTACGGTCCGTCGGGCGGCTCCAGCAACTGCCGGCAAGTCTTTGTACTGCACGGCATCTTTGACGCAGCCAGTGGTTTGTGGACGTGGAACCAGCTCGTGCTCCCCGGCTTGGTCGACTGCGGCGCGAACATCGCCAACACGCAGGCCAACAAGATTTGGCGTGACGCTGCGACCAAATCGATCTATGTCGTCGGATCTTTCGGCGGCAAAGAACTCGTCGCGCGCATCCAATTGCCATGACCCAACCGCTTTCCTCGTTGCCGCGCCCACAGTTGACGGCGATCCGTATGCTCGCGACCGATATCGATGGGACGATGACCGTTGCGGGTCGCATCGCCCTGCCGGTTCTGCGCGCTTGGGAGCGGGCGCATGATGCCGGCCTGCGCGTGCTTCTGGTCACCGGTCGCTCGTCGGGCGAGGCGTTGGGGCTGGCGCGCTACCTGCCGCACGCGACCTGGGCGATCGCTGAAAATGGCGCGCGTCTTCTGATTCCTGATGAGCCGCCGGAACTGTTGGTCCCGCCGCGGCCGACCGAACACCTGCACGACGTCGCGCAACAGATTGCCGGCAAGAAGGCGCTGCGGCCGACGGCCGATGCCTTCGCCCGTGAAGGCGATTTGGCCTTCGAGCGCGACGGGCGGACGGACGCGGAGGTCGCTGAACTTCAACGTCGCGCGGCGGTGCAGGGCGTGGAGTTGATCTGGTCAAGCGTGCACATTCACTTGAGCGCCCACGTGCCGGACAAAGGCGAGGCGGTGCTGAAGATCGCCGCGCGCTGGGGCGTGGCGGCCCACGAGATCGCGACGATCGGCGACTCGCACAACGACGAAGGCCTGTGGCGCGCGAACCGCTTTGGCGTCACGGTCGGCACGGCGGAAACCGCGCGTTTGCAGTTGCGCCACGCGCCGGACTGGCGCACCGACGCCGTCGGCGGCTTGGGCTGGTGTGAGTTCATTGAAGCGTGGCTGGCTGCGCGGTAGACCGAGTCGGGGCGCATCGCACGGTGTCGCGTTCGCCGCGCGGAGGTTGTCTCCGACGCGCCCACAACTCTCAAAAGAACTGGAAAACGCCAACGCTGAGGTTCGGGCAGAAGCCACTTGAACACGTCGCGGCCAGGAGCGGCACGGCGACGTCGACACGCAGACCCGTCTTGACCATCCACGGCAGCAGAAAGCGCATGCCCGCGCCGCTCGCCAGCATCGGACGCACGCCACCCGCGACGCGTTCTGCGACGGCACCGTCCACAAAACCTGCGGCGACGAGCGCGATCCAGGAGGAGTCGTAGGCGACGTAGCGCGCTTCGGCATTGAACAACGCGTAGCGGTGTGTGCGCACGAAGTTGTCGACGTAGCCGCGCACGACGGTCAGCCCGCCGAGGTAGAAATTCAGGTAGTCCGGTGCGTCGCCTTGCGTGCCCATTTGGAAACGACCGGCGAGATTCCAGCGATCGCCCAGGGTCTGCAGCGCGAGCAGTTCCAGCCAGCCTTGGGCAAAACCGGATTTTTGTGCGTCAAGCGTCGCCACCACCGTCTGCCGTACCTCCAGACTCACGCCTTGCTGACGCACGCGCACCGTGTCGACGCGACCCAGCCGCGCGCCCCATTCCGTCAGAATCGACCACGCGCTCCGTTCGGGCGGCGGCTGGGGGGCGTCGGCGGGAAGCGGTGGGGCGTCATCGGGCCGGGAATCCAGCGGCAACAGCACGTCGTACAGCGCCTCGACTTTCGCGGTCAGCCGCAGGCGGTCGTTCCAGGCGAGACCATTCACCTCCGAGCCCATCCGCAATCGGCGGTCGGCAAAATCCGGGCGCGGGCGAACCAAGCGGTCGACGATGACGACCCAATCCAAGCGCCGATTCAGGAACCGCGGATCGCGCACCCACGCTTGGAAGCCGTTGTACGCGCCGAAACGTTCGTATTGCGCGCCCATTTCCAGGAAACGCCCGGCCAGGTTGTTGTCCGATGCGCCCACGCGCAACCACGCTGCATTGCCACCTGCAGCAAAGGAAAACAGCGGGTTCAGCGTCCAGTTTTCCTCGACGTCGAAATGCGCGACCACTTCACCGGACTTCGACACGCGCTCGATCCGTGCGTGCACCTGGTTGAAGAGCGTCACGTTCCACAGGCGCGTTGCGGCAAACTTCCACGTCGCTTCGTCGATGAGTTGACCTGCCTTGAACGGCAATTCGCGCAGAACGACGTACAGGTGGGTGCGCTTGAGCCCGTGGACCTCGATGCGGTCGATGCGAACGGGGAATTGCACGGTTTCGGTCGCCTCGGCGGGCAACGGCGCGGTTTCCTCGGCAAACGCTGGCGCGCTCACGAGAAGCAGAAGGAGCAGAAGTCGCGCCATCTCAGTTTCCCGAAGTCGCTGCAACGTCCACAACCGCGGAGAACAGCACGTGCAAGCCATCGCGGACGTTCTCGCTCGACACGCGCTCGTTTTCACCGTGCATCGAACCGGTTTCTGCCTGAGTCGTGGCAAA
Organism: uncultured Myxococcales bacterium; assembly: GCA_903896545.1. Lineage (GTDB taxonomy): Bacteria > Myxococcota_A > UBA9042 > UBA9042 > UBA9042 > CAIYBN01. The sequence goes on along the minus strand of CAITYF010000031.1, from coordinate 15,542 downwards.
TGGCACAAAGCCGTACGCGCGCGCACCCAACGGCCGCAAGTGCAGTGAATCGGTGAAGCCCGGCGAGAGCACTGGGCCAGCCACAGCGTTCTGTTTTCCGGCAACGGCGTGACGCGCCAGCGCGCGGTAGAACGGATCGTCCCACGGCGACTCGTTGGCGTCCGCCTTGTGCAGCACCTCAAAGCGGATGTTCGGATCGTCCACGAGCTTCTGCAGGTCCGCCAACAGATCCAGCGGCTTGTGCCCCGGCAGCAGACGGCAATCCAGATGCGCCCACACGTCCGCCGGCACCACGTTGGGCTCGTCGGCGCCGCCAAAGCCGGTGATGTTCACGGTATCTGTCATCGCCGCCGCCGGTCCCGGATTGGCCATCAGCTGACCTTCCGCCAGCCAATTTTGCAGTGTCGGCCGCTTGAGCACGTAGCCCGTCACGCCGCCGACGTCGTGGCCCACCTGCGCCAGCGTTTCCCGCATCGAGTCGTGCCAGATCGCGGGCGGATGCCGCGCGCGGATCTTGTCCAGCGCTTTCAGGAGGCGTTCAGGCGCACGTCCTGGAATCGGCGTCGACCCGTGCCCCGCTTTGCCGTGCGCGATCATCTTGAGCCACAGCAGGCCCTTTTCCGCCACCGAAATCGCGTAGATCGTCTGGCCCGGCGTCATCGCGTCGCGAATGCCCATGCCGCCTTCATTGACGACGTGCGAACAACCGATCTGCGTCCAGTACTTCTCCACGACGTGCAACATGCCGCGGTTGTCGACTTCCTCGTCGCCCACCGCCAAAAGAATCACGTCGCGCTTGAGCGGGACGTGGAGGCGCTTCAGCCAGACCAGCGTCAGCGTCTCCAGAAGCCCCATGCCCTTCATGTCCAGCGCCCCGCGGCCCCAGATCATCCCGTCCTTGTCGATGAGGCCGGAAAACGGCGGCTGCTGCCAGTTCTTGGCCTCGGCGGGCACGACGTCCAAGTGGGAGAGCAAACACAGCGGCTTCTCTGTGCCGTTGCCCTTGAGGCGCGCCATGAGCGACCCTCGACCCGGTGCGAATTCGACGATTTCGCTCGCAATCCCCTCCTTTTCGAGGATTCCCGCGAGGTACTTCGCGCCGAGCGTTTCGTTGCCTGGAGGATTGGACGTGTCGACTTGCAAGTAGCCGCTCAAGAGCCGAATCGCCTCATCACCTGCGTCTGGAGTCTTCACGGCGTCGCGAAACGTTGCAAATTCAGGAGGCGACGTGCCCAGATCCGCGCGCGGAATCGTGGCACATGCACACACCAGGAGCGCCAGCACTGGCAAAAGGCGGCGCATCTACGGCTTGCCCGCGGCAGAAGCCGCCTCGGTCGCCTGAGCCCGCTCGACCCAGTTGGTCAGGCCTTGCGACGCACAAGAGTCCGTGTCGCTCGCACAATTCAGCGACAGGAGAACTTCACGCCATCGAACCTCGGTCGTCGCGCTTTTGACGTTCGCGATGCTGTTCGCTCTCCAACTCACGGCCTCGTTTCTCAAGTGTCCTCGCAAAAACGGCACGCGACCGCGGTGCACCTTGGGTACCGGATTCCCGGTTCCGCATGGAAGTGGCCGGAACACGTGGCAAAGAAAACCGCTCGCGCGCTGCATCGCCCACCCCATCGCCTACGTCGGCGCAAAACCATGACGCAACACCTGCTGCATCTCGGCTTCCGGCGACCCCAGCTCCGGCTGCACATCATACGCCCACCGCGCCTCGGCAGGCAGCGACATCAGGATCGATTCAATGCGGCCACCGGTCTTCAGGCCAAAAATCGTGCCGCGATCCACGACGAGATTGAACTCGACGTAGCGCCCCCGACGCAGCAATTGCCAGTGCCGCTGCGCTTCATTGTACGGATCGTTGCGGTGTTCTTGCAGGATCGGCAGCCACGACGGCAGGAAAGCGTCGCCGGCGGTCTTCACGAAGTCGAACATCCGCTCCGGGTGGTCCTGTTTGTGGTCAAAGAAAATACCGCCCACGCCGCGCGATTCCTGACGATGCGGAATGTAGAAGTAGCGGTCGCATTCCGCCTTGAGTGCGCGCCAATCGACGACGTCCGAAAAAGGCGCGCAGGCCTCGCGATAGGTCTGGTGAAAGTGCTGTGCGTCTGCGCGGTTGAAATAGGTGGGCGTCAGATCCGCGCCGCCACCAAACCAGCCCCCGGAGGTGCGAGCCAAGCGGCGGTAGTTCATGTGCACGGTCGGCGCGAATGGGTTGCGCGGGTGCAGGACGAGCGAGATGCCTGCCGCGCGAAACTCCAAACCTTCGCCCGGGAGCGTTGCAGCGAATTGCGGCGTGAATCGTCCGTGGACGTGGCTGAAGTTGACGCCGGCGCGTTCCAGCACGTGGCCGCCATCCAACACGCGCGTGCGACCGTAGCCGCCAAGTGCGGGACCTTCCGCGGCGGGTTCCTCGCGCGTCCAGTCGTCCCGACGAAAAGTGCCGCCGTCGACCCGTTCCAGTGCCGCCACGATGCGGTCCTGCAGGGCCTGAAAGTAGAGGACGGCATCTTCAAAAAGCGGATCGTCGATCACAGTTGGCCTGCGGGCGACGTGAGATGTCGCGGCAGGCATTGTGGCCGACGGGCGGTGGGTGTCAACGCGCAACGCGCCATGCCGAAAGGAGCAGAATTAGCAGCCCCAACGCGGCCAGAATCGCCACCGCCGCGTCAACACGCTCTGGATGACGCGGCAGGAACGCCCGCGTACCCGACCAAGCGCCCGGCGAAACCAGGAGGCCAACGCCCAGCGCCAGAGGCCAGCGAGGCTGTTCGAGCCACTCAAGCGTCAGCCAGGTTGTCAGGATCATGGCAGGAAGAAACAGCGTCGGCGACCACAGCACCACGGGCAAAATGAAGCTGGCGCCAACGCCCAACCAGAGCACAAGGAGCGGACCCTCCGCGCGAAACCGCCGCGCCGTCGCCGCGATAACCAGCATGTGGAGCCCAATCAGCAGCAGGCCGATCGTCCGCGGCATCAGGCGTACGAGGCGCGCGAGACCGAGCGTATTCGTCCACAGGACGCCTTGGAAGAGACCCGCAAAGGAAGTCGGCGGACCGTGACCGTCGCAGCGGCCGGGCTCGAAGCAATCGCGCGCCATGAGCAGGGCGCGGTTGGAGTCGAAGTGGATGAGGTCCAGGGGTCACGTGAGGAACAGCAGCACGCTCAGGGCGATCAGCAGGAGCGGAGTGACGAGGCGCTGCGGCCTGACGCGAATGTAGCGCGGGCGCGGGCGTGGCGGCTATTGCGGCGCTTTGTGCTGAAACTTCACAAGCGGCGAAACACTCGTTGTTCCCGTCACGATTCCTGTGACTTCCGCAGTGCGATCGGCCAACACTTGATAACGCAGCCACGCGAGGAACCACGGCTTGACCAGGGCAAAGCCCGCCTGATCGTCCAGAACCTTGCACTCCGGACCGCCGTTGATCGTGTTGCCAAGGCCGTAGAGTTGGTGGCAGCCGCCTTCGACGTCAACCCACGTGAGGTCCACGCCGGTGACGTCCTTGAAGAGCCCCGTTTCACCGGAGTCGTTCAACGTGCCGTTCATCTGCAAAACCGTGCGCTTGACCGCGTTTTTGCCGCTGGGGGGAAGCAAGTCGCTGCCGTCGCCCGCGAGGTTGATGAACGTGAGCGGGCGGTCGTCCGAGAGCTTGCCGGAGAACGCCGCGATGAGTTCCGGTGTGCAGTCGGGCCAGCGGTTGTTCTTGCAGTCGGCGGCAATTTTGGCCGTGTCAAACGTCGCGCCCGCCGAGGCCCAAACGGTGTACGTGCCAAAACTGTGGCCGCTCATGCCGACGTGCTTCAAGTCCAGATGCCCTGCGAGCGGATCGCTTGTCGGGGGCGCCTTGGCCCAGTCGAGCGCCGCGGAAATGTCGAGCGGACGGTGCAGCCAGTTCAGCAGAGGCAATGGCGTCGGCGTGTCAATCAGCGTGTTCCCAACGTGTTCTGGCGCGAGTGCCACCCAGCCGTGCGACGCGATATGGCACATGAACGCGGCGGAATTGCCGGCGAACCCTTCAAAGCCGTGCGAGTGCACAAGGAGCGGGTAGCCACCGGCGTAGACAGACGGCGCCAGCGGCGCGTCCAGCCACGAATTCGGGTCGTCAAACGCCCCCAGGTACGACGGATGCTCGCCGACCGCTTGCGTTGCCGGGTACCAAACGAAGAGGGGAATGGTGCGCTCGCCGAAGTTGCCCGGCAGCTTGTAGGTGATCTGCAGGATGCGCAAACCACACGCGAAAGGACCGTCCTTGCCGACGGGCCAGGTTAGAGGTGAAACACTCGTGGCGTCCGCAGCCGCGTCGATTGCGTCAACGGCGGCCGTGTCCGCTCCCGTCGCGTCATCGATGGCGTCGACCGTGTCGTCGGCCGTTGTCGTCGTCGAGGTGCCACAAGCCACAAGCGCACAGAGCGCCGCCGTCGCGCACAAGCGCGTCCAATTCAACCGCATCATGGAATTCCGCCGTTCGGGCTTCCGCACCCGCAGTTGCGACTGTGCCCGCACGTGAAGCCCGCGTCAATTGGCAAACTCCGGGGCGCACAGACCCCGGCGCGGTGGTGCGCCTTGACCGCAGTCAGGGCGAAGCGGACACTTTGGCCATGGTTCAGCAAGCCGCAAAACCAGCCGTTCCACAACCGTCAACCGCACCTGCCGCCGCGCCAAAGGCAGCGCCCGCATCGGGTAGCGCCCGCGTAGGGCAGATGACCTATGCTCAGGGACGTGCGGCAGTGGCACCAGGTGGTTCAGGCGCACCTGCTGACCCGGCTACGCTGGACTACGCTGGCGGTCGCGCTGCCGTTGCGCCTGCTGCGGCTGACCCTGCGGCCGCTGAAAAGGCGCGGGCTGCGGCGGCGCGCGCGAGTTACCAAGCGCTTTTGGGCACCGCACTTGGCGGCAAGCTGTACGAGCTTGTGTCGAAGGAACTCGCGGCCGACAAGATCATGGCGCTGGGCAGCAAAGGTCTGGACGCGGCGGCGCAGGCTGGCGTGGGCGCCATTCACACCGTGGACGGCGCGCAGATCATCGACGAAGCGTCTGAAGCCGAAGCGGTGAAGCAGTTTGCCGGCGCGCTCGCCGACTGGGCGAAAGGCGAGGCGGACGGCTGGCTGGCAGGTGATGACGGAAAGGCATTCGCGGTCAAAGTCAGCCAGTGGTTTGAAGGCAATCCTGCCGCGGTCGTCGGCTTGGCGCTCTTGGCCGCAGCAGGCGCCGTTGCGAGCAACGCGTCGATTCCCGAACTGCAGCAGAAATTTCAGCTGACCGACACGACGTCCGTGAACGCCGGGCTGAACCTCAACAAGCTGCGCGACATCGCGGTCAAGAGCGCGCACCTCGGCGTGGACTGGAAGAAGGGCGACGTCGCAGCGGCGCTGACGTACAGCTTCCAAAAAGGCGAGAACGGCGCGGCGGACACGCACGCGGTCAGTGGCAAAGTGGGCGATTCGCACAAGTCGCTGACGGCGGACGCGACGGTGCAGGGCGACAAGCTCGTGTTGAAGACCGCGGGCGAGTACAAAGGCGACGGGCTGACGGTGGCGGCGGGCGTCCAGCAGACGCGGCAGTCGGGCAGCAACACGACGACGCTGGCAGACGCGAAGGTGACGATCGGCAGCGACACGAAGAACGTGACGGCGGACGCAAAGTACGACACGTCCACTGGCGATTTGTCGATCGGCGTGGACGCGCTGCAGAAGTTCGACGGCGGCGTTTCCGTCATGCGCGGGCTTCATCACGAACAGAAGGGCGGCGCGTCGTCCACCGTGCAGACGATGGGCGTGAGCGTGGTCGGCGACAAGCAAACCTTCGACGCGAACGTGAGCGACGGCAGCGACGGACACCAAAGCGCGGAAGTCAAAGGCACGCAGAAGTTCACGGCGGGCAGGGCGACAGGCGAGGCGCACGGATCGGCTGCCTACGACTCGACGGCGGGCGCGTCCGCAGGTGCCGGCATGGCGTTACAGACGCCGGACGACCTGAAAGTGACGCTGGATGCGATGCTGCGCGAGCACGGGTCAAGCACGTTGACCGGATCGGTCGAGAAGAAATCGGGCGAATTCTCGGCCAAGGGCTCGGCGACGGTCGACCTCACGGACGCGAAGTTGCAGCAGTTGGCCGTGCAGTTCGGCTTCCAGAGCAAAGACTCGTTCAACGCATTCCTCGTCGACTACAAGCGGAATTACGGCGGCGATGCGCCGACGCAGGAGCTCGACGTGCTGGTGCAGGCCCAACTCGGACAACTGATGCTCCGCGGCACCAGCAAGACCACGTTTGAACGCGACGCGCTTCGCGGCAACGTCACGGGCATCCAGGGCGCGTACCCGATTGGCCACGACTTGTCGCTGATTGGCGGCGCGCGCTACGGCTTTGACGACCCGCAGCGCGCCGGCCTGACCGACCGCGAGCGCGGCGCGTGGCTCGAAGCGGGCGTGCAGTTCAAAGGCGTGCCGATCGTCGTGGGCTACCGTCCGGAGGACAAGGCGGTCACGGTGGGTATTACGATCCCATTTGGTAAGTAGCAGACGCTGCGACGCGTAACTCTTGCTGACCGGCCGCAATACGCGCGTAGTTCGCGGCGAGGATCGACGCATCCGCGTAAATGCGCGCGTAGATCGGCTTGGCCGCCTTGGCGCTCAGCGTCTGCAGGCGATCGCCGATGAGCTTGGGCACAGTCGTCAACCCTGGACCCTTTCTCGATCCGTGGCGCGCAGACGGAGACGTGTGCGCGCGGTCGAGTCCGAGAGCGATTCGATCCACAGAGCGCGCTGTTGGACAAAGATCGTCCTGTCTAGAACTGTGACGCTGCGGTCAGCACGCCAGTCAAGACCTCATCTTCCATCCGAATGTGCTCACGCGTTTCGGCTTCCAGATCCGCGAGCCCTTTGTACAGCGCACGCCATTGTGGACCCGCGTGCAGAGGCGGCGTGAAGCCGTTGGTTTGCCGGTGCAGCAACGTCAGCAACGTGCTGAGCGTGTCGTGCTCGCGCTGCGTGGCGCGAATGAACGCGACCGCCTCGCGACCTTGGCCGTCACGGATCAGCGGAAACACTTCTTCCTCTTCCGCCGCCATGTGGGGTACCAGATCGCCGACAATTTGATCCAGCGTGTGCGCGATCGGCTGCAGCGTGGCCCCGTCCGTCTCGCCGTGAACCATCAGCACGCGCTCAGCCACTGCCTGAAGGCGGGGCAGTTCATCGGCTAGTGGCACGTGAAAGCGCGCCTCGATCGCGTCGCACAACACGGGCGCTGGCAGATTGGACCAGTCGAGCCGCACCGTCCGGTTGGCGACGTCGATCTCGTCGATGAGCACGGGCAGTGTCACGCCGGCGGCGATACAGGCTTGTTCCAGAGTCTCGTTGCCACGGCACAAGAAGTCGATTTTGTGGCGCTCCAGCACGCATGCAGCGGCCGGATACGTGCGCAGAAGCTGCACCACGGTGGTCGGTGCAACTGAATGCGGGGCGCTCTGGGTCATGTCAACAGCCTTCCCACCGCGTCGAACGGCGTGATTGCTCACTAGTCGCAAAAGTCCTCAAATGTCAAGTCGTTTTTGCCTGAAGTCGCGCAGCAAAACCTAGGTTTTCACAACTGTCTGGAGCGCACGCAGCGCGGTACCACGACGCAGAAAGCACTTGAACCGCACACGCAACCCGGTGAAGATCGGCTCACGCAACTTTTTGCGCGGTCGGAGCGTCACGTGAAGAAGCTGCTTGTGTGCGCCGTGCTCGTGCTGTTGCCGCAACTTGGCGCGGCGGATCCACCGAGGAAGCCCGTGAAGGTGCCCACCAAGGCGGTCAAGTCGGTGCCGACGGCCAAGAGCAAGGGAAAAAAGCGGACTGTGGAGTTTCACGAACGCGCTGGCGAGATCACTGTGGCCGTCAGGGAAATGCCGAGCGATGTGTCGTCAACGGCGGCGCGGCCACCGGAGCATAAGGTGCTGATTCGACCGAAGGGGAACTTCAACGACGCGCTGCTTCGGTCGGGGGGCGCGCAGTAGATGCCGTCCTCGCGGTGGAAGCGGTTGGTGAAGTTGCTGTTGGCCGTGCTGCTGCTCGACCAGTTGCTGCTGTGGACGCTGCTGACGCGGCCTGCGGCGAGCTTGCGTGGGCTGATCGAACTGACGGGACGCGAGACGCCGCCGTACTATCGACTGGCACCGAACCTCGCGACGACGTGGACGCTCTGGCGCGATGCAAGCGCGACGCAGGTGCACACGAACCACCTGGGGCTGCGCGGGCCGGAACGGCCGTTGGCGAAGACCGCCGGGGTGCGGCGCGTGGTGCTGATGGGTGACTCGGTGACGTTTGGCATCGGCGTGAACGACGCGGATGCGCTGCCGGTGCAACTCCAAGCGGCGCTGACGCAAACCGACGTGGAGGTGTGGAACGGCGGCGTGCCTGGCTACGCGATGGCGGACTTCCTCGGCCAGCTGCCGACGCAAGTGTTGCCGTTGCAGCCGGACCTGGTGGTGCTGCAGCTCAGCCGCAATGACAGCTTGGTGCCGATGCGCCTCACGCCCGCCTTTCTGAAGGCGCTGCAGTTCTCCGGTTTGGCGCGCGCGTGGCTGCTGGTGCGCTTCAACTTCGTGTCGGACTACCCAGCGTACACGCGCGACTTGGCGACCTTCTTGCAGTTGGCGCGCGAAGCACACGTGCCCGTTCTGATTTGGACCGAAGGCGTGCCGGATCGGGCCAATGAAGAGCTTGTGGCGATCGCACAGCGCGGTGGCGCGGAAGTTCGCAAGACCGGTGCGAACAAGTTTGAGCGTTTGGAAGGCGACCCGCATTTTAGCCCGCGCGGCAACGCGCAAGCCGCGCAGACGCTGCTGCCGTTGGTGCTGGGACGCCTCAATGGGACGCGACCGGTGCAGTCCGACTTCCCGTGACGACTTGTGCGCTTGATCCCTTTGGCGCAAAATGGCGACATACTGGCGTTGAACAGTTCGCTCCTGAGGTGGGTCATGTGCATCACCGGTCGGTTGCAAGTCGTTCTGCTGTTGGCGGTGTGGTCGGCGCTTGCCGCGTGCTCTGACGTGAGCACCGCTGACACGCCGCAGGAAGCGAAAGCAACGGCATCGGAAAGTCACAAGCTGGCAGATGGCCGAGAAGAAGACCTGTTTCGTTTTGACGAGTTCGAGACCCGGGCGCGCGTGGATGTGCTTTTTGTCGACGACAACTCGGATTCCATGCGCAACGCCCAGCAGCGGTTGGCGGATCGACTGAAGGAATTCCTCAGCGGCCTGGCCAAGATCGACTGGCAAATCGGCATCACGACGACGGACGTGTCAGACGGAACGTTTGGCTTGAAAGGCGCGTTACTCGACTTTCCGGCGGTGCATCAGCGCTTCCTGACGACAGCGATGCCCAATGCCCCACAGCTCTTTGCCAACGCGATCGTCCGTGACGAGACATGGACGTGTCAGGCCGACTGCCCGTCCACGGACGAAAGGCCGTTGCGCGCGACGATTCAGGCTGTGGGCAAACGCGATGACGTGAATGCTGGATTCTTCCGTGCCGATGCAGACTTGGTCGTGATCGTTCTATCGGATGAGGATGAAGGCAGTTCCGGCAGCACAGACGTGGACCGTCCTGAAGCGGTCATTGCGGCGGTTGCCGACGCCTTTGGCGCGCAAAAGGTGCTGACTGGCTTTGCAGTGATCGTGCAGCCCGGCGACAAGGCGTGCTACGCGGCGCACGAGACGCTGGGTGGTCACTACGGAGAAGTGCTAGCCGAGTTCGCGGCAAAGACCAATGGCGAAACTGGCAGCATTTGCGCGACGGACTACGGCCCAACGCTGGCATCCATTGGCAAGCGCGTCCGCGAGGGCATCAAATTCGCGGTGCTTAGCGCCACGCCGGTACCGGAAACGGTGGAGCTGACGGTTGCGCCCCCCGATTCGTCCTTGACCTGGACACTGGCGGACCGGACGCTGCGGTTTGTTCACGCGCCGGCGCCGGGGACGAAGATCACGGTGCGGTACGTGGTGAAGTAGGAGCGCGGGTCGCTACTTGACCGTCGCCACACAGATCCGCGCTGACTCGTGGTTGCGCATCAGCCATTCGCGAATGCGGTCGGGGTAACCGGGCGCGCGCATTTTCTCCAAGTCCCAGCCGTAGGGATACTTGCCGCTGTAGCCATTCAAGGTGGGCACGCCGGTTCGCATCGCCGCCAGCATCGCCATGGTTTGCAGATCGATCTCCGATTCTGGTCCTGTGGACGTGGTCTTCACCACGAACGCGACGCAGGGGCGCGAGGTGATTTGCCCAGCGATTTCAGCGATTCGCGCGCGTTCTTCGGCGGGAATGTGACCCGGCAGCTTGCGCGTTTGTTCCACGATGCCGAAGACGGCCAACGCAGCGAGGGCCGACACCCACGCGGTGCGCCACACGCTCGTTTGCGCGCGTTGCAGCAACCGATCGGCCAACATCGCAGCGATCAGCGCAAGAGGCAGCGCCGCGACCAGCATGATGCGTGTGACCGAACGCAGCGCGCCGGCACCGGGAAAGTTGTCAAAGAACCAGCGCCACAGCGAGTCGTTGCCCAGGCGGATGGGCAGGAGAAGGAACACCAGGGCCGACGCGATCAGAAGCAGGAGCCAGCGATCTGCGACGCTCGCGTTCCGCCGCAGCACGGCGCGCGACGTCACCGCGAGCGCTGCCACAAATGCCAGCACCGGCACGAGGCCAATGCCCATGCGGTGCTCCCAAGGCGTCGGCAACGCGTTGAACTGCGGGAAGACTTTGGGCAGCCAGCCCCAAACGAGCGACGCCTCGCCCATGCTGAAGTACGAGAGCGGCTGGGGGAGCATCGCGCGCACTTCGTCGTAGTCGCGCATGCCGAGTTGTTCCGCCACGGGTTGGTAAATGCGCGCAAACGGCAGCAGCGCCACATCAAGCACGGCGAGAGCGACGAGCAGCGCAGGCCAGTGTAAACGCAGCGTTGCCAGCGCGGTTCCCCGGGTTTCCCGCTGGGCGAGCGCGAGAATTCCAGCGATCAGCAGCCAGAAGCAGAAGAACCAGCCGTTGTAGTAGCTGCTCCAGATTTCCAGAGCGATGCAGCCGCCAAAGACCGCGCCGAGCGCGAACGTGGGCCACGACAACCGTGGTCGGCGCGCCAGAAGAATAAGCGCCAAAAGCGCGATCGGCAGAGGGAAGAGCGCCTGGAGCTGGGCGTGGCCGATTTGCGAAAGCTTGGCGCTGTTGAGCGCGAAAACCACGGCGCCGAAGGCAGCGGCGGGCATGCGAACGCGCAGCCCCACACGGAGTAGGGCGAAAGTGGCGGCGAGGTTCAGTGCGTCGATGCTCAGCAGCATGAAGTTGTAGGCTTGGAACATCTCGACGCCGAGGCAGCGGGCCAGCGCGTAGAGCGCGCCGTGGGCGAACATCGCGTCGGTGTAGCCGAGCGTGCCCTGTTGGGGCCAGAAAATGTGCGGGGAAGCGACGTCGGCGTGGCCGCCAAAGACCTGCAGCCAGTGTTCGCAGACCGTGTGGATGAGGCGTGGATCGGCACCGCCGCCGATTTGCATTTCCAGGCCGGAGAACACTTCGATCCGGTGGTACAGCAAGAACCCGCCGAGGAGCAGCACCAGCGCTGTCCAGCGGTCCGCGCGGGACGCCGGCAACAACGGCGCGACGGCGTGCGGAGCGCTGCGAGGCTTGGCCTTGGCCATGAGAAGACGCCTTTGGAACGGGGCTGTGTGATGGCTGGCGGACGGGACCGCAATGTGGCAACTGTGCGTCCGTCGCCCGCAGCGGTCAAGCCACGCTGGCCGAGGAAAACGGTTTGCCGAACTGCCCCACGATGCCGTATCGTGGCGCCGTTGCGGCTGTTGCCCGCATGCGCCCTGAGGAGCTCCGATGTCCGTTCGTCACGCCGTTTGCTTCCTTTCTTTGCTTCTGGCCTGCAGCACGCCCGCCACGTCGGCCGATGACGCTGCCGCGGACGTCGCCCTCACCGATGCGCAAGGAACGGAGGTCACGGCGACAGACGACGTGTCCGCAGTGGACACAGGCGCGGACGTCCAGACCGACGTCTTCACGCCGCCGCAAGCTTGCGTCGATGGCGGGTGGTCGGCGCGGGCTTTTGCCGATGGACCCTATGGAAAGTTGCGCCACGATCTGGCCGAGGACTTTACGTTGCCCATGACCGACGGCACGGACTGGAACTTCAAGGCGAATTGGTTGGGCTGTGAGACGTATCTCTTTGTGCCGGACACGATCCCGGTTTCAGACCTCGACGCGACGTCGATTTGGACGGCCGATCTGAAGAATCTGGTGAAGGCGTCGCCCAAGAACGTGCACTATTTCTTCATGTCGCGGCAGGCCGCGGCCGACGCGCAGACCGCGATCGACGAGATGCAAACGCGCGTGGACACGTACCTGAGTTCGCTGCCCGAAGAAGACGGGACGTTCTGGAAAGCGCACCTGCACGTCGTGGCCAAGCGTGTGCAGGAGCTGGATGCCTGGCCGGCGACGGTGCTGAAAGGGCACGGCGCGATTGGCTTTGGCATCGACCGCGCGCAGCGCATTCGCGGTTTTGGGATGCTCGCGGACGTGACGCGGCCGATCGCGGGTGCGGACCCGCAGAAGGTGTGGCCGTACAAGGCGAACCTGGCCTACGCGGCGCACGAGGCGGTGATGTACAACGGCGAAGCGACGCGGGCGGATGCGCGCGTGGGTGAAGACGCGCTGGTGGTGCCGGTGTTCAAGGGGGAAGTGCTGTCGCAGTTCGCGGAAGCCGACGTGACGTTGACGACGGCGGACAAGCTCGCGGGCTACGACACGCTGGAGATCGAAGTGGAGATGCGCTGCCCGGAACCGGCCAAGCCGGAGCCTGGCAACTGCGGGGCGTGGGACTACATCGCGTGGTTGGCGGTGCGCGATGAGAACGGCAAGGACTTGGAGATCGCGCGGTTCATCACGAGCTACCACCGCGAGACGCGCTGGGTCGTCGATGCGACGCCGATGCTTGTCTACCTGCGCAAAGGCGGCACGCAGCACCTGCACTGGGAATGGGCGCCGTCGTGGAACGTGCAGCCGACCTCGACGTTCCTGTCGCTGCGGTTCGTCAACCGCAACAAGGGCATGCAGCCCAAGACGGTGACCAAGCTGTGGGACGGCGGCGGGTTCAACAGCAAGTACGACGCGCTGCATCCGGATCAGAAAGTGAACGTGCCGTCGACAGCGAAGAAGGTGGAACTCTGGGCGCTGATTACCGGTCACGGCGCGGACGCGGGAACCTCGTGCGCGGAGTTCTGCAACCACCAGCATGTCTTTGAAGTGGGCGGCAAGACGTGGAAAAAAGAGCACAAGGAGGCGGGAACGTCGAGCAAGTGCATGCCGAACATGAGCAAGGGCATGACGCCGAATCAGGGCGGCACGTGGTGGTTTGGCCGCGGCGGCTGGTGTCCGGGCATGCAAGTGGACCCGTGGGTCGTGGACCTTTCGGACGCCATCACGAACACGACGCCGTCGTTGAGTTATCATGGGCAGTTCGCGGGCAAGACCCCGCCAGATGGCAGTGCAAACATTGATGGGGCCGTTTGGCTTGTGGTGTACGAGTAGCGCATGACGATGGACGAAACAGAATCTCTTGCGGAACAGTTCCGCGCGGCAACGATCCTGCTGGAGCGCTTGGCTTCCGACCGCGACTTGATGCGTGGCCTGGATGCGGAAGAACGCGCCCGCTTGACCAACGCGGCCGGCGACGTGTTTTGCCCGGACTTGGACCAAAGACGGCGCGAAGCGAAGACGCGCAACCGGCGGCGCAAGAACGAGCGCGTGGCCGCCGACCAGAACTTGCGCGCAGAAGCGGGAATTCGCGTGTTGCGGTCCAAGCCGGTGTTCATCACGCCCAACGTGTTCCCGCCCGAAGCGCCGATTGAGGACGAGATCGACGACGACGAACAGCGCGAGACCCGCGACCTGCAGCACTGCTACGTGTGCAAGCAGAAATACACGCAGATCCACCCGTTTTACGACCAGCTGTGCCCGCCGTGCGCGGAGTTCAACTTCAAGAAGCGCACAGAAATGGCCGATTTGCGTGGGCGCGTCGCGCTGCTCACGGGCGGACGCGTGAAGATTGGCTATCAGGCGGGTATCAAGCTGCTGCGGGCGGGCGCGGAACTGATCGTCACAACGCGCTTTCCGCGCGATTCTGCCATGCGCTATGCCCAGGAAGCGGACTTTGCCGACTGGGGGCATCGACTGGAGATCTTTGGGCTGGACTTGCGGCACACGCCGAGCGTGGAGGCGTTCTGCCACCACATCATGACGACGCGCCATCGGCTGGACTTCATCGTCAACAACGCGTGCCAGACGGTGCGCCGCCCGCCGGAATTCTACCGGCACATGATGGAGCTGGAGACGACCGAGTTGGCGCACTTGCCGGAGCCCGTGCAGAAGCTGTTGGGCAACTATGAGGGGCTGCGCGGGTATCACATTCTGCCGGACGCCAATCCGCAGGCGCTCCTGGCGCGCACGCACACGCCGGGCCTGACGCACGCGGCAGAGATGTCGCAGGCCGCACTGTTGCCGGACGAGCAGACGCCGCAGCACCACCTGTTCCCGCAAGGGCAGCTGGACCAGGACCTGCAGCAGGTGGACTTGCGCGACAGGAACTCGTGGCGGCTGCAGCTGGACGAAGTGTCGTCGGTGGAGCTGCTGGAGACGCAGCTGATCAACGCCGTGGCGCCGTTCGTACTGAACGCGCGGTTGAAGCCGCTGATGCTGGCGACGCCGGAGCGCGACAAGCACATCGTGAATGTTTCCGCGATGGAAGGGCAGTTTTACCGGAAGCTGAAGACGACCCGCCACCCGCACACGAACATGGCGAAGGCGGCGCTGAACATGATGACGCGGACCTCGGCGGCGGATTACCACGCGGCGGGTATCCACATGAACAGCGTGGACACGGGCTGGATCAACGACGAGGACCCCGCGCACATCGCGGCGAAAAAGAGCGTGGAGCAGCATTTCCACCCACCGCTCGACATCGTCGACGGCGGCGCGCGGATTGTGGACCCGATTATCCACGGGATTCGGACGGGCGAGCACGTGTGGGGAAAGTTCTTGAAGGATTACATGGAGACGGATTGGTGAACTGGGGCTGGAACGGCTTGGAGCAGGTCGGCGGGGGCGCGGAGCAGGTCGGCGGGGGCGCGGAGCAGGTCGGCGGGGTCACGGAGCAGGTCCGAAGGGTCTCGCAGCGGAGAGTTGGCCGCGTGTTGGGGGCGGCCCGGACTGAAGTCCGCGCCTACAGGTCAAGATGTCCCTGGCGGGACTGCTGGTGGACAAAGCCCGTAAGAATGCGGTTTTGCAGCGATGCTCGTGCGGCTGGCCGCTCTTGTTCGGGGGCTGGGACTGGGGCCGCTGCGCTTTCACGTTGGCCGGGGCGGAAGTATTTTGCGGCCAGCGTAAAAAGATCCGCGGCAAAAGTTGGGAATCTGCGAATACCAGTTGTCGCGCGTGTCGGGCGCGATGCTCTTCGGGAGCCTCGGCGCGCGCCGGGGGGAGCGGGGTAGCCCACAGAAACCAGGCCGGGC
>CAITYF010000030.1 GCA_903896545.1 uncultured Myxococcales bacterium | reverse complement strand
GGCGTTGTGGTTGGCCGGGTTCATTGCGGCCCCCGGTGCGTGGGCTGCAGCTTCACCGGCACCATCCGCGCGCCCTGGCACTCGGTGCACGTGACCAGGTCATCGCCCAGCGCGGGCGCTACGCGGCCGGTGCTGTTGCAGTTGCTGCAGGCTTCGAGCTCGTAGCCGTCGCCGACTTCAAGTGTGGTGTGTTGGCGATTGTAGACCACGCGTTGCGTGGTCGCTGGGTCGGGACGGTGGTGCATGGCGGTTCAAATCCCGCTGGGGTCACCATCCAGAAAGCTGAAACGACCGCACGTCGCCGCCCTCGGCGCGTGTTTCGTCGCGTCTGAAACCTACGCAATGCGTTGGGTGCTTTTTGAACCCACTTCCCGCTAGTTCGGGTTGGGCCCCCTACCCGCCACCGCCGCCAAGCCACGTCCGACCGTCGGGCAAACCCGTCCGTCGACGCGGAAAGTTCCAACCCGTGGACTTCCCTGCGCAAAGTGCGCCGCGCGCAAAGCTAACGCACACGGCCGCCCCGGAGCGGTCGCACACGACAACGGGGTGGTCACCGTCGCAATCAGGTATTCGTTCGCTGACGGATTTTGCCGCGGCAAGAACTAGAAAATTCTTGCGGGTCGCCGATCAGTGGTGGTGATGACCGTGCGGCCCGTGGGCATGGCCGTGCTTGATCTCGTCCTTGGTCGCGTCGCGGATCACGCCAATTTTGACGTGGAAACGCAGGGTTTCGCTCGCCAACGGATGATTGCGGTCCAGCAGCACTTCGTCACCCCGCACGCCAGCGATAAACGCCATCGACGTCTCGCCCGCCTCGTCTTCCAGTTCCAGCGGCAGGCCGATCTCGATCTCGAAGTCTTCCGGCAGCGCTTCACGCGGCACCACGACGATCTTGTCCTCATCGCGCACGCCGTAGCCCTCTTCGGGGCTCACAACGATGTCGCGCACGTCGCCGGTCGTCAGGCCGATCAGCTGCGTTTCCAGGCCGGGCACCACGTTTTCGTGGCCAACGAGGAACGAGAATTCGCCGTCCGTGGAGCTGTCGATCACTTCGTCGTCCGCCAGACGCAGTTCGTAGTCGAGCGTAACAACGGTATTTTTGGCAATTTTCAGATTCGCTTGAGTCATTTCAGTTCCCCGGTGTAAGGCGTCCAGCCTGCGCCTCAATGTGACGCGCGGCGCGGAAGCCTACACGGGCTCGTCAGGCGTGACTACTTCTGAAAATCTGCGGCGCTGCGCGGAATCAGTTTGTCATTGCCAAACGAGTAGAAGACCAGACCGCGGATCCACGTAAACGCGTCGCCGATCGCGGGGCGCGTCAGGTCGGTCACCCAGACGATCAGTTCGTCGTCGATGCGGAAGTCCCCCGTCACCAACAGTTCGCCAAAATCCTGCGTGGGCTTGGCCGGGTCCACATCGGCGTTCTGCTGCGTCACCGTTACGGGGCCGATCTGCACCAGCAGCGCACGGTACGCCGGCGCCTGCGCGTCGTCAGTCAGCACGCTCACGTCCACCGGAAGCGCCTCGACCAGCGCGATCGTCCCGGAATTCTGCAACGTCACATTTTGCAGGATCCGCCGCCCGGTCAGGTCCGCCACCACGCCCGTCGCGATGACCGGTTGACCGAGCTTGGGCAACGACTGCGTCGCCGCCACCTGCATCTCAATGCCGCCGTAGAGCACGGCGGGCACCTGCTGCGCCCAGACGCGAGCCGGGGTCCCCGACTTCGCCGGTTTGGTCGCCGTCACCACCAGCACCTGAGTCTTGACCTGCTGGCCCGCGATGGCGTTGCCGAGATTCTGATTGATCTCTGTCACATCGGCCGGAAGTACCGGGCAAGGCGCACCGCCGGGATTTGCCAACTTCGGGCACGGGTCGCAAACATCGCCCTTGCCGTCGCCGTCTGTGTCCTTCTGATCGGCGTTCGCCACGTTCTGGCAGTTGTCGGCGTTATTTGGCGCGCCGTCGCCGTCCAGATCGTCCGGCCCCGGCTTCGGACACACCGTCGCATTCGCCACGATCGGGCACACGTCGCACGCGTCGCCCTGCTTGTCGGTGTCCAGATCGCTTTGATCGGGGTTCCACACGTTCGGGCAGTTGTCCGTCTCGTTGCTGTAGCCGTCGCCATCGCTGTCGCCCGCGCTCGGCTGCGCGCCGGTGACGTCGCAGTTGATCAGCGCGTCCGCCTCAGCGCCGCACTTGAACAGCGGCCACAGGTTGTAGCCGTACGTGTAGTCCGCCGCCGGCTTGTCTGCCGCCAGCGCCGCTGCCAAAGTCGTCTGCAGCACCGTTTGCACGTCGGTCCAGCTCTGCGTACCCTTGTCCAACGTCGCGTCCTTCATACAGATCGCCTTCTTTTGGCCGCACGCGTCAAACGCGTCGCAGCCGCTCTGCAGCGCGGAAACCAACGCTTCGTCGCCGTAGATCGGCTCGCCGGCGATCAGCACCAACTTCACCGTTTCCGGTCGCGCCTTCACCACCGACGCCGCGGGATTCTGCCGATCGCCAGCGAAAACAGACACATCCGCCAGATAACCCGTCGCCAGCCGACCAATTTCTCCGTCGGCGCCGAGCGCCTTCGCGGCTTCCGTCGTCACCATCCGCAGCAACATATCGTCGGTCAGCTTGCCGCCCCAGCGTTTGTCGCTGAGCTGCTTGGCGCACTTCATCTCGTCCAACTGGTTCATCGAACCCGACGGCGTCCAGTCCGGCCCGAGGGCCACGGTCAGCCCCAGGTTGAGCGCAGTCGGCACGCGCGTCGTGTCACCGTACAAGTCCAGATTCGATTGCGGCGACCAGATGATCTTCACGCCCACCTGACGCGCGTCCGCCAGTTCAGCGCCGCCCAGACCGGTCGCGTGAATCAACGACACGCCCGGCAGCGCAAGTCCCTTATCCACCAGCGTGTACCACTCCGCCTTGGACGGCGCGTCCACGCCTTCACCGAGGTGCAGGATCAAGCCCGACGACGAACCGTTCTTCAGCGCCGCCGCCCAAGCCGCCGCATCCGCCGCCGCCGTGCCGCCGATCTTCGTCACCTGCGTCTCGAGCGTGTAGCCGGAAAGCCCGCTGGCACCGTGCGTATCGTCCAGATCGCGCACCAGGCCCTTGGCGCACAACGGGACGGACGAGGTCACGCCCTGGATCGACGTCGTGCCCGCGACGATCTCGCGAAGTTCCGTCCACTTCACCACTTCGCACTTGGCTTTGGAGAAGGTCGTCTGCTGGCTGACCTTGAACGCCTTGTAGCTCGCGTCGGCCTGCCACTGGTAGCGATCGCCGTACTTCTTGGTGTGCTGCCAGCGCGGCAGGTGATTGTACGTTCCGTGATCGTGCGGGTTGATGAGGCCCGGCGTGATGATGCCGTCGGTGCACAAGATCGTCGCCTTGTCGGCGTCGGGCGTCTTGCTGCAGTCCTGACCGACGCAGAGGATCGTGCCGGTTTTGGCGGAAACGAAGACCTCGCCGTCGTTGATCGTGACGTCGCCTGTCCAGACGGTGCCACGTAGGCGAATGAGCTGCGGATCGCCCGAAACGGGAACGCAAGCCGCCATCGTGGTGTCGTTGGCCGTGCTCGTGTCGTCCGTCGCGCTCGCGTCGCCCGCACTAGTGCCCGACGAAGTGGCGTCCGTGCCCGCGCAGCCAACCAGAAACGCGACGCCGAGCAACCACCAACGCTGCGTCGACCCAGAAGCAAAAGAACCGTTTCGTGCGAACATTCGACCCTCCGAGCGGCAGATCGTAGCACACTTGGGCAAACCACCGTCGAATCCGTGACAACTTCCTCGGACAACGCTACACTTACCGAAGATTCGGCATCTCCGTCTCAAGGGAAGGCGGAGCATGACCGTCGATCTGCCAGATCAAGCAGGCTCGCCCCCCCGCGTTGCGCCGAAACTGACTGAACCTGTATGCGAGGCCACACTATGAACGCTCGAATTTTGCTGAACTTTCGCGTCTCGACGCTGTGTCGACTGCTGGCGGTAGGCAGCATGATCGGCAGCTTCGCACTGGCGGGCTGCGGCACGACGACGACGACGTCTGACGCAGAGAACACGACCGGCGAAGACGGCACCGACGGTGACACGAGTGTGACAGACGAAGACGGACGCGACGGTGACGGCACCGGCGACACGATCGAGCACACGGACGACATCCAGACGGACGGCCACACGGACGCCGATGTTCCGGCCGATGTGAGCGATACCGTTAGCAATCCTGACGGCAGCGGCGACGCGGACATCAGCGGCGGCGGCGACGCGGATGCCAAGGCCGAAGTCACGGTCCTGCCGATCTGCAAAGAAGCCAAAGGCAGCTGCAAGCTCTGCACGCTGTGCCCGGCGTACCCGATCTGCACGGTGAAGGAGCTCGGCAAGCCGGAACTCCAGACCTACCCGAACGACTGCGCGGCGATCTGTGCGTTGAACGCCCAGAACGGCTTGGACAAGGACACCAACGGCCAGTTCTGGCAGGGTCAGTGCCCCGCGTGCCCGCTGTGCTCGCCCGACGATCTGAAGCTGAAGGACCCGTACTGCGTGACCCTGAAGTCGGGCGCCAAGCTGACGGTGGAGCACAAGTGCGAAGTCGGCTGCGTCGCGGACGCCGCGTTCAAGGCGGACGGCGTCACGATTAACGCCACCTACGGCGCGTGCAAGTCCAGCTGCACCAACCCGGTTTCGAGCGGCGGCGCGGGCTGCCTGACGGGCGGCCAGCCGATCTGCGCCAAGGAAGACAACGCGACCTACACCAACACGTGCAAGATGCAAAACTGCGACGTGACCGGTTGCTTCCCAGTCGGCGCGGCGGCCAAGACCTCGGCGTGCGCGCCCGGCGCGATGACCAAGGAATGCGACGGCGCGTGCTACGACGGCGCCAAGACGCCGCAGTGCACCGCGGAGTGCTCGCCCGTCTGCGGTATTCGCCATGACGTGCTGCCGAACGGCACAACGAAGCTCCACGGCATCAGCTACCGTTCGTCGTGCATCGCAGCCGCGGACAAGGCCAAAGTTGGTGACTGCACGAACATCAGCGCGACGCCGTCGGATCCGTGCGCGGCCGGCGTGCTCTATCAGGCCAAGGGCTGCTTTGCTGATGTCGAGTACAGCATCATCAACCCGGTCTGCGGATCCAAGACGGAAGCGGGCAAGCCCGAACAGTTCGTCACGTTCCAAAACCAGGGTGAGTTCGATGCCTTCCTGAAGAGCGACCCGGCGTGGCTGTTCCAGTACGTCGGCCCGTGCATCTGCAACTGCAACAACAACGCGCAGCCGGTCTGCGGCGCGGACGGCTTCACGTACCAGAACGCGTGCCAGGCGGAATGCTACAACCCGCCCAAGGGCAGCTTCCAGTACAGCAACGGCCCCTGCCCCTAAGGCAGCGCCAGTGAGATGACGAAAGCCCGTTGGCAGCGATGTCAGCGGGCTTTCGCGTTTTTGCGCGCCGGATAAAGCCGCAACCGAGACGTGGTGTGAAGGATCGGTTAGCGCGGGCGCTGCGGCGGCAACGTGGCGAACGCGTGCAGCACAGCCGCTTGCAAGTCCGCCTCAGTGCGTCGCAGCACGTCCCACGGTTGCGAGGCGAGCCAGCGGAGCGCCGCGGTGCGCTGTTCAAGTAACGCTGGCCCCGGTCGCTCCTGTTTGAGCCAGGCCCGGATCGCACCGTAGCGCGCGACGAGCGCAGCAACGTCTTCTGGCCACGTGGCGCGTGCTTCGCGGGCCAGCCGCCCGGAGAGCCCAGGCGAATTGCCACGGGTACCAACCGCCAGCGTGATTGGGCCCGCGTCCTCCTGCGCCATCAGAAAGACGCTGCACGCTTCGGGCACGTCCGCGGCGTTGCACAACAAGTGACGCGCTTCACAGGCATCAAAGACTTCACGGTCGACGCGGTCACGTCCCGTTGCGGTGAGGCAAAACCACTTTCCGTCGAGATCGGCGGGCGCAAACCGCCTGTGGTGCAGCGCCACGACGCCATCCTGCGCCCAAGCCGCGATCTGCGGCGTGACGTCGGGGGCAACGACCGTCACGCGCGCTTGGGAGGCCAGCAGGCGCCCAATCTTCGCCACGGCGACGGGCCCGGCGCCAACGACGAGCACGTCGCGGTCGCGCAGCAGGAGCCCGACCGCGAGCGGGGTCACGGCTGCTCCTGTGGCAGCCTGTCGCGCAAGGAAACGACTTCGCCGATGATGGCGACCGCGGGCGACGCAAGGGCATGCTGCTCCAGATCCACAAGGCAACGGCCCAGTGTCGACTGCCACGCGCGCGCTTGCGGCCACGAGGCGCGCAGCACAAACGCCAGCGGCAGCGTCTCCGGATAGCCCAGCGCGTGCAGCTGCGGCAACCACTGGGACAGCGTGTGCACGCCCATCAGAATCACCAACGTGCGCCGCGGCGAGAACGGCGGGATGTCAGGCAGTTGCCCTTCATGCTGCGGATGAGCCGAAACGACGCAGAAGGAATCCGCCAGTCCGCGATGCGTCAGCGGAATGCCCGCCAGAAGCGGCGCCGCCAGAGACGACGACACGCCCGGCACCACTTCGCACGGCACGCCCGCCGCCGCGAGCGCCAGCGCTTCTTCACTCCCTCGACCCAGCACGTACGGATCGCCACCTTTTAGCCGCACAACCGCGAGGTTTTCCTGCGCCAGTTGCACGAGCAGCGCGTTGATGCCGTCCTGCCCAAGCCCGTGGTCGCCAGACCGCTTGCCGGCATCGATGCAGCGCGCCGCCAGTTCACCGTAGATTTCTGGCGCAACCAGGCTGTCGTGAACCACCACATCCGCAGTCTGCAGGAGCCGCAGCGCGCGAATGGTCAGGAGATCGGGCGCCCCCGGACCCGCACCCACGAGGTACACGGTGCCACGGCGGGCGGGACGATGCGGTTCGGTCAGAGTCGGCAGCATGGGAAACGGAGGCTAGCACGTTGCGCGTTGTTCAGTCAGCGGATCGAGCAAAACTGGCTAAGTCGCAACGACGTTCTACGCTGTTCGCGGAGTACGTGCATGACAATGGCGCAGACAGTCAGTCCACCGCTCCGGTTTGCCCGGTTGCTGCAGCCGTTTGAGACGATCGGCGCGGTAACGTTGTTTACGCTGTCCGCGCTCAGCAAGACGATTCGGCGGCCGTTTCGCCTCGCGCTGATGACGCAGATTCTTGAGTTTGTCGGCGTGGGCTCCTTGGGTATCGTGCTGCTGACCGGCGTGTTTACCGGCGCGGTTTTTGCCATCCAGACCGCGGTGGCGTTTGAGATCTTCAACGCCAAAAGCCTGATCGGCGGCACCGTTGCGATTTCCTTGGTGCGTGAGCTCGCGCCATCGTTGACGGCCTTGATGGTGGCGGGACGCGTCGGATCGGCCATGACGACGGAACTCGGCACGATGCGCGTCACGGAGCAGATCGACGCACTGGAGACGATGGCTGTCGATCCGATCCACTACCTGGTCACACCGCGCATCGTCGCTTGCACACTGATGGTGCCGCTCCTCGCCATGTGCTTCAACGCCGTCGGCCTCCTCGGCGCGTACATCGCAGCGACGCAAGTGCTGGGCATCGATCGCGGCGAGTTCTTCAGTCGCATCTGGCTGTGGATTTCGCCCGACGACATCGCCTGCACGCTCGTCAAGGGCACGTTCTTTGGCCTCTTGATCGGAGCCGTCAGCTGCTACCGCGGCTTTCACGCGGCGGGCGGCAGTCGCGGCGTCGGCCTGGCCACTACGGGTACGGTCGTCACGGCGTCAGCCGCGGTCCTCATCATGGACTACGTCATCACGTCCGTTTGGCTCGTGATCTTCCCGACCTCAGGCGGATTGCAGTAGCCGCGAGCGCCAGCAGCCACAGTCCGCCCACGTCGCGGCGCGTCGCCTGACAACTCGGCGCAGGCGTTGTCTCTCCGGGCGTGTTCGCCTTGGCCTTTTCATCGCATTGCGCCGTCGTCAGCGTGATTTCCCCCGGCACACCGCTGCAACTCGTGCGGTAGAGCGTGCAGACGCCGTCCACGTCGTCCTGAGCCAATTGGCACTTGTAGCCGTCCGTCGTCACGGCCGATGCGGCCATCGTCGACTTCACCACTTTGGAGTGATCCAGCCCCAGCACGTGGCCCATTTCGTGCGTCAGCGGCAGGCACAGCGGGTAGGCCGCCGGTTTGTTGGCGCAATCGGTCGTGCAGTACTGAAACGTCGACCCGTCGTCGCGCACGATCTGATTGAACAAGATGTCCGCGTCGACGATTTCCCCGGTCGCCTGATTGCTCACGACGAGCGTGTGCGCGAGATCAAATTGGCTCCACGGCCAGTCGCTCTTTTGCGCAACCTGGACGATGAAATTACCATTTGGCTTTGGGTACTTGCAGGCAGCATCGCCACACGGGAAGCCCCATTGCGTATGCGCGCCGATGCCGCCGTCTTGCAGCGTGATGCCCAGCGGGTTCGCCGCGCAGATCTTCGGCGCACAGCCCGCGCCGCCGGGGTCGGCGCAGAGGCCGCACTTCACGTCGGTCCAGGTTTTGAGCGCGGCCAGCAACGCGCTGTGCACGTCCGCGGCGCCGATGGAACCGATACCCGTCTTGTCAGTCGACATGGTGATGTTCACGGCGTCCACGCTCGGCGTGTACCAGCGCTCCATGCAGCCGTTCGGTGCTGATGCAGCGACCCACGCGTGAGCGGGCAGCGCGAGACACGTCAGCAGACTAATCAGAAACAGACGCATCCGAGCCTCCGGCCGTCAGCGTACCAAAGCCGTTGGACCACGTCACTGCGGATCAGCGGGCGGTTTGACCTTCATGCCGCGGGCTTCCATGTACGCACGCTTGAGCGCCTGCACATCTTCTTCGCCGTCGTGCAGGTGCCCCTCGCGCTCCGCCCAAACCCACGCGCAGCGCGAGTAGGGAAACGCGAAACAGGGTCCAACCACGCACGCGGTCACAATGGCGGCGAGAATCGTGACCCAGGTCGACGCGCCGTTCAGGAGCAGCAAGATCGTCTGCAAACCGCACACACTGAGCGACAAACCGTAGCTGGCGTACATCGCGCCGAGGAAGTAGCCGTTGCCCTTGTCAAACTGGTAATCGCAAGATGGGCAGCGCGCGTGCATGTGGACAGGCGAACGGAACATCGCGCCTTGGCGGCAACTGGGGCAGCGAAGGAACACGAGCGCGCGAATTTTGGCGGAAAATGGGACGGAAGACGTGGTCAAGCGGCACCTGCGGTAAGACTGTCAGAATGCAGCAAGCACGCGCGAGCGACAAGCGATTTGCCGGGAAACCGCTGTTGTGGCACGGTGCGGGCATGAAGTACCGCGCGTCCTGTCTCGCCCTTTGTTTTTTCTTCCTCGCCTGCTCGACCAAAACCGCCGAGACGACCGACGAGCCCTTCGTCGAAGACGATGCGACGAACGGCGACGGTAGCGGTGGCAGCGACGGCACCAGCGGCTGTACGTCCGTTGGCTGCGCGTGCGCGGTGAACGACGACTGCGCGTCCAAGCTGTGCGGGACCAAGGGCGGCAAGCAGGTCTGCGTGTCGTGCATCGCATCGAACGGCGGCGTAGAAAAGTGCGACGGGCTGGACAACAACTGCAACGGCGTGACCGACGAAAGCACGTGTCCCGGCGACGGCAAGTGCCTCCTTGGCGCCTGCGATGGCGCGACCAACAAGTGCCACATGGAGCCCGCGCCGGACTTGAGCTCGTGCGAAGACGGCAACGCCTGCACGGTCGCCGACAAGTGCGCGACCGGCAACTGCGTGGGCACCGTCGCCACGTGCGAAGACGGCAACCCGTGCACCAGCGACGACTGCGAGCCTGCGACCGGCTGCGTGCTCCTGCCGGAATCGGTGACGTGCGATGACGGGAACGCCTGCACGTTCGCCGACGCCTGCGTGCAAACCACCTGCACTGGCACCGCGAAGGACTGCGGGGACGGCAACCCCTGCACCGACGACAGCTGCAGCGGTGGCGTCTGCCTCGCGCTCGCCAACACGGCGACGTGCGACGACGCCAACGCGTGCACGGCCAACGACGCGTGCGCGAACAAGATTTGCGCGGGGGCCGAAGGCTGCCAGGACGGCGACCCGTGCACGCTCGACGCGTGCGACACGCTGGGCAACACCTGCTCGCACACGCTCAAGCCGGGCTGGCAGGCACCGCTGTGCGCTGGGTGCGCGCCTGGATTCGCAGGCGACAACTGCGACACGTGCACCGACGCCAGCCAAACGTGGCCAAACTGCTCGTGAAGCGCCAGCCGCATCCATTGACTTGCCAAACGATTCTCGGTTGTTGTAGGATCGCCTGACACAGACGCCGTTTGCGTTTGGCGATATTCCGCGGAGATTTCTGATGCTGAACTTGTTCCCACGCGCCCTGAACGGCGCGTTGGTTGCCGCGCTGGTGACCGTTTTTGCCATCGGCTGTGGCCAAACCAATGGCAACGCTGGCGAACAGATTGTGGAAGAGGACGCCGCCGACGCGGCTGACGCGGCGCTGGACGCGCCAGATGTGGATGCCGACACCGCCTCGCAGACCGACGTGCAGCAGCAGGATACGATCGCTGCCGACGCCGCGGACGTGCCGGATGCACCCGACGTCGACGACGCGACAGCGCCGCTGGACGCAGTCGACGCGAGCGACACTGTGGACGTCTTGGACATTGCGCCCGACGTTGCGGACACAACAGCGGATGCAGGCGACGTGACACCAACGTGCGCCAAGGCGTCGGATTGCGACGACAACAACCTCTGCACTGCGGACAGCTGCTTCAACGGCTACTGCAAGTTCACCGACGTCACCGCGGTCTGTGCGGCCGGCGACCCGTGCGTCACGCCCAGCTGCGACGCCAAAGCCGGGTGCAGCACAGCGCCCTTCACCGGACCGTGCGACGACGGCATCCCATGCACCAGCGACGACACCTGCGCGACCGGCGCGTGCCAGGGTAAGCCGAGCGACACCTTGTGCAATGACGACAACGGCTGCACCGTCGACGCGTGCGACTTGGCGAGCGGCTGCACCTACACTGCGGCGGTCAGCCCTTGCTCGGACGGCAACGCGTGTACCGTCGGCGATCTGTGCAGCGGCGGGACCTGCTTGCCCGGCGACGTGACGGTCTGCGACGACGGCAACCTCTGCACTGACGACAGCTGCGACGCGGTCAATGGCTGTGTATTCCTGCCCAACACCGTGACGTGCGACGACGACGATCTGTGCACGACTGACGACGTCTGCGGCGGCAGCAAGTGCAACGGCACGGAAGTCGTTTGCCCCGGCCCGACGCCCGACGCGCCCTGCAACTACAACTATTGCAACGGCTACAACGGCCAGTGCGAATACCACGACGCGACGTATTGGTATGACTTCTCGCGCAAAGGCAAGTTCTGGACGTTGGAGGGCGAATGGCAGGTCGGCCTCGCCGCAGCATCCACGGGCAATACGTGGGGCGACGCCGACATCGGACCGCCCGATTGGGCAGGCACGTGGCTTGCTGGCACCGTCGTCGGCGGCAACATCAGCAACACGCCGCACGACTGGTGGTACCTGACCAGCCCCGCGATCGACCTCTCCGGCATCCCGACCGACGAATACGGCGTGCTGAACCTCGGCCTGTTCACGAACATGCAGGGCAGCGCCGGTCAGTTGATGAAGCTGGAGTTCAGCCCGGACAACGGCGCCACCTGGACCGACAGCGCGACGACCAACCTCGACTGGATCGGCGGGCCTTTCTGGTGGGAAGTCTTTGTCTTCCCGTTCGTCGACCAATTGCCGCCGACCTACTTCGTCAAGCAGTTCCGCGCGCGCATTGGTTACAAGGTGGAAGCTGTCCAGGACGTCGTCGCGCCGATTGTGTCCGGCATCACGATGACCACCTTCTCGATCAACCGGTCGATCTGCAACGACTGACCCGCGCAGCTACCCGTCCGCGAGGCGCCCGACGACATCCAGAACGGCGGGGAAATCGAGAGCAGCCATTGCTGCGTCCACGGCGGCAAGTTCGGTGGGAGCCAGCGCCACCGCAAGTTCCGCGCGCACATTGTCCCAAGTCGATGCAGCGCGAAAATCCTGTTCCTTGAGCCACCGGATCCACGTCCGCAGCGAACCCGAAGTCGACACGGCGTGCGATGCCTGCGACGGCAGCTCATCCAGCCACTTCCGCGCGGCGACGAGCGCGCGGGCCAGTTTCTCGCAGAGCGTGTCGAAGTGCGACGCCTCAACACGCTCCGGGTGCTGCTTCAACCGGTGCTCGACCCTTCGGCATGCCGACGCGAACTGGACGGCACCCAGCGTGCCGACAGCGCCACGCAGCGCGTGCAACTGCGCCGCAGCGTCCGCGAATCGCCCGTCGTTCCAAGCAGCGCGCGCGGCTTCGACCGGCGCGAGGTCCTGCGCGATAAACGTCTGCACGAGGTGAAGAAAACTCTGGCGTCGTTCGGCATGGTCGCCCAAGGCCGCAAGCAGCTCGTCCGGCGAAAAGACCGGCTCTTCCGGACGCAATGAGGAAGTCGGCACGCGCGAACGCGGCGCGACCAGCGGCGGCGTCCGCCCCGTCACGGCGGCGAGCACGGCCAACAGTTGCGGAACGTCGAGCGGCTTGGGCACGAACTCGTCCATACCGGCGTCCAGACACCGCGCGCGCTCGTCGGGTAGCACACCAGCGGTGAGCGCGATGATCGGCAAGGTCAGCCCCATGTCGCGGCGAATCGTCCGAGAGGCTGTGAACCCGTCCATTTCCGGCATTTGAATGTCCATCAGAATCGCGTCAAAGGACGCGCCAGTCTTCAGCCGTGCGAGCGCGGTCAGACCGGACGAATGCACTTCCACCTTCGCCCCCGCTTGCTCCAGCACACCGCGCGCAACGACCTGGTTCATCAGGTTGTCTTCCACGAGCATCACGTGAACGCCCAGTAGAATACGGTTCGAGGCGGCGTCCTGACGCGTTTGCACCGCCGCCGGCTTGCCTTGCCGCGCCGCGAATACACCCTGCACTACCTCAGACAGCGCCGCGGCCGACACCGGCTTGGCCACGACGCCGTCCGTCGCCGGTACGGGCGCCTCGATCGCGCGAATCTGGGCATCCACGCCGCGTTCCATCAGCACCGTTGGCCATTTGGCAGTCCACGGCTCCGCATACAGCGACGCGAGGAACTGGAGCCCGTCGGTTCCCGGCATCTCGTGATCCAGCACAATCAGATCGAAAGACTGACGCCGCGCCTGACGCTTGCGAATTTCCGCCCACGCCACTTCCGCGCTGCCTGCCCACTCCGTCATCCAGCCCCAGGATTCGGCGATGCGACAGACGGCGCGACCCGCCGCGGGGTTGTCGTCCACGACCAGCATCAACGGAATCGCTTGCGGCGTCTCGTTGGGCGGCGGCGCGACTTCCTTACCTGGCTGCAGCGGCAACGTCACGCGGAAGGTCGTGCCTTCCCCCGGTTCGCTGCTGATGTCGATGCGGCCGTGCATCGCCTCGACGAGTCGGCGGGAGATGGCCAGTCCCAGCCCGGTACCGCCAAAGCGACGGCTGATCGACTCGTCCGCTTGGGCAAACGGCGCAAAAACCAGCTCCTGCTGCTCAGGCGTCATGCCGATGCCGGTATCGCGCACCGCGAACGTCAGCGCGGGCTTGCGGTTAATCGCCTGGCCCCACTGCACGGACAGCTCCACGTCGCCTTTCGCAGTGAACTTGATGGCGTTGCCGACCAGATTCACCAGGATCTGTTGAATCCGCAGCATGTCACCCACGACAAACCGCGGCACGTCAGGCTCCACGCGCACGATCAGCTCCAGCGGCTTGGTGCCCGCCGTCGCCACCATCATCGAACCGATCGTTGCCAGCAGCACGTCCAGATCGAACTCCGCGGGCACCACTTCCAGCTTGCCCGCCTCGATCTTCGAGAAATCCAGTACGTCGTTCAGCAGACCCAAAAGCGACTGCCCAGCGCTGCGGACAAGTTCCAGGTACTTCTGTTGTTCCGGTGGCAGCTCGTGGCGTTCCAGCAGCCATGCCGCGCCCAAAATGGCGTTGAGCGGCGTGCGGATCTCATGGCTCATGTTGGCGACGAAGGCGCTCTTTTGCCGGCTCGCCTGCTCCGCCTGTTCCTTCGCGTTCGCCAGCGCCTCTTGCACCAGCTTGACCGGGGTAATGTCAGCGACGATGAGGGAAAAGCCTTGAAACACACCGTCAACGGCGTTCGGCAGGTAGGTGGCGTATTGAAAACGCGTCTTTCCCGTCGCATCGGTGTTCGACCCTTCAAACGATTGCGGCTCCAGCCGACGCATGCTCTCCATGTACGGCATGACGTGCGCCCACCGACGCTCGCCCAGCAGTTCGGGCAGCAGGCGACCGCGCAGCGCGTCAGGCGTCAGGCCAAACCATTCGGCGTACGCCGGGTTGGCAAAGCGGTTGCGCATGTCGGCGTCCCAGTAGCCGATCATGGCGGGGATGTGATCAATGATGCTCGACAGTTCCTGGAATGCACCGCGGACGCGGTCCTCGGCCACGCGGCGGGCGGAGACGTCGTCCAATTGGAAGAGGATCTCGCCGTCGCCATCGCCGTCGGACAGCAGCGAGGCGCGAAACAGAATCCACGCGACGTCGCCGTTCGGGCGCGGCCAGGGACGCTCGATCTCAAAGGAACCGCTACCAGCGACAAGCAGTTGCCGCGCACGGCTCACGACCTCTTCGGTATCTTCCGGCGGAAGGACCTCGCGCCAATTCCCACCGAGGATCGCCTCGCGCGGCTGCCCCACGAGTTCCGTGAGGCGGGCGTTGACCAACCGCACGCTGCCGTGAAAGTCGACGAGCGCAAAACCTGCGGAAGCTGACTCCAGAACACTCGCGACGCGGCGCTCGCTGGCGCGCAGCGCTCGGGCTTGGTTCCGATACTCGTCCGCCACCAGACCGACTTGCACGGTAAACAGCGTAAACGCGACCGCGGGGAACCAGAGGGCCGCCGCACCTGCGTCGCCAAGGCTCGCGGGCAAGGACCACAGCTGGTAGTGATACGTGAAAATGAGCAGGCCAATGGTGAAGAAGCCGACGACCGAGCCGCGAACGAGACCGCTGCGCACGGCGATCCACGTCGCCGGGACGGCGATCAGGACAAACGGAAAGCGCACGACCTGCCAGCCGAGGATCGCGGTGAGCGCGAGCGCGACGGATTGCAACACCAGGCCAAGCGCGATCCGCGGTTGGCGCATGGCGCGCAAGTCGCTCATCCCGAGCGCGAGTCCGGGGACGATGATGAGGCTGTAGCCGGAAAGGTCGCCGAGCATCCACGTGGTAAAGACGGCGTCCCACTTGGCGCCTGTGCTGGAGGCGACCGCGGTGGCGCCGATAAGGCCGCCGATGGGTGAAGCGATGAGGCACGTAGCGGCGAGCGCGCGGGCGGCTGAGGCGAGCGTGACGCCGTTCTCGTCGACGCGCGCCCAGTTCCGAACGAGCGTTGCCCCGATGGCGATGGCCACCACATTGCCCGCGGAGGCGCCGAGGTTGCCGACAAAGTTGAGTTCGGCAAAGGCATTGGCGATCAGGTTGACGCCCAAGAGGGAACCCAGACTCGGAAGGAAAGCGCGCTTGGGCCAACGAGCAAGGACGGCCACGGCGATCGCGTTGCCTGGCCAGACGAACGCGACGGAATCGGGCATCGACCGCAAGCTGGCGGCGAGAAGCGCCAGGAGGAAGTAGCTCAAGCTGAGGGCAGCGACCTGCCCAGTCGTCGGACGACGCGGCGCGGGGGCGATCGCGGGACTCATGGCGAAGACACCGTGCCGACGCAGGCGTGAACCGCGGTCTGCACGTCCAACGCGGTGAACGGCTTGCGAATCCAGCCCACTTCGCCCGTGTCGTGGAGCTCCGGACGCGGATCGTCCGCGGAGACGAAGATCACTGGAATCCCGCGGGTTTCCGACTGCTCGTGGAGCGCCGACCAGACCTGGCGGCCGTCCATGCCGGGCATCTCGACGTCCAACAGAATCAACGACGGCAGGCGATCGCGCGCGAGGTCCAGCGCGCGCTGGCCTTCTTTGGCAAAAATCACGTCGCAGGATTCGGCCAAAATCAGCGCCAAGAGGCGCACGACGTCCACCGAGTCGTCAACGATGAGCACCAGCGGTCGTTTCATGGGCAGCGCAGGTTGGCCAAGGGAAGTGGTCATCTGTGGTGCAAGTCTACACCAACGAACCCTGCTCTAACAGAGGCCTATCGTCACGATTTCGTGCGTCCTCAAGCCCTTCGCCAGTTCCCTTCACCGCTTCAGTTCCGCTAAGCTGGGCACGCGGCCGCTCGCCGTTGGGAACCGTCATGCCGGCGTACAGCGTCTTCATCCACTCCTCCGGGACCGGTCCGGCCCTCTGGGCGGGCGTGCCCGCGTCCGCGACCGCTGGCTCCACGCCGTGGTTCCCGGCCAATCTGGGCTACCCGCCGCTGCCGCCCGTCGCCCACGGCGTGCACCTGAACGCGGACGACGACGCGCGCCATCTGGCGGCGACCCTCCCCGCTGACGCGACTTCCCTGCGCATCTTTGGTCACTCGTACGGCGGCCTCGTGGCGCTCAAGCTCGCCCGCTTGGCGCCCGTGCCGGTCGAGTCGCTGTTTCTGCTGGAGCCTGTGCTTTTCGGCGCGCTGCAGCAGGTTCTGGATCGCCATCCGGCGGCAGTTCCCGAAGTGAACTTGCTCAGACAAAGCCCCGTCTTTCTCAACGACACGCTGGGCGGTACCGCGCCGTGGATGGAACTTTTCATCGACTACTGGAATCGGCCGGGAAGCTGGTCGCGGATGCCCGAAGCGATGCAGCAGGCGCAGTTGGCGCTGGGCTGGAAGATGTACCAGGAAGTGCGGTCGGTGACGCTCGACCAGACGCCATTCAGCGCGTGGCGCACGGACGTGCCGCTGACGCTCGTGTGGGGCGAACGGACGACGGAGGCCGCGAAGGCGATGATCCGCGAGCTGGCGCTGGTGAACCCGCAGGCGCAGGAGATTGTGCTGCCGGGCGTGGGTCACATGGCCATCGCGGTGAAGCCGGCGGTGGTGTTTGCGGCGATGGAACGACTCGGATAGACGCTGCTCTGAGAGGCGCCGCTTGGGCTCAGCCCCGCCCTTCGCTCACCGGCCGGAATTCCTTCAGCTGCGGCGCGCGCGCACCGAACGCAAATTCCGCCAGTTTGACGATCCTGGAGCGCACCTTGGCCGCCGCGTTGGTCTCGGCCTTGAGTTCGGCCGTCGCCAGCGCCAAATCCTGCTTCAGCTTTTCCTGCTTGGCGTTGAGCGCCTGAATCTTGGCGTTGCGCTTGGCCAGGTCGACCGCCAACGGCTTGGCTTCGCTGGGCAACTCGGACGCGTGCGCCTTGGCGCCCTCGACGGTGAGGTTGTTGCGGCTGACCTGTTCTGCAAGGGACATTCGGACTGGCATGACTTTCCTCCCCAGATGCCAACGTGATGCTGCGGCATCCAGAAAAGCGTTACGCAACAACGCGCCTTGTCAATTTATTGAGGGGCAAGCGGAGAACGAGCTGGGTACGAGAGAGATCAAGCCGGGTACAGCAAAGACCGCGATGGTGCATCAGCTGAAGCACACGGGTCAGAGCGATACCGTTCCAGGTACGCGGCATAACAAGTCGGGTACACACCAAAACGACAAGGGGCTGACGCGTACCGTGCGCGCTTTCCACCAGCCCCACATCCAACCCGGCCGCAGGCCGCACCGTTCAGCCGAGATTCGCGCGAAGCGCGGCGCCGCTCCGCCGAGATCCGCGCGAAGCGCGCACCGTTCATCTGAGATTCGCGCGAAGCGCGGCCCACGCCCGCCAACACCCGCGCGAAGCGCGCCCGCATCTCCCCACATCCGCGCGAAGCGCGCCCGAACCCCGCCCGTACCAAGCCTTCCCCCCCAGCACGCCCGCCCCACCGCCATCCCCACCGAGGCGCGGTACCGATCCGCCGCGCAGCGGCGCCCATCGGGGCCCCGCACGCCGAGCAGGCGATCCCGGCCATCCAACTCTACGTCCAAGCGAAAGCTTTCGAGGAGGCGCCATCGCGCCGATAACAGAACCCACGCCTTCCTCAACCACGCCCCCCAGGAAGGGAGTCTGAGGGAAACTACGTTTCCCTCAGATCCGGCGCGCCTGCGGCGCCGGCCCCGCATCCCCTACATCCCGCCAAATCTGGCCCCCGCCTCCGCCTCAAGGCCCTCCCGATGCGCCGGATGCGCAATATCAATCAGCGCCCGCGCCCGCTGGCGCAAGTTCTTCCCATACAGATTCGCCACCCCGTACTCCGTCACCACCCAATGCACGTGCGCCCGCGTCGTGACCACGCCCGCGCCGGGCTTCAGCATCGGCACAATCCGTGTTTCGCCTTTGCTCGTCGTCGACGGCAGCGCGATGATCGGCTTGCCCCCTTCACTCAGGCTCGCGCCGCGGATGAAGTCCATTTGCCCGCCGACGCCGGAAAACAGCCGCGTGCCGATGCTGTCCGCGCACACCTGGCCGGTGAGGTCGACCTCAATCGCGCTGTTGATGGCCGTGACCCGCGGATTGCGGCGGATGACTTCGACGTCGTTGACGTACGCGATGTCGAGCATGGCGACCAGCGGGTTGTCGTGGACAAAGTCGTAGAGTTTCTGCGTTCCCATCGCGAAGCCAGCGACGATTTTGCCCGGATGCACGCGCTTGCATTCACCGGTAATCGCGCCGCGTTCGACCAGATCCACCAGGCCGTCGGAGAACATCTCGGTGTGAACGCCCATCCGCCGGTGGTCGCCCAGCGCCGCGAGCACGGCATCGGGAATCGCGCCGATCCCCATCTGCAAGGTCGCGCCGTCTTCGACCAGGTTCGCCACATGCCGACCAATCGCTTTCTCGTTCGCGCCCAGCTTGCCCGGCGGGCACTGCGGCAGCGGTTCATCGACAAGCACCGCGGAATGAATCCGCGACACGTGGAGCATGCCGTCGCCATGGGTGCGCGGCATCTGCGGGTTGATCTGTGCAATCACGTGGGTCGCGTGCTGGATCGCCGCCAGCACCACGTCAACCGACACGCCCAGCGAACACCAGCCGTGGCGGTCCGGCGGCGACACGTGAATGAGCGCAACGTCCAGCGGCAGCACTTCCTTGCGGAACAGGTTGGGCACTTCTGACAAGAACACCGGCAAGTAGTCCGCCCGCCCTTCGTTCACGGCTTCCCGCAGCAGCCCGCCGACAAACAGCGCGTTCACGCGAAAGCTCGCTTCCATCCCACGCGCGGCGTACGGCGCACGACCTTCCGTGTGCAGCTGCACGATTTCCACGCCGCGCAGTTCTGGCGCCCGTGCGGTCAGCGCGTCGACCAAGGCAAGTGGCGTCGCACAAGCCCCTTGAATGAACACGCGCTGGTGCGATTGGACGGTGCGAAGGGCTTCTGCTGCGGTCAAGGTGTGCATCGATTCTCCATGAGTCCCCGCACGTGAATGCAACGACTGGACAGAATGTGCAAGCCCTTTAGACTCCGAACTGGCGGACTCTGGAGGACCTGAATGGCAAAGAGCAGTGGCGTTTCAAGCAGCGGCAACACGATAACCCGGCAAATTGGCTTGTCGCTCGGCGCAGACATCTGCTGGGCCGCGGCGTACGAAGACATTTTGAAGCGGCTCGATCTGGCGATTCCACACGGCAAGGACGAAATTCGCTTTGAGGCGTCGCGCGTTACCATCGAGCCCTTCGACCTGAAACAGCCCGTTCGCTACGACGTCGTGATTGATCGGCTGACGCACTGGATGCACACGAGCCGCGAGTGGATCAAGAAGGCCGTCGTGATGGACGGCCTCTACGTGCTGAACAACCCGTGGTCGCTGCAGTCGATGGAGAAACACACGACGTACGCGGCGATGATGAAGCTGGGGCTGCCCGTTCCCGACACGTGGATGATTCCGCCCAAGCAGTACGCGCCGGACTTGGCCGACGCGCCGGCGACGCTCGGCCGGTACGCGCGGCTTTTTGACTTGGGCAAGGTCGGCGCGGAGATCGGTTACCCGATGTTCATGAAGCCGTACGACGGCGGCGCCTGGGTCGGCGTGTCGCGCATCGACAATGAAGCGGCGTTGCGCGCGGCGTATGAAAAATCCGGTCAGCGCGTGATGCACCTGCAAAAAGCGGTGTCGCCGTTTGATCTGTTTGTGCGCGCCATCGGCATTGGTCCGCAAGTGCATCTGGCCAAGTACAACCCGGACGCGCCGCTACATGCGCGGTACGAGGTCGCGTTCAACTTTGTCGACGGCGAGGAATACCAGATCCTCTCCGACATGTGCCTGACCATCAACGCGTTCTTTGGCTGGGAGTTCAACTCCTGCGAGTCCTTGCGCAAAGACGGGGTGTTCTACCCCATCGATTTTGCCAATGCGTGTCCGGACTTCCAGGTCACGTCGCTCCACTACCACTTCCCGTTCATGGTCAAGAACATGCTGCGCTGGTCGATTTACTGCGCGGCGACCAAGCGGCCGATGCGGCAGAACCTCGATTGGCAGCCGTTCTTCGACATCGCCAAGAAGGAACTGCCCTACCGCGAGCGGCTGCACGCCTACGCAGGCGTCGCGCACGAGCGGATGGAGACCAAGCGTTTTGAGGAATTCTGCCAGCAGCACCTGAGCCACCTGGATGACGTGGTGCTCGACTATTTCGGCACGCCGCGTGCCAAAGAAGTGGTCGAACAGAAGGTGCGCGCGCTGTTTCCGGCGCACGAAGTCGAGAAGTTCACCGAGCACTTCTACGGGCTGGTGCAATTCTG
Organism: uncultured Myxococcales bacterium; assembly: GCA_903896545.1. Classification (GTDB taxonomy): domain Bacteria; phylum Myxococcota_A; class UBA9042; order UBA9042; family UBA9042; genus CAIYBN01. Next base: position 68,750 of record CAITYF010000030.1, on the reverse strand, counting down.
GCGCAAGACCGAAGCGGAGCGCTTGGCGGCCAAGCGCGTCAAGCCCGACGCACGGCAGCAGGAAACGACGAAGATCAAGCTCGTCCGCAAGTCCTGAACGGAGCGCGCGATCCAAGGAAAACCAATGAAGATCAATGCGAAATGGTTCTCGCCGCGGCTGCGTCAAGAGATGCAGGTGGTGCGCTGGGGCGTGACGGGGCAGCCGGTGCTGCTCTTCCCGACCGCAGGCGGCGATGCCGAAGAGTGCGAGCGTTTCCTGATGCTGAAGGTGCTGGATCCGCTGCTCGCCGCGGGACGCATCAAAGTCTACGCGTGTGACAGCGTGGGCGGCAGCGCGCTCATCAGCAGCAAAGTCTCGGCACCGGCCAAGGCCGCCGTTCAGAATCAGTTTCTGCAGTTTATTCGCCACGAGATGGTGCCCGCGATCTACGCGGACTGCGGCGGCAAACCGCTGCCGATCTGGGCGGCGGGCGCGTCGATCGGCGCTTACAACTCGGTCGCCGCGGTCACGTCGTTCCCCGACGTCTTCACGCGCGCCATCGCGATGAGCGGTACGTACGACCTCAAGCGCTTCCTCGACGGCTTTCACAACGAGGACGTCCACGCCATCTCGCCGCTGCTGAACCTGCGCTACCTCGATCCAAACGGCGAGCACCTGGCGCTGCTGCGCAAGACGTTCGTGCTCTTGCCGACGGGCGAAGGGAAGTGGGAAGATCCGGCCGAGTCGTGGAAGGTCGCGAACTTGCTTGGCCGACTGGGCGTGCCCAACCGCGTCGATCTCTGGGGCAAGACGTACGACCACGATTGGGTTACCTGGCGCGAGATGTTGCCCAAGTATCTGGATGAATGGACCAAGTCCGCCTGATCGCCAAGGAGTAGTTCACATGCACGTGGTTTTTGTCGCGCCGTTCTTCATGGACACGACGCTGCGGTTTATCCGCGCGGTGGCCGATGTGCCCAACGTGCAGCTGAGCCTCGTGACGCAGGAGCTGAAGGACAAGGTGCCGGGCGACCTGCGGCAGTCGCTGGCCGGTTTTGCCCAGGTGGACGACGCGTTGTCGCCGGGTCACATTCGCCAAGGCGTGGAACTGTTGACGCAAAAGCTGGGGCGTCCGCAGCGACTTCTGGGCACGTTGGAGCACATTCAGGTCCAGCTGGCGGAAGTGCGCGAGGCGCTGCAGATTCCGGGTCTGAAGGCGGACCACGCGCACAATTTTCGCGACAAGGCGCGGATGAAGGACGCGCTGCGTGCCGCCAACCTGCCCTGTGCGCGCCACCGTGAGATCCTGAAACCCGACGACGCGCGCGAATTCGTGGCGCAGATTGGCTTTCCGATCGTCCTCAAGCCGCGCGAAGGCGTGGGCGCGGCGGTGACGTTTCGCGTGGACACGATGGAAGAGCTGGAGGACGCGCTGCGGGCGATTCGCCCGACGCCAGAGCGCGCCGCCGTGGCGGAAGAGTTCATCACCGGCGACGAGCACTCGTTTGAGGTCGTGTCCGTGAACGGCAAGCCGATTTGGCATTCGCTCACCCGCTACGATCCGCCGCCGCTGGACGTGCTGCGCAACCCGTGGATTCAGTGGACAGTGCTGCTGCCGCGCGAAATCGATGGCCCGCAGTTCAACGCAGTGCGGGAAGTGGGCTTCCGCGCGCTCAAGGTCCTCGGCATGCAGACGGGCATCAGCCACATGGAATGGTTCCGCCGCAAGGATGGCACGGTCGCGATCAGTGAGATCGCCGCGCGTCCGCCCGGCGCGCAAATCATGACGCTGAACTCGTTTGCGCATGACACCGACATGTACAAAGCGTGGGCGCGCCTCGTGGTGACGGACAAGTTCACGCCCCTGGAGCGCAAATACGCAGCAGGCGCGGCGTTCTTCCGCGGGCAAGGCGAAGGGCGCGTGAAGAAGATTCACGGTCTGGAGCGCGCGCAAAAGGATCTGGGGCATCTCGTCGTGGAGGCGCGCCTGCCGCAGATTGGGCAGCCGCAGGCGACGAGCTACGAGGGTGAGGGCTACGCCGTGCTGCGCCACCCGGAGACGCGGGTCGTGGAGAACGCGCTGCGGCACCTGGTGTCGACGGTGCGGATTGAGTTGGGGTAGATCGCGATTGCACTGACGCCGTCCACCCTTTAGCATCAACGCACCTTCACCGGGCGTCATCACGCTCGCGCTTCCCACCGATCGAGGTCGAGATGCATCTGCCTACCGCGTTTTCGCTTTCCACAGCCGCCCGTCTTTCTCTTGTGTTTGCAGTGGCTTGCACCGCAGGGTGCGGCTCAACCAAGGCAACTGAACCCACCGTTGAGGCTGGTGACGATGCCAGCGATGCCACGTTGCAGATCGACGTGAGCGGTGACATGGCACAGGACGCCGTCAAGGCGGACACGGCCGGAGACGCCGGGAAGCTGGATGTCGCCGCCGACGCAAAGGTGGACGCAACTCAGGATGCAGCGCCGGATGTGGCCAAAGATGTGGCGCCAGATGTGGCGAAAGATGTGGCGCCAGACGTCGCCAAGGACGTTGTCCAGGACGTCGCTGCCGACGTCGGGTCGGATGCGCCGGTCGTTGACGCCGGACCGATTGACGCTGGTGCTGGCGATGCTGGCTCGGACGCAGGTACCTCGGACGGCGGCGGCACGGTCGCGGGCTGCGGCGTCGGCCTGATCTCGAAGGACGGCAAGTGCTCGCCGACGACCGCCGGTCTGCACGTCGGCGACGCGGAGAGCATCGCCACCAACACGGTTTCGCTGTACCTCGTTCCGCCGAACAACCTGCTGGTCAACCCCGGCGCGGAAGGCGGCGACTTGAGCGGCTGGACGCCCACCGACGGCGGCGATCCGTGGCAGGTCAATGTCGGCGACGCGCCGTTTGGCGGCCGCTACTTCCGCGGCTCCTACGCATGGGGCTACCTCGCGCAGACCGTCGACTTCGTCGCTTCGGGCATCAATCCGAACGATCTCGACGCCGGCACCCCTTTGCACTTCGGCGTCTTCGGCATCGGCTGGGGCTTTCCGTCCAGCGCCGCAAAGTTGGACACCATCAAGCTCGACATCGCGTATCAGGACGCCACCGGCACGCAGCTCGGCACGTGGTCAAGCGGCGAACTCACCTTGCCGATCGGCACCTGGGGCAGCGTCGGCGTCGACACGGTCACGTACCCGCTGGGCACGCGCAAGGCGGTCTTCACGATCGGCAGCATCGACGGCGAATACTGGAAGGGCAGTTACGCCGCCACGATCGACGGCGCCAACGCCAGCGTCGGAGCGCTCGACGTCCGCGTGAGCAACGGCGACGGCACGTGGACGCCGTGGCAGCCGTTCACGTCGACCATCGGCAACTGGAGCTTGAGCGCCGGTCCCGGCTTGAAGACCGTGCAGATCGAGTTCCGCGATGGCAACGGCACGTCGTTGGGCGTGATCACGGACACCGTGAGCGTCCAGTAGCGGCGGCGCTCCGTCCCCGCCACCACTGTCCCCGCCGAGCGACTTGACGCACTTCCGCCAGAGTTTCAGACTGGCTACGCATTCGCCGAACCGGACCGAATGCCAGAATGGAGGTAGCCGATGATTGCAGTGGCAGTCGCGAACATCAAAGGTGGAAGCGGCAAGACGACGCTCGCTACGCATCTGGCCGCTTGGCTCGCGCACAATGGCGTCACTGTGGCGCTGGCCGATCTCGATCGCCAACGCAGCGCTTTCGCGTGGACTGAACGCCGGCCGCGCGACCTGCCCGGCGTGCGTGGCGTCGATCTCTCGCGCGACTGGGCGCCTGTCGCTGGCGTCGACGCGGTTGTGTACGACATCCCCGCGGCGATGAAGCGCAAGGATCTGGAAGAGGTCGTCAACCAGGTCGACGCGCTCATCCTCCCCGTTCTGCCGTCGGCATTTGATGAAGACGGCACGCGGCGTTTTCTCGATCTCGTCTCCGAATTCAAGCCGATCCGCAAGCGCCGCCTGCCCATCTTCACCGTGGCGAATCGCGTGCGCGGACGGACGGTGGCGGCGCGGCGATTGGAAACGTTCCTTACCGAGCTGGAGTTCCCACCGTCGGCGACGCTGCGGGATGCAGCGGCGTACGCGGCAATGGCAGGCACCGGTCGGACGCTTTTTGACGAAGCCGACCCGCGTTCCAAAGACTTGCTGCGCGACTGGGTACCGCTGCTGCGGACGATCAAGCCACTGCTGCTTGGCTAGTTGCTCCGCTTGCAGCTACGCTTTGCCCCCGGAGGCCTTGTGGCGCAACTGAGCAGCGGCTACCAACTCGTTCTGATTCCCGCGGAACTGACGACCGGCCAGCTCGCGCTGACGATGGTTGTACGGCGCACCTACCGCGTCGATCCCGCCAACGTGGGACTGGAACCGCTGCCGGACGCCGAGCAGCCGGCGCCGCTTGCCGAGGACCGGTACGACGGCGGCGATGCGACGACCGTGCCGCCAACGCTTGAAACGGACTTGGTGCCAGAGAAAGCGCGCGTGGATGTGCTCGTGCTGGGCAAAGCCTACGCGCCGGGCGGCAAGCCGCTGGGGCAGTTTGACTGCGCGATTCAGGTGGGTCGCAAGCGCGAGACGCTGCGGATTCTGGGGCCGCGCCGGGTGATTTGGCAGCCACCGCGCAAGCAGGACGGCAAGTTGCAGCCGCTTCCACCGCGGTTTTCTGATCCGGAGCCGGTTGCGGAAGTGCCTTTGACGCTGAAGCTCGCTTACGGCGGCTGGAGTTGGCTGGTTCCGGACGACGAGACGCTGCGGATTCAGGTTGAAGTCGCCAAGGTGATGGCAGCGGAAGCGGCGGTGGAGACGGCGGAAAAAAAAGCGTCGGCCGAAGAGTCGGACGCGCGGACGCCACCGGTGAAAGCACAGACGCCCGACGGAGCACGCGCCGAGGAAAAGCTGCTGCGCGGCGATGGTTCGGAGGGCTACGACGCGGACGGCGTGCGCCTGTGGAACGCTGCTGCGTCCAACGACGGCACGGCGGTGCTCAGCATCGACGAGTTTGAACGGCAAGAACTGGCGGAACAGGCGCGCAAGCGAAGACCAGAGGCAGCGCCGAACGTGGAGAAGCCCGCACTGCGGCAGAACGCCGCGGGTGAGTGGCTGGAGGTCGACGACGGCGCGGAAGTGATGACCGACGCCGCGCTCGCAGAGATGCGCGCGGAGCTGGCGGCCAATGCCGTGCAGGTGCCGGTGCAAACGAGCGACGAGGTCGTGCTGAACCCCGATGGCGCGCTGCACCTGAAGGAGACGGGCGGCACGGAATGGGATGCGGCGCTGCGGACCGAAATCGCCGACGAGGATGCGAGGACGGCGGGGGCGCGCGCCAAGGCGGCACAAGAACGGCGCAAGGCGGAGGACGCGGCGCTGGCAGAATTTCCGCGCATGCCCTGCCCAACCAATCCGTTTGGCGTCGGATTCTGCATTTCCAATCACCCTCAAGTCCTTGCGCGCGCCGTGCTGCCGCAGATTGAGCACCCGCTGACGCCGCTGACGCCGAACGACTTTGTCCGCGATTTCCAGCGCCTGGACGCCGTGCCCCTCCCTGCGGGCTTTGGCGTTCTGCCGCGGCACGCGCGCCCACGAATTGATCTGGCAGGACCGTTGCCGTCGGATTTGGGCGACTGGCAGGTCAAGCTCGAAGCGCAGAAGAAGCAGGTGGACCTGAGCACGCGACAGGGCGTGCAGACGCTGCGGGCGATGGAGCAGCGCGAGAAGCCGAGGCAGATGCAGGCCGGGTACTACAATTGCGCGCTCCCGGCGCTCCAGATGAACGAAGTACGCGGCGACGAGGAGGTGCTGCTGGAGAACCTGACCAAGGCGGGGCGGCTGTTTTTCAAGTTGCCAGCGCGTGCGCCGATCGGCGAACTGGATCGCGGCCGCGGTGTGGAACGGCGCGACTTGCGGCTGGACACCCTGATCATTGACGCGGAAAAGGCGGAGGTCTCGCTGGTGTGGCGTGCGCACTTTGCGTTCGCGACGTGGGACGAACTCGAAACGTACCCGCACCTCGTCGGGCACGTGCTGGATTGGGACATCGAGGATCGGCGCAAGCGCGACGATGCCAACGCTGCACGACAAGCGCGCGGGGATGGCACACAAGTGCTGGACTTGAACGACTTGCCGCCTGAAGTTCTGGCGTTTGTGCCCGTGAAGGTGGCAGAAGTGCCGACAGCGCCGGACGACGCGCTGGAATTGCCGAAGATGGGCTCGTACGTGCAGGCGATCGACGACGGCTGGGCGGACCGGGCGGACGAGGCGGCGGCTGACTCGGCCGAGAAGCGCAAGCGCGAACAAGCGGAACTGGCGTGGCGCGCGCAGACGGCGGCGGCGCTGAAACAGTTGGACGCCGATGAGAAGGCTGAAAACGCGCGGCGGGCCGAGATTGGCGCCGCGGTCGCAGCGGGTAAGCCGGTGCCGCCCAAGGGCGGGAAGCAGTAGCAGCTACGGCGTGGCGCGTTTGGGCCGTGCGAGAAGCCAGAACAGAACGCCGGGGATCAGCCAGAGCGCCAGCGCGCGCAGCACGAACGCGTGGCTCGCGACCTCTACACCGTGACCGATGAGCGGACTCGCGGCGATGTAGGCGATCGACTGCGCGGACGCCAGAAGGCCGGCCATTGCGGAAACAGAGCCGGACGGAACGCGGGCCAACGTGTCGGTGGTGAACAGCGCAAACAGCGCACCACCGCCCGCCATCGCCACGCCGGTGAGCAGAACGGCTGCGTACGGCGTTCCTCCCAGCGGCACCAGCGCACACGTCAACGCCAGCGCCAATCCGGCCAAACCAGGCAGGAGCGGAACGGGCGGTTGATTCGGCGGCGACAAGCGCGCGCGGCGAGCTGCCCACAGGCCAAAGGCGACCGAGCCCAGATCGTACAGCACGGGCGGCATCCACAGGAGATGCCCCAGCTCTTGCTGCGGGAGGTGAAACGTAGCGACGAGGTACTTCGGCGACCAGTTGAGCGCGTAGGACATCATCGGCGCGGCGGCGAGTGCAGCCACGATGCCGCGCAGGGCGACGGGCTGGCGCACCAGTTCCAACAGAGGCAGAGCGGGCGCGGGCGAATCCGTCGGCGGCTGATCGAGCGCCTCGCGGGCTGCTGGAGCGCGCGTCGTAAGAAGCCAAAGTGGGAGCCATGCGAGGCCAACAGCGGCGACACCGAGGAACGCGACACGAAAACCGAAGCGGTGTTCGAGTGCGGTGGCAACGGGCGGAACAACCATCGCGCCCAGCGACGAACCGACGTACAGCACACCAAACCCGCGCGGGCGGTCGGCGGGCGACAGCGCACGATGAATCGTCTGCGACGCGCCGGGGAACGACGGCGCTTCCGCGAAACCGAGCAACACGCGCAGCGCCAGAAGCGCCCAAAGCCCCGCGCCTGGACCGGGCAGCAGCACGTGCGCGGCAGCGATGCTCGACCACAGCAGCACAGCGATCGGCAAGCCACGCCGTGCGCCGATGCGGTCCAGCCATCGACCGGCCAGCGGCGCACCCGCGAGATAAGCCAGCGAGAACGCCGAAAGCAGCCAACCGTAGGCCGTCTCCGAAATCTGCAGTTCCCGGGTGACGGTAGGCGAAAGCACCGCGAGCGCCTGACGATCGGCGTAGGACACCGCCATCGTCAGCGTCGCGCACAGAGTCAGAATCCAGGCGTGCAGCCGGGTCAAAGGTTGCATCGGCTGCGCGTCGGGCTACGCGAAGCGACGGCGCAGGACCAACGCCAGCGCGAAGAGCAGGCCGAACAAGCCGCTCGCGCCCGCCGTCGGACCTGCTTGGCAGCTGGACGACGACGTCGACGTGTCGGACGACGTGCCGGAGTTGGACGCGGCGTCACCGCTCAGCGAACCCGCGTCGGTGCCGCCGGTGCCCTGCGTGAAGACCTTGTACGGGTCCCAATCGACCTTGGGCAGCGACTTCTTGAACTCGTCGCTCAGCGACGGCGTGCCCACCTTGGCGTTGTTCAACTCCGCGTCGACCAGATCCGCCGTACCCAGCGGCTGGATGTCCAGCGGGTCACCGCTTTCGTCGAGCACTTGCACTTGCTTCGCCGGTTGACCACCGCCCGCGATGAGCGGCTGCGTGCTGGTCGTCGGATTCGCCGCGTTCCCGGGATAGTAGCAATTCTGGTAGTCCGGCTTGGGCACGTCGACCGTCAGCTTGTGGCCATCGGCAAACGTCAGCTCCACCTTGCTCGCCATCGTCTGCGTACCTTCGCAAATCGGCAGCGCCGTCGCGGTGTGCACGCGGTCCACCGTGGGCAGTCCCGCATTGTAGGCAAAGATCGGATCTTTGGTCATTTCTTCGGGCGACATCGTCGTGTACAAGCGCGTCAGGTAGCGCCCCTCAGCGAAGAACTGGCCTTCCACCGCCGTCATCGGCTTGACGATCAGCGTTTCCAAATCCGCGGCAAACGCCTTCGCGTCAAAGGGCTGCGCCTTCACGGCAGCCTCCCAATCGCTGCACGGGGCCTGGCCGTACGGGTTCTGGATGCAGGTGTAGAAGTCCGCATCCGCCACCGACGCGAACTGCGCGGGCTTGGAAATGTACTTCTTGAACAGGTTGCGCACGATGGTCGTGCCGCTGAAGCCCTGCGAGAACATCGTCTGCATGAACTTGCTCGCGTCGGTGATGCTGGCAAGCGCCGCGGTGTTCCAACCGGCGTTCACAAAGCTCACGTAGTTCTTCTTCAGGTCCGTCGTCGGCTGCGCGTATTCCGTGGCGAACGCGTGGCCGGAACCCTGATCCACCGCCTTGGACACGACCGTCTTGTAATTCGCGCCGTACTGCAGCCAATCGACAACCGCGTCGTTGATGACCACGTGCAGGAAGTTCTTCGGGATCGCGCGCTTCGCGGCCAGCACCCACGCCACAATCGGCATGTCCGGCGCCGCAGCGATCTGCGTGAGACGAATCGGCAGGCACGGACCGGGCTCGGCAATCTTCACGACGATCGGCACCAAGTCGCCCGCGCCTTTGTCCTTTTGCAGACGCAGCGCCAAGAACACGTTGCCCTGCTTGGCATAGGCGTCCAAGAGCGTTTCGGACGATTCGGGCTGCACGTACTTGTTGGCGTTCAGCCAGTCGCGCACTTCTTTACCCGTCGCGCCTTGGATCACAACGGCTTCGTACGGACCCACGTTTTCCTTCAGCAACACGGTGACGCCGCCGCCGCCACCGGCGTTCGGACCACCGCCGCCGCCGGTACCGCTGTCTTCCGCGAAGCAGCCGCCGCCGATGTAGCAGTTGGTCGGCTGGTTCGGGACCGTGTACTGGAAGATCGGCCGCGTGGAAGATTCGAGGATCGAAAACACGGCGTCCGAGCCGACGTTCAGGTAGGTGCCGTCCGCATTCTGCGCGGGCGCTTTGGCGAGCGGCAGGACCCACGAGAACTGATCGTCGTCACCGGTGTAGCTGATCTGGATGTGCAGCGTGACCGCCGCGTCATCCACGACGTAGAGAATGCGCTCCGCGCTCTGATCGACGGGCTGCTGAAAACAGAAAAAGCCGCCGCAAGCCCACGCGGGCGAGGCGACAAAAAGCGCGGTCAGCGCGAGGCAAGCAGCAAAAAGGCGACGAATCATGGGGTATCTCCTTGGGAAGCCGGAACAATGTAGCACTTTCCACGGCTTTGTGAAGGGTCGGGCTACTGGTGCCCGTGATCGTCACAATGCCCGTCGTGCGGGTGGTGCAGGTGACCGTCGACCAGATAGTCCAGGTGATCGCCGTGCGCGACCGGCTCGTGACCACAGTCTGGACCGTGTTCGTGCGCCTGATGCTGCAGCCGGTGGTGGTGGCGATGGGCTTGCCACGCGAGAATGCGCGACGCGGTGAAGTGCATGACGCGCGCCGTGAGCACAAGCAGCGCGGCGACCAACGTCTGTGCCGCCCCCACAGGCAGGGACGCCGCGAACGCCAGCCAGTAGCCACCGAGCCCCGCCAACGCGCCCAGAAACGCCGAAATGAGGAGCGCTTGGGTAGGATTCTGCGCGACGTCGAGCGCAGCCAAGGCCGGGAGCACCATGAACGCGAAGACGGGCAGCGCGCCGAGGAGCCGCGTAGAGACGGACACTGCCGCGGCGAGCGAAAGCACGAGCACGAAATCCAGAAAGCGCACCGGCAACCCTTGGACACGGGCGCCGTCGCGGTCGAGCGAAACGTGCAGCAACCCGCGGTGCAGCCAGAGTTGGACGAGACCGAGCGCGAGCGCGAGCCACGCGATGATTTGGAAGTCGTCCGGCAAAACCGCGACGCCGGAGCCAAACAGCAGCGACTCGATATCCTGCAGTTCCTGGACAATTTTGGTGCCGATGGCGAGCGTACCAGCGGCGCAGACCAGGTAGATCGCGCCCAACAAGCCGTCACGGCGACCCGTCCGATCGGGAATCCCAGCGATTGCCGTGGCGAGCAACGTGCCGCCCAGAGCGCCCAATGTCGGCGTAGCCAGCCACGGCGGCGCGCCTTGCACTTGCGCCCAGAATGCGGTGGCGACGCCAAGGCTCGCGGCTTGAGACAACGCCGCGGAGAGAAACACCATGCGGCGGATCAGCACGTACACGCCCAGCGCGCCCAACATGGCGCCAGCAAACGTGCCAGCCAACGCGGCGTCGCGGAACAACTCCCACGACGCCCAGAAGGAGGTTGTGTCAACCATGACGACCTCCGCGATCCAGCACCTGACCGTACCGCTCGATGAAAGCCGTGTGGCGCAAGACCGTTTCGCGGTCGCCAACCAGTGCCAGGTTCTCGTCCTTGTCCAGCAGCAGAAAATGCGTCGCTTGTTTGGCCAGGAGCGCAAGGTGATGGCTGATGACGACGACGCCCAGATGCCGGTCGGTACGCAACCGTTCCAGAACGTTGAAGATCGCCGCCTCGGCGTGCACGTCCATTGCCGAAGTCGGTTCGTCCAGCACGAGCAACTTGGGCTCGCCCGCGAGCGCTTGCGCCAGAAGGGCGCGTTGCTTTTGCCCCTCCGACAGCCGACGCCACTGGGTGCGCGCGAGTTCCGTCACGTTGGCATCGCGCATCGCCGTCTGCACCGCCGGGTTGCGCCGGGCCGCCAGCGGGTCCAGCACCCGCCAGCCGCGTTCAACGCCCATCCGCACCAGATCGATCACGCGCTGCGGCACGGCCGGGTCCACTTCGCTGCGCTGCGGCACGTAACCAATCGGCCCTTCGCCGCGTGTCACCGTGCCAGCGACGGGCGGTTGGAGAGCCAGCAACGTCCGCAGAAACGTCGACTTGCCCGCACCATTGGGACCAATCACCGCCCACAGCTGTCCGGGCTCCACGGTCAGCGTGATAGGCGGCAGGATCGCTCGGTTCTGGTAGCCGACCCACAGATCTTGGATGTGCAACAACATCGGCGCTCCCCCAGTCTACAAGCCCGCCCGCAGCGCCTGCGCCACGTTCTTGATATGCACCGCGTACGTCTCGGTGGGAAAATCCGCGCCGCCAGGCAGCACCGCCAGCGCACCGTGCGCCAAGCCAGCGAGCGTCTTGCCCGTGTTCTTCGGGTAGAACTCCTCCTGCGCGATCACCTTCACGTTCTGACTTTTGATCACTTGCAAGACCTCCGCGACGTGTTGCGGGCTCGGCGCGATGCCCGGACGCGGCTCCAACGTCGCCACTTGCTTCACACCCAACCAGTCGACAAGGTAAGTCAGGGAGTCGTGATACACCACGATCCGGCGACGCTCCGCGGGAATCTGCGCGAACTGCGCCGTCGTCGTTGCAGCCAGCGCATCGAGCGATGCCGCGAGCGCGGAGGCATTTTGCTGGTACGTCGCCGCGTTGGGCGGATCGGCTTTGGCAAACGACTTGGCCACAAGAAGCGCCACGCGCGCGCCCGACCGCGGATCCAGCAAGAAATGCGGATTTCCGCCTGGATGCACGTCGCCCATCGCGCGGTCGATCGGCCCCTTGGGCACACCAAGCAGGCGCACCGCTTGCGACGCGTCCACGTAGCCCGCCGCGCCTTTTTGGATCCTGGCGTTGCGCGACTGGAGCAGAAGTGGCGGCAACCAGCCGACTTCCAGATCCAAGCCGTTGACCACCAGCACATCGGCGCGGTTCAGCGACACGATGAGACTCGGCTTGGCATCCGCGTAGTGTGGATCCTGGTGCGGCGACGTCAGCGACTCGACCTGCACCTGAGCGCCGCCGACTTGCTTGGCAATCGCCGCGAGCGATGGCAGCGTCGCCACGACCGTCAAGGCGTGAACCGGGAGCGGCAGCAACAAGAGAACCGGGAGCAAAAGCTTCTTCATCAGAACCTCCTAGTACGCGTGCGCGCCGTGGGCGCCAATGACGGTTTCAAGCGCCAACATGCCGGCGAAGATGGGCTGGTCGCGCCAGGACGGAATGTCCGCGGAACCTTGGAGCCGGATGCGGGCAAAGTGGCTCGGGAACCACGTCACTTGCGCGGTGTAGCGCTGCCGATGCCCCGTCCAGAGCGGATCGAGCGGGTCATCCTGAACGCCGGAGCCTTGCTCATCGCGCACCGCGACTTGCCAGTGCGGATTCAGGTCCGCGACGACCTGCGCGTAGCCCGCCCAGTCGTTCAGTTGTTGCCCCGACCAGGACCGGCGCCGATAAAGACCTTCCGCTTGCAGGGACACTGCCAGCCGATCCGCGTCGTCCACGGGGCGCCAGCGCAGGTAAACGTCCGCGCCGTAGAGTTGCGTCGTGTCTGCCTCCCGGTTGGGACCGGTGCCTTGTTGCTCCGACACGCCCACGTACAGGCTCCAGTCGTCGGTCAGCGCGAAGAACTGGCGAAGATTGCCGGTCCAGAGCAGATCGTACAGGGTCCCGACCGTCTTGCCGTCTTCGCCCGCGAAGCTTCGCCCGGTCTCCGCATCGGGGTGACTCGCCGCCGCGCGCACTTCCAGGAACCACGGCAAGGGCGCCAACCACGCAACTTCTGTTCCCAGACCGCGGCTGCCATCGGGGCCAAGCATTTTCGTCAGCGCAAAAGGCGCGTCGACAAACGACCAGGCGTGCGGGTGCGTTGGATTCAGCCGCCCAAACGGCGTGAGGAACTTGCCGGCGCGCACCTGCAGGTTCCAAGGCAGCGCAGTCGACTGTGCAAACGCCTCCTCCAACTCCACGCCATCTTTGCCCCACACGATATTCGCTTGCATGTGCAGGTACGGGTCGACGTTGCTCTCCAAGTGGAGTTCCAATTGTTGCAGGTTGAAGCCCGTGCGGTACGGGTCGTGTCCACCCGCCTGCAGGTTGTCGCGGTCACTGAACCACGCGGCGGTGCCGTCGAAGATCAGCGCCATCTTGGGCATAAGGGAAGAATCCGCAACGGGCGGAACGTCCTCCACGGCGGCACTCGCATCTGCGGCAAGGGCAGCTTCCAGTTCCGCCATGGCCGCGGCGTCCGTCGGCGCTTCAGGCAACGCAAGCGCGATCGCCGGCAGGGTCAGAAACATCAGCGACGCCAGCAGGAGCGAACTCCCGACGGTGCGGCGCGAAAGAATAATACGCAACATGATCAATATGCTCCACGCATCCCGATGCGGAATGCAGGAGGACGGGCACGAACGACGGGACTTCCGCGGACGCGACCGGCCAAACCCAAAAGACGTCGAAGGTCGACGGCGATGGGCTCAGGCCGGAGGTGAAGTCTTGGGCGCGGTTCGCAACGTCACCGGCGAAGAGAGCTGAGATGCAGCCGGCGCGACATCCGCGGTTGGAAGCAGGTGCGATAGCTGTTGCTGCGCCGGAATCTGGAGCGCGCGGAAGGCCACGCGTTCGCGCAACGCCGTCGGCGCACCGCAGTGATCGTGGCCATCCGACGTTTCCTGACTGTGCCACGTCGCGTCGGCACCGTCCGCGTGGTGCGCCGGACCACCGTGCACGTGCATCCAATCGCCGTGTTCGGGGCATTGCTCGTGTTGGACGAGGGCGAAGTGGGCAAAGCTGGCCGTGTGGGTCAGCGCCAACAGGACGACGACGAACGCCATTCCCGGACGGGAAAGACGCAGTGAAGTCAGCAAGTTGACAAAGCCTTCGGTCATGTCCATTCCGCGTTCCGCGCTGCAGGAACGCACAAGCAGTTTCGCGGCTACGCTCGCAGAGTGCAAGCCACAACGCTCAACTACGACTTGAGCAGGTCTGCCATCCCGTAACGTCCCGGTTCTTGTCCGACCAGCCACTGCGCCGCACGCAGCGCACCTTGGGCGAACACCTGCCGGTTGCGCGCGTCGTGCTTCAGCGTCAGCCGTTCACAGCCCCAGCCGAAGTGGACCTCGTGCTCGCCGACGATGTCCGCGAGTCGCACCGCGTGGAAGCCAATTTCCCCCGCTGGACGCTCGCCCACCTGCCCCACGCGACCATCACGCCGCACGTTGGACAGCTCCTGACCCCGTGCCGACGCCACCGCGTGCCCCAACGAGAGCGCTGTGCCCGAAGGCGCGTCGCGCTTGCCGTGGTGGTGCGTCTCGACGATTTCCACGTCCGCTTCCACGCCGAGCACTTTGGCCGCGCGCGCACACAAGTCCGCGAGCAGCGCCACGCCGATCGAGAAGTTGCTCGCCAGAAACACCGGCGCCCGCTTGACGGCGTCCGCGAGAGCCTGCTCGTCAAAGGCCGAGAGCCCCGTCGTGCCGACGACCCACGGCTTGCCGTACCGCTCGACCCACTCGGCCACTTCGGCAATCGCGGCGCGGTGCGAGAAATCGACCAGGACATCGACACTCTCCGGTGGCAACTCCGCCAGCGTGATGCCGCCTGTCTCGCCAGGTGCCACGATGCGCGCAGCCAAACGCAGCGCGGGCGCCAGTTCGGTCAGCTCGCAGAGATGCCGACCCATGCGGCCGTTGGCACCGACAATTGCCACGCGAATTCCGCTCATGTCAGTCTCCTTGCCTTCCCATCAGGGTCAGCTCGTTCTTGTCGTTGAAAAAGTGCCGCGTTATCAAGTGATAACCCGCACGCGTCGCGACCGATTGCGCGGCTTGCACCGCCGGCCAGTCCGGCTCGCCTTTGAACTTGATTTGCACCACGAAGCGTTCGCAACGCCGATCGGGCAGCCATTGCACGAGAAGTTCGCCCACCCGCTCGGGGAAAGCAATAATATCGGAAACGAGCCAGGCAACGGGCTGTTCAGGCCGGTAGGCAAACGCGTCGGACGGCAGGAACGTGACGCGGGGATCGGCCATCAGGTGCGGCGCCAGCGGCGCGCGGTCGACCGCTGTCACGTGAGCCCCGTGTTGCAGAAGCACACGCGTCCAGCCGCCGGGACAAGCGCCGAGGTCGACACAGACGTCGCCCTCAGCCGGCGCCGCGTTCAGGCACGCAAAGGCTTCCACCAGTTTGCGATAAGAGGACGCCGGCGCGACGTCATCGTCTGCCACCTCCGCCAGACCAGCCGGCAACGTCGCTGGCCACGTTCCACCTGCAGCCAGCTGCTGCACCGGCGCGATGGAAAACCACACGTGCCCTTCGTCGAAGAGCACAAACTGCGCCAGAACTGCGACGTCGCGACCGCCCGTGATTCGCCGCTTGAGCGCCCAGCGCGCGGTCGTCTTCAGACGATCCAGCACGGCGTCCAGAATCAAGTCGGCGCGACGCCGCATCGGCGGTTTGGGATTGCCCTTGAACTGCCCCGGCACCAAAGCGTGCACGTCCCACGTTCCCGTGTGACCGTCCAGCTGCGCGCGAAGCGCATCTGCAATCGGCTCCGCCAAAGCGCGAATCGACGGCGCGAACACCTCCACAGCGTTGGGCAGCACTTGCAGCGCGTACGCCGGATTGGCAGTCAGAAGTGGAAAGTCGCGCGGCAGGTCGACGTGCACCAGCCCTGGCGCGAGCACGTCGCTGCGTTGGACGGGCAACTGCAGCAGGCGCATTTCCGCCAGCAAAGTCAGCTCATAGGTGTGACGACAAGTGAACAGCCAAGGCGCTGACGGCGGAATCGACCCGGTCATGGCATCCTTTGGCTGGCTCACTCAAGCCGGACGCTGCAGACGCGGCAGCGCGGCGGTCAGGCGACCGAGCAGCGCTTCGACATCCGGAATACTCACCGCACCAACCGAGAGGCGGTACCAGTCCGCGGCGTCGTGCGTGCCAAACGCGTCAAACGGCACCACGGCGAAGCCCACTTCGTCCAGCAGCCACTTGCGCACGTCGTCCGACGTCACAAGAACCTTGTCGCCATCCTTCCAACCGCGAAACGCAAATTCCGCGGAGAGATAGATCGCGCCTTGCGGCTGCAGCGCGCGCACCGGCAGACCCTGCGCGGCAAGCGCCGTGATGCCGGTGTACAGCAGCGACAAGCGCTTCTCGGCGGCCGGACGAATGAACGCCAGGTAATCGTCCACCGCTGCGGAATCACGCAGCAACTTGGCGGTCGCGACCTGCTCCGGCTTCGGCGCCCAGGCGCCCACGTGGCCAATCACTTTGTTCATCGCGTTGATCACGCGCACCGGACCAATCGACCAACCCACGCGCAGACCGGTCGCGGCGAAAGCCTTGGAAATACCGTCGATGTACACGACGTAATCCGCCATTCCCGGATGCACGCGCAGCGGATCGACATGCTGCGTGTCACCGAAAGTCAGCATCCAGTAAATCTGATCGTAAATCATCATCAGCGGGCGCTGACCGACCGTCTTGCGGCGATCGTTCTCGTTCACAATCGCGTCGCACAACTCCTTGAGCGTGCTTTCCTCGATGCATGTGCCCGACGGATTCTGTGGGCTGTTGATCACGATCAGCGCGGCGTCCGACAAATGCGGCGCGATCGCTTCCAGACGCGGGAAGAAGTTGTCCTCCGGGCCCACTTCAATCTCCACCGGCACCGCGTCAGTCAGGTGCACGTAGTGGTTGTTGTTCCACGAAGGCACTGAATACAGGACTTTTTCACCCGGATTCACGATCGCCCGGTAGGCGCCGTAGAGCAGCGGCCGCGCGCCACCCGCGATCAGGATGCGCTCGAGCGCAATATCGAGATTGCAGCGTTCCTTGTAGAGCGCCTGGACCGCCTGACGCAGCTCCAAAATACCATTGGCCGGCGGGTAGTTGCTGTGGCCTGCGTGCAGCGCATCGATCGTGCCGTCGACCAGCTTCTTGGGCAGCGGGTACTGCTTGGGATCAAAATCGCCAATTGTCAGGTTGGACACCGCCTTGCCCGACGCCACCAGCGCGTTGACTTGCGCCGCAATCGCCAAGATCGACGAGCCGCGCAGGCTGTTGGCCATTTCTGAAACTCCGGAATCCAGCCAGTCACTCATGATTTCCTCACGTTGCATTCTGCGCGCGTGCTCCAACACGGCGGGGCCAAGATTCTACTCGCGCTGGGACTTGCCGTCGAGACCGGGAATTCGCACACTCCTCGTGTTCGGCCGCGCCGACACGCCTTTTCACCCACCCAGCAGGAGATTTCCCGTGCGCAAGAAGACCCGAATTCTGATGATTGTCACCGCGCTCGCACTGGCATCCTTCACCACAGGCTGCTTTGGCAAATTTGCCCTCACCAACAAGCTCTACACGTGGAATGACAGTTTCGGCAACAAGTTCGTGAAGACCGTCGTGTTCTGGGCTTTCAACATCATCCCCGTCTACGGTGTGCTCGGCACGGCGGACGTCCTGGTACTGAACGTGATCGAATTCTGGACGGGTTCCAATCCGGTTGCGGACATGAAGATGCAGCAGATGCCCGACGGTTCCCTGCAGATCGAGCGCGACGGCATCGCGATGCGCTTGGTGCCGACCGGCGAGAACCGCTTTGACATCTTCCGCGAAGGCCAGTTGGTCGGCACGGCGTCGATGACGGGCGACCGCGGCATGATCTTCACGATGGCCAACAGCGGTCAGGTCGTTCGCCTGACGCCGGAAGATGTGAAGCAGACTGAGCAGATGACCGCGAAGCTGCAGATCACACCGGTCGCTGCACAGTAATTTTTTCAAGCACTTACAACGCGTTTTGTTGACCGATCGCACCCGCAATGGTGCGATCGGTCCGCGTTTTGTTCCCTGCCATTTGGCCAAGAGGACTGCATGGTCGATCTGCTCAACAACGCCCAAGCCCGCGAACGCATTTGCGAATTGTGTCGCTTGTTCTGGCAACTCGGCTGGGCGTCCGGTACCGGCGGCGGCATCAGCTTGCGCATCGGCGACACGATCTACATGGCACCGTCGGGCGTGGAGAAAGAGAGACTGCAGCCTGCGGACATTTTTGAGCTGGATCGCCACGGTCGCATCAAGAAAGCGGCGCCGGGTCAGCGTTTGACGGCGTGCGCGCCGCTGTTTCAGGCGGCTTACGATCACCGCGACGCGGGTGCGGTGCTGCACTCACACAGCCTGGACGTCGTGCTGGCGTCGATGCTGGTGCCGCCGGGCGAGCCGCTGCGCCTGACGCGCTTGGAAATGATGAAAGGTCTCGAAGGCGTTGGCTATTTTGACGTCCACGAAATCCCTGTCATTGAAAACACGGCGCTTGAACACGAACTGAAAGACCGCGTTGAGCAGGCCATCATCGATTACCCTAAGTCCAACGCCGTGATCGTGCGCAACCACGGCATCTACGTCTGGGGACGCGACGCGGGACACGCCAAGGCGCAGGCGGAATGCCTCGACTACCTCTGCCGCGCCGTCGTGCGCATGCACGCTGCGGGCATTGACCACCTGAAGTACGACCGCAGCGCGCCGGATGCAGCCGATCAAGACACAGCCTGCGCGGCATAACGGAGACAAGAAACGATGCACGCGTACTTTTTGGACGAGCCGCAGACCGCGATTGGCGGCGCCAAGTTGAATGAGGAAGGCATTTTCTACGTGCACATGTCGACGGACCGCGCAGTGTACGCGGAGCCGCTGGCGGCGCTTTGCGCGGAACGGGGCTACATTTCGCAGGACCAAGTGCACCTGAGCGCGACAACGCCCAATCTGGAACCGCTTCTGGACAAGTTTTTTTCCGAGCACCTGCACACGGACGAAGAAATCCGCTTTGTTCTGGAAGGTGAGGGAATCTTTGACTTGCGCGACAAGGACGATCGCTGGATGCGCGTCCACGTGGTGCCGGGCGACCTGATCATTGTGCCTCCGCACAAGTACCACAGGTTCGCGCTGACCGATGCGCGGTTGATTACCTGCAAGCGGTTGTTCCAGAATCAGGACGGCTGGGCGGCAATCAACCGCAATGCAGCCTGAAGGGCTATGAACGATCAGCACGAACATCACGATATCTTTCGGCCAGTTCCCCGCACCGGCGTCATCTACGTCATGGCCGAGGCCGCTGAACGTGGCTTTGCGTATGGCAAGCCAGGCTGGGCCAATCTGGGTCAAGGTGCGCCGGAAACGGGCGAACTGCCGGGCTGCACGGCGCGGGTGCACCACATCGACGTCGATCCGGCGAGCCACGAGTACGGTCCGGTTGGCGGCCTGCTGGAGCTGCGTGAAGCGGTGGCAGCGCTCTACAATGCACGGTATCGCAAAGGCATGCCCAGCCAGTACACGGCTGAGAACGTGGCGATTTCGGCGGGCGGTCGAACGGCGTTGACCCGCGTTCTGGCGACCCTGGGCAATGGCCACTTGGGCCACTTGCTGCCGGACTACACGGCGTACGAAGAACTGCTGGGCATCTTTCGCGCGTTTGTGCCGATTCCGATCGTGCTCGATCCCGCGGAGGGTTTTGCGCTGACGCCCGCCCGACTCCGCGCCGAGATCGTCGGCAAAGGCCTGGGCGCCGTGCTCCTGTCCAACCCGTGCAATCCGACCGGTCAGGTCGTGCGCGGTCGCGACATGCGCGCGTGGGTGGAGACGTCCCGCAAGCTCGGTTGCGCGCTGATTCTGGACGAGTTCTATAGCCACTACCTCTACGACGCAGCGGCGGCGAGTGAAGGCGCGTCGACCAGCGCGGCGCGGTTCGTGGAGGACGTGAACGAGGATCCCGTGATTCTTGTCGACGGCTTGACGAAGAACTGGCGCTATCCCGGCTTTCGTCTGGCGTGGACCGTCGGCCCCAAGGACGTGATCGAGCGTCTGACCTCAGCGGGCAGCTTCCTGGACGGCGGGCCGCCGCATCCGATGCAACGCGCGGCGCTGCCGCTGCTGGAGCGCGAGAACGCCGACAAAGAGGCGCTCGCGATCCAAAAGGCGTTCGCCGAGAAGCGCTGGATGATGCTCGAACGGATCCGCGAGCTTGGCTTGGGCTTGGATCACGTGCCTCTGGGCGCGTTCTACTGCTTCGTGGGTCTGGAAAACCTGCCGCCTGCGCTGCAGGACGGCCACGCGTTCTTCCGCGCCGCGCTGGAAAAGCAGGTGATCGTCGTTCCGGGCGAATTCTTTGACGTGAATCCGGGTAAGCGCCGCAGCCACATTCCGTCGCGCTTGAAGTCGTACGTGCGGCTGTCCTTTGGCCCAGAAGCGCAGGTGGTGCGTGAAGGTCTGGACCGTCTTGCCGCCATGATCGCTGAACACAGCTAGCCGATGAAGCGCTCGCTCACCTTTGGCCTCGTGCTCGCGGCGCTGGCTTGCCGCCGCGAAGAACCGCGCGTGCTGCCTGCGGACGAGCCGCCACGCCCCGTCGTGACACCGCATACGCACGTCGCGGACGGCGAACGGCTACCGGAAGACGCCGTCGCTGAGGCGCTGTTGACCGGCGCGTACTGCTACCCCCTGCCCGGTGCGGCGCGCCATAGCCTGTGGTGGAACGGCGAGACCGCGCGTCTTGAATTCACCGAAGAGGTCGCGGATGGACGGTGGCAGCGCGTCGCCGTGATGCTGCCGACCGGCGTGAGCGTGACGCTCGCGGATGGGGTGGACAGCGAGACCGGGCTGCCGCCGGATGCGACGCCGCCGGACGAGCCGAGCCAACCGCAGCCGCCGGCAAACCTGCGGCTGATCCACGTCCCCCAGGGGCAGAACTGGCTGGTGCGGACCGTTGGAAACGCCGAGACGCTGTTGGAACCGACGCGGGCTGGTCCCGTCGCGCAGGTAACCGTCACGCACGTGTCGTTTCAGGCCGCCGCGAACGTTCCCGGCGGGGTCATCGCCGCGCTGCTGCGTCAGGACACCGACGGCGACGCACAGGCGAGCGCGGAAGACGAGTCGGATCTGTGTCTGGTCGCGCGGGCGCTGACGCCCATCCAGGTGACGGAGCGTCGGGTGCCGCTGGCGCGCTTGGCGGTCGCCGAAGCGGTCCGCAAATTGGCTGAAGCGACCTTGGCAACCTCCGTCGTGGATCGCTGGCTCAAGCAGGAACATCGCGTGCAATTGCGTTTTCGCGGCCTGTGCAAGTTGGATGAGCCCGCGGTGACTGCCGCGCTCGTCGACCTGCACGACGCCGTGACAGGCGTCGTAGGCGAGGTAGACTTGTCGCTGGAAGTGCGCTGCGAGGCCACGCCGAAGCCCTAGCTGTCTGAACTGTCGCCAGTGGAGTTGGACATGGACGTCCTGTTTTTGTCGCCCGGTTTTCCTTCCGAAATTCCTGAGTTCGTGCGCGGTCTGGCGACTGTGGGCGCGCGCGTCTGGGGCGTCGGTGTGGAACCGGTGGGGCTGCTGCCGGAAACGGCGCGCAAACATCTGCACGCGTACTTGCAGGTTCCCAATTTGCTCGACGAGTTCGACACCGTGGTGCGCGTGCGTCGTTGGCTGGGCGGCCGCCAACTCGATCGGGTCGAAGCGCTGACGGAATACCAGGTGGTGCTGGCAGCGCGGCTGCGCGAGGCGCTGGGTGTGCCGGGAATGACAGTCGCGCAGGCCGAGATTTTTCGCGACAAAGAGAAGATGAAGCAGGCACTGGACGCCGCGGGGATTCGTACGCCGCGCCACGCGCGCGCCACGACCGTAGGTGAGATGCGCGAGGCTGCGGAGCGGATCGGTTTTCCGCTGATCGTGAAGCCAATTGATGGTGCGGGCTCAGCGCACACGTTTCGCTGCAATGACCAAAAAGAATTGGAAGCGGCGATTGAAGGGACGCGCCACGTGCCGCAAGTCAGCGTGGAGGAGTTTGTCGACGGCGAGGAGTTCACGTTCGACACACTGACGGCCCGCGGCGTGATTCAATACCACAACATCGCGTGGTACCGGCCGCGGCCGCTGATTGCGCGCACCAACGAGTGGATTTCCCCCCAGGTGATTGCCCTGCGGGATGTCGAACAACCGCACTTACGCGGCGGCGCGGAAATGGGTCAGCGGGTCATTGAGGCGCTGGGCTTTCAGGACGGCTTTACGCACATGGAGTGGTACCGCAAAGCGGACGGCGAAGTGGTTTTTGGCGAGATTGGCGGTCGCCCTCCAGGCGCGCGTCAGGTGGATCAGATGAACTACGCGTGCGACTTCGACAGCTTCGTCGGCTGGGCGGAAATCGTCTGTCACGGCAAGCTGACCCAAGCCTGGCAACGCAGCTACAACGTCGCAACCGTCTTCAAGCGCGCGCAAGGTCAAGGCCGCATCGTCGCGATCGCCGGGCTTCAGGCGCTGCGCCGCGATTTTGGTCCGCACCTGGTCTGGGAGAACCTCTTGCCGGTCGGCGCACAACGACGCAATTGGCTGCAGACGCTGTTGTCCGATGGGTTCATGGTCGTGCGCCATCCGGAGTTCGCCAAGACTGTGGAAATGGCCGATCGCATTGGGCGGGAATTGAAGCTCTACGCGCGGTGATTTCCGCGTGAATCACGCCAACGCCGGCTCAACCCACGCGGTCGTCAACCAATCGAGCGCCACACGCTCCCCGCGCATTTTTTGATCGAGAGCGCGCACAATCGGATCCGGGGCCAGCCCGCTCGGCGCAAAGGCGCGGGCGTAGAGCAGCCAATTCGACAGCTCAAAACGGTGCAGCAGCGGGCCAAAACGATGCGTGTCCAGCGCCGCCAGCACACTCAGCGCGGCGTCTACATCAGCACAAGCCAAGAGCCCCGTTGCGGCGTCAAAAAGCAGCTCGCGCAGGTCTTCAAACGCCTGTTCCGGATCGGCCACGATGGTATCCAGAAGAGCAGCAAATTCGTCGGGAGTACGCCCTGCGGCGTCGGCGGATTCGGCCATGGCGGGTACTTGCGTCGCGATGAAGTCGGAATCCGGGCAGTGATGTAGCAGTCGTCCGACCAAGTAGAGGTCAAAAGCGCTGGCAATCGCTTCACCGAAGAACAGCGCGTCGGCCGAGACTTGTTGGTCCGGAATCGCGAGCGCCTGCGCCGCCAAACGATGCCACGCGATGTGGGTCAGGACGTCGGCGGGCACGTGGCGATCGAGCACGACGTCGCCCGCGGTTTCCTGCCAGTACGTCAGACCCAGGAAGACCGCGTGATCCCAACGTGCCAGCGCGCGCGGAAGAACGCGAAACTCGTAAGCCTGCAGGCGGAGAATCTTCTTCAGATCCGCGTAGTGCGCGACGTGACGAAAGGACGCCTCGTCGTCGATTGTCATCTGATCCAGCGGGACGGAAGTGAGCGGCTGCGACTGGGGCGAGTTTGTCATCGGCGGAGCGTAGCACGCGCGACGGGGCGGCGTATCGCACTGAAGCGGCCGTTACTGCCCTACTTCGCGTCGCTCGCGCCCGCGTCACCACTGCTGGCATCGCTGCTGCCTGTTGCACACGCGCCTGATCCGAGGAACTTCTCGGCGCAAGCCGACGGCGCGCAATTCTCCACCATCGACCACGCGCCCAACGTACACGCCACAACTTTGCCGTCGTAGCAGTGGGTGCCCGTCTTCTCCGTGCAGGCTTTGCCCGGCGACATGTCGACGCCCAGGACGCTACCGCCGCCGGTCGCATCCCCGCCGCCGCCGCTGCTGCCCGAACTGCTTGTGCACGCGCTCAGAAACAGAGTCGCTACGCCCATTGACCACAAGACCCGCATCGCTTTGCTCCTCGGTCTGCGCCCGCGGGCGCTACGGCAACTTTCCTGCCCTCACGTACACACGCGGCGTACCCGAACCCGTCGCCAGCGCAAAGGTGTCCACTGGCGCCGGCTGGAACGCGTCCTCGCGCTTGGCGCCTTTGTCGGTCACGGTCTCCGACCAGACCACTTCGCGATGCAGCACGGGGCCGAGACTCAGCGTCGCACGTCCGCGCTCCAGCAGTACCGGCTTCGTGCCGGCGTCGTACTTGTACAGCTCGTAAACGGGTGAAATCTGCGCCATGTCCTGGTCAAACATGTCGAACTGCGCGAAACGAAAAACCCGCACGGTCGTGCCGTCGTCGTTGACCCAGTAGCCATAGAGCTGCTCAATCGACGACGGCGCCCAAAATCCTTCGGGCCACACGTCTGGTACGATCGTGTCCACGGGCGCCGCAACGTCTTCGGCTGCGTCGGCGGTTGCGTCGAGGACGTCGTCATCGGTCGCGCCATGGCCGTCATCACACGCCGAAACCGTGACAAGAGCGAGCAGCAGCGGTGCAAGGAGAGCCTTCACGCCAGCGACCTTACCCGTAAAACGCGGTGGGTTCAACGCTTGCGTGCGCGGCCGCGCGTGCCGATACTGCGCCCGGAAGGAGGCGTCCCATGCGCGCGATTGAGCTGCAGTCTTTTGGTGCCAACGGTTTGCACAGGGTCGATCGGCCACTGCCGGAGCCCGGTGTCGGTGAGGTCCGCGTTCAATTGCGCGCGTGCTCGCTGAACTATCGCGACTTCATGACGGTTTCGGGCACCTACAATCCGCGACAGCCACTGCCTCTGGTGCCGCTATCTGACGGCGTAGGCATCATCGACGCCGTCGGAGCCGGCGTGACGCAGCGCAAAGTGGGCGAACGCGTCATTGGCCTGTTCAACCAGCTTTGGCAAGACGGTGAAGCGACGCCAGAGGTCCTGCGCGCCACGCTGGGCGGTCCGTTGGGCGGCATGTTGCGCGAATACGCGGTGCTGCGGGCCGATGGCGTCCTGCCCGTGCCGGAGCACCTGACCGACGTCCAAGCCGCCACGCTCCCGTGCGCCGCGCTGACCGCGTGGACTGCGCTGGTCACGCAAGGCCACCTGAAGGCGGGCGAGACCGTTCTCATTCAAGGTACAGGCGGTGTGTCGATTTTCGCCCTGCAGTTTGCCGTGCTCATGGGCGCACGCCCCATCGTGATTTCCTCATCCGACGCGAAGTTGGAACGTGCGCGCGCGCTGGGCGCGTGGCAAACGCTGAACTACAAGCAGGAACCGGCGTGGGGCAAGAAGATCCTTGCGCTGACCGGCGGCGTCGACCACGTCGTAGAAGTGGGCGGTGGGCAGACCTTCGGCCAGTCGCTCCTGGTCGCGCGGCCGCACGGTCACATTGCGGTGATTGGCGTGCTCTCCGGTGTGCAACCAGACGCGACGCTGTTGCCGATCCTGATGAAGAACCTGCGCGTGCTCGGCGTCATGGTTGGACACGCTGCGTCGGCGCGGGCGATGCTCACGGCGATTGAAGCGGGGCGTCTACAGCCGGTGGTGGAGCGGGTGCTGCCTTGGACGGACGCGCAAGCGGCGCTGGCGGAGATGGCGACGGGGCAGCATTTTGGCAAGATTGCGCTGGCGTTTTGAGCGGCGCGGCGTCAAATCAGCCGACTCCGTCTGCCCCGTGACTCCACAGCTTGCCGCGCAGCATCAGGCCATACATTTTGTAGTCCCCCATCAGCGACCACAACGGGTACTGGAACGTCGCTGGTCGGTTCTTTTCCACGATGAAGTGGCCGATCCACGCAAAACCGTAGCCGCACACCGGCGTCAACGCCAGCAGCCACGGTTTGCCTTCGATCAAAGCCGTCAGCAGCAACACGTTCACCAGCGTCGTACCGACGAAGTGCAAGCGCCGGTTCACGGCGTTTCCGTGCTCCTGCAAGTAGAAGGGAAAGAACGCTTCAAAGGTCGTGTACCGATCAGCTGCCATGCAAACCTCGTGTAGGAGGTTGCCTATGGCACGCAACCCGCGTTCGGATCAACCAATTTACGAATCCGGTGATTGCCGGTATCGGCCACGTACCACACGCCCGTGCTGACCCAAAGGATGCCGCTGGGCTGGTTGAACGTCGCCAAGCTGAACGTGCCGTTGGCAAACGGCGTGCTGGTGCTGCCCGTGAGCGTGCTGGTCGCCGTCGCGTTGATCGTGCGCAAGCGGTGGTTGCCCTTGTCGGCGAGCCAGAGCGTCGTGCCGTCGCCAGTGATGCCCCAGGGCGTGCTGAAGCTCGCCACGGTCATGTTGGCGCCGTCCGCGTTGCCTACGCTGCCAATGCCAGCGATGGTGCTGACCGTGTTGGCGACCAAGTCGATGAGCCGCACGACGTTGCTGCCCTGATCGGTGACGTAGAGCTTGCTGCCGTCGCTGCTGAGGAAGAGACCTGTTGGCTGGTTTAGCGTCGCGCCGATCAGCGGACCGTCATTTTGACCCGCCGCGCCGGTGCCCACGAGGGTGCTCACGGTGCTGCCAGCGATGTCGATCGCGCGGATGCGGTTGTTGCCGCGGTCAGCGACGTACAGCGTGCTGGTCGTGGCGTTCCAAGCGAGGCCCGTTGGCGAGGAAAAGAGCGCGCCTGATGCGGGGCCATCCTGAAAGTCGCCGGGATTCGGGAAGCCGGGGCCACTGGGCTCGACGTTTGAGCCGGCGATGAGGCTTGTCGACTGGTCAGCCGCGATTTTCCGGATGTTTTGCACGCGAGAGTCCGACACGTACAGGTCGGTGCCAGCGACGACAACCGCCTCTGGGTATGAAAAGCGCGCGACCGTACCCGTCCCTTCCAGGTAGCCGGAGATACCTTGGCCCGCCCACGTTGACACGGTGCCGTCAACCGCGATCTTGCGAATCTTGAAGCCGCCCGTGTCCGCAACGTACAGCGCGCCGCCGGCGTCCAAAGCGAGACTCCGCGGCTGGTTGAACGTGGCGAGTTGGCTATTGGCGTCGTCCTTGCCGCCCGCGCTCCCCTGTCCGGCGTACGTCGTCACCGCGGTGCCCGGCAAGTTGCCCACGCACGCGCCCGCCTGGCAGGTGTCGGGCGAGGTACAGTTGTTGGCATCGTCACAAGCGGTGCCGTTCGTCACGGGTGTGAACACGCAATCGCCCGTCGTTGCGCTGCACGCGTCGGTCGTGCACGACAAGCCGTCATCGCACACCTTGGCAACGCCAGCGGCGCAGACGCCCGAACTGCACTTGTCCGGCGTACACTTGCTGTTGTCCAAGTCGCACAAGCCGGTGCTGTTGGGCGCGTGTTTGCAGCCCGTGGCCACGTCGCAGCTGTCGTCGGTGCAGGGATCCGCGTCCGCGCAGTCCGTCGCCGTGGGTCCGGCACAGACCGAACCGGTGCACACGTCGCCGCTGGTGCACGGCTTGCCATCATCGCAACTGCCCACGTGGTTCGTGTGCTTGCAACCGCCACCCGCCGTGCAGGTGTCGTCGGTGCACGGTTTGCCGTCGTCACAGTCGAGCGCCACGCCGACGCACGTGCCGGTGGCGCAGGTGTCATTTTGCGTGCAGCTGTTGCCATCGTCGCATGCGCCGGTCAAGGCCACGTGGCCGCAACCGCTGACCTGACTGCAGCTGTCCTCGGTGCACGCGTTGCCGTCCGCGCAGTTCGTGGCGTTACCGGCACAATCGCCACTCACGCACGCGTCGTCGCTTGTGCATGCGTCGCCGTCGCTGCACGCGGTGCCTTCGGGCTTCTGGACGTAGGAACAGCCGCCCGCGATCGCGCTGCACGCGGCGGTCAAACACACGCCCAAGCTGGTGCACGTCTTGGCCGTGCCGACACAAGCACCGCCCGCGCACGTGTCGGAGTCGGTGCACGGATTGCCGTCGTCACACGTGCCGGCGCCGTCGACGTGCACGCAGCCCTTGCTCGGCGTGCAAGAGTCGTCCGAACAGGGATTCGCGTCGTCGCAGCTGATCGCGGTGCCTTTGCACGCGCCGTCGAGGCACGCGTCCGCAGCGGTACACGCGTCGTTGTCGCTGCAAATGCCGCCGGTGGCGGGCGTAAAGATGCAACCGGTGCCGGTACAGGCGTCGGCTGTGCACGCGACGCCGTCATCGCACACCGTGACTTCCCCGGGCAGGCAGACGCCGCCTTTGCAGAGGTCGCTCAGCGTGCACAGGTCGCCGTCGTCGCACGTCGCTGTGTTGGACTTGTGCGCGCAGCCTTTGAACTTGTCGCACGAGTCGTCGGTGCACAGGTTTGCGTCATCGCACGCGTCGACCGTGCCAACGCACGTGCCGTCGGCGCACGCGTCGTTCAACGTGCACGCGTTGCCGTCGCTACATTCCGCCGTGTTGCTCGGGTTGCTACAGCCCGCTGCGCCCCCGCAAGAATCGTCCGTGCACGGGTTGCTGTCGTTGCACGTGCCTTCGTCCGTCGCGCCGTTGCAGTCGTTGTCGACGCCGTCGCAGGTTTCTGTCGTTGGCGTCAGCGCGTCACACAGGCTCAAGCCGCTCGCACCGCACGTGCGGACGCCCGCGCAGGTGTGCGCGCCGCCGGTAACGCCGCACAGGGTCGTCTTCTGCGCGTCGATCGCCCGTTGGCTGCACGCGCATTCGCTCAAGGCGCCGCCCGTGTCGACACGCACACACTGTTGCGCTGTGCCACCTTCGATGCGCTCCACGCTGCGACACGCAAAACCAGTGCCGCAGTCGCCGTCACTCGTGCACGCCGCGCCGCAGAACGCCCCCAAGTTGCCGTACTTCACGCACGCCGCGCCGGGCAGGCCGGTGATTTCGCATTCCGCGGAGTCTTTCAGGCACGGTTCGCACAAGTTGACGCGCCGAGGAATGCAGAGCGACTTGCCGTCCAACGTGCCGCAGCCAAAACCGACTGGGCAAAGGTCGCTGCTGCACGAACGCGCGCACGTCTTCACGCCGGCTTCGTCGGCCAAACAGTGCTTGGTGGCGCATTCCGCGTCCGTTGCGCACGCACAACCGTCACCTCCAGGGCACGCGGCAGCCACCTCGGTCGAATCGCCAGCGATGTCTGTCGTCGCGGTCACGTCAGCTGCCAACGTATCCGCCACGTCAGCCGCGGGCGTTTCCGTCGTGGCGGGCGTGCTGCACGCGGCGGTCAACACGAGCGCCGCCAGCCACCCGAACGCGAGCTTGAAGCCTCTGCCGTTCCCCGTTGTGCGTCGCCGTGCGTTCATCCTGCCATCCGGGGGCCAAAACATCCGCCCTTTTGCATCGTAACGGGCGACGGGGGCGGCGACAAGCAATCTGCTGGAAATCGGCGGCAATGCCCGTTGGGCCGGTGAATTGAACCTTGACGTACCCCGTTGACAAGCGCACAAACTGGCTCTTCACCCGCCAGTTCCCGGAGGCCCGTTCATGGCCCGTTTGCCGCGCTTCGTCCCCGCCTTCGTCGCCCTTTTTGCCGTTTTTGCGTGCACCAAGAAGCCTCAAGCGGACCTTCACGTGCTTTCATTTTCACCCACGGCGCACGTCTCCGCTGAACAACCGCTGCGCCTGCAGTTCAGCGCACCAGCTGTGCCCGCGAGCGCGGTGGGCAAACCGCTGACGGATCTGCCGGTCGCGCTCACGCCCGCGCCCGAAGGTCCTGCGGGCAAAATGACTGCACGCTGGGCCGACCCGCAGACGCTGCTGGTGGAAACGGCGGGGCTGCACGCGGCGACGCAGTACAAACTGGCGCTGCGTGGCGCGCTGGCGGATCGGACGGTGGAGCACGAGTTCGCGTTCGTGGAGGCGCCGTTGTCGCTCCTGCGCGTCACCGGCGTGGACCTGCGCGGCGCGCCGTCACGCGGTTTTGACCTCTACCTGACGTTCAACCAGCCAGTGCGTTCCCAAGCGGCGGCAGCCAATTGCGTGTTGCAAGGTGGCGACACGCCAGTCGCGCTGCAGGCTGTAGTGCCGACCGCGATCGCCACCGAAGTCGCCCTGCGTGCGCCCTCGTTGCCGCCTGGGGCGCAGTTTCAATTCCATTGCGACCACGTTCCTCCCGCCACGGGCGATGCGCCGCTGGATGCGCCTTTTGAAACGACGTTGACGGTGGCGCCGGCGTTCAAAGTGGTGTCGGTCACGCCGTCCAAGGACGCGCGGATCGAGCCGGACGAGGCGCGTCTGCGAATTCAGTTCTCCACGCAGGTCGACATCGAAGCCGTCGCGAAGTCCGTACACCTGAACCCGCCGGTGAAAACGCTGGCGAACGCCTGGACGTGGGCCGACGACGAGGCGCGGGAAGCGGTTCTGGATTTGGAGCCGAGCACGAAGTACACGCTGACCGTCGACAAGGACTTGCACGACGAATACGGCCAAGCGCTGGCTTTGGACGTCTCGCCGACTTACGCGTTCCAGACGGGCAACGGCAAGCCGCGCATGCGCATGGACCGCGGCGTCGTGACGGTTGAGGCGGACCGGCGGCCGCTGCTGTGGACGCGCAATATTTCCAGCGTCCACGTGAAGTGCGCGATGCTCGCCGCCGACAAGGCCGCGGTCTTCATGGCCCAGCACGCAAACGTGATCCAAAGATCATGGAGCGATGAGAGCCAAGAAGCCCTGGATTGGTCGGGACTGGCGGTGCAGGAGTTTGACCTGCCGATCGTTTCGACGACCGACAAGTGGCACAAGGACGAATTGGACCTGCCCGCGAAATGCGGAACGGCGAGCCGCGGACTTGTCGTGGCGGAAGTGACGTCGAGCGAACTGAAGGCGCTGAAAGCGCGCCCGTGGAATGAACCGTGGCAGCAACGGCTGCTCGCCAACGTGACGGACATCGGTCTGGTGGTGAAGACGGGGACGGAATCCGGTCTCGTGTGGGCGGTTGGACTACACGACGGCAAGCCAATTGCGGACGCCACCGCACAGGTGTTCGCACCTTCGGGGCTGGCAACGGCGCATGGCACGACGAACCAGCTTGGTCTCTGGCGCCTGCCCGGCAACGAAACACTGCTGGGGCCAAAAGCCAAGGGCGCCGACAATCCAGCGCTGGAAAACGAGGGCGGCCACACGCTCAGCGCAACGGACCTGCTGGTGGTCGTGCAAAAGGGCGACGACCTCGCCGTGACGCTCGGCGACTGGCGGCAAGGCATGTATCCGTGGAGTTTTGGTGTGCCCTACAGCTGGAACGGCGCGGCCGCTACGATCCGCGGCGTGCTGTTCACTGACCGCGGCGTCTATCGCCCTGGCGAGACCGCACACTTCAAGGGCGTCGTGCGCGACGTGTCCGGCAAAGGCATGACGGTGCCGCGCGAAAAAGTGGCACACGTAAAAGTCCAGGACGCGCGTGGCGCCGTGATGCTGCAAAAAGACTTGGAACTGACGCCGTTCGGCGGTTTCTCCTTTGACCTGGACGTGGCGGAAACCGCCGCGCTGGGTGATTGGGAAGTGGCCGCGGACGTCGGCGGCGCAACGCTGCAGCAGTCGTTTCTGGTCGCGGAATTTCGCCGTCAGACGTTTGAGGTCAAGGTTGCTGGCCCCGCGCCCCAGCCGGGCTCGCGGCAAGCGCTGCCGTTTCAAGTCGACGCTCGGTACCTTTTTGGCGCTCCGGTCGCACACGCGAAAGTCTCGTGGACTGCGGCGGTGCGGCGCCATGATCTCGGTTTCTCAGGCTATGAAGACTGGAATTTCCAAGCCTCTGAGTATGGCTATTCCGACGACTACAGCGGTGGCGATGCGGTCGAGCCCGGCGCAGAAGGCACGGGCACAGCCGACGACGCCGGACACTTCGCATTCAACGTGCAACCGGGGAAGGAAGATGGCAGCGGTCCCGTGGACTACGTCATCTCGGCGGAAGTGGTCGACGCGGCAAACGACACCGTAACGGGTCATACCGTGACCGTGCTGTACCCCTCGGAGTTCTACGTCGGTCTGAATTCGCCGTGGCTTGCGGAGGCCAAGAAGGCGGTGACGCTGCAAGCCGTTGCGCTGCACCCCGATGGCACTCCAGCGCGGACGTCGGCGACGTTGAAGTTGGTGCGCGAAGACTGGGTGTGCACGCCGCGTCGTCACAGTTCGGCGTACGACGAGGACTGCAAGCACGTGGAGACCGCAAGCACGGAGCAACAAGTGACACTGAACGGGGCCCAGACCGCACTGACAGTGACGCCGCCGGAGCCTGGCTCCTATCACGTGGAACTGTCGGCGAAGGATGCGAAAGGCCACGTCGTCAAGACTTCAAGTTGGCTGTGGGTGCACGGGGCGGGCAACGCTGCGTGGCAGCCGAGTGGCGCGGCGAAAATGGATTTGGTGGCGTCGCAGAAGACGTACAAGCCCGGAGATTCAGCGCGCATTTTGGCGCGAACGTCGCTGCACACGGGGCTTGCGCTGCTGACCGTGGAGCGCAACGGCGTGCTGGATGCGCGGGTGCAGCCGCTGAAGGGCCAAGCGGAGCCGTTCGACTTCCGCCTGAGCGCCGAGAACGCGCCCAACGTGATGGCGAGCGTGACGGTTGTCCAAGGGCGTTCGGGTCCGGAGGACAAACAGCGACCACGCTTGCAGATGGGCGTTGTGAACTTGCCCGTGGTGGCCAGTGATCGGCATCTGAAAGTGACGGTCACAACGGCACGCGAGTCGTACGAACCCGGCGAGGAAGTCACGGCGACCGTGAGACTGAGCTCCAATGACGCACCGGTTGTGGGTGAAGTCGCCGTCTCCGTCGCCGATGAAGGCGTGTTGCAACTCATTGGCTTCCGGACGCCCGACTTGCACGACCCCATGTACGCGCCGTGGGACTGGGCGGTGACGACCGCGACGAACTGGACCAACCTCTTGCGCCCATCCGATCCGCACGTGAACGACACCGAGGAAGGCGGCGACAGCGCGGCGCGGTCCCAGGTTCGCAAGCGATTCCTGTCCTCGGCGTTCTGGGCACCCGCGTTGGTCACGGACGAGAACGGCACCGTGACGGTCCACTTCACCGCGCCGGACAACCTGACGGCTTTTCGCGTCATGGCGATCGCGGCGGACAATGGCGCGCGGTTCGGATCGGGTGACAAGCGCTTCACGGTCAAGAAGCCGGTTCAGGCACAGCCCATCGTGCCGCGGTTCCTGGTACCGGGCGATCGCGCCGATCTCGGTGTGCTGGTGCACAACCACTCTGGCGTGGCGGGCGAGGCGCTGGTGAAGGTGACGGCAACAGGTGTGACTGTGGACCAGGCGGAAATGCGCGTGCAGGTGCCGTCGGAAGGGTCGATCCGCGTGCCGTTTGCGGCGACCGCACTGACAGGCGAGAAAGCGACGCTGCGGATTGACGTCTCGCTGGGCAAGTCACACGACAGCGTCGAAATGGAGTTGCCGCTGGTGGAGCGCCTGATGGTCGACCGCACGGTCGCGGGCAAAGGCCGCACGGAGCAGCGTGTCGAGATCCCGGTCGCGTTTCAGCCGGGGTTCGTCGCGGGCGCAAGCCGCCTGGAAATCGCGATTGACCGCACTGGCATGGCCGCGCTGCAGCCGGCGCTCAAGGCGCTCATCGCGTACCCGTACGGTTGTCTGGAGCAGACGCTGTCGCGCTTGGTGCCGCTTGCCAAGGTGAAGGAACTCGCCGTGGTCGCGGGCCTGGACGGGCTGCAAGGGCCGACGCTGGACAAGTATCTGGCCGCGGGCGCCGCGAAACTTTTGAAGTTCCAGGATTCTTCCGGGCACTTCAGCCTGTGGCCGGGTGGTCACGGTGAGCCGCATTACACCGTGTACGCGATGCAAGGCGTGGTGGAGTTGCTGCGGTCAGGCATCGCGGTGGACCACACGCTGGCGATGGACGGCGCGCGGGCGCTGGCGGATTGGACGCGGCGGCAGACGCAAATCAACGGGAACCGCGACACGGTGACACTCGTGCAAGCGGCAGACGTGCTTGCCGGGCTGGACGCCGCGGACGCGAGCCTCAATACGCGGCTTTTTGACGCCCGTGCGGCCCTGCCGCGGTTTGGTCAAGCTGTCCTCCTGCACGCTCTGGTGGCAAGCAAGGCGCCGACAGCGCAGATCCAGACGCTCTTGGCAGAGCTGTTGGCACACGTCGTCGTCGAGGGCGACGCCGCGTATGTGGTGGACCGCGACGCGGGCGAGGACGACTGGTGGTGGCCAACGCTGCGCAACGTTCGGCCGACCGCGGCGCTGCTGGAGGCGCTCTTGATCCTGCAGCCCAAGCACCCTCTGAGTCCGAAACTGGCCCAGCACTTGCTGACTTCAGCACGCGAGGATGGCTCGTGGGCGAACACGCACGACAACGCCCACGCAGTCACGGCCTTGGCAGCTTGGGCACGGGCGCAGTCCAAGGGGGAAGCGCACGTTGTGGTGCAATTGAACGGCAAGACGCTGGCGGACCAGACGATTCACGGCCACGAAGCGGTGAACTTGAGCCTGCCGCTGGCAGACGTGCAGCCGGGTTCGTTGAGCATCCAGACGACAACGCCGGTGCGGTACCTGGCGCGCGTGGTGACGGCGCGGCGCGAACAGCCGGCACAGGCGGTCGACCGCGGCTTCCAGGTGACTCGGCGCTATCTAAACCCGGAGACGGGAAAAGAGCTGACCGAAGTGAAGGCAGGACAACTGGTGAAGGTGGAGATTGCGATCCAGACGGCGAAGTCGCGCCGCGATGTGGCGTTGGTTGACCCGTTGCCCGCCGGGTTTGAGGGCGCGAGCCTGCGCGCGGAGGACAACGACGAAGTGCTGGGCCACGGGTACGGCGCGGACGATTGGACGGGGCGCTGGTGGGTCTGGCAGTGGAAGGAGCAACACGATGAGGAAACCCGAGCGTTTGCAGGTCAGCTGAACGCGGGGCTGACGCGGTTCCACTATCTGGCGCGGGCGCTGATTTCCGGCACGTTCACCGCAGCACCGACGACGGTGGAGGCGATGTACGAACCCGACTTGCACGGACGGTCGGCCAGCGCGACGGTCGTGGTGAAGTAGCCGATGGCGACTTTCTATTTGTGGCTGCGCCGCGCGCTCCTCGCAGGACTCGCAGGCGCAGTGGCGTTGTCGCTGACGTTCGCCGTTGCGGTGCTGGGCTGGCGCTACCCCGTCCAGCGTTTGGATCCCGCGCAAAACGGCCCGCTCGTCTTGCTGGACCGCCACGGGACGCCGTTGCGCAGCGTGCCCTCCCCCGACGGCCGGCGCGCGCCCTGGACGCGGCTGGCGGACTTGCCGCCGTTTGCCGTGACGACGCTGCTGGCGGCGGAGGACGACGGCTTTTTTGCCCACCACGGCGTCGACGTCCACGCGGTTGTGCGCGCAGCTTGGCTGGACCTCTGGGCCGGACGCGCGGCCTTCGGCGCGTCAACGGTGACGATGCAGCTCGTCCGCATGGTGGAGCATCCCGGTCAGGCGCGAACGTGGCGCAACAAGATTGCGGAAATGGTGCTGGCCGCGCGGCTGGAGCGGGCGTTGAGCAAAGCGCAGATTCTTGAACAGTACCTGAATCGCGCCTATTTTGGCCGCGGCGCGTATGGTCTCAGTTCCGCGGCGCAGACGTTCTTTGGCAAGCCTGCGGCGGCCTTGTCCTCGGGCGAGCTGGCGTTGCTGACCGTGCTGCCGCGCTCGCCGGCGGGTTACGACCCTGTGCGCCACCGCGAGCGGGCGCTGGTCCGACGCCACCACGTGCTCGCGCTATTGCAAGAGCGCGGGCAACTGACGGCGGAGGACGTCGCGCGGATTGAAGCCGAGTCCGTGCAGGTCGCGATCCAGCGACAACCATTTGCCGCGCCGCATTTCTGTTCGTGGGTGCTGCGGCAGTTGCCCGAGGACGTGAAGCGGTCGGGCGGCGTGGTACACACAACGCTGGATCTGACGTTGCAAACCCAACTGCAGGCCCGCATGCAGCGCCACGTCGCAGAACTGCGCGACGACGGTGTGAGCCAAGCGGGTGTGGTCATTGTGGACTCGCAAAGCGGTGAGGTTACGGCGCTGGCCGGCAGCGTCGATGAGGATGTGAACGCAGTCGACATCGCGACCTGGCGCCGGCATCCCGGCTCTGCGCTCAAGCCGTTCATCTACGGGCTGGCGCTGGAGGACGGTCAGAACCCAGCGAGCGTGGCGCTGGACATCCACGACGTGCCGTCTGAGTACCGCGTGCGGCGGTTGACGCAGCCAGAGCGGGGGCCGGTGCGTCTGCGCAATGCGCTGGCGGGTTCGCTGAATCTCGCGGCAGTGCACGTGCTGGAGCAGGTCGGCGTGAATCGGCTGATTGCGCGACTGGCCACGGCGGGCGTAGGTCCGCTTGCGGGCAACGCGAACGATTACGGCCTCCGTCTCGCCCTGGGCGCGGCGCGCGTGCGGCTCCTGGACCTGACATCCGCGTTTGGGTTTCTGGTCCGCGACGGGCGCGTCATCGCAGCGCACGGGGTCACGGACGTGCTCCGCGGGGATGGCACCTTTTGGACGCCGCAGGCGATCCCGGAGAGGCGCGTGTTCAGCCCTGAAGTCGCGTGGCAAGTCATGGACATGCTGGCGGACGACGACGCGCGGCGCGCGGTCTTCGGCGCGGACCTACCGATCGACTTGCCTTTTGCCATCGCCGCGAAGACCGGCACGTCGCGCGGTTTCTCGGACACGCTGGCGATCGGCGCGACGAACGAGTGGACCGTGGGCGCGTGGGCGGGCAACTTCGACGGATCGTCGACTTTTGGCCTGCTGGCGATGCGCGCGGCAGCGCCGTTGGTGCGCGCGGGGCTGCTCTTGGCGGGGCACGGTAAGACGCTGACGCTGCCACAACGTCCTGAGACGTTGCAGACCATCGAGGTATGCGCGCTTTCGGGGCTGTTGCCGACTCAGGATTGTCCGCATCGGAAGCGCGAATTCGTGCTACCCACGCAGCGCCCACGTGCAACGTGCGATTGGCATGGACACGACGCCGCGGGCGATGAAACCGTGCGGTGGCCAAGCGTGGCTGGTCAATGGGCGCACGATCACCGCGCGTTTGCACAGACTGACGAGGTGACGCCTTGAAGCTTCGACTTCTTCTGCTGACGCTCGGACTCCTTTGGCAATCGCTGGCTTGCGCGGCGCAGCCCGTGATCTACCTGCAGCCGCTGCAACCAGCACCGGGGCCGAAGGTCATCGCCGCCATCGTCGCGGCGTTGCAGGCGTTCTACCCCGTGACTGTGCACGTGCTTCCACCGGCGCCGCTGCCACGTAGCGCTTTCTACCCACCGCGGCACCGTTGGCGTGCTGAGAAGTTGCTGGACTGGCTACAGAAACGACTGCCACCTGACGGCAAGAAGATTGTCGGCCTGACGTCCGCGGACATCTCGACAAGCAAAGGTGCGAACGAGGATTGGGGCGTGCTCGGACTCGGCAGTCTGGACGGTGGCGCGTGCGTGCTGTCGTCCTACCGCGCCCGACGCGGCGTGCCGGTGCGCGTGGAGTTGGCGCGCATGGCCAAAGTTGCGACCCACGAAGTCGGGCACACGTTTGGCTTGGAGCACTGCCCGACGCAAGGTTGCCTGATGGAAGACGCGCGGGGGAAGGTCGCAACGGTCGATGGCGAGGACGACCTCTGCCCTGCGTGCCGCCGCCAGCTGCAACAACGGAGCGTGTCCGTGCCCGTTGCCGTGAAGAAGCCGTGGTAACGCCGCGCGCAAACGGTGCGGGGACGGAACGGACTCAGCGACACATGCTGACCTCTTGAGAATCGCGTGCCGGAGTGAGTCAGACCTGTCGCCGTTCGGGCCAGGCTCTGTCCAACAACCTAAGATACCGCTCCTTCTGCGTCCTACTCCGCCTGTGGCTCCGCTGCAGCATCGGCTCTTTGCCACGGGTTCGAGACAGAACAGGCCGCAGCGCACGAAGCGGTCGTCCGCGACGCGGTCGCCGTAGAATCGACAGCGTCAACGGTTCGGTAGAAAATGACGCAGGGGCGCGCCGCCCCGAGGCTTTACGGCAGTCCGCAGCCGCGGCCCGCATTGCCACGTGCCAGCTGATTGTATGTCGGGTGGCCAAAGGCGCATGGCAACCAAACGGAGATGACGATGCCCTTGCCCGCCGATTTCATGCCTTTTCTGCGCGAATTGAAGGCCAACAACGACCGCGTGTGGTTCGATGCCAATCGCAAACGCTACGAGGCCAACCGCGACGCGATGCTGCAATTGCTGGTGGATTTGGCCCCGCGGATTCGCGCGCTGTCGCCGCATACCGTCGTGGATCCACGGCCGCAGGGTGGCTCGCTGATGCGGATCTTCCGCGACGTACGGTTCTCCAAGGACAAGTCGCCGTACAAACCTGCCTTTGCCGCACAGTTTTGGCACGAGGCGGGTGGCGAAGATGCGGCCCCGGCGTTCTACCTGCGCATCGCCCCGGATTCGTCAGCTGTCGGCGGCGGTCTGTGGCGACCCGATGCGGAAGCCGTTGCGCGCATCCGTCAGGCCATCGGCCAGCAGCCCGAAGCCTGGGGACACGCGGTCGGCGCAGCCTCTCGTGTTTCACCGTGCGGCATGGTCGGGGAGTCCCTGAAGAAGCCGCCGGCGGGTTTTGACCCCAAACATCCCTTCATCGAGGACATCAAGCGCAAGGACTTCGCCCTCAGCAGTCCGCTCACAGACGCAGAGGTGCTGAGCGCGGACATGGAATCGGTGATCATCGAACGGCTCGAGCAGACGGTGCCGTTTGTGCAGTTTCTGGTGCGGGCTTTGGGG
Source organism: uncultured Myxococcales bacterium (assembly GCA_903896545.1). Lineage (GTDB taxonomy): Bacteria > Myxococcota_A > UBA9042 > UBA9042 > UBA9042 > CAIYBN01. The sequence continues at coordinate 30,298 of CAITYF010000030.1, read as the reverse complement.
CTGCCGGAGTAGCCACGAGCCGTTGGCGCGAGGAAGGCCCGGCGCTACAGCGAGAGGATGTAGGAGTTTCCGGTCTTCACTTCGTACTTCACCACGGAAAAGAGGTCGTGAGCGAAGTAGAGATCGTGCGGTTCAACGGGGTCGATGATCATGCCGCCGTAGCTCAGATAGCCGGGAATCAAGGACGTTCCCGTGCCGCCGCAGCCGCCGAGAATGCCCATGCCGGGGTGCCAGCAAGGCCACGTCGTGCGGTCACCGGTCGTCAAGTCCACGGCGATGGCGCCGTTTCCGCCAGAGATGCCGTGCGTCCACAAGACGTTGCGGTACGGGTCCCACTTGGACCAGCGGTCGCCCAGACCTTCCGCGTTGATGGGACCGCCGCCCAAGCCACCGATGTCCTTGGCATTGGAAATCAGCTTGCGCGCGCCAGTTGCGAGGTCGACTTCGATGAGCTTCGTGTCTGCGACGGCGTAGAGCTTGTCCGCGATGATCTCAAAAGCGCGCATTTCAAACTGAATGCTGTCGTAGCCGGTGCCGATCGCGGTCTTCATCGTGGTCGACTGGTTGAGGTCGGGTACCATCGTCAGGAACTCGCATTTGGCGAAGTCCTTGCCGAACTTCACCACGCCGCGACCGGGCATGTTGATGTACGCGAAGTAGAAATTGCCCGAAGCGTCCATCGCCCAGCCTTCCGGGACCATTTGAATGACCTTCTTGCCGGGCAACGTGGAGCCGTTGGCGCAGAGCGTCGTCGGATCGGCGGTCGCTTCGTCAAAGAGCAGCGTGCGGTCGCCGGTGACGGGGTCGATTTTCCAGACCTTGGGCGCGGCAATGTCGCTCGAAGCACCGACCGCATAGAGGGATCCATCCGCGCCGAGCTTGATGTCCATGACGTTGACAAACGGGTCGCCGGCGGCAACGGTGGTGTAGCCGTTGGACGGGTCGTCGTACGTACCCGAGAAATAGCGGCGCTTGCCGGTCTTCAGATCGATGCCGAAGATCATCGTCTGGCTCTTCTTGGACGCCGTCGACCAACCGACCGGCAACAGCCACTCGCCGTTGACCACGACGCCGTTCCACGCCTGAACCGTGCTCGCGAGGTTGCGCATGCGGGGGCCGTCGCCAAAGCTGATGGCCGCGCCCAACGTGTACGGACGCTTGCAGAGGTTTTCCAATTTGCCCGCGCACCGGCAGTCAATCGGGAAGTCGCTGGGATTCGACCAGTATTGGACGAGCGGGCACTGCGCTGAAGTGAAGTACGGGCTGGTCTTGTCGGTGATGGCGCTCACGCACGTCGCAACGGACTTGTTAGTGCCCAACAGAGCGCACGCGGGGTGCGTGAGCTTGTGGTCGGCCAGGTAGGTGCATGTCGACGTCGTGACGTCGTAGCAGTAGCCCTCCGCGCTGCAGTCCTTGCTCAAGTACGCGCACATCGACTGGACTTGGCTCGTGTCGCCCGCACAGATGCCGCCCTGGTACGCCTGACCATCGGGGCAGAAGCAATAGAACTTCGTGTCCGGCCCGGCTTTGCACGTCTGCAAGTTGCCGCATTGGTTGGTCTTGTTTGGATCGCACGATGAACCCTGCTCGACCGGCTTGCCCACGTCCGGAGCATCCACCGTCGCGTCAACCGGATTTCCAGCGTCCGCGATGGCATCCGGCGTCTGTGCCGTGTCCGTGATACCCGCGTCTGCAACGCCCGTGTCGGGCGTTTCCGTCACGTCTGCGGTCCCCGAATCGGGAACTTGGCTGTCCACGCCGACGACGTCCTCACCCGGCGAAACTGCGTCCGTTCCAGCGGCCACGTCTTCCGCACCGTCTGGCACCAGCACGGCGTCGTTGTCCGTGACATCTGGCGACACCGCGGCGTCCGTGCCGGCATCCGCCGCAGCGTCCGTGCCGGTCGAAGCCGAGTCTTCACTGGCGCCCAGATCCGCCGCAGTCGCGTCCGTGCCGACGCCGAGGTCATCGCCCGTCGTCGCAGCATCTTCAGCGGTCGTCGACGCGCCGGTTGTTGTTCCACAGGCCGATGCCAGCAGCAAGGCCGAGGCCAAGATCCAATTCTTCATTCACAAACTCCTGCGACCCGCGACCGGGCGATCTCTTGTTCGCGCATCCAGACCGCCAACGAGCGGCAAGGTGCTCCGTACATTTCTGGGAATCGACGACTCGCGTACGAAGCGCCGCCGCGCACCGCACCGTCAGAGTTGCCGTCGATTTGAGCATACGAACCGGCGCGGCAGCGGGTCAAACCGCAGAATCCACGCGAATTCGCCGCCAATTTCGATGCGGCGCGCCAGACATATCGTTGAACTCAGAAGATAAATCCGTCGCACTCGCTGAGAAATTACACAGCGATTTCACGCCTTACAAAGTCTTAATTCGCAGCATTTCGGCGCTGAACAGGCGACGAATTCAGAGTTCGCTGCGCCTATTTTCCCCGCAGACACCATACTGCGGATTCGAAAAAAGACGAGTCAGGTTCATGGGCTCGCGAATGCGCCGAAACAATCCCGCGACGGAAATTATCCGCGCAGCCACGGCATTCGGCGCATTTGACAACCGACCGACTGCTCGGTTTTCCTGTTCAGGCGTATCCCTGCGCGCACTTTTCTGCGGAGTTTGTGATGAAGTGGCTATCCGTTTTGTTTCTCGTTTTCTGTGCTGCTGTCGCGCTGGCGCAAACACCGACGCCCACGTCACCCAACGCGACGCCCGGCTTGAGCGTCGCGCTGGACCGCTGGTACATCGTTCGCGAGAGCGTCGGCAAGGGCATCAAGAAAGGCGCCGGGGTGCGCTTTCGCGCCACCGGTTTTGACACGGCGGATGCGGGCATGGGAAGCGCGAGCACAGTGCCGTGCACGCCCGCAGGGGACGAACTGACCTGCGAAAATGGCATCAAGGCCAAAGCCTTGCGGGCCGATGAAGTGCGGGTCGAACTCGGAACTATCGTGCTGACGTTGGGTCCGGCGAGCGCTGAGGAAGGCAAGGCGTTCGCCAAGTGGGTCGCCGACACGACCGCGCAACAGGCAGCGTGCCTTGCAGCGGCGCAATGCTGTGGCGCGGCCGAGGGGCCGTTGGCGCAAAAGTGCGACATCAAGAAGGTGCTGGGCGACCGATCGTTCGCGGCGTGCACGGCGGGACTGACGTCGCTGCGCACGGCGCTGACCGCCAAGAAGCTGCCGATTCCGACCGAGTGCCGCTGAAGCCAACGCGCGACGCTAAAGTCCCCGCATCACAGAGAGTTGCAAAGTCCCCGTTCCACCTACGCAACGATGGGGCTACGCTACGCGCGCCCTGTCGGGCATGTGGTTGCGACGTGCTTGAACCGATTCGACCCGCTGAACCGTCGCCTTTGCTACTCGGTCGCTACGCCGATCCACTGCCGATTCAGTCGCGGGCGTCGTTTCACGTCGTCTCTGCGCGGCGGGTGCGCGATGGCGAGCGTTGCGTTGTGGTGCTGGGCGGTCCGCGCGCCAACCCGCAGCGCGTCGCGTCAACACTGGCCGAGGTTGCCGTCATTCACGCGCGCATCGACCAACCGCTCGTGCCGCGCGTGAGTGAAGTTGGCACGTACGGAGGTCAGGCATTTCTGGAATTCGATATTCCAGCCAGCCGCGACTCGCTGGACGTCACGCGCTGCATGGCGGAAAGTGGCGAAAAGATTCCGTACGGCGCGGCAGACGCGTTCATCGTAAGTTTGCGTTTGGCGCTTGAAGCGGCGCACGCGGCGGAACATCCCAGTTCGGGCGGACCGATCTTCATGGGCCGCTTCTCCCACAACAACGTACTCTTCGCCGACGACGGCCGCTGGTGGCTCATCGGCCTGGGGCGCAACTTCTCGGTGGAGAACGAGTTCGGGCAAGTCGATGGGACGGCCGTGGCATTCCACGCGCCAGAGCTCGCCGGTGGTGCGCCCGCGTCCCAGATGGGTGACTACGTCGCGATGGTGCTCTTCATGCGCTCGTTGCTGCCGTACGCGGAGTTGCCGCCGCGCCTCGCGCGCATTTTCCACGGCGATATCCGCGAGGACGACGAAGCGTTCATGGACCAGCTCCGCTGGGTCGAACAACGCATCGTCGGCGAAGTGCCCGCACGGCGCGTGAGTTGGCAGGAAGCCGTCACTGCCGCCACCGAAATTCGCTCGGCGATGGGAACGTCACTGGACGAGTCAGGCTTTGCCCATTTTGCCGCGAAATGCATCAGCCTGGCCGATGAACCGGTGCCCTTGGCGGACAGCGATCCGCGAACGGCCGACGAACCGCCGGTGCTGTCGATGGACGAGCACGTGGCGTGGCTAGCCGGTCCCGATGGCCAGAAGCAAAGGGTGGGAACAGCCTCGCGGCGCATTGTACGGGCATTGGCAGAACAGCATCGCGCACGACCTGGCGAAACGCTGACGGTGTGGGACCTCCTTGAAGTCGGCTGGCCAGGTGAACGGCCTCTGCCCGAAGCGGGCGCGAACCGCGTGTACGTGGAACTGAATCGCCTGCGGAAACTGGGCTTGCGCGACTGGATCGAGCGGTTTGACGCGGGCTACCGGCTGATGCCGCGGCTGACTGTGCGTGTCGTGCCGAGTCGAGAGTAGGCGTCGGGTCCGGTTACCGCGCCGACCACGCCCGCACTTCGTCGGCGGCCGCGGGTGAAAATGCCGCCGGGTCTTCCGCAATCAGCGCCAGCATCGCTTCGCGCCACGCCTTGCGCCCGCTGGGCGTCCAATCGAAGCGATACCGCAGCCCCACCTCGATCGCCCTCTTGGACGCGGGGCTGAATTCCGAGACCTCGCGTCGATAGCTCGGCGCCTGAATCGAGCCAAATTCGTTGTCCGTCGGCACACCGAGCGACGTCGCCCACGTCCGCAAAAAGATGACCGCCTCGCGATGCTCCGCCCGTTCACGGATCAGCAGCTCCATGTCCTCGCTGTTCATGTTCTTCACTTCCGCCGCTGTCTGACGCTCCCGGAGCCAAAACCCAGGTCGCACGATGATGTGCTTGCTCGCCAGATCCGCGACGCCAAAGTTGTCGTCAAGCGCTGGTCCGACAAACGCGATCACCCAATCGACATCTTCCCCCGAATCCAGCTTGCGCAGCGCGGCGAGCGCGTCCGTCAGGTTGCCCGTCTGCGGAACATCCAGCCGCCAAGGTACGACGGAATCGCACGCCAAGCGGACGCCAAAGCGATCGCGCACGAACGTAGACAACTGGTCCACGCGGCGCCGCGCCACCGCTTCCCAGCGCAACGTGGCGTGGCGATACGACTCGTCGGCGTAGACGCGCACGTGAAACCGCACTTCGGGACGAATGCCCGTGCTGGTGGGCTGCGCAGTCGCCAGCTTACCGGGCGCGTTGACCTCCATGAAGGTCTTGTAGCGCTGGTAGTGGGGCGAGTAGCAGCTGACGCACAGGGCAACCATCGCGCACGCGGCGAGGAGAGGGTGGAGCACGGGTGAAGGGCGGTGAGGCGACACGAGCGCAAGTATGTGCAGCGGCGGTGGTTGCGGTCAATGTGGCAACGTTTCGCCGACATCTCTCGGTCGCCGGTGCGCGGTTTGGTAAACGCAGAATCGTTACGCCCGCGTCATAACCGCATGCCCATCGCGCCGTACGTTGCGCCGCAGAATTGGGCCGCGATCCACGCGGCGCGCAGGGCGAGGTGAGTGATGGTGAAGTGGAACTGGTTGCAGCGGACGATGGTGGCACTTTCCCTCGCGAGTTGCGGAACGACGCCGACAATAAGCGAAGACGCGACCTCGGACGCCTCGGACACCGCTGCCGCAGACGTAGCGACCGACACGGCCGTCGCGCCGACGGAGACGACGCTCGCCGTTCAGCGCGAAGCCTGCGCCTTTGGGCCCGGTGCGCTCGCCGCAACCACGTTTGGCAGCGACGCGCCGGACCTGAGCAAGGCGCCGATCGACACCATCGTCGTGCTGATGATGGAAAACCGCTCGTATGACCACCTGCTGGGACACTTGAAGGCGTTCGGTCAGCCCGATGCGGAGGGCGCGCCCGACGATGCCAGCAACGTCGACGGCAAAGGCAAATCTGTGGCGTGGTTTCACTTCGACGACTACTGCTTTGACGACACAACGCACCAATGGAACCAGGTCCACGCCCAATTCAACGGCGGCAAGATGGACGGATTCTGCACGGCCAACGGCGGTTCATCACTCGACCCGGACGGGCACCGCGCGATGGGCTACTACACGGACGCGGACATTCCGTTCTTCTACCAACTCGCCAGCACGTACGCGATCGGCGACCGCTTCTTCTGCGACGCGCTCGGCGCGACCGACATGAACCGCTTGTTCCTCTACGCCGGCAGCGCTTTTGGCCGCACCTACAACGCCATCTTTGGCGATCCACACCGCAGCATCATGGACCTTTTGGACGAAGCCAAGGTCGAGTGGAAGGTCTACAACGAGTCCGTACCCGGCCTCGGCATCCTCGTGGACGGCTACACAAGCCACCTCGACCGGTTCGTGCCGCTCGCCGACTTCGCCAAAGACGCTGCGGCCGGCAAACTACCGCAGGTCGTCTTTGTCGACCCGGACCTGCTGGAGCAAGCCCAGGGCGGCTGTGACGACTTCCACCCGCCGGGCAACGTGCAATTGGGCGAAAAGTTCGTGTTTGACGTCGTCGACGCGGTGCAAAAGAGCCCGCAATGGGCGCACACCGCGCTGTTTGTCACGTTTGACGAGCACGGCGGCCAATTCGACCACGTGCCGCCGCCCAAAGCGTGCGTGCCGGACGATTCGGCGTTTGACGGCAAGAAGGGCGACCTCGAAGTGCCGTTTGACAACTACGGCGTGCGCGTGCCGTTCATCGTCGTGTCGCCGTACGCGCGCAAGCACTTTGTGTCGCACAAGCGGCTTTCCAACGCGTCGATTCTGCGGTTCATTGAAGCGCGCTTTGGGATGCCCGCGCTCTCCAAGCGCGATGCGAACAGCCACGTGCCCGCCGAGTTTTTCGATTTCGCGAAGCCGGAATTCGCCACGCCGCCTGCGTTTGCTGCGACGACGTTGAATCAGGCAAAGGCGGATGCGTGCGTGAAGGCGTTTCCGCACAAGTGACCAAGTCCGACTTGCGAACGACCGCGCGAGCGGCGGTTGCCACCCTACACGCGGGCACCGCGAGCGGGTCTTCCACAAGTGCGGAAATGCGCTGACCGACAGGGCCAAGATCCACAGTGCCCGCGGCACGGGGTCGTACGCACCGCGCGGCAACACGCCAAAACCTCTTCCCCAACGGATCAGCCCCCAAATCCTCTCAACCGAGGCGCGGTACCGATCGCCGCAAAGCGGCGCGCATCGGGGCCCCGCACGCCGAGAAGGCGATCCCCGCCATCCAACTCGAGGCCCAACGCGAAAGCTTGCTAGGAGGCGCTATGGCGCCGATACCAGAACTCCGCCGTCCTCAACCGCCCGCCCCCAAGGAAGGGAGTCTGAGGGAAACTGCGTTTCCCTCAGATCCGGCGCGCCCGCGGCGCCGGCCCGCGTCTTACGCAAACCCACCCTGCACAGGATCAATCTTAAACGCAGCGATCTTATCAAAATTCAAATACTTATAAATCTTATCGCTAGCCGCCGCCAAAACCCCACTATCGGCCAGATACTCGTCCTTCGTCGGAATCCGCCCCAGCCGCGCGCAAATCGCCGCCAGCTCCGCCGAGCCGAGGTACACAAACGTATTCTTACCCAAGCGGTTCGGGAAATTCCGCGTCGAGGTCGACATCACCGTCGCCCCCTCGCGCACCTGCGCCTGGTTGCCCATGCACAGCGAGCAGCCCGGCATTTCCGTCCGCGCGCCCGCGCTGCCGAACACGCCGTAGATGCCTTCCTCGGTCAGCTGCTGCGCGTCCATCTTGGTCGGCGGCGCGATCCACAGCTTGGACGGCAGATCCCGCTTGCCTTCCAGGATCTTGGACGCCGCGCGGAAGTGGCCGATGTTGGTCATGCATGAGCCGATGAACACCTCGTCGATCTTCGCACCCGACACTTCCGAGAGCGTCTTCACGTCATCCGGGTCATTCGGGCACGCGACGATCGGCTCGTGGATTTCCGCCAGATCGATGTCAATGATGGCCGCGTAGTCCGCATCCGCATCGCCCTTCAACAGCTCCGGCTTGGCCAGCCACGCCTCTTGCGCCGCAATGCGCCGCGCCAGCGTCCGCGGGTCCTGATAGCCCTTGGCGATCATCCACTTCATCAGCGAGATGTTGCTGTTGATGTACTCGATGATCGGCTCCTTGTTCAGGTGCACCGTGCACGCCGCCGCCGAGCGCTCCGCCGAGGCGTCCGAAAGCTCAAACGCCTGCTCGACCTTCAGATCCGGCAGACCTTCGATTTCCAGAATGCGACCCGAGAAGATGTTCTTTTTGCCCTTCTTCTCCACCGTCAACAGCCCCGCCTTGATGGCGTAGAGCGGAATCGCGTTGACCAGGTCGCGCAACGTCACGCCCGGCTGCATCTTGCCCTTGAAGCGCACGAGCACGCTCTCCGGCATGTCCAGCGGCATGACGCCCGTGGCGGCAGCGAAAGCGACGAGACCCGAGCCCGCGGGGAAGCTGATGCCGATCGGGAAGCGCGTGTGCGAATCGCCACCCGTGCCGACCGTGTCGGGCGTCAAGAGGCGGTTCAACCACGAGTGGATGACGCCGTCGCCCGGACGCAAGGAAACGCCGCCGCGCGTGCTGATGAACTCCGGGAGCTCGTGGTGCATTTTCACGTCGACGGGCTTGGGATACGCCGCCGTGTGGCAGAACGACTGCATGACCAGATCCGCGCTGAAGCCGAGGCACGCGAGGTCTTTCAGCTCATCGCGCGTCATCGGCCCCGTCGTGTCTTGCGAACCCACCGACGTCATCTTCGGCTCGCAGTACGTACCCGGACGCACGCCCTCGCCTTCCGGCAGACCGCAGGCGCGACCGACCATCTTCTGCGCCAGCGTGAAGCCCTTCTTCGTGTCCACCGGGTTGGTCGGCAGGCGGAATAGCGTCGACACCGGCAGACCCAGCGCTTCCCGCGCCTTCGCCGTCAGGCCGCGACCGACGATCAGCGGAATCCGACCGCCCGCGCGCACTTCATCAAACAGCACGTCGCTTTTGACGGTGAATTCCGCGATGACCTTGCCGTCCTTGAGCGCTTTGCCCTCGTACGGACGGAGTTCAATCGTGTCGCCCATGTTCATCTGGCTGGCGTCGAGCTCGATCGGCAGCGCGCCCGCGTCTTCCATCGTGTTGTAGAAGATCGGCGCGATCTTGGAGCCGAGGCAAACGCCGCCAAAGCGCTTGTTCGGCACGTACGGAATGTCCTCGCCCGTGAACCACAACACGCTGTTGGTGGCGGACTTGCGGCTGGAACCGGTGCCAACCACGTCGCCCACGTATGCGACCAAGTTGCCCTTGGCGCGCAGACCTTCGATGAACGCGACCGGACCGCGCTTGCCATCGTCTTCCGGCGTGATGCCGTCGCGCTTGTTCTTCAGCATCGCCAACGCGTGCAACGGAATATCCGGGCGGCTCCAAGCGTCAGGCGCGGGCGACAAATCGTCCGTGTTCGTCTCGCCGGTCACCTTCAGCACGGTCAGCGTAATCGACTTCGGCACTTCCGGGCGCGTCGTGAACCACTCGGCGTCTGCCCAGCTCTGCAGCACGGACTTCGCGTTGGCATTGCCCTTGAAGGCTTTTTCCTTCACGTCGTGGAACTGGTCGAACATCAGCAGCGTGTTCTTCAGACCGGCAGCGGCGACTGTGCCAACCGTCGCGTCGTCCAGCAACTCGATCAGCGGGCTGATGTTGTAACCGCCGAGCATCGTGCCCAGCAGGTGCGTCGCGCTCTCGCGGGAAATCAGCGGGCTCCCTTCCTTGCCCAATGCAACCGCGGCCAAGTAGCTCGCCTTCACCTTCGCCGCGTCATCGACGCCCGCGGGCACGCGGTGGGTGATCAACTCGACCAGCGCCGTTTCTTCGCCCTTGGGCGGATTCTTGAGGAGGTCGATCAGTTCGCTCGTCTGCTGGGCGGTCAACGGCAGCGGCGGGATGCCCAAGGCAGCGCGTTCGGCGACGTGTTCACGATAGGCTTGCAACATGGCGACTCCGGGAGTGATCGAGGTGCGTTCAGGTGGGCTCAAACGCCGCGTCAAGGTGGTCACCGACGCGGTTTGCCCGGCAATCCGGGCGGCGCAAGAGTTTCGCGCTTGGGCGCGGGCGCGTCAAGGCTCGCGGCGTCCGGTTCCAGCACACGCGACGGTCCAGGAAGTGCTACTGAACCTTGCTGGATTGCGTATCAAACTTCGGCTTGAATGGCTTTTCCGCCTCGTACTCTTCGGGTGAGATGAAGTCCTCGTCCAGGAGACGGTCCATGTACTTCGTCACCTTCATGTCATACCACTCGCCCCAGCCGTTCGCGCGCGCGGTGCCATAGCCCGATCGCGGGCTCGGTTTGATGATGCCCAAGTACACGCCTTCTTTGGGGATCAGCTCGCCTGGCGTCTTGCCAAAGAACGCCCAAGCCGCACGCGTGATGCCGTAGATCTTCGGGCCGAATTCTACGCCGTTGATGTAGATCTCCAGAATCCGCTTCTTGCCAACGACTTTTTCCATCTGCCAGGCGATCAGCATCTCCTCAAACTTGCGGGAAAGCGCCTTTTGCCGCAGCAAATAGAGGTTTTTCACAAGCTGCTGCGTAATCGTCGAGCCGCCGTAGATGAAGCGTCCATACGCGAGGTCAATGGCGAGCGCTTTGGACACGAGACTTTCAGAAATGCCGCGGTGGCGGAAGAACGAGTCCTCCGTCGCCCAAATCGAGTACACGACGTGCGCCGGGATTTCCTCCAAGGGCGTCCACGAACCCGACGCCGGACCGATGTGCACATCGTCCAGAATAGTGCCGTTTTCATTGACCGGACGGTCGAATTCCTCGTTCAACTCTTCCAGCAAGATGTTGCCAAAGTTTTCCATCACGCAGTTTGTGTCGCCCAACGCGAGTTCCACTTGGGCGGCGCCCGTCATCGCCAATGGCACCGTCACGGCGACGCGCCAGCCCAGCGGACCGTGCGCGTCGATGCGGCCAATCGTCGGCAGCATCGACGGCGGAATCGCGTGCAGCATGTCGGCGGACTCCTGCATCGGCGCTTCCACGGCAAAGTGCACGCGCGGCTTCGCATCTGCTGCGGCGATGTCCAAATCGACCGCCAAGTGCGCGACGGCGTCCGCTCCAGCGCCGCCAAAATAGACGTCCGGCGAACGGAACTGGATGTACGCAGGATGCCGCCGAACGTGTAGCTCAAACGGCATGTTCAGGCGCAGGTCCGCAATCGGCTTCTCCGCCAGCCGCCACCAGTGGACGCCCATGTGCGTCACGGACAGCCGCCCCGTCACGTCCACGCGGTCGTCGTCGGGCAGCGCCAAGGTTGCGAGCAGTTCAATGTCCGCTTCAGGCTGCACCGCCAGACCTTTGGCCTTGATCGCCAGCAGTTGGGCAATGCCCGCGCCCGACATCCGCACGTCCAGCCGATGCCCCGTCGCGTCGTGCTGCCACGTCGCGCCCATGTGGCCCCAGGAACCGGCGGAGTCAAAAGGCTCCGCGCCAAAACTCAGCTTGCGGACGCCGTCTTCGGGCGGCAACAGCTCCACGCGGCCGTCGCGCACGCCGAGCAGCGCCTTTCCTGACCGATCGGTCAACTCCAGGCGACCGCCGCGCACCTGAATCGCCAGCGACGCGGGCAGCGGCGTGTTCGGCCAGAGGTCGTCCAGCTTGTCGTGCAGCCCCAGCAGCTTCGCGTGCAGCGCGTTCAGCGCGCGTGTCCAACGCACGCCGGGCTTCTCCTTGGAGCGCTGCGCGGGCGTCGGCGGTTTGGTCGGATCATCCTCCGGGGGCGTCTCCGGCAGCGAGTCCGGGTCGACGTTCTCGTCCGTCGCCTCGTCATCCTCCGGCTCGTCGGCGACCTTGCGCAGCCCAGCCAAGTGCGCAATCTCCGTTGCCAGGTTCTCGTCTTTCTGCACAATCGGCCCGTCGATCGGCAGGGACAGCGTCGGCGCTTCCAGCGCGATCATCCGCCAGCCCGAAGGGTCCCGCAGCGCGTGGCGGTCCGCCAGCGCCAGTTGCAGCCGCGCAAGCCGCCCTTCCAGCCCGGCGATACCCAGCGCCAGATGCCCCGCGTCGATCGCCAGCGCGTTCTCCTGCCCCGGCTGGACGGTCAGCGTCTCCGCGGTCGCCGTCCACTCGCCGCTCAGGCCGACGTCCGCGAGCTGTTGTCGCAGCGCCTCCGGCAGCAGCTTTTCCTGCATCGCCGGCAGCACGGATACCCGCACGTCGCGCACCGCCACGGACTTATCGGCGTGTACGCGTATTTCCGCGAGGGTCAGCGCCTGTTGATCGACCGTACCCAGCGCCACGTCCGCCAGCACCAGCTGCCAGTTCGGCCCCGACTTCTCGACAGCCGCCGCGCGCACGCTCGCCTGCCACATCGGCGGCGCTTTGGGATAGAACGTCTGAATCGCCACACGCACTGGCGGCTGACTCGCCGCGCGTACCGCCGTCAGCTCCGCTTCGGCGTGTTCCAACGCTACGATGACCTTGCCGCCGCCCAGTGTCGCGTCCAGCTGCGCGGTCAGTTCACTCTGCGGTTCAGCGAAGTTCACGCCGCCGCGCACCGCCGCCGTCGTGGACAACAGCGCCTCACCGTGCCGCGCGAGGTGCAGCGTGACGGCGAGCGACTCGATTTCCACGACGCCCAGCCGCGCCAGAAGCGGAATGCGATTAGCAGATTCCGATTCGTCATCTTTGTGCTTCTTCAGCGCCTTTCGCAGCCGCTCCAGCACTTCCGCCTGACTGTCCGCCACGTCCACGCGCAGATGCACGTCCGCCAGCCGTAGGCTGTCCAGGCGTTTGCGCCCCACCAACGACGGCCACAGCGCCACGTTCGCGTCCACTTCACCCGCGGTCAGCACGTCGGTTTTGCTCACGGCGTCGTGCAGAACCAGCTGTCGCAGCGCCAGCTTGCCCGTGGGTCCCAGGGACAGCGAGCCCCAGCGCAGGTCAAAATCGCTGCCGTCCAGCCGCGCGTGCACGCGATCCGCAACGGCTTGTTCCAGCATGTGCTGCCCGCCCAGCCAGAGGCCGGTCAGGAGCACCGTGAGAACACCAAACGCGATGGCAATTTTGCGGGCGAGCATGTGGTTTCTAAGCATCGGACGCCGCTCTACGGGCGCCCAATCGACCATCGTCGCATGGTGCAGAGAGATCGGCCAAAAATCGATCCGTGCGTCCGCGATCGGCCTGGTGCGCGGATTTTGTTGGCGGCGCCGACGTTCTGGCGAGGGCGGGGTAGTTGCTGCGGCGTCGGCCGTTTCTTCACCGACGTCGTCTTGGTGAACCGGACAAAGAAACCTTCCACCTACCCCCTGCCGCCCCGCGAAACTTTGACCGCGACGCGCCGTGCAGCACCCACCACCTCCGCCAACCAGTCCAGATTCCGTTCATTGGCCGGCGCGAAGATATGCCAAATCGCCGCGGCCACCTCCGGGTCGTCAAACGCCTGCGACCAACTCAACACGGTGCCCTCGTCCTGCGCCGTGAGGGCGACGGTCAGCGTGAAGAACGGCGCGCAGGTGTGGCGGACTCAGTAAAACCGCGGGTAGTTGCCGGTCGGGTTTTCCGTGACCTGGCCATAGCACCCGCCGTAGGTCGAGCTCGAGTCGTACAGGGCCTCGCACACCGCGCCGGGTGTGGACCACTGCCCCGTGCACTTGGTCGTCCACGAGACCGGGAAGCCGAACAGCCTGAGCTCCGAGTGGTACGTGCCCGGGTACTGGTAGCCAGCGCCGTCGCACAGGTCCACGCGCTTGCCGTTGACCAGACGCACGTCGGGGCACTGCAGCTCTTGTCGCACCGTGACCCACACGCCCTTGCCACTGTACCAGTCGAACACGAACTTGTCCGTCGGCCCACCCACGAGAGGATGACTGCCAAAGTCCCAGCCCCAGCTGGCCAGCGCGGTCCAGCCTGCGTTGAAGTCGATGGGATCAGCGGGCCACTTGGGATACGTTCCGGCATAGCCGGTCGTGCCCCAGCCGACGTCGTGTTGCTCCCAGTACGGCGAGTCGTGTCCGCAGCAGACCTTGTCAAACGGGCAGGTCTGAATCGGCGGTTGAGACGGGTCCGGATTGAGCTCCAAGGTCCCGCCCAGCGCGGGATTGGGCGCCGGTGGCTTGCCGTCCGGGGATTGTTCAACGGCGCCGAGGAAGCTGTCATGAATCACCGCCTGGCCAGCGCCGACGACGCGCAGCTGGGTCTCGATGTGGAAGGGATACCACTGGTCCATGCCGCAGTAGGCCAGTGCATCTGCCGCGGCACCAGGCTTCTTGCACCCCGATGGCTTGCCGCTCTCCATGACCTTGTGCGGGTTCGCGCCGCCTTCCGCGGCGAACGCCAAGCGGTCCTCCACGCCGAAGTTCTTCAGTTGGCACCCCAAGTTCGGCTCTGCGCACTGTTCCGTCTGCGCATAGTTCATGACCAAGCCACCTTCCCGCAGAATCGGCTGCCAGTACAGGTAGCGCGGCCCGGCGCCAAAGTCGTAGGCCTCCAGCGCGATGTTGCCGCCATCGGCCAAGCCCGTGTAGACGAAGCCGGGGAAGCGGTACATGACGATGTGCAAGTCGTCCCGATTGGCGCCGGTCAGCAGGGCCGCCTGACCCGCGGTGAAGTCGGCGTCGGCAAACTTCACGCTCACGTCGTGGACCACGGCGCCATTCTGCAGGTTGTCGTTCCAGTCGCCATCCACGGGGTCGGTCGCCTTGCCGCTGAAGCTGAGCTTGGCCGTCGTCGGACCCGTCACGACCAGATCGGGCACCAAGCCCGCCGGCACGCCCGTGAACGTGCCGATGTGCGTCCCGACGGCGGCGGTGAACGTGTCGCCCTCCAAGGTGAACGTGCCGGTCGTGGTGATCGTGCCATCGTTCAGCGTGGCGTTCTCGTTGTAGAAGTAGCGCGACACATGCAGCTCCCGCGCGTGCCAGTCCAGGTGCAACGGCACGGCTGTCTCCGAGGGCCACGGGAAGTGCTTGAAGTCACCCGGTATAAACAGCACCAGAAAATCGACGATGCCCGCGTGCGGAATCGGCGGGGCCTGCATGCCGGTGAACGTCACCTGCGCGGTCGTCGGCCCCGTCACCTTGAGCTGTGGCGTAAGGCCCAGGCTCCAGTCACCGGTGAAGCGCGCCACGTCGCCATTTGACGGAATCGTCGGGGACAGGACCGTGCCGGGCGCTGCCTTGAACTGCTCTCCGCCTGACAGGGTCAGCGTCACCACGCCCGGTACCGTGCCATCGGCGGCGATGGCGTGCTGGAACGTGGCGTTGTTGTTGGTGGTCAGCGTCGGCGTGTCGTAGAACGCAAGCGAGAACGTGCTCTTGGCCTGCAGGATCTGCGACGTCGGCAAGGGCACGCCGCCCAGCGTGGCAAACGGCGGGACGCTGGTGGTCGGCGTGTCGTGCCATGCGTCGGTGAACTGGCAGCTGAACGGGCCCGTGTTGCTGGCCGACCCGATGTCGAAGTCGGTCGTGATGAGCGTCCAGCCAATCGTGTTGATGTTGTAGATTTGCGCGTGGGTGGTCGCGATGACGGGGGAGTTGATGGCGCAGGTGCCAATCCCCATCCCCAGCGCATCGATGGAGCCGAGGTAGCTGTCCAGCGTCGCATTCTTGGTGCCCAGGGTGTTGATCTGGCAGTTGACGCAGCGCCCGATGATTTCGCCAATGGTGCCGTAGTTGGCGTACGTCTCCTGGAAGATGTGCTTGTTCCACGCGATCATCGGCTGGGCGGTCGCGGCGGCTTGCACCGTGGAGAACGAATCCAGCGTCACGGTCGCCACATCCGGCGCGGTGTTCGCGTCGGCAATCAGCAGCTCCACCTCACCCGTGGCGTCATGCCGGTGCAGGACCAAGCGCGCATCGGTCGTCGGCGCCAACCCGGTGAGCGACACCGTTACCGGCGCCCCAAACGTCGTACCGGACGGCCCCAGCGCAATCGGCGTCCCGAGCAACGTGCCCTCCGCGAAGGCAATCGGCTCGCCGCCGACCATCGTGATCAGCGTATCGTCGTCCAGCGCGCCCGGCGGAATGGTCACGCTCGTGCCCGCACCGTCCAGACCCGCGGGCATCTGCACCGTACCGCCCGCAGCCGCCGTCACCCACTTGGCAATACCCCGACCGATGTGCAAGGCGTACGGCATGGCCTGGCTGGGATTTTGGCTGGACACCACCGCGTAGTACGTCCCGGCCGCCAGCGTCAGCGTCACTGCCGAACACAGGTTCACGGCGCTGATGTTGTCGTTTTCGGTCAGCACCGTGGTGGCGTCGGCCGCCAGGATCGCCAGCTGCGTGTCGATCTGCCCCGCCGCACACGTCGGCTGCCCGGCCACCGCGGGGACCCCGCCATCGCGGATCGTCGCCGCAATCATCGTGCCGTCGGTGTCCACCTGGAACACGAAGTAGTCGGCCTGCGCGGGCGAGCTCACGACACCGGCGGCACCGCCGTCAATCGGCATGGCCGTCGCAGGCGTGTGGTTGTCCGGCAGTTCACACGGCAAGTCCGGCGCGGGCTCGCACGTCCACGGCGTCACCGTGACGTTCAAGGCGTAGCCCACCGGATAGCCCGCCACGCCCGTCACCGGGTCGGTCACCGTCAGCAGGCCGGAGCCCGTCACGGCCAAGTAATACGTGCCCGCGGTGGCCACGCTCCAGGTCACGGACGAGCAGAAATTGGCAGTGGCATCAAACGGCGGGTACTCCGAGTGGATGTCGTCATTGCCCACGAGCTGCTGTTGGTCCGGGCCGTAGAGCGCCAGCTGCGTGTTCAGATCGGCCAGGGGCGGGAACGCCGTCGACGTCGCGCACGCATTGCCGCCCGTGGGGTCCGACGTCGTCGCCGTCAGCACCGCGCCCGCCGGCAGGTCGAGCTTGTAATAGTCGACGCCGCCGCCCAAGTGCCCGGCGATCAGGCTGACCATCGGCGTGGCCGTCGTAAACGCGTCATTGGGCTCCGCGCCCGGGGGCGTGCCGGTGCAAGCGCCGGTGTTCAGGCCGCAGTCGGACGCGCAGGCCAAAGTGCCGCCGGTGTAGCCGAGCGTCACGCACGTCGCCGGCCCAAATTGCGTGCCGTCACAGGCTTCACTGCCCTGTTTCAGGCCGTCACCGCACTTCCACGGCTGCATCTTGGTCAGCAGGCGGTAGGGCTGGTTGACGTCGTTGTTCTGCGCATCACTGCCGTACCCCACGGTGCCGGCGTAGTACCAGCCCGGCGTCGCGGCATCGATGACCACCGCGGAACAGGCGTTGCCCTTGACCTTGTCATCGTTGGTGGCGACCTGCACGAGTGCGCTGTCAAACGCCGCCAACTGCGTATCGAGGGACGCCCACCCCGAGCCTGCCTTCCCCTGCCAGACACAGCCGTCGCCACCGGTCGGGTCGACAATGTCCAGGTACACGGTCGACGGCGCCGGCACGTAGAACTTGAAGAAGTCGACGTCCCAGTTGTCCACCATCTGGTCAGGCTGAAACTGGCCATCGATGGTGCCGCACGATTCGCTGGCTACCGTCGAACCGCCGGTGATGTCGTCCTTCAAGAAGTCGATGCCGACCTTGGTGTTGTTGGGCTCGGTCTCGGTCGGGTTGCTGGGCAGCGTGGTGCACGTCGTGGCGTCGCAGCAGACACTGGCCACGCCGCCAAAGTCGCAGTCTTCCCCGGCTTCCAGAACGCCGTTGCCGCAGACTGTCCCGGGGCACGCGATCTTCGCGCCACTGCAGGTTCCCTGGGTGCACGTGTCGCCGCCCGTGCACGGGTTGCCGTCGTCACACGGGCCGTCCTGCGGCGTGTGGGTGCAGACGTTGGCCGCGCACGTGTCCAAGGTGCATGGGTCCGCGTCCGCGCAGTCGCCGTCCTGAGTGCACTCGAGCTTGCTGTCTGGCTGCGCGTCGGCCGCGGAGCCCGCGTCGTCCTCCGCGTCCACGTCGGCAGCGTCCCCGTCTGCACTGTCCAGATTGACGGGCACGTCGGCCGCGTCCGCATCGGCTGGGGCGGCATCGTTCTCTGCGGCATCGGTCTGGGCCGCATCCGTCTGTTCAGTGTCGTTTTGGGCCAAGTCGTTCTGCGCCGCATCGTTCTGGACGGTATCGGCCGCCACAGCGTCGACCGACTCGCCGTCACCGCCGGTGGCGACATCCGCGTCCAAGCCGGCGAGCGCGTCCGTGCCTTCACCCGTTGGGGCAGTGGGTTGCCCGCACGCCGCGGTGGCGACCAGAACGGCAAACAGGGCGAGAGCGGAGCGGAAAGAGCGCATGGGTCTCCAGTGGCAAAGGTCGGCGACACGCGCCGGGTGTGTCGGGGCGAAGCAGTCGGTTAAACCGCTGAAGCGCCGAGGGTGCGGGAAATGACCGGCGTTTGCAACGCTTTCGGTGGCTGCGAGCCCGGAGCTCACGGTCATGCAGAACATCTCCCTCAAACTCGCGCTTGAAACCGTCGGCGCCGACCTGAGCAAGCGCGCGACCAAGACCAAGCGGTCCAAGCGCTGGGTCGAGAGCTTCTTCCGCGCCGGCAGCAGGAAGCCGAAGACGCCGCCGCCGGTGCAGTAGTTCGCCAGGACGGCCTTGCAGGCCATGGGTGGGCAGTCAACCTCGCCCTACGAGGGCGTTGCACGCCATGGTTGGCGCGTCAACCTCGCGCCACGAGCACCTTGTACGCCATGGTTGGAACGCCAACGTCGCGCTACAAGGCCGTTGTAGCCCATGGTGGGCGGTTCGACCTCGCGGCACGGGGGCGTTGTGGGCCGTGGTCGGTAGAGGCGGCCCTCTGTGGATCGACGTTCGCGCGCAGGTCAAGTGGTGTATCTCGCCGCGGCGGACACCGCGCTGGACGTGGCGAAGACCAAGAATCAGATCCCGACGACGGCGAGGGCGGCTCCAATCGCCTGGAACCAAGGCCATCTGGCGCCGACACGCAGCATCCCGCATACTCCCTCCGTGCCGGCCGGGCTTGCTGGCCCGCTCGCGCGTGCCGGGAAACGCGGACGGTGCACAAATACCCGGAGACGCCATGTCGAGCGAGTCTCAGCCACCGCCCCCACAGCCGCCCGCCACGGTCCCTGAATCGTTCTGGGACGACGTCGCGTCCGGTGCGCCGCGCGTCTGGCTCGTCACGTGCATCGGCGCGCTCTGTGGCAGCATCCTTGCGCTCGCCGGCGACTACACGGACATTCGTCCCGACCTTCGCCCGCTCGGGCTGGCCGCGCGTGGTGCGTCTATCGCGGCGTTCGCCACCGGTATCTGGCTCGCGCGCAACAGGGCAACGTTCGTGCGCCGCCACTATCAGGCGCTCATGTTCGCCGTTTTCCCGGCCGTCGCGATTCCGGTCACCCTCAACGGCGCACTCGCTGCCGAGCATGGCAACCTCTACTGGTTTGGCATCTTGCAGTTGGACCTCGCCGCGTCGACGTTCTTTCTCATCCCGGCGCGACTCTTCCTGACCGGCGCGTGGCTTTCAACCGCAGCCTACGTGGCCGTCCGCCTCGGCTTCGCGACGCGTCCGCTGAACGTCGAAGATGCGAATGTCGTGATTGGCTTGGTCATCTTCGGTATCCTCGCGTCGATCACTCACCACGTCATCCTCTCCTCGCGCCGGGAAAATCACACGCAACGGCGAGCCCTGCAGGAGGCGAAAGGAACTTTGGAGGAACGCGTGCAGACGCGTACCCAAGCGTTGGAGGACGCGACGCAGCGGCTGACGGAGAACGAGGCGGAGCTTCGTTCGCTGGCCGGTGAGCTTCTGGTTGCACGCGAGGAGGAGCGGACGAGCGTCGCGCAGGACATTCACGACGACCTGGGGCAGGTGCTCAGCCTGATTCGCATGGACCTCGCGTGGGTCCGCAACCATCCGGGCATGCCGAGCGAGGAGCTGGCCAAGCGGCACGACGCGCTGCTGGGCACCACTGACGAGGCGCTGGGCAGTGTCCGCCGCATCGCTGCCGCGCTCCGTCCTCCCGTGTTGGACGATGGCGGTCTGGCGCGCGCGTTTGACTGGCAGTGCCGTGAATTCTCCAAGCGGACGTCGGTCACGACCTCGCTCGCTGTCGACCTGCCGCCTGAAATCGATGCGACGTTGGACGCTCAGGTGGCGACGACGCTGTTTCGCGTGTTGCAGGAATCGCTCACCAACGTCGCTCGGCACGCGGCGGCGACGGACGTCGTTGTGGAACTCAACTATTTGGCAGGCGTGCTGACGCTTCGCGTCCGGGACGACGGCGTTGGTATGAACGCAGGGCAGGTGGCCGGTCGCCGCCCGTTGGGGATCCTCGGAATGCGCGAGCGCGCGCTGGCCATCGGCGGGACGCTCGCGATTGGAGCGGGGCCGACGGGGCTCGGCACGGAAGTAGTGATGACGATCCCGAACGTCGCGCAAACAATGGAGAGGGCTACATGATTCGCGTACTCGTGGCAGACGACCACCCTTTGATTCGCAGCGGCGTCATCGCGATCCTGAGCGAGCAGGCAGATATTCACGTAGTGGCACAGGCCGCGTCCGGTCGCGAAACGCTCCAGCTGCTGCGCAAGCACGACGTGGACGTGCTCGTTCTGGACCTGAAGATGCCCGATGGCGGAGGGTTCGACGTGCTGGCGCAGCTGTCTGGGTGGATGGCGCGGCCACAGGTGGTCGTTTTGAGCCACTACGCTGAGGACCAGTTGGCGATTCAGGCTTTGCGCGCGGGAGCCGCCGGCTACCTGCCCAAGGAAGCCGCGCCAGAACTCCTGGTTACCGCGATTCGCCGGATTCACGCGGGCGGACGGTTCGTCACGGAGGAACTTGCGGCGCTGCTCGTCGATGCCGTGGACCCCACACGCGCGCGAGCGCCGCACGAGACGCTGGCACCACGCGAGTTTCAGGTGTTCCGATTGCTCGCCGCCGGCAAGAAGACGCCCGCCATCGCGAGCGAGCTGACAATCAGCGTCTCGACCGCGCACACGTTGCGTCGGCGCGTGCAGGACAAGCTGGGCGTTGCCAGCGACGTTGAACTGGCCAGGTACGCGTTGGATCACGGGTTGGCTGAGTAGGGCTGCACTTTTTGCTACAAAGATCTGCACTCGGCGCGACAGCGAAGACATGGAGAGTTGCGCTACCCTCGCCAGAGTCCGCATGCGCAATCGCCCCGGTATTGAGCGGCGCTGCTTGCGTGGCGTTCTGACGCGGTGTGCCCTTGACTCGAACCCGCTGTCGCTGTGAGGCGGCGCGAGTCGAATACGGAAGGAGGCGAAGATGAAGCTCGATAGTCGGTCGCTTGTGCCCCGTGCGTTTCTTGCTGCGGTCGTCGTGGTTGCCGGCATGGCTGGCTGCGGCACGACGGCTGGTGGTGGCGGCGGTGGTGGTGCGGTTTCCAAGAGCGACGCGACGGTGGATCAAACGGGCTCGTCCTCTGGATCGTCCTACGCATGGTCGCCCATGGTGAAAGGCTGCATCGTCCAGAAATGCAACGCGCAGTGGGTCGCGTGCATGGGGAACGCGACCTGCGGCTCCGCGATCAACTGCGGTTTTGGCTGTGGTGCGACCGATGCGGCGTGCGCGGCTGCCTGCGACAAGACAATGCGCGCCACGCCAGCCGCCCTCGCGCTGGCCGATGCGCTCGCGGCCTGCGTCCCGATCTGCACGGCGCCGGTATGCGGTGACGGCGTTTGCGCGGCGGATGAGTCAGTCGCCACATGTCCCGCCGATTGCGGCAACACGGCGGATGCAACATCCCTGGACTCGGACGCGGGTCCGGACGTCCAAGTGCCCCAAGTCTGCGGGGATGGCAAGTGTGCGGGTGCGGAAACCGCCCAGCTTTGTCACTTCGACTGCGACCCGAAGGTGGCGGGCGAGGTTGTTTGTCTGAACGATTCGTGCGCGACAGAAATGGCGGCGGCCGATCCCGCAGGCGTCGAGACATTCCTGAAGTGTCAAGGGGACGCGACATGTCTGGCCAAAGCGTACAAGCTCATCAAAGGCTTTTTCGTCACCTTGCAGGCCGTGTATGAGTGCGGGGACCAGAAAGGCTGTTGGGCGAAATAGCCAAGGCTTGGCCTGAGGCGCAGAGGTGCTATGCACACAGGGCGTGGCCGGGTTGCCAGTTCGATACAGTGACGGAGCCCGCTGCGGTCGGGAAGTTCAAGCGGTGGACGGGTCGGAGTTCGGAAGCGCGCACTTTCCATTGTTTCTGCAGGCACTTCCTGTTACTTTGACCGCATGCATGAGGGGATGGCTGGCATGGGATTGGCACGAAACACACATCGGATTTCGACACCTTGGGCAGCGGTGTTCGTGTGGCTGATGGCCGTAGCTGGCTGTGCAAGTCCGAACGCGCCGACCGGTGCCGACGCCGCCCTGGAAACCGCGGATGGCACCGCTGATCTCGACGGTACGGATTCGGCCTCGGACGCCGCAGACGACGGCGAGGTGGCGCAACCGGACGTTTCGGAGGTTGACGCTGCAGGAGAGGACGTCGACGCGGCGCCGGGTCTGGATGCGACAGACGCCGTGGATACCGCGGATGCCGAGGTTGGCACGGACGCGCTTTCGGATACGAACGTAGATGCGCAGCCCGATTCGCCAGCGACACCCGACGCAGATGACGCTGACGCCCTGCCAGGCACAGACGCGGTTGGCACGGATGCGGCCACGCCGGTTGATGCGGACGCGCTGGTAGATTCGGACGCGCTGTTTGCGGATTCTGGCGATGCCAGTTCCACCGATGCAGTCGCAGAACCCGATGCCGCGGATTCTGACGCAGGAGTCGCGTGCACCGCGCAAAGCTGCGACGACGGCGACCTCTGTACGCTGGACGGCTGCGATCCGGCCGTGGGCTGCACGCACCTGCCAGTCTCGTGCGACGACGCTAACGTGTGCACCGCGGACAGCTGCCTTGTCGGTATCGGCTGCGTGAACGCCCCACAAGCTGCACCTTGCAGCGACGCCAACGCGTGCACGACGGGCGACACGTGCGTCGCGGGCGCGTGCTCGGGCAGCACAGCGCTGGACTGCACCGACGCCAATCCCTGCACCGCCGAAAGCTGTGCGCCCGACACGGGCTGCATCTACCCGCCGTCGTTTGCCGCATGCGACGACGGCAGCAAATGCACGACCGGCGACGTTTGTGTGGAAACCGTCTGTACCGGCACGACCAAGAGCTGCGACGACGGCCAGCCGTGCAGTGACGACAGCTGCGACGCCAAGAAGGGTTGCGTGCATGTGGCCAACAGCGCGCCGTGCGCGGACGGAAACGCGTGCACCGGCAACGACACCTGCAGCAGCGGTTTGTGCAAAGGCACGGCCGTCTCGTGCGATGACGGCGAGGCGTGCACCGCAGACAGCTGTGACACCAAGACCGGCTGCGCCCACTTGGCGCTCGACACGGCGTGTGACGACGGCGACGCGTGCACCGGACCGGACTGGTGCGCAAACGGCGCGTGTGCGTCGCCCAGCCTCAACTGCGACGACGGCAACGCGTGCACCGACGACGGCTGCCTCGGCGGCTGCATCCACGCCTGGAACAGCGCGCCGTGCTCGGACAACGACTCGTGCACGACCGGGGACGTCTGCAGCACCGGCGTTTGCAGTGGCAGCGTCATCAACTGCAGCGACGGGATCGACTGCACCGTGGACTCGTGCCAAAGCGCGACGGGCTGCCAACATGTCACCAGCGCGTGTGAGGACGGCGACCCGTGTACGATCGACGCGTGCAACGGCGCGTCGGGTTGCACGCACTTGCCCACCAACTGCAACGACGCCAACGCGTGCACCACCGACACCTGCGCAGCGCCTGGCGGTTGCAGCCACGTCGACAGCGGTGGCGCACAGTGCAACGACGGCAACGGCTGCACGAGTGACAGCTGCGATCCAGTGCTTGGCTGCCAGCACACCAACCTCACCTCGGCGTGCGACGACGGCAACGTCTGTACCACCGGCGACACCTGCGGCGGTGGCACGTGCAGTGGCACGGCGATCAACTGTAGCGACGGCAACGCCTGCACTGACGACACCTGCGCGGGCGGCTGCGTTCACACCGACAACAGCGCCAGCTGTGACGATGGTTCGGCCTGCACAAGCAGCGACACGTGCGCCAAAGGCGCCTGCGCCGGCACCGCCATCAGCTGCAACGACGGCAGCGCGTGCACGACCGACGCGTGTGACTCCAAGACCGGCTGCGCGCACATCGCGATTGTCTGCAGCGACACCAGCGTGTGCACCACCGACAGCTGCGACCCGAGCAGCGGCTGTGTCTACGCCAGCGTCAACTGCTCCGACAGCAACCCGTGCACGACCGACACGTGCAACGCCACGACCGGCTGTGCGCACGCCGCGACCACCGGCGCCTGTGACGACGGCAATCCGTGCACCGTCAGCGACACGTGCGCGTCCAACAAGTGCACTGGCGTCGCCAACACGTGCAGCGACAACGTCGCGTGCACGGTCGACACCTGCGACACGACGCTCGGCTGCCTGCATGCCACGAGCGGCAGCTGCAACGACAGCAACGCCTGCACCACCGATGCGTGCGACGCGACGCTGGGCTGCACGCACACGGCGATTTCGTGCGACGACAGCATCTTGTGCACAACGGACAGCTGCAACACGACGACGGGCTGCGTCCACGTCAACAACACCTTGACCTGCAATGACAACAGCGTCTGCACGACCAGCGACAAATGCGCGGGCGGCGCGTGCGGCGGGACGGCGGTGAGCTGCAGCGATGGCGTGGCGTGCACGGTCGACGGCTGCGACGCGATTTCCGGCTGCAACCACACCGCAGGCAGCTGCAGCGACGGCAGCGTGTGCACAAGCGAATACTGTTCGCTGGTCAGTGGCTGCCAGTTCAGCAACATCAGCTGCGATGACGGCAATTCCTGCACGGCCGACAGCTGCGACCCGGCATTGGGCTGCCAGCATACCAACACGACCGCGACGTGCGACGACGGCAATCCGTGCACCAACCTCGACAGCTGTAGCAACGGGAGCTGCATCGGCACCAACAACCAGTGCAGCTGCAGCAGCGCCGCCGACTGCGGCGACGGTAACGCCTGCACCACCGACACCTGCGTCAACCAGGCGTGTGTCCACACGAATTCCGTCTCCTGCGACGACGCCAACCCGTGCACGATCGACAGCTGCTACCCGACGAACGGCGGCTGCGTACACGACATCGACGATACCGCGGTGCCCGGCGCCGCGTGCACCAGCGACTGCTTCACCGGCACGACGACCTGCAGCGGCGGCGCGCAGGTCTGCAAGCCCGTGACCATCAGCGCGGATGGGACGGTCTGCGGCAACGCGGGGGCGTGCTCGGCCGGCAAGTGCTACATCGACAGCAACCCGAACATCGACAACACGACGAGCACCACGATGCCGGTGCTTTTGGGCAACGCCGCGACCTTGACCATCAGCTACAGCGATCCGCAAGGCGACGTCGATCCGACCAACGGCGTCGGCATCGACGGCAATACCGATGGCGTTGTCGACCAGTTGATGACCTGCAGCGGAGGCACCTGCACCGCCAGCGTACCCACAGCAAATTTGAGCGTAGGCGCGCACTTTTACCCCATTATCGTCACCGACAGCCAAGGCAATCAGGCGCACGGCTGGGCGGTCGCGTACGTGTACAGCGGCAAGATCCTCCACGTCGGCGCGGATCAGGCGTACGGGACGATTCAGGCGGCGATCAACGCGTCCGTGAACGGCGATTGCGTGTTCGTCCACGCGGGCGTGTGGAAAGGCGTGGGGAACAAGAACCTGGTGACAGTCGGCAGGCAAATCCTGGTGCTGGGCGAGAGTCAGACGGCGACCATCGTCGATGCGGAAAATAGCGGCCGCGGCTTTGGTTTTGCGGAGACGGGAGAGACGGCGGCGACGACGGTGGCGCGGATGACGATTCAGAACTGCTCGGCGTATGCGGTGTATGTGTCGGCGACGGCTTCCGCGACGACGCCGACTCTTTCGGAGCTGGCGGTGCGGGACACGATGACGATACCGAGCGGTTACGACTACATCTACGCGACTGGAGCGAAGTCGGGGTTGACGCTGGGCTTGCTCAATTCAGCGCGCTCCATCGCGATTGCCAATGGCAGCAAAGCAACCGCGCTCGGCTGCCGGATCGGCCTGGCTTCGACGGTGGCAAGCATTTCGGTGTCCTCCTCAATGTGGACGAGCTTCGACGGCGTGCTCAATGGCAGCTTTTATGCGGCCGATTCGACCGCCACGCTGACGCGCGACACCATCCTGCCGTCGAGCAAGAGCGCCGTGAACCTCACCGACACCACGACGAGCGTGATTTCGCTCAACTCGATGCGCTTTGCGAACCACAAGCAGACCGTCGTCACGATGAAGGACACCTCGACCCTCTACACGGCAAGCATCACCATCAACAACAGCCAGTTCCTCAACTGCACGATTGCAGGCGGCAACCTGATCCATGCGGAAAGCGCCCTCACGCTGTCCAAGTGCCAGTTCAGTGGCAATACCACACCGGACAACTTGATTCTCGCCACCGCAGGCGTGACGGTGACCGGATCGCAGCTCATCAACAACACGTGCACGTTGGCGACCGCGGACTGCTCCGTGCTGCACAGCGCGAACACCCTCACGCTCAAGGACGACACCATCAGCGGCAACACCGGGGCCAACGCGACGGTTTTCGCCACCACCTCTGTCAACGCCACGAACTGCACCGTCAGCGCGAACACGACGACATTTGTCACCGGCAGTCTCTACCACGGCACGTTTGTGCTTTATTACGGCAGCACTTTTGCCTCGCCTGCACTCTTCGTGACTGGCAGCACCTTTGACGGCAACACGAGTTCCAACGGATCGGCCATCTTCACCAAGTTCGGCGTATCGACCACGCCCGCCGCGGCGACCGTCAGCAACTCGACCTTTACCAACAATTCCGGATTGGCCGGCGGCGCGATACACGTCGACTTCGCGCAACCCGGCTCGGTATCCGGCTGCACGTTCACGGGCAATCAGGCATCCAGCAAGGGCGGAGCGATCTGGTACACGACGCTCTTTGCGTCGTTCGCAGTCAGCAACAGCAGCTTTGCCAACAACGTCGCGCCGTCCGGAGGCGCGATTTACATCGAAGGCGGCTCGTCGCACCCATTTAGCGTCACCAGCTGCAGCTTTCAGGGCAACAAGGCGACCGCGGCTCCCGCTTCGTACATCGGCGGCGGCGGCATCTGGGCCAGAGACGGCGGCACCATCGCGGACTGCACGTTCACCGGCAACACCGCGGCGGGTTCCGGAGGCGGGCTCTACTGGTACGGCTTCTCATCGAGCAACGTGACGAACCTGAAGAACGCGACGTTCAGCGCCAACGGGGCGACCGACGGCGGCGGCGCGTACTATTCCAGCTCGACCTCGGCTACCAACCTGCTATTTGACGGCAACACGGCCAGTGGCAACGGCGGCGGACTGTACGGCGGAACGTGCAAGGCCGCGACGTTCGTCAACAATTCCGCTGGGAAGGGGGGCGGCGCGTACGGCGTCAGTGTGAGCTATGGCATTTTCGGCAGCAACACCGCGACGACGGGTGCTCAACTCGCCGGCTGCAGCAGCGCGCGCTTCAGCGACATCACGAACATCGTCTCCGGCGTTTACGACCCGACGCTGTGCGACAACAGCGGCGCCGGACTATTCGTAGGCGGCAGCGGCAACATCGACGCCGACCCGCTCTTCGTCAGCGGGCCCAAGGGCAGCTACTACCTGTCGCAAGCCGCTGCTGGGCAAGGCTACCAATCGCCGTGCATCGATCCTGGCCCGGCCAATGGCGGCACGTTGGTCCCCGATCAGGCCTCGGTCAGCGGCATGAACAAATACACGACCCGCACCGATGGCGTCGTCGATAGCGGCACGTGCGACATGGGCTACCACTACGCGCCTTGACGAGCGTGTGCATTCACAGCGTTCGGCGTCGACACGCGATGCCGTGAGTGACGCTGCGGAACGGTGACGCGTGAGAGGCCGTGGCAGCGGCGACTTCAACTCCGCCGTCTATACGTCCAACGGATGGCTCGTGACAGTCAGCGGCGGCAAAATGGCGGATGGGGCTGGTTGTAGGTTGATGGCAAAGTCGTTGAAGCAGATTCGGTAGCCAAGCTGGACACTGCGCCGCTTGCTGATGTGAATGCGGTGAGCGATGGCGACGCGTAGTCTGAAATCGCGCATAGAAGGTGCTACCGTTCGGGGCAGGCGTGGAGGTTCGTGGATGCGCTCGGTCTGGCTGGCAGGTCTGCTGATGGCCGCTGGCTGTACGCCGGATCAACCCGTGATGCCCAGCGACTTTGCGGACGCCGCCGTGATGGCGGTGACCGACGCGACCGTGAGCGCGGGGACGGACACGGTCGCCGACCTGACCGACGTTCACGACACCGTCGACGCCCAGCCCGATGTGCACGCCGACCTGCTCGACCAACCGGACAGTTCACCCGACGTTGGCGCCGATGTGCAGCCGGATCTGACGCCCGACGCCGCAGTCAAAGATGCAACACCTGACGTCGGGGTCGATGTTCAGCCAACACCTGACGCCCAGCCAGACGCCTCGATGGACGGATGTTCCGGCGTGACCTGCGCCCAGTGCCCAACTCCCGGCACCAGTGACGGCTGCGGCACCAAGACCTGCTTCGCAAGGAGCACGGCGGGCGGCGGCAACATCTGCTTGGCGGACGTACTTGACCCGACTTGGCCATTTCCGTTCCCGACGAGTCATCCCGCGACCGATTTCACGCTTTCGACCGAGTATGTGACCGACAAGCTGACCGGATTATCGTGGGCGAAGGAGGCGCTCGTACCGCAGAATTGGCCCACCGCCCTGACTGCGTGCATCGCCAAGTCATACGGCGGCTTTGTCGACTGGCGGCTGCCGACCACGCGCGAACTGATAACCCTCTACGATTCTGCGGAGATCCAACCTGCATCCGCAGCGCCGGACCTGAGTTGGGGGTTGTACTACCCGACGTATCCGGCGACGTTTCTCTTCTGGAGCGGGCTGCCATGGGATTCAGGTGGCGTCGCAGGCTGGTACGTCGACTTCAACCATACTTACAGCTACTACTTTGGCACGACGCCCAATCGTGTCCGCTGCGTACGGTGAGAAGTGAACTTGCCCCCCGTGCGCATAAGACCTGCAATGGGGTCTTCCGCTTGAGCGTCCCGCCCATATTGACCGCCTCCGCACCTTCGGTGCCTTCGATTCGCCGCTTCCCAGCAGTTTTTCCCTGTCCGCAGGCCACGACAAGCCCCAAAACCACGCGATTTTGACTACTTGAGACAGATCTCGCCATCCGCGGCCGACAAGCCCGCCGCTGCCGAATACCTGGAGGCAGATCAAGGTGGGCGCGGTAGAAAGACGCCGACAGCGCGTGGCCGAGTTGCGTGTCGGCCGGCTTCGCATCGCGCTGCATGCTCGCAGGCGGGTTGGCCACCATTCACTTCAAATAGCGATAGACCACCTTCGCCGGCCCAATCACCCACACGTCGTCTTTGGCCAGCACCCAGCGTCCCCATCGCGACTGGCGCGGTGACCGACTCCAGCACTCGCTTTTCCCGCCGCGAGCAAACGCTCATGCAGCGCATCCGGTGCCAGATTCAAGCCATTGGGCCACACAGGAGCGCCATAGTCGGAAAGGCGCACTTTGGCGAAGTAGGCCGGATCACGCAGAGGCTCAAATACGGGGCCGCGCAGCGCGTTCGTCAGATCAATTTCACCGGAAAGTCCGTCATCAAAGCGCAGGAAAATTCGGAAATCCGGGCAAGCGGTTACGGCGATCAAGCGGGGCCATTTGTCCAAGTCTGGTCCTCCAGCGGCGAGATCGGCAATATAGGCTCGCCGCGTTCGGCAAGCTGCCAGGCCGCGAGCAGTTCGGGGCGATGCTGGAACGCCCACTCCAGAACCAGCGCCTTGAGGCATGGTGCACCTAGCGAGCCGCGCGTGCTCGTTGCACTAGCTTTCGCGCTCGGACGGTGTTGTCAAGCGTGCGGATGGCAGCTCCTCGCGGTGCGTCGCCAGCGCGCGTGCGGTAGAATACTCCGTCGACGAATACGCGACGCGATCGGTGCGTCAATTGTCCGTTTTGGGGTATGCGCGCAGCCACTCATTCCCGCAACCTCCCACCCGTATCACCGAGACGTGAATCCATCCCCAATAGGCGGCGACGAAGCGCCGCCTCTACGGATCGTGTCGGCACGCACCGAGGGTTTGCCAACACGTATCGTCGAATCGCCACCGC
>CAITYF010000029.1 GCA_903896545.1 uncultured Myxococcales bacterium | reverse complement strand
TGCCGTCGGGCGCCTCTGCCATGAGCGAGGACGCGGGTCCTTGGTGCAGGGCCGTGACCAGCAGACGGTGGCCGAAAAGCGGGTGAAAGCGGTAGCGGACCGCGAGATCTGTGGTTACTGGTATTGTGTCTGAGGTTCTACCCCTGACCACTCGCCACCGTCAGCAGGCCCGCACAGCACTCCCGGCCGGGTGAGCATGCAGTGCGTGCAGGGTCACACACCAGCAAAAGCAGGGTGATCAGCTACCCGATGCAGAGTGATCAGCTACCAAAAGCAGGGTGACAAACTACCCGCTGCAGGGTGATCAGCTACCAAAAGCAGAGTGACAAACTACCCGATGCAGACTGGCCAAGTAGTCGGAGCAGGGTGACCCACTACCGCCGGCAGGGTGACCCACTACCCGTGCCGTACCCGTGGAACCGCGCACGTCAGTAAGCGGGTCGGTGTTCCAGGATGGTGGCCCGCTTGCTCACGCGCGCGGTTCCATTGGGGTTGCCCCCAACCTGGGCACGCCAGTAAGCGGGTCCAACGTCGCCAGCCGCACGCCCACCGTCACAACTCTGTCGCAACCCCCTATTCCCGCGCGCCTCGCAGGCGTAGCATCGCCCAGTTGCCGCAACCACCCAACGGAGGCCAGTCCATGACGTTCTACCTGAATCGCAACGGCCAATCGCTGCCGTACGACCTCGACCAGCTGCGTGCATTGGCCAAAAGCGGCGAGTTCAAGCAGGACGAGTACGTCTTTGACCGCCGCCGCGACGAGTGGCTGTTTCCCAACCAGATCGACGAGTTGAAGGACTTCTGGACCATCGGCGAGGAAGACAAGACCGTGGCGATGCAGTTGCCCGCGGACTTTCTCGACCAGCTCGCGGCGCGGCAAAAGGCCGCTTCGGCGCCGCCCGCTGTGCATCAAGCGCCGCCGGAGCAGCGTCACGTCCCGACGATGCCGTACTCGCTGCCCAAGGACCCCACGCCGCCGCCGCAGCGCGCGTTGCCGCAACGTTCCAAGGCAGAAATCGCCCTTCCGGGGCAAACGCTGCAGCCGCGGTTCAATGGCACGGGCGGCGGACTGATCGTCACGATGATCGTCGGTTACCTGCTGACCATGGTGACGTTTGGCATCTACGCGCCGTGGTTCATCTGCAAGCTCTACGGCTACTTCACCAGCTCGACGACGATCGAAGGCACGCCGCGCGGCACCGTCCAGCTGGAATTCAACGGCAAAGGCGGCGAGCTCATCATCACGTGGCTCGTCGGCATTCTGTTGAGCGTCATCACCTTTGGCATCTACACGCCGTGGTTCCTGACCAAGCTGGTGAAATTCTTCTGCGACAACACGCAAGCGGTCGCCAGCGACGGCACCCGCTACGGCGCGCGCTTTGACGCGACCGGCGGCGAGACCTTCATGGCGCTCTTTGTCGGTGCGCTCCTCTGCGGCGTCACGCTCGGCATCTACACGCCGTGGTTCCTGTGCAACATCCAGCGCTTCTTCCTGACCAAAACCGTCATTCTGGAAAACGGCCAGGACGCCGGCGTGCTCACGTTCACTGGCGAAGGCGCTGAATTCGTCGGGCAGTTCTTCCTCGGCATGCTTCTGGTCATCGTCACGTTTGGCCTCTACGCCGCGTGGTTCCAGGTCAAGATGCTCCAGTATTTCATGAGCCACACCACGCTATCGCTCGGCAATGCGCACTGGCGCGGCCGCTTTTCCGGCACGGGCGGCGAGATTCTGGTGCTCAATATCGTCGGCTACTTGCTGACGCTCATCACGATCGGCATTTACGGCGCGTGGTGGGTGGTCAAGCAGGTGAAGTACCAGACCGACCACCAGCACTACGATCCGGTGAGCTGAACTTTCTCACCTCTTCGCCCAATGCTGCCACGTCAACGACGCCCAATCGCTGCGCCAATCCGACTGCAGCTCGCTCGACCGCCGCATCGCCGTTGACGTCGCCAGCCAGCGCCCCGGCGGCACGGGCAGCGACAACCGACCAGTCTTGTCCGTCCGCGCGACCTTCCACACCTTGCCGGTATCCAGATTCCAGATCCGCACCTGCTGGTACGGCTCCGGATCGCCGTGGCGTAGCGTCTCAAACGTCAGCGTGCGACTCACCTGCCGCCGCAGCACCAGCTCGTACGGGCAGCCCTGCGGCCGGTCGTCAGGCGCCTTCCGCGCGTCGGTCGTCAGCAGCGTCTTCATGCAGCGCATAAAATCCTCGCGCGCAGTCTTCTGCATTTCCCCGCGTTTGCGCCGTTCCGCCTGAACCTGCGTCAGCCCCTGTTCGCGCAGGTACGCCGCAAACTTGTCCGCCGGCAGATCCACGTGCTTGGGTTCGGTTTCCATCACGACGACGGAAGTGCCCTCGACCATCGCCACGCTCGATTGCGTCACGTCGTCTGAAGTCAGCGGCAGCGGCGTGTGCTTCTCGCCCTGCACCAGCTCAAACCGCAGGATCCGGTCGGGCTTCAGGTTCGCATCGCGGGTCGTCTTGCCGTCGGTCAGCCGCAGCTTGACGGTCACGGCATCGCCCACGACGGCGACAAACGGGTCGGGCTGTAGCCACGTCTCCGCCGCCCAGACCGATTGCGGCAAGAAGGGCAGGGCGAGCAGGCAGAGGAGCGGCAGCTTCATCGTGAACCTCCGGTGGGGTCACGATGAAGTTTGCCGGGGATTGGCGGAAAGGGCTAGCGGGACTAGTTGGCAGCCTTGGGTGTGCGCGCGTTCTTGATCGCGAAGTCCGTGCTGTTGGCATTGTTGTCGGCGCTGGTCGAACTGCGTCCCATGCTCTGTGTACCCGTCGGAATGGTAGCAAACGACGTTCCCTCTTTGTACGTGCCGTTGTAGGTGCCATAGCCTAGCGCATCGCACACAGCACCCCCACGGTCGACGATGCGAATGCTACCACCGCCCGAGCCACTACTGGAGAACACGCTGGTACCGCTCTGACCGAATGTGGCAGTGGCTGCTGTGCTGCCCGTATTCTGTGAGTAGTTCACGTGTGCGTACAGCTGGTACCCACCTGACGCGAGGGTCTTGTTGGCCGTAAAGGTTGTGGACGTGGCAATCACGGTGTCTTGCGGTGTGCCCGTAGACTGATACGTCATCACGTACGAACTCAAATCAATCGTCGCTCCGGTCACGTTGTACAGTTCGACCCACTCGTCCGAGCTGGCGTTGGTCGGGCCCGGACCTTGTGTGGTGAGTTCATTGATCAGAATTCCGCACTTGACGGTCAGCGTTGTCGTGCCGGTCTTGCTGATGCCGCCCAAGGTATAGGTCGCCGTCAGCAAGGTTGTGCCGTACGTCACTGCGGTGGCGACGCCCGCGTTGGTGATCGTTGCAGTTGCAACAGTCCCGGACGCCCAGGAGGTGGCCGTGACCGTCGCTGTCGACGAATCCGTGAAGTTCGCAGTAATCGTCACCGCTGCGTTGATGTCCTTCGTCGCGAGGGTCGTCGCAGCTGCAGCGTACTTGAACATCGACAGGGCGGCCGGGCTGACCGAGATCGTCGAAAGGGTGCGGCAGAGCTTGCTGGTCGGGTTGCAAGAGCCAGTGGTGCAATCCGAATCGACGGTGCACGGCGAGCCGCCAGCGCAGCTGGGCGAGCCACCGGTGCATTGCTGTGATGCATTGCAGGTTGTGCCGCTGGTGCACCCATTGCCGTCCTCACACGCTGCCCCGGTCGCGAGCGGCGTGTACACGCACGCGCCGGTTGCGGGGTTACACGAATCCGAGGTGCACGGGTTGCTGTCATTGCAAGTCGTTGCCGTGCCCGCCACGCAACTGCCGCCAACGCACCCGTCGGGGTTCGTGCACGCGCTGCCATCGCTGCAGTTGGCGCCATCCGCCGCGTTCGTCGCGCCGCATGTGTGCGTGCTGGCCGACGTCGACGTGCACGTCTCCGTCTTGCAGGCGTTACCGAGCGCGCAATCCGCCGGCATCGAGCTCGTCGCGCCACCGCACGTGCCCGCCGCGTTGCAGAGTTCACCGCTGGTGCAGCCGTCGCCGTCATCGCACGTCGCGCCAGTCTTAGGCGTCGACGCCGAGCACGTTCCACTCGACGTATTGCAAGTGCCAGCCGTGTTGCACTGGTCCGCGCCAGGGCACACCACCGGGTTGCTGCCCACGCACTCGCCCGCGCTGCACGCGTCGCTCTGCGTGCAGGCGTTGCCGTCTGAGCAGCCCGTTCCGTTCTGGACCGGCAGGTTCACGCAGCTGCCCGTGGTCGGACTGCACAAGTCAGTCGTGCACGGGTTGTTGTCGTTGCATTGGTTGACCACGCCGTTGGCGCACACGCCGCTGGCGCAAGCCTCGCCGGTCGTGCACGGGTTGTTGTCCGAGCAGCCGACGCCCTCATTCGCCGCGTAGTGGCCGCAGCCCGTCGCGCTGTAACCCGACTGGCAGTAGTCGCCCGTGCAGAGGTTCGTGTCGTCGCACAACGCGTTGTTGGTCTGGTTGACGCAACCCTGGCCCATCACGCACGTGTCCGTCGTGCAGCTTGTGCCGTCGTCGCACGACGCGTTGAACGTGACGTACTGGCAGCCAATGCCGACGACGCACGAGTCCGCGGTACACGCGACGTTGTCGTTGCACGCGGCGTCACTTGGCGTGGTCACGCAGCCGGTCGCCGCATTGCACGTCTCCGTGGTGCAAACGAAGGCGTCAGCGCAGTTCTTCAGCGAGCCCACGCACGACCCGGCCGAGCACGTGTCGAACTCGGTGCAGGCGTTGAAGTCGGTGCAAGGCGTGCCCAGCAGCGGAACCGACGAGGAGCAAGCGCCCGTCGCCGAGTCACACGTACCGCCCTGGTTGCACTGGTCGCCCGGGGTGCAGACCACGGGGTTCGCGCCGGTGCACGTGCCCGTCTGGCAAGTGTCCGTCTGCGTGCACAGGTCGCCGTCGTTGCACGCTGTGCCGTTGGACTTGTTGACCGAGCCAAGGCATGCGCCGGTGCTGTTGTCGCAGGTGCCCGCCGTGTGGCATTGGTCCGCGGTGCAGTCCACCGGGTTGCTACCCGTGCACGCGCCGGTTTGGCACGTGTCCGTCTGCGTGCAGGCGTCGCCGTCGTTGCACGCAGCGCCGTTGGCCTTGGCGGGGTTGGTGCAGAGGCCCGATCCCGCGTTGCACGTGCCCACGCTGTGGCATTGGTCCTGCGCGGTGCAGACAACGGGGTTGCTGCCCGTGCACGAGCCGGTCTGGCACGTGTCTGTCTGGGTGCACGAGTTGCCGTCACTGCACGACGTTCCGTCTGCCTTCGCCGGCTGACTGCACGCACCGCTGGCGGTGTCGCACGTACCCGCGGTGTGGCATTGATCCAGCGCGTTGCAGACAACCGGGTTGCCACCGCTGCACGCGCCGGTCTGGCACGTGTCCACTTGCGTGCACGCGTCGCCGTCATTGCAAGCGCTGCCGTTGTTCTTGGCCGGGTTTGTGCAGACGCCTGTACCACTGTTGCACGTACCCGCGGTGTGGCACTGATCCAGCGCGCTGCAGACAACCGGGCTGTTGCCGGTGCACGTGCCGGTCAGGCAAGTGTCCGCCTGCGTGCACGCGTTGCCGTCGTTGCACGCCGTGCCGTCCGTCTTGGCCGGATCGCTGCAAGCGCCGGTGCTGCCGTCGCACGTGCCAGCGGAATGACACTGGTCGCTCGCCGAGCAGACCTTGGGATTCGCGCCAGTGCAGGTGCCCGTTTGGCACGTGTCCGTCTGCGTGCATGCGTTGCCGTCGCTACATGCGGCGCCGTTGGCCTTTGGCGGGTTGCTGCAGGTGCCCGTGCCCACGTTGCACGTGCCCACGTCGTGGCACTGGTCGATCGCGTTGCAGACCACAGCGCTGCCGCCGGTGCACGCGCCGGCTTGGCACGTGTCGGTTACCGTGCACGAGTTGCCGTCTGAGCACGCCGCGCCGTTGGCCTTTGCCGGATTGCTGCACGTACCCGTCGCGCCGTCGCAGGTGCCCGCGCTGTGGCACTGGTCTACGGCGCTGCACACCACGGGGTTGGCGCCCGTGCACGTGCCGGTCTGACACGTGTCCGTCTGAGTGCACGCGTTGCCGTCCGAGCACGTCGTGCCGTCGGCCTTCGGCGGGTTGCTGCAACTGCCGGTGCCGATGTTGCACACGCCTGCGGTGTGGCATTGGTCGCTTGCCGAGCAGACCACCGGGTTGCTGCCCGTGCAACTGCCCGTCTGGCAGGTGTCTGTCTGCGTGCACCCGTTGCCGTCCGAGCACGCCGCGCCGTCCGGCTTCGCGGGATTGCTGCACGCACCGGTCGAGATGTCGCATGCGCCGATGTTGTGGCACTGGTCGCTCGCCGCGCAAACAACCGCGTTGCTGCCGTTGCACGATCCCGCTTGGCAGGTGTCGGTCTGCGTGCAGGCGTTGCCATCGTTGCAGGCGCTGCCGTTGGCCTTCGCCGGATTGCTGCACGCGCCGGTTCCGACGTCGCACGTCCCTACCGCGTGGCACTGATCGCTCGCGCTGCAGACGACCGGGTTGGCGCCATTGCACGATCCCGCTTGGCACGTGTCGGTCTGGGTGCACGCGTTGCCGTCGGAGCACGCCGCACCGTCGGCCTTCGCCGGGTTGGTGCAGGCGCCGTTCGCGCTGTTGCAGACGCCCGCCGTGTGGCACTGGTCTTGCGCGGTGCAGACCACCGGGTTGCTGCCCTGGCACGAGCCGGCCTGGCAGGTGTCGGTCTGGGTGCAGGAGTCGCCGTCGCTGCAAGCCGCGCCGTTGGCCTTGGCCGGATTGCTGCACGCGCCCGTCCCGCCGTCGCAGGTGCCGATGGCGTGGCACTGGTCGCTCGCCGTGCACACGACCGGATTGGCACCGACGCAAGCGCCGGCCGCGCAGGTGTCCGTCTGGGTGCACGCGTTGCCGTCGTTGCACGCCAGTGTGTTGTTGGTGTGCAGGCAGCCGCTGCCGGGTACGCAGGAATCCGTGGTGCACGGGTTTTGGTCGTCACACGCGTCCAGCGCGCCGCCGCAGATGCCGGCAGTGCAGTGATCGCCCAAGGTGCAGACTTCGCCGTCGTTGCAGTTGCCCGCGATCGGCGGGTGGATGCAGCCGACCAGCGCGGCGCAGGAGTCGCTCGTGCACGCGTTGGCGTCATTGCACAAGTTGTCCTGGGTCGCGTGCAAGCAGCCCGTCGCGACGATGCAGCTGTCGTTGGTGCACGCCACGCCGTCGTCGCAGTTCAGCAACGCACCGCCGACGCACTCGCCCGCGTTGCAGTGGTCGTTCAACGTGCACGCGCTGCCGTCGCTGCAGACCGCGTTGGTGTTCGCGGCCGTGTAGACGCAGCCGCTGCCGTTCACGCAGGTGTCATTGGTGCAGACGTTGTTGTCGTCGCAAACCGTCGCGCTGCCCACGCAGACGCCGCTCGCGCACGTGTCGTTGCTGGTGCAGGTGTTGCCGTCCGAGCAGCTGCCGCCGCTGCTGTTCGTGTGGACGCACGCGCCGCCGCTGCAGGAATCGGCCGTGCACGCGTTGCCGTCGTCGCAGCTTGGAGCCGCGCCGCCCACGCACGAGCCACCGGCGCACGCGTCGCCCGTCGTGCACGCGTTGCCGTCCGTGCACGCTTGGCCGTTGTTGCCCGCGATGTTCTTGCAGCCCGTCGTCACGTCGCACGAGTCCACGGTGCACGGCAGGCCGTCATCGCAGCTTGCCGCCACGCCGTAGCAGGACGCGCCCAAGCACGTATCGGTCACGGTGCAGGCGTTGCCGTCGTTGCAGTTGGAACCGGCGGTGAGCGTCGTATGCACGCAGCCACCCGCGCCACACGAGTCAGTCGTGCACGTGTTGCCATCGTCGCAGTTCGGTCCGCCGCTGCCGACGCAGAAGCCGCCAACGCAGATATCGGTCAGCGTGCAGAATTGGCCGTCGTCGCAGTTGCCCGCCGTCGGCGTGAAGACGCACGCCGCGTTCGCGGAGCTGCACGAGTCGCTCGTGCACACGTTCGCGTCATTGCACAGCTTCGCGCTGCCGACGCACTCGCCGACCACGCAAACGTCGCTCACCGTGCAGAAGTTGCCGTCGTCGCACAGCACTTTGTCCAGCGCCGCGTTGGTGCAGCCCGTCGCGCCGCAGACGTCCGCCGTGCACGGGTTGCTGTCCGCGCAGTCGCTGTTGGTCGCCGTGCCGGCGCACTTGCCCGCGGCGCAGGTGTCGTTGTGCGTGCAGCCCACGCCGTCATCGCAGCCGTTGCTGTTGTTCACGTGCGCGCAGCCGGTCTTGGTCGCGCAGCTGTCGGTCGTGCAGACGTTGCCGTCATCGCAGTTGGTGACCGAGCCCTTGCAGACGCTGGTCGCATCGGCGCTGCACGCTTCGCCCGTCGTGCAGGCGTCGCCGTCGTCGCAGCTCGTGCCCGACGTCACGTTGGTGAACTTGCAGCCGTTGGCCAAATCGCAGGTGTCGACGGTGCACGGGTTGTTGTCATTGCACTGCTGGCCAACGCCTTTGCAGGTAGCGCCGACGCAGACATCGCTCGTCGTGCACGGGTTGTTGTCGTCGCAGTTGGTGGCCTGCGTGACTGCCACGTGGCTGCAGCCGCTGGTCGGATCACACGCGTCGGTCGTGCAGACGTTGCCGTCGTCGCAGCTCACCGTCGTGGGACCTTTGCAGAGGCTGTTCGCGCAGACGTCGCCACTTGTGCAGGCGTCGCCGTCGTCGCAGACCTTGCTGTTCGCCGTGAAGTTGCAGCCCGCGGCCAAGGGCCCGGCCGAGCCGGAGTGGATGCACACGTCGTCGGTGCACAGCTGGCCGTCGTCGCAGACGTGCGCGATGCCGCCGCAGAACGAAGCCTTGCACGCGTCATTGTCCGTGCAGACGTCGCTGTCGTTACACGCTGCCCCGTTGGCCAGCGTCGCGTGCGTGCAGCCCTTGGCG
The DNA here is from genome assembly GCA_903896545.1 of uncultured Myxococcales bacterium. Lineage (GTDB taxonomy): Bacteria > Myxococcota_A > UBA9042 > UBA9042 > UBA9042 > CAIYBN01. The sequence continues at coordinate 205,900 of CAITYF010000029.1, read as the reverse complement.
GTGCAGGTGTCGGTGGTGCACGTGTTGCCGTCGTCGCAGTCGCTGTTCGTGACCGTGCCGACGCACGCGCCCGCGGTGCACGTGTCGCTGTGCGTGCAGGCCGCGCCGTCATCGCAGCCGAGCGCGTTGTTCGTGAACACGCAGCCGGTCTTCGCCGTGCACGAGTCGTCGGTGCACGGGTTGTTGTCGTCGCACACGGAAGCCTTGCCGTTGCACACGCCGTTGGCGCACGCGTCCTTGTCGGTGCACTGGCTGCCGTCGTCGCAGGGCGCGCCGTCGTTGCCGGGCTTGCTGAAGCAGCCGCCCGCCGTGTCGCAGCCGTCGGCCGTGCACGGATCGCCGTCGTTGCAGACTTGCGCGCTGCCTTTGCACGTCGAGCCCACGCACGCGTCGTTCAACGTGCACGCGTTGCCATCGTCGCACGTCGTCACGTCGACGACCGCCACGTGGCTGCAGCCGCCCTTGCTGTCGCAGCTGTCGATCGTGCACGGGTTGTTGTCCGCGCAGTTGGTCGTCTCGCCCACGCACTTGCCCGCGGTGCAGACGTCGCCGCTGGTGCACGCGTCGCCGTCGTTGCATGCGCCCACGAGATCCTTGTGATCGCAGCCGATCTTCGGATCGCAGAAGTCGCCGGTGCAGATCAAGCCGTCGTCGCAGTTTGGCGCGAGACCAGCGTTGCACTTGCCGCTGCCGCACGTGTCGGCCAAGGTGCACGCGTTGCCGTCGTCGCAGGTGACGTCGTTGGGCAGGTGGACGCAGCCCTTGCCGTCGGCGCAGCTGTCGTCGGTGCACAGGTTGCCGTCGTCGCAGTTCGGGCTGATGCCGTTGCACGCGGCGTGGAGGCACGCGTCCTGCACGCTGCACGCCTGGCCGTCATCGCAGGGCACGCCGTCGGCGTCCGCGTTCACGCAGCCCACGGTCGGATCGCACGAGTCCTTGGTGCAGAGGTTGCTGTCGTCACAGTTCGGTGTGCCGTTGAAGATGCACTTGCCCGCGACGCACGCTTCGTTGTTGGTGCACGCGTTGTCGTCCGTGCAGATGTTGGTGTCGTCGGCCGCGAAGACGCAGCCCTTCGACGGGCTGCACGCGTCGTCGGTGCACGGGTTGCTGTCGTCGCACGCCAGTGCTCCGCCCGCAGTGCACTTGCCCGCGTCGCAGAAGTCGGCCTGCGTGCACGCGCTGCCGTCGTCGCAGGAATTTTCAATCGCTTGGTGCGTGCAGCCTTCCTTGGCACTGCAACCGTCGGCCGTGCACACGTTGCCGTCTTCGCAGTCGATGGCCTTGCCCACGCACGTGCCTTCCTGGCAGGTGTCGCTCGCTGTGCAGGCGTCGCCGTCGGTGCACGACACAAAGTTCAAGTTCTCGTGCTTGCAGCCAACGTCCGCCGCGCAGCTGTCCTTGGTGCACGGGTTGCCGTCGTCGCAGCTGATCGCCTCACCGGGCGCGCACTTGTTGTCCTTGCACGCGTCGCCCAGGGTGCAGGCCGTGCCGTCGTCGCAGGTTACGGCGTTGGGCAGGTGGACGCAGCCGTCCGTGTCCGTGCATGTGTCGTCGCTGCACGCGTTGTTGTCGTTGCAGTCGGGGACCAAGCCTTGGCAGCCGGCGTGCAAGCACGCGTCGTTGACGCTGCACTTCTGGCCGTCGTCGCACGGCACGCCGTCGGCGTCGGGGAACGTGCAACCGGTGTCAAACGAGCAGCCGTCCTTGGTGCACACGTTGCCGTCGTCGCACGGCAGGTTGCCACCTGGCACGCACTGGCTGCCGACGCACTTGTCGCCCGTGGTGCAGGCGTTGCCGTCGGTGCACTCCGCGTCCTGCGCGGTGAAGACGCAGCCCAGCAGCGGGTCGCAGATGTCCGCGGTGCACGCGTTGCCGTCGTCACACGTGACCATGATGCCCGCCGTGCACTTGCCGTTCACGCACTGGTCGCTGGCGCTGCATGCGTCGCCGTCGGCGCACGCGATATCCAGCGCTTCGTGTTGGCAGCCCTTGGCGGTGTCGCACGTGTCCGCGGTGCACGGGTTGCCGTCGTCACACGTGATCTCCGTGCCGATGCAGTCGCTGCCCGCGCACGTGTCGCTCGCTGTGCACGCGTTGCCGTCGGTGCACTTGCCTTCCACAAGTTCGTGCACGCAGCCGTTCGCGACGTCGCACGAGTCCTTGGTACACGGTTTGCCGTCGTCGCACGCGACGATGGTGCCCGCCGCGCACTTGCTGCCCTTGCAAACGTCGCCGTCGCTGCACGCGTTGCCGTCGTCGCAGGCGATCGTGTTGGCGTTGTGCACGCAGCCCGCGGCGTCGCTGCACGTGTCGTCGGTGCACGGGTTGTCGTCGGCGCATTCCGGAACGATGCCTTCGCACTTGCCGTGCAGGCACGCGTCGTTGGTCGAGCACTTCTGGCCGTCGTCGCAGGGGACTTTGTCCGCGTCGGTGTACGTGCAGCCATTTTGCAGGTCGCACGCGTCTTTGGTGCAGAGTTCGCCGTCGTCGCAGTTGACCGCCGCGCCGGGCACGCACTGGCCGAGCTTGCACGTGTCGCCGCTCGTGCAAGCGTTGCCGTCGCTGCAGTCGCCTTCCAGCGCGACGTGTTGGCAACCGCTCGTCGTGTCGCAGCTGTCGGTGGTGCACGCGTTGCCGTCGTCGCAGCCGGGTTCGGTGCCCGCCACGCAAACGCCCGCGTCGCACGCGTCGCCCGCGGTGCACGGGTTGTTGTCGGTGCAGGGGCCGGTCGCGTTTTCATGCACGCAGCCGAGCTTCACGTCGCACGAATCCGTCGTGCACGCGTTCAGATCGTCGCAATCCAAGGTCGCGCCAATGCACAAACCGACGATGCACTGGTCGCCCGCGGTGCAAGCGTTGTCGTCCGTGCAGTAGCCGTCGCTGGAAACGTGGGTGCAGCCGCTGGCGAGGTCGCACGCGTCCACGGTGCACGGATCCTTGTCGTCGCACGAAACGATGCTGCCCGGCGCGCATTTGCCGCCCGTGCAAGCGTCGCCGCCGGTGCAGGCGTTGCCGTCGTCGCAGGTCGCCGCGCTGGCGAGGTGCACGCAGCCCGTGCCGTCCGCGCAGGTGTCGTCGGTGCATTCGTTGCTGTCGGCGCAGTCGGGCACGACGCCCAAGCACTTGCCGTTCTTGCAGAGGTCCGTGACGCTGCACGCTTGGCCGTCGTCGCAGAGAGCGCCGTCGGCGAACGGGTGCACGCAGCCGGTCTTGATGTCGCACGTGTCCTTGGTGCACACGTCGTTGTCGTCGCAGTCCAGGATGCCGCTCGCTACGCACTTGCCCGCGGCGCACGTGTCGCCGGTGGTGCAGGCGTTGCCGTCTTCGCACGCGCCGCCGTCCAGCGGCTTGCTTCCGCACTTGCCGGCGGTGCAGACGTCGCCGGTGCACGGGTCCTTGTCGTCGCACTCCGTGTCCTGTGTGCAGCCGGTCGGGACGTCGACTGTGTCGATGTCCGGCGTCGTGTCCCCTGTGTCCGCGGTGTCGGACGTGTCCGCAGTATCCTTGATCGTCACGTCGCTCGACGCGTCGTCGCCCGTGTCGACGGCGTCCTTGGCGTCCGATCCGGTCACTTCCGAAACCGGCACGTCCGATTTAAGCGCATCTTCGGCATCATTTGGCGTGATTTGGCCGTCTTGTGCGTCCTCTGGCGTCACCGCAACGTCGTCGGGCTCTGCCGTGACCTTGGTGCCGCAGGCGGCCAGCGCGAAAATCGCTAGCGTCAAACCGGCGCCTTTGAGTGAGAATCGACAGCCAATTACCGAGTCGTTTCCGTGAAAATCCGCCATTTTTGACCCCAATTATCTCGCGTGACAGCGTAAGGCTGCCGACGCCAAGAGGGTACGCGCGGTTCCGAACGGAAACAAGGCTCAAAGCCGTACAATATGTGTAAATTGCCACAGGAGTGTCAAAATAGCGGACAATTTCAGTCCCTATTTTTTTTCAATTTCTCGGAGATTTTGTCGGTCGGCTGTCAGGTCAATAGGTGCCGACGATCTTGGCCTGAATGCCGTGCAGCTTGAGGCCGATGGACGCGGCGTCCAGCGTGCCATCGCCGTTCGAATCGATGTCGGCTTCCACGGTTGAATCCAGAATCGCCTTGAGCGAGTCCTTCGGAATCGGCAGCGAACCGTCGGGCAGGGCGTCGATGGCAGACGCGAGCGTTGCCTTGGGCACGGCGCCCGCGAGAATGCCGTCAAACGACGTAATGTTGCCACCCGCGTCGGTGGTCACGGTGCCGTTCAACTGCGCGCCGTAGATGACGATGCTGAGCACCGCGCCACCGCTGATGGGCAGCGAGAACGGGAAGTTCGTGCCTTTTCCGCCCGCGATGATGACGTTGCCCGCGAGCTTGCCGGGCAAATTCACGACGGGGATGCACTTTTGGTAGTCGATGAGGTTCGTGGCGACGTTGTAGTCGCACGTCTGCGTTTGGAAGTCGCACGCCGCGTTGCTGTCTGCGACCTTGGCGGTGTAGAGGCCGAGGTTGATGGCGCCTTGCTTCAGGTCGCGGTATTCGAGCACGAAGTTCACGCTGCCCTTGGTCACGGCGTCCTGCAGCGGCTTGTTGGCCAAGCCCGCGAGCGCGCCCAACGAGTTGTTGATGCCCGACGTGCAGTTGTTGCTCGGCGCGCACGTCGCCGGGTTGTTGTCCACGTCGATGCCTTCGCCTGGCTTGCCGCCATCGCCGATTTGGATCGTCGTGAACTTGCTCTCCTGGTTGCTGAACGTCATCGTGCAGGTGCACTGGCCTGCGCCCACGCACTTGCCCGCGCTGCAGACGTCCGCCGTCGTGCACGGGTTGTTGTCGTCGCACGTGCCGCCGTCGATGTTGCCGTGCGCGCAGCCGACCTTCGGGTCGCAGTTGTCCGTCGTGCACGGGTTGCCGTCATCGCAGTTGAGCGTCGTGCCGTTGCACGCGCCGCCCGCGCAGGCGTCGTTGGTTGTGCACGCGCTGCCGTCAGTGCACGGCGCGGTGTTGTTGCTGCTCTTGCAAGCCGACGTCGCCGGGTCGCAGTCGTCGTTCGTGCACGCGTTGCCGTCGTCGCAGATGCTGGTCTGACCGGTGCAGCAGGGGCTGTTGGTCGCCAAGTGGTAGCAGCCGCCCGCGATGTTCGGGATGCATTTGTCCACGCTGCACACGTTGCCGTCGTCGCAGTTGCGCGCCGGGCCGCTGGCGCACGCGCCGTCCTTGCAGGCGTCGTCGACGGTGCAGTTGTCGTTGTCATCGCACGCGGCGGTGTTGTTGGAGTGCGCACAGCCAGCGACCGGATCGCACGCGTCATCGGTGCACGGCTTGCCGTCGTCACACGCGTTGGCGGCAATGGGCGTGAAGACGCAGCCCTTGGCGGTGTCGCAGCTGTCGTTGGTGCACGGGTTACTGTCGTTGCACGTCACGCTGGAGCCCGCGCAAGCGCCGCTGGAACAAATGTCCGCGCTGCTGCACGCGTTCTTGTCGTCGCACGCTGCGCTGTTGTTGGTGTAAATGCACGCCGACGTCGTCGGATCGCAGTCGTCGCTCGTGCACGGGTTGTTGTCGTCACACACGCTGGTCAAGCCGGTGCAGCACGGGCTCTGCTTGGCCAAGTGGTAGCAACCGCCCTTGTAGCTCGGAACGCACTGGTCAAACGTGCACGTGTTGCCGTCGTCGCAGTTCTTGGTCACGCCGCTTTTGCACGCGGCGCTCGCGCAGACGTCGCCATTCGTGCACTCGTCGTTGTCCGTGCACGGGTTCTCGTTGTTCGTGTACGTGCAGCCCGTCGCGATGTCACAGGCGTCGTCGGTGCACGGGTTGTTCTCTTTGCAGACGATGGCCTTGCCGGCACAAGCGGCTTCGGTGCAGCTGTCGGCAAGTGTGCACGCGTTGCCGTCGTCGCACTTGGTGCCGACCGCGACGTTGGGGTAGAGGCAGCCGGCGACTTTGTCGCACTTGTCCTCGGTGCACGGGTTGTTATCGCCGCACGGCGTGGGCTTCGAGACGCAGATCTGGGTCTGACAGGTGCCGTCGTACGTGCACAAGTCGCCGTCGTCGCACGCCTTGCCGTCAGCCAGCGGTGACCACGCTTTGGCGTTCACTGCGGGGTCACACACAAAACACGGCGATCCCGGCTTGGTCTCGCCCGCGCCGATGCAGTTGCCGTTGATGAAGCACCAGCCGTCCGCCATCGACCACGCGCAGACGCCGCCAGGCATCGTGCACTTGTCGGTCGTGCAAACGAGTCCGTCGTCGCATGCCTTGACCTGGTCCGGGGTGCATTTGCCTGGACCAGTGTCGGGTGCCACGTCGGGCGTCACGTCGGGTTCCACGTCGGGCTGAACATCCGGTTGGTCGGTGATGGCGTCAATTCCCGTGTCCTCGATGGCGTCGGTGCCCACGTCCGCTGCCACGTCGGCTCCGACCGTGTCCACATCCGCGGTGACGAGTGCGTCGTCCGTCGCGTCGCTGCCCGTTGTCGCGTCGCCGCTGGCGGGCAGGACGTCACCGCCGCACGCGCTGAGCAACGCGGTGCTACACAGTGCCAAAAGTGCCGCGCGCAAGTTGGCCGCGTTGTGCCCGGCGATCGCCGAGCTCGGACCGATGTTCGTCTTCATGTTTGCCTCGATTCAGAGAGTGCGGTGCAAGCGTCTACTGCAAGTGGCCCTGGACGACGGAGTTGCCTTCCACGCGGACAACCTGGTCGGTCGCGATGGAGAGCGAAACCGAGGCACCGCCGATGTTCAGGTTAATCGCCGGAATCGGGAACGAGCCGAGCGCAGAGCCGGTCAGCTTGCCAACCAACGCGCCCAGCACCTGCGTCTTCACGAGTTCAGCGAGCGCGCCTTCGGAGCCGACCATGGCGTCCTGCACGATGTCGACCTGCACGTCCGCGCTCTTGATGCCGCTCAAGGCGATGCCGATGGCGCTGTTGCTCGCGGTGACTTCGACGTCCGTCTTGAAGGTCGCGTACATCGTGAAGTCGATCGCCTTGCCGAAGAGCTTGAGCGAACCGTACACCCGCAAGTCGCCGATCTGCGCGACGGGCGAGATGTAGCTGCAGTCTTCCATGATGGGCGGCAGCATCGCGTCGACGTTCATCGCCAGATCGCTCACGCCATACTGGCTCAGGTCGACGTTGCCCAGCAGCGACGCGCCGACCGGGAATTCCAGCAGACCGCCGCTCCACACCGCGGTGAGCAGCTCGTTGAACGCGTCGTCGCTGATGACGAGCTCCATCTTGCCGACCTTGGTGAGCTTCACCTGCTGCGGCTGGCCATCGCCACAGTGCGAGCGCGCCGGAATGCCCAATTCGTCATACGTAGTCAGGGCGGGATCGACCTGCGCTGAGGCGCGGGTGCGCATCATGAAAACCATGCCGTCCGCTGCACACGTGATGCTGTTGTAGTCGTTGTACAGGTCCACGGCGATCTTGTTGCCCGATCCGTCGAGCTTGCCCAACTGGAACTGCGTCTTGAACGCCAACGCGTTGAAAGCGCTGGAGAGAGCGGGCTCCAAAGCCGTCTTCAGCTGCGGAACCAAGCTCGTTGTGAGGTTCGCGATGGTGCCATTGAGCAAGCTGGTCAGGTTGAGACCGGCGATGGTCACCTTGAAGTTGGTGAACGAGATGACGGTGTTGGTCATCACGATCACCGCGTTGTGGTTCGCGTCCACACTCGGAACGAGGTCCGTCTCAATGTTCAGCGAATCGGCTGTCAGCTTGCCAGTCACCGGGAAAATGAGCAGCGTCGCCTTCAAATCCGCAGATATGTTCGGGATCTTCGCGAGCATGTGCAGGCTGCCCGTCTGCGGCGTCAACACGACGGCAGGGCTGCCGTACTTCAGATTAGAAATGTAGACCGTGATGCCGCTCGCGACAATCGAGGACGGAATGTAGGTTTCCAGCTTGTACGTCGCCAGCACCTGCTCAAACACCGTCGCCAAGTCGTTCGCAGGCTGCGTGTGCACGCCGTCGTCGATGACCGATTTGCTCAGGTAGTACGCCAAGCCCGGATCGATGATGCCCTTGGTGTGGTCCGGTCCAGTCACCGGGTCCCAGTACGGCTTGTAGTAGTTATCGCTCCACAAGTACGACTGCACGATCTGCTTGGTGGTGCCAAACGAGTCCGTGCCCACAACGATGATCTCGTTGCCGCCGATGATCGTGGACATCGGGTAACTGAACGCGCCGTTAGCGTCGAGCGTGACCGCCGTGCCGTTCACCGTGAGGCTGGTGATTGGACCGGCGGCATCCGTCACGTGGCCGAGGACGGTGATCTCCGGCGTGGCGAGAACGCCCTTGATCGTGGCGGCGCGCGGCGGGTAGTCGATGACGATGTTCGGGCGGCACAGCTTGTTCACGATGAGGCTCGCGCCGCAACCCTTGACCGAGTCGCAGCTGTCCGTCGTGCACGCGTTGCCGTCGTCGCAGACGATCGCCGTGCCGTGGCATTCCTTGTTGCCGCAGGTGTCGTCCTTGGTGCAGACCGTGCCGTCGTCGCAAGGATCGGTGTTCGGCGTGAAGACGCAGCCTTCGACCGGATCGCAGGTGTCCGTCGTGCACGGGTTGCTGTCATCGCATGTGAGCTGCGTGGGGCCGGGGCCGCACTCGCCAAAGAGGCATGCGTCGTTCAGCGTGCAGACGTTGCCATCTTCGCAAGGCAACTTGTTGTTCAAGTGGATGATACCCAACGTTTTATCGCACGCGTCGTCCGTGCACGGGTTGTTGTCGTTGGGGTCGACCGCGCTGCCCAGGCAGGCGCCCGACGTGCACGTGTCCGTCTTGGTGCAGATGTTGTTGTCATCGCAGGGTACGGTGTTGAACGGGTAGACGCAGCCGGTCTTGGGATCGCACGTTTCGTCGGTGCACGGGTTGTCGTCCGTGCAATTCGCGGCGATCGAGCCGTCGTGCTTGCAGCCCGTCGCGGGATCGCACGAGTCGATTGTGCACACGTCGTTGTCGTCGCAGTCCAAAGGCAAGCCGGAGCAGCCCTTGTTGGCGCAGGTGTCGCCCACGGTGCAGGCGTTGCCGTCGTCGCACTTGCCCAGGCCCGCGCTCGTCTGGCAGCCGTTGGCCGCATCGCACGTGTCGATCGTGCACGGATTGCCGTCGTCGCACGCTTGCTGCGTCTGGCCGGGCCAGCAGGTCGTGTCCTTGCAGTAGTCGCCAATGGTGCAGACGTCGTCGTCCGTGCACGTCGCGGTGTTCGGCAGGTAGACGCAAACGCCAGAAGTCGGGCTGCACGCGTCGTTCGTGCACGGGTTGCTGTCGTCGCACGCGGTCTTGGTGACGAGGCACTTGCCGTTGTCGCAGTGGTCGTCCGTCGTGCAGAAGTCGCCGTCGTCGCACGGCTTGGTGTTGTACGGATAGACGCAACCGAGTTGCGCATCGCACGTTTCGTCCGTGCACGGGTTCAGGTCGCTGCAGAACTTGGCGATGCCGTCGTCGTGCACGCAGCCCTTGAACAGGTCGCACGAATCGATCGTGCAGACGCTGCCGTCGTCGCAGTCGAGCGCGCTGCCCGCGCAGCCGTTTGCGCCGCACGCGTCGTTGCCGGTGCAGGCGTTGCCGTCGTCACACGGACCGCTGCCGGTCGCCGTGTGTTCGCAGCCGAGCGCCACGTCGCACGTGTCGATGGTGCAGCTGTCTTTGTCGTCGCAATCGGTCGTCACTTGGCCAGGCAGGCACACGGAGTTCACGCAGACATCGCCCGTCGTGCAGCCGTTGCCGTCGTCACAAGGTGCCGCGTCGCTCAGGTTGGTGTGGACGCAACCGCCGGTCGCCGTGCAGTCGTCCTTGGTGCACGCGTTGCCGTCGCCGCAGTCCTTGGTCGGCGTGCCGACGCATTTGCCGTCTGCGCAGTGATCGTCGGGCGTGCACGTGCTGCCGTCGTCGCACTTGGCGGTGTCGTCGGAAGTCCAGTTCACCTGATCCGCCAAGGCAAAGCAGCGCTGACACGGGTTGGTCGGGTTGACCGTGCCGTTGTCATAGCAAACCAGGTCGATGAGGCAGTGATCGCTCGCACACGTCGGTCCCGTGTCGATGTCCGGCGCGACGTCGGGGGCTACGTCCGGCGCCACGTCATCCGCGACGTCCACAACGTCCAGCGCGTCGAAGACGTCGGTGGCTGCCACATCGGTCGGCTCGGCATCGCTGCCCGCCGGCGTGTCCGTTGGCGTGTCGGTCAATGCTGCATCGGTGCCGACGTTGGACGTGTCCGGCGTTCCGGACCCGGCGACAGCATTGTCCTCGCCGCATCCCGCGAGCGCGACGAAAGTTGCCATCGCGACGAGCGCCAAGGTGTGCTGAACGCGCCGCAAGCGCGGCAACATCTGATTGTATGCCTTCACGACAACTCCCCAATCTGCCGCATTGCTGCGGCGGAATTATACGCCAGACCGCAAACGCGGCGCCTAGCTCCCCACCGGGATCATAGCACTATCTCTGCAGAAGCAAGAGACCCAGACGTGTGGAATTGTAGGGGCGGACTTGTGCGTTCGTCCTGTCACTGGAACTCAAGCGCGCAAATGCACGGCCGCTTCAACCAAAACCGCTGTCATCGCGAGCTTTGGATTTGGATTGAGCACCAGTTTGTCTTCCAATCGTTGCGTTGCGTCGATCGCAGCGACCAACTTACCGGGCTCCACGCGTGCCGCAAGCGCCCGCAGCCCGGTGGCAGAGCGGGCGTGGGGCAGGGATTCCGCGGGCATGCCGGTCGCGACCATCAGTGCGTCTCGCCAGACGCTGCGCAGAATCTCCAAAATCCACGGCAAGTCAGCGCGCACGAGGTCTTTGCCCTTGGCGTCGCCTTCATCCGGCCGGATGCCGATCAGCCGACCGCCCAGACCTTCCACAAACGCCGCGGCTTCACTCGGCGCTTCCAGACCCAGCCGCAGCGCGTACTCAGCGACGTGATCGACAAAAGCCATGCGTGCCGCGTCACAGAGGGTCCGCCCCAGCGTCATCGACCCTTCCGCCAGCGCCGATGCTGGCCCGGCCATTTCCGCCGCGTGCCCTTCCGCGACCAGCAGGGCTGCAACGTCGTCGGGCGAAAGCGGGGCAAAACGCAGCACTTGGCAGCGCGAGCGGATCGTGTCCAAAAGCAACTGGGGCTTGGAAGTCACAAGGATGAAAACGGTCTGTCCCGACGGCTCCTCCAGCGTCTTCAGCATCGCGTTGGCAGCTTCTTCGCGCAGCAGCTCTGCAGACTCGACGATCAGTCCCTTGATTGAGCCAACCACGGGCTCGTAGCGTAGCCGCTTCAACGCGTTGCGAACCTGATCGATCTTGATCGTGGCCCCGTCGCGCTCCAGGCGCGTCACGTCGGGATGTTCGCCGCGGGCAAAAGCCGCACAAGACGGGCAATGTCCACACGGTTCGGCGGTCGCCGGATCCGGGCTTGTGCACGCAAGGCGCGCGAGAAGTGCCTGCGCAACGACGTCCTTGCCTACGCCTTCCGGACCTTCAAAAAGGTAGGCATGTCCCGGCGTACCTCGCAGCACGAGGCGTTCCAGAGCGCCAATTTGCGCGCGATGTCCGCGGATAGCTGAGAATCGATGTAGCGCCAAAGCCCCTCCTCCGCGGCAAGCGTTACCCGGACGGACGGTAGGGTCAACGGTCCGTGCGAGGAAATGTGCGGCGGGTAGAAGAGTGGGGTTGTTTCGCACGCGACCTAGCGGCACAATCGCTTTGGTTTGGACGCGCGCCGCGTTTGGCGTTTTGCCGTGAGGACCTGATCGCAATGTACGACGATCGACGACAACACCCGCGTTTCCCGATTTTGCTCGTCGCGATGGCGCATACGTCCATGGCGTCGTTTGAGGTCGTCTGCACCAACGTCAGCGCGGGTGGCGCGTTCTTGGCGACGCGCACGGAAGTCGCGTTGAACGCGCCGGTTGAAGTGGAATTGAAGCCGCACGGACCGGACGGACCGACGGTGATGTTGCACGCGAAAGTGCGCTACTTGGTCCAGCGGGGAAGCGGCGGTCAGCCCGGATTTTCCGTGATATGGAGCGAGGCGGTCTGTCCGACGAGCCGCTTGGCGCTTGAACAGGTGCTGCGCGATGTGCTGCGCCTGCCGCGTTTTCGCGTCGTCGCGGACGGCCTGGGCGGTCGCTTTCGCTTTGGCGACCTGATTCTGGACGATGAACCGGAGCCGCCGGCGCGCATCGTCCTTCCGCCGGCGCCCCAGCCTGCTGTCGCTCAGGTCGTTGCACTCGTGGATGATTGGGAAGCCGATCGCGACGAGCCCCACGCGCCGAGTTACAACGCAGCGTGGGTGCGTGACACGACCGCGGACGACGACGCCGGCCATCCACCGACCCAAGAGGTCGCCGCGCAGCGGTTTCACGACGAGCAACTCGCGCCGTTTGCTGGCCTCGCGATTGGCGACGAGCTACCGGACCAGTCGTGGGCCGACACGGCGATGGACGCCTCGGCTGCCGGTGCGCCGATCGAGACCGAAGCGGAGACGGTTGAGCTTTCCGTGGCGCTTGCTGCGGTGCTGGCCCGCGAGTTGGCAGGCGGCGCCACGCCTGAGCAGCGGAGTGAACCGGGCAAGCCGATTTCCGTCGGGGCGTTTGACGATCCCGCCTTTGATTGGTCGGATTTTGACGCGTCTGAGCCCGCGCCTGAAGAGAACACGGATCCAGAGGAAAACGACGACGACGCCCGGACGATTGAAGTGTCGATCGCGCGGCTGATGGCGGATCGGTCGCCCAGCGTGACCGTGCGCGAGACAACGGTGCCCGCCGCGTCGTTTCGCGTGTCCGCGGAAGTGCCGCCGTACGAACCGGAAAATGACGATTTTGGCTTTAGCGCGCCCGAATCGGCGAGTCTGGAACCGCCGCCAGATGACGACTATTTCCCGGAATTCATCCCAGAACCTGAGCCCGTCCAGCGCATGACACGCAATACCGTGATGCGACGCCTGTCTGGCGGATTTGACAGCGCGCCCGCCGCGCCGCCCGCTGCGCCGAATTCGCTCGACGCCAAGTCGGCCCGCAAGAAGTCCGCGGATCAGTCGCCGGCGGGTGAGAAGACGCAGACGCTGCGGTCGGGACCGCGCACGACGTCCGGCTTGAGTCGCTCGTTTCTGGCCAAGGTGAGCACCGGCGACCACGCGTTGGTCGCGACAAATCCGCCGCGCAAGCCGGCGCGTGCCGCGGAACCGACGACGACGAACACCTCTTCCTACACCGATCACGACGTCGCGGCCCACAAGGCGGCTGTCTCGCGCGAGACTGACGAGATGCACGCGGACGTGGTCTTTTCCGCGGACCTGTATGCGCCCAAGGCGTCAGCGCCGAAGCCGCGACCGCCGACGCGCGGCCACGTGGAGATCGCCGAGTCACGTGGCGGCAAGCCGATGGAAATGGTGGACGCCGGTCAGGAAGTCCCGCGCGTGATGACCGAGAGCACGGTGGCGTATGCGCGCGAAATCCAAGCGATTGGCCCGCTGCTGCACGCGCAAACTTGGCCAATTGAGGGCGAGTGGCCGGAGATGATTCCGCCAGGCCTCGCTGAGCGCTACGGCAACCTGGAGCACATCGGCACGGGTGGCAACGGCGTGGCGTTCCGCGCCGTGGACTTGCACCTCAATCGTTTGGTCGTGCTGAAATTCCTCGCGCACTCCGCGATGCCCACCGAGCTGGCGCGCAAGTATTTCCTGCGGGAAGTGAAGCTGGCGGCGAGTCTGAATCACCCGAACATCGTGCACATTTACGACATCGGCAAGGTCGATGACGTGCTGTACTACGCGATGGAATACGTCGATGGCGTGCCGCTTTCCGCGTATCTCCCGGTGCGCGAGCCGATCCGCGATTGGCAGTTCTTCTACGCGGTCATCGCGCAGCTCTGCGAAGCGCTTGACCATGCCCACGCGCAGCAGATCCTGCACCGTGACATCAAGCCGGACAACGTGTTGGTGGCGGCCGATGGCGTCGTCAAGTTGTTCGATTTTGGTCTGGCGCGCGTGGCCGACGAAGGTTTTGGCGAGCAGTCGGTGCTGATTGGAACGCCGCATTACATGGCGCCAGAGCAGCTCATGGGCGGTCGCGTCGACCACCGCGCGGACATTTACGCGCTTGGCGTGATGGTGTTCAGGCTGGTGACGGGCGTTCTGCCGTTTCAGGACGGCAACGTGTTCGCGGCGCACGCGGTGGAGCCCGTGCCGGATCCGCGCATGTTCAATCCGTCGCTGCCCGCGGCGATTGTGCCGGTGATTGAAAAGGCGATGGCGAAGCAGGCTGCGGCGCGTTACAGCACGGCGCGGGAGCTCTCGCACGACTTGTACAGCGCGCTGTTTGGGCCGCCGCTCTCGTAGCTGTCAGTTCCACTCGACCGAATCGGGCCGCGTCCACGTCAGAACGGCGAGCGCCACGAGCTTGGCGCGCTCGATGATGGTATGCGCCTCGATCCGCTCCTCAAACGTGTGCGGACCTTCACCAATCGGCCCCAGACCGTCGATCGTCGCGATCCCCATCGCTGCCGTGAAGTTGGCGTCCGAACCGCCGCCGGTGTCCTCCGCGCCCAGAATGACGCCAAAAGCGCGGGCGATGTGCTGAAAGTGGAAAATCAGCGCCTCACTCGCGGCGTTGCGCTGCCACGGCGGACGGCCGATGCCGCCCATGACGTCGACGCGCGCACCTTTGACCGGCGCGTCGCCGCAGATGCGCCGCACCTCGCTGTCGATGCGGGTGCCCTCGGCGGTCGTCAGCACGCGGACGTCGACCTCGATCTTGCACAGGTCCGGAACGATGTTGCGTTTTTGCCCGCCGTGAATTGTCCCCACGTTCAAGGTCGTGCCGCGCTTGGCATCGCCCAACACCGCGAGTTGCTCAACAATCCTGGCCATGCCGACGATCGCGTTGATGCCGTCTGCGTGGTCCATGCCCGCGTGCGCGGCTTTGCCGTGGACGGTGACGAAGTAGCGACCTACGCCCGCGCGCGATCGGACGACCGCGCCTGTTTTCCGACCGATCTCGAAGTCGAGGCAGAAGTCGCGTCCGACCGCCAATTCTTCGATCAACGCGCGGGACGTTGGCGATTGCACTTCTTCGTCCGCGTTGTGCACGCACAGCCAGTCGAATTCGCCCAACTGGCCGACCGAGTTGATCGCTTCCAGCGCTGCCTGCGCGACCACCAGTCCGCCTTTCATGTCGCCTACGCCTGGACCGCGCAGGTACGGGCCTTCGCGTGTGAAGCTCAGGAATGACGTGTTGGCATCGTAAACGGTGTCAAAATGGCCCAAAATCAGCACTTTTGGCGCATTCGCGGCGTTCTTGCCCAGCGCCGGACGGCGCGCGACCAGATGGACCATGCCGCCCGGTTTTTCGACACGTTCGCAGGCAAATCCCAAGAGTTTGTAGCCCTGTTCCAGGATGGTCAGGCATGCCAGCCGACCTTCTGGATTGTCGATTCCGCTGTTGTGATCCACCAGCTTGCGCAGCTTCTCAATGTACGCCTGCTCGCGGTTTTCCAAGTGCGCAATCAGCCGCTGTTCGTGTTCTGGCGCGATGTCCCGCGGCGTAATCATGCGGCAACTCCATGGCGTGCGTTCGCAGGCGGCAGTTTTTCCGGGGTGCAGTCGAGGTTTTCCCCGTCGCATTCCAGGTACAACGTGTGGTCGGTGATCGTGGCGTTCCACGTCATATTGCGGTTGCCGTGGCGCTCCAGCTCAACCATGAACTCCAGCGGCACCGTCCAAATCTCCAGCTGTTCCACGTGGCGTAGCTTCTCGCCGATGACATTTTGGCGAAATTGCTCCGCCTCGTCGGGATTGCCAAACAGCGCGATGAACCGAGCGTTCTTGTGGCGACTCAAGGCCTTTTCGAGCCGCTTCATCGGCGGCGCGAGGCACTCGATCCACAGCTGCAGTTGCCCGGTCAGATCGTCGGCGCGCACGTCGGGTTCGTGCACGTCAATCCAGCCCGGCGAATCGCGCAACTGCTCGTCAAAGAACAGGACTTGCGCCAGAAAGCGCAAGAGAATGTGCTCGTCCGGTTCGTCGGGTTGCTGTGCGGTGACCAGCGTGCGGGACGCGTCTACGCCTCGATCGAGATCCGCCAGTGTGAGGCGGACTTGGCAGCGAAACGCGCTTGAGCTCATGGGCGTGACACAGTGCGGCCAAAGCGGCGGCGCGCGTCAGTGTAGCAGATCGGCGAAGGAGAGGCGAACGTTGGCCGCGCTTAAGCGTCCGTTCCAACCAACGTCGCGCGCAAGTAATCGCGGTTCATCTCCGCAATCACGCGGACGGAGATTTCCTTGGGGCACACGGCTTCGCATTCGCCGAAGTTCGTGCAGGAGCCAAAGCCCTCGGCGTCGTGCTGTTCCATCATCGCGAGCACGCGGCGCGAACGCTCGGCTTGACCTTGCGGCAGGTGCGCGTACTGACTGACCTTGGCGGCGACAAAGAGCATCGCCGATGCGTTCTTGCACGCCGCAACGCATGCGCCACAGCCGATGCAGGACGCTGCGTCCATCGCCAAGTCAGCTTCCTTTTTGGAAATCGGAAGCGCGTTGCCGTCCGGCGTGCCGCCCGTGTTGATCGAGACGAAGCCGCCTTTTTGTTGGATACGGTCAAACGCAGAGCGGTCGACGACCAGATCGCGCAGGACCGGAAACGCCGCAGCGCGCCAGGGCTCAATGACGATGACGTCGCCGTCTTTGAACTTGCGCATGTGCAACTGGCAGGTCGTCGTCGCGGCTTCTGGGCCGTGCGGCACGCCGTTGATGACGAGCGAGCACATGCCACAAATGCCTTCGCGACAGTCGTGGTCAAACGCACAAGGCTCCTGACCGTTCTGCTGCGCGCGCTCACTCACCACGTCCAGCATCTCCAGAAAGGACATGTCTGGGCTGATGTCGTCGGCCTTGTAGGTCTCAAACTTGCCCGGCGTCGCCTTGTCTTTCTGCCGCCAGATTTTCAGGGTCAGGTTCATGTTCTGCTCCGAATTCTTCAGGTGCTGCGCTTACTTGTAGCTGCGCGTGCTCAGATGGACTTCATCAAAGATGAGCGGTTCCTTGATGAGTTCCGGCTTGCCGTAGTTGCCGGTGTAGTTCCACGCGGCGACGTAGGTGAACTGGTCGTCGTTGCGCTCTGCTTCGCCGGACTCGCTTTGGTATTCCTCGCGGAAGTGGCCACCGCAGCTTTCTTCGCGCTGGAGCGCGTCCGTGCAGAACAGCTCGGCGAATTCCATGAAGTCGGCCACGCGACCGGCTTTTTCCAACGCGACGTTGTAGCTGTCGCCGTCGCCCAGCACGTTCAGATTACCCCAGAACTCTTCGCGCAGGCTCGGAATCCGGTCCAGCGCGGCTTGCAGGCCCTTGGCGTTGCGCGCCATGCCGGCGTTGTCCCAGATCAGCTTGCCCAGTTCGCGGTGGAAGCTAGTCGGCGAGCGCTTGCCCTTGATGCTCAGGAGTGAGGAAACGCGCTTCTTCACGTCGTCCGCCGCCGCCTTGAACTCCGGCTCATCGCCCGTCACTTTCTTCTGACCCGACGTCGCCAGGTAGTGGCCAATCGTGTACGGCAGCACAAAGTAGCCGTCCGCGAGACCCTGCATCAGCGCCGATGCGCCCAAACGGTTCGCGCCGTGATCGGAGAAGTTCGCTTCGCCGATGACGTGCAAGCCGGGAAGGTTGCTCATCAGGTTGTAGTCGACCCACAAGCCGCCCATCGTGTAGTGCACGGCGGGGTAGATGCGCATGGGCACTTCGTACGGGCTTTCGTCGGTGATGCGCTGGTACATCTCGAACAAGTTGCCGTAGCGATCCGCGACGGCGGCCTTGCCGATGCGCTTGATCGCGTCGGAGAAGTCGAGATACACGCCCAAACCGCCGGGCCCGACGCCCTTGCCCTCGTCGCACATGCGCTTCGCGGCGCGGCTCGCAATGTCACGAGGCACGAGGTTGCCAAACGACGGGTAGATGCGCTCCAAGTAGTAGTCGCGCTTTTCCTCAGGAATCTGCCGCGGATCCTTGGCGACGTCTTCCTTATTCTTGGGCACCCACACGCGACCGTCGTTGCGCAGCGATTCCGACATCAGCGTGAGCTTGGACTGGTGGTCGCCGCTGACGGGGATGCAGGTCGGGTGAATCTGCGTGTAGCACGGGTTGGCGAACAGCGCGCCGCGCTTGTGTGCGCGCCACGTCGCCGTGACGTTGGAGCCGATGGCGTTGGTCGAGAGGAAGAACAGGTTGCCGTAGCCGCCCGTCGCCAGTACGACCGCGTCCGCCGCCCAGGTCTCGATCTTGCCGCTGACCAGATCGCGCGTCACGATGCCGCGCGCGTGGCCGTTGACCATCACGAGGTCGAGCATTTCCGAGCGGTAGTGCATCTTCACCGAGCCCAGACCAATCTGCCGCGATAGCGCCGAATACGCGCCGAGAAGCAGCTGCTGACCGGTCTGACCGCGCGCGTAGAACGTCCGGCTGACCTGAGCGCCGCCAAACGAGCGGTTGGACAAGTTGCCGCCGTATTCACGGGCGAACGGAACGCCTTGCGCGACGCACTGGTCGATGATCGACGTTGAGACCTGCGCCAAGCGGTAGACGTTGGACTCGCGGGCGCGGTAATCGCCACCCTTGATGGTGTCGTAGAACAGGCGATACACGGAGTCGCCGTCGTTCTGGTAGTTCTTGGCCGCGTTGATGCCGCCTTGCGCGGCGATCGAGTGGGCGCGACGCGGGCTGTCCTGAAAACAGAACGCGTGGACGTCGTAGCCAAGTTCAGCGAGCGTCGCCGACGCCGAACCGCCGGCCAGGCCGGTGCCCACGACGATCACCTTGAACTTGCGCTTGTTCGCCGGGTTGACGAGCTTCAGGTCAAACTTGTGTTTGTCCCAACGTTGCGCCAATGGCCCTGTGGGCGACTTGGAATCGAGCGAAATCGACATGGCGTGAAGCTCCGTATGTCAGCGAGTCAAGGAACGAGTGTGGCGCGTCTGCCGCCGATTACTTAGGAAGGTCGATGACGTGCGCCAGAACGGCGAGCGGGACGACCGCAAAACCAGCGAACAGGAGGCCTGCGAGCGCGGGGCCAACCTTCTTGAAAAACGGCCGGTACGTCGAATTGAGCGCACCGAGCGTTTGCAACGCACTTTGGATGCCGTGCGACAGGTGCAGACTCAGGAGCCCAACGCCTGCCACGTAGCCCAGCGCCAGCGCCGGATTCTGGAAGCTGACCACCATGCGCTGGAAGACGTTGTCGACGAACACTGGGACTGCGACGCCGTTGAGAAGCCTGGTCTGGCTCAGAGGGAACGTATTCTCGCCCGAGAAGCCCGCGGTGCCGACCAGCAGCACCGTGAAGTGCAGGAGGTGGTACAGGATGAAGAACAGCACGATGCCGCCCGACACGCGCATGGTTTTGGCGCCCAGAGACGCCGCGAGCCACTTGTTGTTGGCGTAAGCGATCGGCCGCGCTGCGTTGTTGCGCATCGTCAGCTGCGCCGCGGAGAAGATGTGCAAGCCAGCCAAGCCCAAGAGGCCAAAGCGGATCGCCCACTTGATGGGGCCCATGGACTGCAGGAAGTGCGCGTACGCGTTGTACTTCTCGGCGCCCAGGAACATCTGCAAGTGGCCGACCATGTGGCCAAACGAGAAGGCGATCAGCAGGATGCCGGAAACCGCCATCACCGCCTTCTGGCCGATTGTGGACCCGTGCACGCGCGAGACGACCTTGCCGACTCCTGGCGCCGGTGGGCTGATTCCATCTTCCATCGGTTTCTCCTCGTTTCCGCTGCGGCCCTCTTGGCCGCGCCCGCACCGCTTGCGCTTGCTGTTGCCCACCTCCCGCCCGCGGACGAGTGGAAGGTGGGACAGCAGCGCGCTTTCCCTTGCTTTCCGGCGATTTACGCCTTGAGCAGATCCTTGACGACTTCGCGCTCGGCGAGCAACTCATCGTTGGTCGCTTTGACTTTGCCCTTGGCCCAGTCGCTCAGTTCCAGACCCTGCACCACGCTGTAGCCGCCCTTGCCGTCCGAGATGACGGGGAGCGACGTGTAGATGCCCTTGGGCGAACCGTAGCTGCCCTCCGACCAAATGGCGGCGGAGAACCACTCGCCCTTCTTGGTGGCGTTTTCCAGGTCCTTGACGTGGTCGATGGCGGCGGACGCGGCTGAAGCCGCAGACGACGCGCCGCGGGCGGCGATGATCGCCTTGCCGCGGTTCTGAACGGCCGCCACGAAGTCGCCCTGCAGCCACGCGGCGTCGGTGATGACCGAGGTGAGCGGCTTGCCCTTGATCTTGGCGTTCTCAAAGTCTGGGTACATCGACTCGGAGTGGTTGCCGAACACGGTGACGTTGGCGATGTCCGCGTTGGTCACGCCGGCCTTGGCGGCGAGCTGCGCAACGGCACGGTTCTCGTCCAGACGCGTCATGGCGAAGAAGCGCTCCTTGGGCACGCTGCCGGCGTTGGACGCCGCGATGAGGCAGTTCGTATTGCACGGATTGCCGACGACAAGCACGCGCAAATCGCTCGCGCCGCCTTCCAGCGCGTTGCCCTGACCGACGAAGATCGGGCCGTTTTCGCGGATCAGGTCCGCACGCGCCATGCCGGGACCACGCGGCTTGGAGCCGACGAGCAGCGCCCAGTTCACGCCGGCAAACGCCTTCTTCGGGTCGTCATACAGCTCAATGCCGGCGAGCGTCTTGAAGCCGCAGTCGGCCACTTCCATCGCAGCGCCTTCGAGCTTCTTTTGCGCTTCGGCAATCGGCAGGTCGAGAAGGTGCAGGATCACGGGACGGTTGCCAAACGTCTCACCGGAGGCCAAGCGAAAGAGGAGGCTGTAGCCAATCTGGCCGGCAGCACCGGTAACGGCGACGCGAATCGGGGTAGTCATGGTGTGTGTCCTTAGTTGGTTGACGAATCGGACGGCAGTGTTGCCTTGAGCGCTTCGCCGGCACGGCCTGCCAGCGTGACACGAGCCCAGAGGCCCGCTTGGGGCGGTAGTGTTGCGCTCCCCCGCTACACGGTCAAGGTGGGGGCGGCTCAGAATGGTCGGGGAATTGTCACGGCACAGTCGTGCGCGCCAATATCGCTGTCTGTCCGCGCGCTTCTAAGCGTCTTCCGGTTCACTCGGTTCGGCGGCGAGTTCGCGTGACCGCTGCACTGCGTCGTCGTCCAGAATCGCGCTGCCTCGCGCCTCAGCGTCCTGATTCACGATTTGCCCACGCAGCCAAACCTGCTTGCCGGCGAACTCGACCATCTCAAAATTGCTGCCGGTAAACGGGTCGCGCGTCTGCAGGAATTCATCGAACTGCGCGCCCAACAGGTCGTAGAGCAGGTCGACCGCCTCGCGCTCGCGCAACTTGTTGAGCTTGACGTCCACGCGTGCGTCCACGCCGTAGTCCAAAGTCGCCAAGGCGTTGCGCAGTTCCCAGCGGATCGACAGCCACTGACCGTCGAGCGTTCCGGACACGCCGAGCGACTCGTCGCGGCGCAACTTGCCGGCGTAGAGTTCACGCAGGAAGCGCTCCACGCGGCGCGCTTCGAATTCGGAGATGATGCTGTGCGCCATGGGCTAAAACCTGAACCACGCGTCGACGACGGGCATGACGGGGGTGACAAAGTAGTACGGATTCTGTCCCGGCTCGGAAAAACCGAGCGCGTCCATCCGACCGATGAAGAACTCGCCCGCCGTGGCGCCGGCCATCAGGTGGACGCGACCGAAATCGTGGACCCACACCGCGGTCACCGTCGGCGTTTCACGCGCCAGCACCGGCGACACCCGCATGCGCAGGGTTGCCGTGAGTTGCAGCAGGTCGCGCGGGGTGATGAGCCAGTGGGCCGTCGCCGTCGCCGCAACACCGTGATCGATGGACGGCGTCTCGCCGTTCACGGGATCGACGCACGTGGGCTGCGGAAAGCCCTGATGGTAACACGTCGCCGGATTGAGGATCTCCGCCGCCCGCAGCGCACCAGTCAGCGCCCACGCATCGCCCAAGTACACGGTCGCTATCGCGCCCAGCGCCAGATCGCCCGGCGAATGCGAGCCGTTGTAGAACGACTGGCGGAAGTCCGCCGTGCCCGACAGCGCCCAGCGCGTCGAGTCGACAATCCGATAGCGGGCGCTCGCGTTCACCGTCAGCAGGAGGTCGTACACCGGGTGCGTTTCTACCGTCAGCCGGTTGGTAATTCCATAGGCCAACGGCGCAAAAACGCCAAAATTACCAGCGCCTTTCTCCAGCACTTGCGCGGTTCCCAAGGACACCTGCTGAATCGTCTTCCACTCGGCAAAGGCACGCGTCGACGCCGTGAGACTCACGAGTAGGGCGATCAACGGAAGCTGGTGGCGCAGGCGCTTCATCGGCCCCGATCGTAGGTCAAGCGCGGGTATGTGCAAACTCTGGCGGCTTTTTGCCGGCGTGGTACGTTTCCGCACATGAAGATGCTCGACCTTTCGCCTGTTCTGTCGCCCTTTGGCCTCCTGGATGATGGTCACGGTCCGCAGCCCGCAGAGACCCTCCACGTTTCGCGGTTGTCCGGCGGGCTCATCAACGACACTTTCGCGCTTGGACGGCACTTTGTGCTGCAGCGGTTGCACCGCATCTTTCAGCCGCAAGTGAATCTGGACATCGCGGCACTGACGCCTGTGCTGGCGGCGGCGGGCGTGCCCGTACCGCGAATCGTGCTCGCGAAGTCGGGTGAGCCGTGGGTGGAGTTTGATGACCCGGATTCCGAATGGGGCGGCGCTTGGCGAATCTTGACGCGGCTGCCAGGCGACACGTTGCACCGGCTCAGTAGCCCGCAGCAGGCGGAGAACGCGGGCGAAATGGTCGCGCGCTTCCACACGGCGCTGCGCGATTCGCAGCACCGGTTTCACTTTACGCGACCGGGGGCGCACGACACGCACGGGCACTTCCGCACGCTGGAAGCCGCGCTGGCGGAGCATGTGGGACACCGATTGCACGCGCACGTCGCGGAACTCGCGGCAGAACTCCATATCCGCTGGCAGGCGTGGGGCGAGATCCCGCAGCTACCGGAACGGGTGATTCACGGAGACCTGAAGGTCTCGAACCTGTTGTTCACCGGTGAGGACGTCGTCGGCGTGCTCGATCTGGACACGATGGCGCGGTCGTCACTGGACGTGGAGTTGGGCGACGCGCTGCGGAGTTGGTGCAACACGACGACCGAAGACGACCCACAGCCGAAGTTTGACCTTGCGACCTACAAAGCGGCGCAACGCGGCTACTTGCGCGTGGCGGGAGCCTGGTTGACGTCGGAAGAGCGAGCAGCGATCGGTCCGGGCGTCGAACGGATCTGTCTGGAACTGTCGGCGCGGTTTGCAGCCGACGCGCTGAACGAGAAGTATTTTGGTTGGAACCCGGCGAAATTCTCGACGCGCGGTGAGCACAATTTGGCGCGTGCGCGGAATCAATTGGGTCTCGCGCGTGATGTAGCAAAGGTCCGCGCCGATCTGTAGCCAAACGGAACGGCTGGTAGCAAACTGTTCGGCAGCCCGCGTTCGCTTGGGGCAAGGAGTTTTCATGTGCGGCATCATTGGCTACATCGGCCCGCAGGAAGCGGCCCCCATTTTGGTCGAAGGATTGCGGCGCCTGGAATACCGCGGTTACGACTCTGCGGGCCTGGCCATTGTCAATCAGACTGTGCACTTGCGTCGCGCCGTCGGGAAGTTGCGCAACCTTGACGCGCTCCTGGCGGAAAAGCCAGTGACGGGAACGTTGGGCATCGGTCACACGCGCTGGGCGACCCACGGGCGTCCGACTGAAATGAACGCGCACCCGCACGTCGTCGGTACCGTCGCAGTTGTGCACAACGGCATCATTGAGAACCACTTGGAACTGAAGGAGGAACTGCGGGCCAAGGGGCGCAAGTTCGCGAGCGAGACCGACACAGAAGTGTTCTCGCACTTGATCGACGAGGGCATTCAAAAGGGCATGAAGCTCGACGCTGCTGTGCGCGCCGCGGTGGAACAAGTGCGCGGGTCGTACGCCATTGCGGTCGTCGACACGCAGACGCCGGATCGGTTTGTCGTGGCCAAGCAGCAGAGTCCGCTGGTCCTGGGCATCGGTCCAGGCGAGCGTTACGCCGCTTCGGATATCCCAGCGCTGATTAGCCACACGCGCGAAGTGGTCTACCTGGAAGACGGCGACATGGCCGTCGTCACGGCGGATAGCCACACGATCACACGCATTGGCAGTGGCGAACTGGTTTCGCGTCCTGTGACGCACATCGCGTGGAGCGCGGTCGCTGCAGAGAAGGGCGGCTTCAAGCACTTCATGCTCAAGGAAATTCACGAGCAGAGTCGAGCCATTACGGACACAGTGCGCGGTCGGGCGTCGGTCGAGCAGGGCGAAGTTTTCTTCGAAGAATTGAAGCTTGAGAAGGCCACGCTGGACGACATTCGTCGGATTGTCATCATCGCCTGTGGCACAAGTTGGCACGCGGGGCTGGTGGGCAAGCACTACATCGAAGCCGCGACGCGCGTGCCGGTGGAAGTGGATCTGGCGAGCGAGTTCCGTTACCGCGACCCGGTGATCGACGGTCACACGCTGCTCATCGCGATCTCGCAGTCGGGCGAGACGGCGGATACGCTCGCGGCCTTGAAGGAGGCCAAGGAGCGCGGCGCGCACACGGCGGCGATTTGCAACGTGATTGGCTCCTCGATTGCGCGCGCGGCGGGTGACGTTGTGTATACGCACGCGGGTCCCGAAATTGGCGTGGCGTCGACGAAGGCGTTTACGACGCAGATGGTGGCGTTGTACCTGCTCGCGATTTACCTCGGGCGCAAGCTGGAACGCCTGACGAAACCCGACGCGCAGAAGCTCATTGAGACGCTGCTTCAGGTGCCGGCGGAGGTCGACAAGGCGATTACGCTGAATTGGCACGTGCGCGACGTGGCTCGGCGCTACATGAACGCGACGAGTTCCTTGTATCTGGGCCGCGGACTGCTGCACCCGATTGCGCTCGAAGGCGCGCTAAAGCTCAAGGAAATCAGCTATATTCACGCAGAAGGCTACGCCGCGGGCGAGATGAAGCACGGCCCCATTGCGCTGATCGACGAGAACACGCCGACGGTGGTCGTGGCGCCGCGTGGTCCGAGTTACGAAAAGACCGCTTCGAATCTGGCGGAAATCCTCGCTCGCCGCGGCAAGGTGATCGGCGTGGGCGATGCAGACGACGAGCAGCTCCGGGCGATGTGCGACGACTTCCTGGCGTTACCCGCGACTCAGCCGTGGAGCGCGCCGATCGTGGCGGTTGTGCCGCTGCAGCTGCTGGCCTATCACATCGCCGATCTGAAGGGCACCGACGTCGATCAGCCGCGTAATCTGGCGAAGTCCGTCACCGTCGAGTAGCGCGGCTCGTGTGACATTTTGCGGGTGCCCGCGGTGAAAGTTGGCGGGACGCGAACATCGCGAGGTTCCCACCCTCCGTGGGTGGGCACTTTGGTCATGGAGCGCGAGCTGCCCCGCGCGGCGATTCTGCTAGGTGCCCGTTTCCTCGTGCTCTGGCCACCACAAATGCCGCTTCAAGGCGATCCGCCCATCCGCCGTGAATTCGACGCCTTCCGCCAACAGCAACTCGCGCTGCAGAAGCGGCCGATCCACGTGACCACCCAATGAAATCTCACCCTTCGCGTTGATCACGCGCTGCCATGGCACGCTGTCGTCCTTGCAGAAGAACATCGCGTAACCGACGGCCCGTGCCGCGCGGGGCGTGCCGAGGAGGGTGGCGATTTGTCCGTAGGTCATGACGCGTCCAGGCGGAATTGTGCGCACGAGCGACCAGATCGCCGTGTACAGGCTGGGAACACTCACCGTTGCCTCCGCACTTCCCACGTTCGCGCAACGCCCTCCGCCGTTTCCTGGCGCGCCAGCACTTCGGGGCGCAGCGGCTCGTCGTCGTCCAGATCCTCCGCCAAGGCTTCCAACGACACCGCGGTCGTCTCCACAGCCTCGCGCCAGTCCGTGATGACCTCAAACCAGTAGCCGCCGCCGCCGTTCCCCACCAGCGTGATCCAGCCCGGACGGCGTTGCCCGCCTTGCGCTGGCGTCAACAGGTCCGGCAGGTGCCGCTCGATCGTGTGCAGGTTCCGATCGACTTCCAGAAGCGCGCCTTCGGGCACCGGGCAGCTCAGCTTCACGCCCGCCTGTGGCAGCGCCATCGTGGGCAACTGCTGCAAGAGCGCCTGAAGCGGCGTGCCTTGGCCAAACAGCAGGTCGCCGACGCGCACGCCTGCCGTCCACCGGCGCGCTTCCGGCGGCGGCTGTTCGTTGGAGAGCACGATTTGCTCGACGGCGCGCTGCGGAATTTCCAGCGTCGGCTTGTTCTTCTTCCAGTCGATCGGCAGCGTCACGCCGCCCAACACGAGTTGCGTCTGTTTGACGACCGGAGCGGCGGGCAGGGCGGGCGGCGCCTCCTTTTTCTCCTCGACGCGATCGGACTTCAGGCGCCAGCGCGCGGCCAGATCCGGGCGCAGCTCCACCACCCACGACGGCCGCACCGGAGAAAGCTGCCGCGCGTAGGCACGGTTCGAAACGACGAGCTCGGTCGCCACCGCAAAGCGCGGCGGCTGCGCGTAGAGCACGCTACCGGGATGCGCGTAGAAACGCTCGTCGCCAACGCCTTCAAAGAATCGCCCGCGGTTGGCGAGGATTTGGTGCGAGAAACCGGCCGCCAGCGAGCGCGCCAGAAGTTCGTATGGCGCGCCTTGACCCACTTCCCAGCCCAACTCGTGGGCCAGTTCCGTCAGCTGTGCGTGGGCGTTTTGTGCGAACGCCAAGGTGTGTTGGTCGACGTACCACTTGCGCGCGAACGCCGGCGGGTCGGGCGACTTCAGCCACGCCTTGTACAGGGAAACCATCACGGCGACGTCGCCCATCGGTTCGGCGAAGCGCGCGTGGGCTTGGCGCGCGGCGTCCTCGTGCCCTTGCGGAAACTGCAGCGGCGACCGACCCGACAACAGCGCGACCGCCGCGAGCACGTCATCCAGGGCTTCTGGCCAGCGCATCGCTGCTTCCACCGCGCAGCGTGCCAATTGCGGCGTCAACGGCAGGCGCAGCAGCTCCTTGCCGATCGCTGTCACGTGCCGTTCGCGATCGATGGCGCCGAGGCGAAAGAGCTCGTCCAGCGCCGCGTGCAGGCGAGCGCGGGTGGGCGGCGTGGGAAACGCGAAGTCTTCCACCTGTGAAAAGCCGAGCCCGCAGAGGCGCAGCACGACTTCCGAGAGATCAAGACGCACGATCTCTTCATCGCCAAAACGCGGTCGGCTGTTGTAGTCGCGCTCCGAGTAGAGGCGAATGCACGTGCCTGGCGCGGTTCGCCCTGCACGCCCCAAGCGCTGATCGGCCGACGCTTGCGGAATCCCCTCCTCGCGCAGCGCCAAGATTCCAGTGCGGGCGGAAAAGCGCGGCACTTTTGCCGTGCCGCAGTCGATCACAAAGCGCACGTCGTCAATCGTGATCGATGTCTCGGCGATGTTCGTTGCCACGATGACTTTGCGTTGGCCGGCGAAGCGGTCAAAGACGCGCTCCTGATCTTCACGCGTCAGCGCGCCGTAGAGAGGCAACACCACGAGGTCCCGTTCGCCGCTCCGTCCCGACGCCGGCACATGGCGCATCACCGCGGCCGCTGTGCGCTTGATGGCGTCTTCGCCCGGCATGAACACAAGCACGTGGCCCGGCTCGCGCGAGCGGTGAATCGCCGCCACTTCGCGCGCTACGGCTTCCGGCAGATCTTCCGGACCCGCGCGATCCGTCGGCCGCCAGACGATCTCCACCGGAAACGGCCGCGCGTCGATGCGGACCACCGGGACGTCCTCGCCGAGATCGCCAAAAAAGCGGATGAACGTTTCCGGCTGCAGCGTCGCCGAACTCACGACCACGCGCAGGTCGTGACGGATCCGCAGGAGGCCGTGCAGCAGGCCCAACGCAAAGTCGATGTTCAGACTGCGCTCGTGCGCCTCGTCGATGATGATGACGTCGTAGTCCGACAGCATGCGGTCGCGCTGTGCTTCCTGCAGCAAAATGCCATCGGTCATCACCTTGATGCGCGTGTTGTCGCTCGTCCGATCGTCAAAGCGGATCGCGTAGCCGACCTCCTCGCCGACTGCGACGTTCTGCTCCTCCGCGATGCGCCACGCCACCGACACCGCGGCGATCCGCCGGGGCTGCGTCATGCCGATGCGCCCCTGAATCCCGGCGCGCAGCAGCATCTGCGGAATCTGCGTCGTCTTGCCTGAACCGGTCGGACCTTCGACCACGACCACCGGGTGATGCTTCAGCGCGTCGAGCAGCTCGCGTTCGTGCGCGTACACGGGCAGCAGGCGCGCGTGGTCGTTGGGCGGCGCTGGGGTAAATTCGGGCATCGGCGGTTCCTTCGGCGCGTCCCGCCGCATTCTCGCAAGGTAGCATGTCTGGGAGGGCAACGGCAGTGGACGCCGCACAAGCTGCATGCCACGCTTGCGTTGGAGGTTCTGATGCGCGGGTTCCTGTTCTTGCTTCTCCTCGCGAGCGTCGCTGCGTGCCAAAAGCAGCCGAAGGGACCGCCCTCCGCGGATGCTTCCAGTGTTGCGCTGCCGGCTGAAGTGACTCCCACCCTCGGTGGTTTGGATCCGCAAGCGGAATTTGCCGACATTCGCACGCGCGTCGTCCCGACCGTGAACGCGCGGGTGCCCGCGGCCCTGCGCGACAAGTTGCAGTTCGCGCCGCAGTTTGACGCGTACAACCGCGTGATCGCGCTCGTCCCGGATTCTTGGGTCATGGGCGATGCGCCGGGCAAACTCCAGCCGGGGCCGAACGCTGGTTTGGGTGAGTCGACGTCGATGACCTTTGGCTCTGGCTGCGACGGTCGTTGCGCGCCCAAGGACTGGGCGGCGTCCTTTGACAAGATGGAAGTCAAGTCGTTGCCGGTTCAGAACGTTGAAACCGACGAGACCATTGGCAACAACGGCCGCCTCGTCGTGGCGCGCTCCGGTGCGGTTCGCTACGTTGCGGCAGGAATTTGGAAGCCCGATAGCGCGCGCTATTTCTACTGCCGCGCGACGCTGGAAGGCGCGGCGATTGACGCACTTGGCGCATTTGTGGGTGCGTGTCGTTCGTTGGAAGTCCATCGTTGGCAGTAAGGCGAGTGCTTGCATCCGCGCCTCGCGATCCGCACACTACGAGCGAACGAAGGAGGCCCGCGTGGCGCGCTGGTTCCAGAAGATGTTGAAGTATTCGTGCTTTGTCCCGCACGTGGCGGCGCTTTTGGCGATCACGCTGAGTGTCGGCTGTGGCACGACCACGGCAGGCGGCGACGACGGCGACGCGTTGTTCTTTCAGCCGCCGGACGCGAAGGGCGACGTGCCCGTGGTCAAGGCGGACGTTCAGGACACGCTGGTTACCGACGTGGCGCTCGACGTCCCGGACGGGGTGCCGGACGGTGTTGGCGACTTCTACGAGACGGCGATTGACGCGGAAACCGACACGATTGACGCACAAGATTCGGGTCCGACTGACGTCTACGTTCCGGAATGCGTGACGGACACGACGTGCGACGACCAGAACCTGTGCACAGTCGACCTCTGCGCCAACGACACCTGCAAACACACGCCGATTCCGGGCTGCTGCCTGCAGGAATCGGACTGCCCCAAGGCACCGACCTGCAAGAGCGCGCAGTGCGTCAGCAACACCTGTGTCAACGTGCCGGTGGAAAACTGCTGCGCCTCGGGCGTGTGTTGCGACCCGGTCAAGCAAACGACCAAGGTGGCGCAAGCGCCGTGCGACGTCGTGCCGATCGGCTTTGAATTCGACTGTCAGGGCAGCGACGTCTGGGGACGCAAGGCGATTCAAGGGTGTGACGGCAAACAGACTGCTGCCTGCAGCGGCAACACGGCGAACTACAGTTGGACGGACTGGGGCATCATCGGCTCGTGCCCGGGCGGCTCGTTCTGCCAGAAGAACCCGGACAAGACGGTCTTTCCGCTTTGCTCAGGTACGCCCGCGCCGGCGCCCAGCTGCGTCGATGCTATTGGCTGCTACGACGCGGACCCGTGTACGCTCGATACCTGCACCAACGGCACCTGCACTCACGCATTGGCCGACGCCACTGCGCTTTGCGGCACGACGTCCGTTTTTACGCAGTACGACTGCTTGAACGGTCCGGGCGGCACGCAGGCGGGTGGTTCCATCGTGACCCGCTCGCAGTACGCTAGCTGCGGCAGCGCCGGCAAGTGCGACGGCAAGGCCGTTTGGTCGCCGTGGACGATCACGACGGATTGCCTCGCCACCGAAAAATGCGATGTGCCGATCTCCACGGAGCCCGGAACCTGCGCGCTCATTTCCGTCTGCAAGCCCGGCACAACTTGCTGTGGCGCTGATGGCCAATATGCGGCCACCGGCACCGCGTGTGGCACTGCGGTCGTCGCCACGGAATACCAATGCGAGACGACGGGAAAAGGCAGTAAGTACACGGTCCACGACGGCGTCGCTGGCTGCTCTGGCGCGTCCGCGCTGTGTTCCGCCGCAACCCCGAGCTGGGGCAACTGGAAGGCGGCGGGCACTTGTGGCTACAACCAGCTCTGTTCGTTGCCGCTCGCTGATGCACCGCCCGTCTGTACGGACGTCTGCGTCGCGGGCACCACGTGCTGCACTGGCGGCGGCGACTGGGCCGACCAAGGCAGCAAGTGCGCCGACGCGCTCATCAAGTCGGTCAGCAAGTGTACGTCGGCGAACGGTGTCGAATCGGTCATGTCCGCACAGGTGTTCCCCGGTTGCACGGGCGTCGACGAGACGTGCTCGGTCGAACCCGCGAACCTGAACAAGTCGGCGTACACGTTGGTCAAACAGTGCCAGAGCTACGAGAAGTGCGTGCAGAACGGCGATCTCGCGGACTGCCAGTTGAACGCGCCCTGCCAGCCCGGAACGCAATGCTGCACCGCTGATGGCCAGTTCGCGCCGCTCGCGTCGCCGTGCCTGTCGACCAACCAGCAGCAGTTTTCGTGCTCGAACAACCTCCCCGGCGGCGCCGTTCAGGTGCGCGACGTCTTCCTCGGCTGTAGTGGCGTCAGCACGCAGTGCTCGTACAGCCCGACCAACTACTACTTCAGCCCGTGGGTCGACCAGACCGAGTGCTTGCCGACTGAGGCTTGCAGCAGCCCCGATCTCACGGTTGCGGAATGCGTCAGCCTACAGCAGTGCACACCGGGTTCAATCTGCTGCGATGGCAACGGAAAGTTCATGCTCCAGGGGACAAAATGCGGCCCGCCGGACGTGATCAAGACCGAGTACAAGTGCGACGGGACGGCGCTGGGCGGTTCGATTCTCAAGAAGGAATCCTACGCGGCATGCGTGGGCACTGCGGCGAACTGCTCCAAACTGGACGCCGATCTCGTGTGGGAACCCGCCGTGTGGCTGACGAAACAATCGTGCGGTCCGATGAATTATTGCCACGTCTCCGGACCTACAGATCCGGGCCTGTGCAACAACACGCCTCCGTGACGGGCTTGCGCGCAAACGCGGCTCAACCTAACCTGTGTCCCCCAAGTTCTGGCAAGGCTGCCGCGCTGGGGCCACTTTTCGCAAACGAGGATCCTATGGCTGGCAATGTTGTGGTCGTGACCGAGAGCAATTTCAAGACGGAAGTTCTGGAGTCGAAGGAGCCCGTGCTCATCGACTTTTGGGCGACCTGGTGTGGTCCGTGCCGCGCGATCGCGCCGTTGGTCGAGCAGCTCGCTGACGACTTCAAGGGCCGCGCGAAGATCGCCAAGGTGGACGTCGACTCGAACCAGCGGTTGGCCGGCGAGTACCAGATTTCGTCCATTCCGACGCTGATGGTGTTTAAAGGCGGCCGCGTCGTGGAGCAGATCCTCGGCGGTCGGCCCAAGCCCGCGATGGCGCAGTTGATCGAGAAGCACCTGTAACCCCTCAAAACAAGAGAAAGGCGAGGCGTCATGCAGCCCAAGCAGATTGGTATCATTGTGGCGATTCTGGCAGTTGTTGCCGGTCTGTGGTTCACGGTCGGCGGCGGCGCTGGCAAGAAGGCCAAAGACGGCGACAAGACCGCCAAGACGGCGCAAAAAGACGGCGAAGATCCCGGCGCTGGCAAGAATCCGACCGTCGTCAAGGCCGAGGAAGGCTTGTCTGACAAAGCGGAAGCCAAGCCGGAGCAGCTCGCGCTGCCAGGTTCGTTGCCGGCGCTGAAGAACGTGCAGGCGGGTGGAACGGATACGCCGGCGCAGCCGCACGGCAAGCTGGAAGTGGAAGGCGACGTGCAGGAAGCCGACGCGGAAGCCGCGATCAAGGCTGTGTTTCCGGCGCTGCGGGATTGCTATTCGGAGCTGAAGAAGATCGCGCCGCAGGCGGGGGGGCGCATGCTGATGAAGTTCTCCGTGAAGCCGGGCGCTGAGCCGGGACAAGCTGCGCTGGGCGAGTTGTTCTTGAAAGAGACGCAGTTCACCGAGCCGAAGTTCCTGACGTGCATTCGCACCGCGGTTGATGCTGCGAAGTTCCCGGTGGGCAAGCCGCTGACCGGTTCGGTCACCGTGCCGTTGTTCCTGACGCCGGGTGATGTCGGTGAGGCGCCCAAGGCGCCGTAAGTTCTGCTACTTCAGCGCTCCCAGCCACCAGCCGAGGCCGCCACCGAGCAGGCAAGTCGTCCCTGTGACGCCCGCGTAGAGCGCGGCGCGCCAGGCGTTGCCTTCGACGAGCATCCGCAACATTTCGCCGTTGAAGCTGGAGTAGGTCGTGAACCCGCCGAGAATGCCGGTGGTCAGGCCGAAGTACACAGAATCCTGGAGCGGCGCGTGCGCGTGACGCGACGCGAGAAGGCCAAAGATGGCCGAACCGACGATGTTCACGGTCAACGTCGCCAGCGGCAGACCCGCGACGACTTGCCCGCGCCATCCGAGGGCCACGAGGTACCGCAGCAGCCCGCCAAGCGCGGACCCCAGCGCGATGATGAGCGCCAGCCGCATCAGGGCTTGGCTCCGGGGCATTGCAGGAAATAGCAGCGCGGCGTGTGCGCCAGTGTGCCGCAGCGTTCGCAGTAGCAGTTCGTGTAGGTCTTGATTTCCTTCTTGTCATTGAGCTCCGGCGAGCAACCTTTCGTCGGATAGTTCTTGCAGACTTTGGCGTCACAGAGTGCGACGTTGGGCAGGCAATCGCTGCCACACGAGCAGTGGTCCGGCATCTTTTGGCAGCCGCACCAGTCAGGCGCTTTGGCGTTGTTGAAGACGCAGTCGTCGTGCGCTTCACAGCCCGTGGACGGCGAGGCGTTGCAGATGTAGTTCGGGCACATCACGAGCTTGGCATCGCAACCGTCGCCGCAGTAGCACTTGGGGTGGGCATTGGGGCAGTACTGGTCGTCGCACTTGATCTTCGTGTCGCTACAGCCGTCGCCACAGTAGCAGCTGGCCATGTGCTCGCATTGGTCCAGAAATTTGCACTGGTAATCAAATACTGACATGCCGGGCTCGAGCGCCGATCCGACACAAGCGGCTTTCTCCGGGCTGATGTCCTCGATCGCGTCCTTGCCGCCCAGGATGCTGACGTCGTCCGTCGCGTCGGCATTGCTGCTCAGGATGTCCGCGCTGGGACCGCCGACCGCTGTGTCGTCGCACGCCGCGAGCGAAAAGACGCAACCGAGCCACCAGAATTTGCCGAACAAGCGAACCACGACCTACCTCCAGTTGCCCCGTCAGACCCTGCATTTGGAGCATACACAGCGGCGCGACGACGGTCTACTTGCGCGAACGCAACGCGCGCGGCAGGATTGGAACTCCAGCGGAGGTCGAGATGCGGATTTTTTGGACGTCTTGTGCGGCAGTGGCGATGACGATGAGCCTGAGCGCGTGCGACGAAGATACGAGCAGTGGCGCGGGCACGGACTACACGCAGTTGGGAGACGTGAATCTGGATACCGCGTTGGGCGACGGCGTCACAGCGACAGACGGCACGACCAGCGACACCATCACGCTGACTGACGGGACCGACTCCACGGACGCCATGGCCACAGACACCGCGCCTGCGAAGTATCCAGACTGCCTCTCGCTCATCAATTGCGTCGCGCAGAGCTGCACGCCCGCGAACTGGGCAACCGGCTGTGACGCCACGTGTCTCACCGGCACGAGCCCGACCGTGTCCACGGAATACGCCAGCGTCAGCACCTGCATCCAGACGACGTGCCGCGACGGTCTGTGCAAGGGCTCAAGCGATCCCAAGTGCATCGGCGACTGCATTGGCCAGAAGTGCCTGAACAAGGTCGCGGTATGCGGCGCCGACGGCAAGACGGGCGTAGCCAAGTGCGGCAGCTACTTCACGTGTACCCAAGCGTGCACCAGCAACAAGGACCCGTTGGTCTGCATCTCCGGCTGTTACGCGGCGCTTTCGGCAACGGCGCAGGGCCAATACGCCGCGTTGGATGCGTGCACCTCTGCGGCCGGCGGCACTGACGCCTTCGCCGCGTGCCCGGAACAGGTCCTGACTTGCCTCGCGAGTGGCGCATCGGGCAGCAAGTCGTGCATCGATGCATTGGGCTGTGCAGGCGCGTGTGACATCGGCACGGACGCACAAAAAGCCGCGTGCATGACGGCCTGCTGGGCGCAAACCACGCCGGCCGGTCAGACCGCATTC
Source organism: uncultured Myxococcales bacterium (assembly GCA_903896545.1). Taxonomy (GTDB): domain Bacteria; phylum Myxococcota_A; class UBA9042; order UBA9042; family UBA9042; genus CAIYBN01. Next base: position 171,353 of record CAITYF010000029.1, on the reverse strand, counting down.
GCCGGGGCGATGAAGTGTCAGGGGGCTGCGAACGCGGGCTGCGTGAACTCGATGTTGGCGTGCACCGACCCGCAGGGCACCGCGACGTGCACCGGAACGATCACCTGCATTCAAGGCTGCGCGCAGCCGGATCCGGTCGCCAAGTCCACCTGCACCTACGGCTGCATTCACTCGGCGAGCAAGACCGAGGCCAAGAAGCTGCTCGACCTGCAAGTCTGCATCGGCGGCTGCAACTGCAAGGGCGACAAGACCTGCGACAACACTTGCTTGACCGGTCCGTGCAAAGCTGCGCTCGCGACTTGCCAGGCGCCGTAGCTTACGGGCAATTCCCACACTTCTTCAGCCACGGCGCAGCGCTCGTCGGCCCGCCGCAAGCGCGGTCGCACGGCATTTCCGCGGCGTTCAAGCCGGTTGCGTTCGGCGCGCACGTCCAGTTACTCTGGCAAGCTTCCAGCGGGAAGGCTTTGCCGCCGCCGCCCAGGAACTGCACCATCGCTTCCAGCACCATCGACCCATGGTCAAACGGCGTGCCTGCAGCGAGCGCCTTGCACGGCGCCTCCTTGGCGTTCGCCGGGTCCGCGCAAATCTTCGTGATGCGGTCGATCTGCTCGCCGGGGAAGTCCAGATCGTGTTTGCCCTCCGGCCGCACGTACGGGAAGAACGCGCCGCCGACGCCGCCGCGGCCATCGTTGCCGATCAGGTACTTGTGCATCGGTGTCACGTTGCGCGGTGCCCAGTTGCCGTCCAAGCCAAGCGGGTAGGGCATCGCCGTCGGATCGGCGGCCAGCGCCGCTGAGCCTGACAGATCTTCCACATCCCACAGCACCGGCGCGCCCGCGGGCGTCAGGTAGCGGCCGATCACGTTCACCGCCTCCAGCATGTGCGTGTCCGCGAGCATCTGCAGCGCCGATCGGTTGTTCCACTCCGGGTGCTGCGCAAACCAGTCGATCTTGCCCAAGTTGCGGGCGATGCTCGCACCCGACGACGCTGGCACGTTCATGTCGCCGATCGTCGTGATCACGATGCCGTGCGTGTTGACCACTTCACCCGTTGCCGACTTCACCTCGCCCGACGTGAACTGCTTGGCCAGCACCGCCGGATCGGCCGGATCCAGCACCATCTGCGCCAGACCCAAGAACCGCCGCATTTCCGGACGCGCGCGGTGCAGGCCCAGACCCTCTGCCAGAGGTGCCAGCGAGTCGCCGTTCTTGAAGACGAGCGGGCGGCTGTTGTAGTGGAAGGTCACGTCGTTCTCGAACGCCTTGATCTCGCGGATCGGCATCGCACCGTCTTTCAATTTGCACGCTTTGCCCTTGGCGTCGTCGCGCACGCCCGTCTGGAACGGATTGCCGGCGTAGAACGTCAGCACGTGCCGCTGCGCGCCGACCTGTGTCACGTCCGATGGCAGGCCCACGCGAAAAAGGCCGTTCTTCACCAGCGAGCAATCGTACTCGCCGTTGTCGAGGTTACGCGCCAGCACTGCGCCGGCTTGCTTGACGATCTCCGGCGCGAGCGTCGCGACCTGAATGCGCGCCGTGCGGTTGAGCCGCGGAATCACCGTGTTCACGACCGCGCTGCCGTCCGCCTGGACTGCCGACGTGTACAACGGGCCCATCACGCGCAAAATCACCGCTTCACGTACGCCGCCTTGTAACGACCGCATGCCCACGTCGCCCAAGCCGCCGCCCGCGCAGACGGGAATCGCCGTGTTCAGCTGCGGTTCGCTGCCGCCGACCATGGCCGACATCATGCCGCCCAACGAACTGCCCGTGATGCCGATGACGGAGTCCTTGCCGCCGATGTCGACCTTGCCGTCGCCGTCAAAGTCGCCCGCGATGTCGTCGTCGGTCTTGCCGTTGCCGTTCGTGTCGAACGCCCACTTCTTGGTGCCGTCGTACGTGCGCAGAATGCGAATCAGTTGCATGTAGTCGACGGTGCTCTGCCGCACGACGTCGCGCGTGTGGAACGTGTAGGCGGTCCAGAAGTCCGCGCCGCTGTCTTCGCGGCCATCGCCATCCTGGTCCCAGCTGCGATTTTGGTTCAGCGCGTCCACGACACCGGGCAGCCCTTTGCTCTCCAGAACCGCCTTCGCCAGATCCAGATCGGTGCCTGCGAGCAGGTCAAAACCGTGGCTGACGTTTTCCAGACACAGCGTCGCGATGCCATAGCGGGCGAAGAAGCCGGCGAATTGCACCGTGGTCAGCTTGTTGCCCGTATAGCCGTGGCCGATGATGACCAGACCGGCGGGCTTGCCGTCCTTGCGCGGTGACGCTTCCTTGCGCGGAATTGCCAGCCAGTACGAGACCCGCTCGGCGCGACTCGGTGCAGGCGTCGTCGAGACGTCCGGCGGCCAAATCATCTCGGCGTAGTTCAAGTAGTTGCCGCTGATATCTTTGCGCGGAAAGAGCTGCGGCGAGTCAAAACTGCCAAAGACGTGGTAGTCGACGTACTGCAAACCCGAAAACATGCGATCGCCGTTGGTCGGGCCGCTGACGATGTTGGCATCCGGAATCTGCATCGCGATGAGGCGAATGATGTCGGTCATCGTCTCGCCCGGTACAGCAATCAAGTTGTGCGGATTCGCGCTCGCGGGCTCTGCGTCGGCCCACACCGGGTGAAGCTTGCTCATCTCCGCCGGGTACGTGTCTTTCAGGTACGCCTGCGGACCGAGCCCGTACAGACCGTCGCGCACCGCGTTCAGGTCCTCGTAGATGCTGCCGGTTGAGAAGCTCCACGTGAAGGCGATGTCCTCCACCTTCAATCCGCCGAAATCCGGATTGTTGCCCGCAAGAATTTCCTTCAACGGCGTCAGCGCTTCCGTCTGCGCCGTGTGGTTGACTGTCGGGAACGGCGAACCAACCGGCTTGCCGTTCGCGTCCTTCAAGCGCCGGGTAATCACGACCGCGTACGTTGTGCGCTGCCGCAACGGCGTCAACGGCCGCATGATGAGCGTGTTCGTCTCGCGTTCGTACCAGTACATCAGCGCATCGGCGCGTGCGGGCAGGTCGGTGGCGGTCGGCGTCAAGCCGGGCAGGTAATTTGGCTTGTCCAAAATGCCGTCCAGATCCGTATCCTCGCCATCGTCGAGCTTGCCGTTCTTGTTCAGGTCCTCATCGGTCTCCTCAAAGAAGAGCGACAACGTGTCCGGGCGCGCGTCGTTCTCCCAGTAGCCGTTGCGATCCTTCAGGATCACGGGGAAATTGCCCTGACCGATGTCCATCTGCGCGGGTTTGCCGTACGTGGGCGAGCCGGGCGTGACGTCGATGACGTAAATCAGGTCGTTCGCCAGCGCGTAGTTGTCTTTGACGTGGGCGTCCTGCACGCCTTTGAGGTCGATTAGCCCACTGAAGCCGACGGTGATCGGCGCAAAAACGCCCCAGCCGTCGAGCATGTCGATGTTCTGGCGAACCAGCGTCTCAAACTGGGTCTGCGCCATCATCGAGGCGTTGATGCGACGGTGCGTTGGCGACGTCTCGTCGAAGCGCGTCGCCAGGTCGTTGGGCAGCGGAATCTCCGGCAGCGGCTTGGCCTCGAAATCGACCTTGACCGTTGTGTCGGCAGGCTGCGCGGGCGCGAGGCCTTCGGGCGCGTCCTGACACGCAGGCAGCGCGATCAGAGTCAACAGCGTCAGAAACAGGTACGGCTTGCGGTTCATGGCAAACTCCAGCGTCAAATCGTTAGCGACCGAGCAGCGACACTGTGAGGCGCGTCGCGTAGGCGTGGTTGTCCGAATTGTCGAGCGTGGTCAACGCGCCCAGCGCACCGCCGGGGAGCAGGATGCCCTCTTCCAGCGCCACCTGAATCGCCGCGTGCCAGGGCTCGCCCAAGCGCCACGTCGTGCGCACGCCGAGGTCGATTTCCGTCGCGAGGTAGTGCCCATCGGCCTTTTGCCCAGCGAAGTTAACCGGTACGCCGCCGGTGTCAGTCCGCGTGTGCAGCGGATCGACAATCGGCGCCGGTGCCCACGCGAGCAGCGCGCCACCGTACACTTCAAGCCAATCCAGCACGCGGTACCCCACTTTCGGGTAGACCGTGATCGCGTCAAACACCGCACCGCCGCTCGCCAAGCGATCGAGGTCCTGCGCTGGAACGCCCACGAGCGACAAGTTGCTTGCCGTCCGCCTCGCCACGCCCGTCTGCCACGCGAGCACGCGGTCAAACAGCACGAGCCCCTGCTTCATGTTGCGGTCGGCGCGGAACGTCGTGACCTTGCCGTCGTCCATGTTGGCGTCACCGCTGAAGTAGCCGCTGTCCAACTGCAGCGTCAGCCCGGTGCCCGCGACGCCCACGTACGTCACGCGACCAAACGCGCCAAACTGCTGCACGTCGTGCCGCGGGTACTCCGGCGTCGGCGCGAGCGACGTGTCGCCGACAATGCCGGCTGCCTCTGCTTCGACACGCAGACCTTTGCGGGTCTCCTTGTCGCGCCAATCCAGGTCCACCGCGGCGTCGACGACGTGCACCCGCAGGTCCTTGCCGGGATTCCACGTTGCCGTCATGTCGTGGTGCTGCCAGCGGCGCACGTAGTAGAGGCCAAACCAGCGCTTTTCCGCCAAGTGCATCCGCACCGCGCCAACAGCCTGCACGGCGTTCTGGCCGTCCATCGAGGAGGCGCTGTCGTCGTCCAGTACCTTGTCGATCGCGGCGATGAACATCAACCCGCGTAGCGCCGAGTCTTCGCAGTTCGCCCACGGCATGCTGTGGATCATCAGGCGCAAGTTGCGATCGGCGGCACGAGTCAGCGTGAACCAATCGTTGCGCTCTGCGGAAAGGCCGTTTGTGCCGTCATTGGCAACCAAACCGAGGCCCCATTGCGAGGTGAGGGCGCCAACGCGAAAGCCAAACAGCTTTCCGAACTTGGCGCCGATGTAGGCGTCCTGCAGCACCACGGATTCGGCCATGCCGCCCGGCAGTTTATCGCCCATCAAGCTGTCCGCACCTCCCGCGATGGTGCCGTCAATCGCATCGACGCTGATGGCGCCGCCGACGGACCACCGGTGATCGCCTTCCTTCGTCTCTGCATCGGCGCGGACGCGAATCCGCGCCGAGTATTCCACGTCGGACGTCGAGGAATGGCCCGCGGGATCGACGCGAAACGCCGAGGTGGATTGCCCAGTGATCCGGCCCATCAAGCCGATGGACAAGGTCAGCGCGTTCGGGTCGGTCGCATCTGCCGGCAACTCCGCGGCGGGGGCGGCAGGCGTTGCGGCTGCGGGCAATGTGAACGGATCGGCGGCTTCCGCAGCGGAAGCCCAGGCGGGTGTCGCGCAAGTGAGAACGGCAATCCATCGCAAGACAAACGGCGCGTGGCGCTGCATGTTCGGCTCCAGTGCGGGGAGACAAGCGCCCGGTCGAAGGGCCAATTTGCTGCCAATCTCCCCAAGGTTGGCGGCAACGTCCTGACGCGTGTCGAGGGCGGTCGTTTGCGCTCGCGGTGGCAACGCTGTAACCTAGCGGAGCCACGGCGCAACCGGCGATCGGCAGCGTGTGGCATGTATCACTGAACGCCGCGTCTGCCAACTTGTCGGGCCGTGGCGGGAATCACGGAGCTTTCCCATGACCGCGTTGAAGCAGTTTTTCCTTGTGGCGTGCGCGATCCTCGCGACCGCGTGCGGCAGCACGACGAATTCCGGTAATCCCGTTCCCGGCGGCGCGCCCGGCAACCCGTGCGTCGCGGCGAACACGCCGGTTGGCTGCTACACGGAGCCTGGCACCACGACGAGTTCGATTGTGAACTGCCCGACCGACGTTTCTCCGGCCACGTGGACCGCGGGAACGGCGTGCGGAGCCGGCACGCATTGCGTCGTCACCTCCAAGACGGAGGCGTCGTGCGCTGCGAATCCAGTTGTCGTCGTCAACGACACGGTCAGCGGCAGCAAGGACACCGGCGACAATTCCTCGGCGTGCGTGGACGCCGTCTGTGCCAAGGAAACCGCCGCGTGCAAGGGCAACGCGACGTGCACCAACGCGTTCGTGTGCCTCGGCAAGTGCAACAGCGACCAGGCTTGTCAGGACGCTTGCGGCGCGCCGCTGAAGGCGGACCCAATTGGCGCAAAAATCTTCCAGGACTACTTCCAGTGCGCCATGAACGCGGCGTTTTCCTGCCAGCCCAAGGCCGACGGAACGGGCAGCGACAGCAAGTCGGACACGCTTCCGTAGGTCCGATTCCGCCACGCGCGGCCGTTCGCCCGTCGCGGCTGGATCCGCTGCCAGACGACTGGAACGCGCTCGGTGATTGCGTGATTCCGCCGTTGAAACCCAAACGCATTTTTGCCATCGTAGCGACATCGCACGAGTCGCTTGGCTCTGCTCCGGAGGAATGCTGGATGCGCCATCTGTTTGTCCTCGTCGCTGTTGTTTGGGGGCTTGCGGCGTGTAGTAGCCCCAAAGCGGAAGACGGCGCTGGAACAGGCGTGGACGTCAACGTGACGTTCGACTCGCAAATCGGTGGGACGGACGCGGCGAACGCGAAAGGCGACACTGCCGGGGGAGACAAGGACACAGCGGGCCAGGGCGATGCGGCGGCTTCTGACGCGGTGTCCACGGATTCGGTGACGACGTCTTGTGATTTTCCCACTCAGCCAGCCAAAGGCGAATCCGGCGCAACGTGCGCTGCCGCGGCGGATTGTCAGAGCGGCTATTGCGTCGATTCGGCGAATGGCAAGATCTGCACGCAGACGTGCGTCGACTGCTGTCCGGGCGGCTTCAAGTGCGCCCAGGTAACCGGCAGCACGGACACGTCCTTCATCTGCTTGCCGACGTCGGTCGCGCTCTGTCGCCCGTGCGTGACGGACGCAGAATGCGGCAAGGTCAACGGTGGGTCGCTCTGCATCGACTACGGCGCCGCCGGGCGCTTTTGTGGCGGCGGCTGCAACAGCACAAACGAGTGCCCGTCGGGCTACGACTGCAAAGCCGTTCAGGGCGAGAAAGGCGCGGGCAAGCAGTGCGTGTTGGTGACCGGCGAGTGCAGTTGTTCGGAACTGGCGACGTTTGACGGCGCGAGCACAACGTGTCTGGTCAAGAATAGTGCCGGCGCGTGTCCAGGTACGCGCAAGTGCACGCTGGACGGCTTGAGCGCGTGTACCGGCACCGGGGCACAACCGGAAACCTGCAACGGCTTGGACGACAACTGCGACGGCCAAACCGATGAAGGCGTTGCCGCGACCTGGTTCCAGGACGCCGACGGCGACGGCTTTGGCAATGCGAAGGTGAGCGCTCAGGGCTGCGTCGCGCCGCCCGGTTACGTCACAGAAACGACGGACTGCGATGACAAGAGTCCGTACGTGCACCCAGGTGCCGTCGAGGTCTGCAACGCGAAGGACGACGACTGCAACGGGCAGATCGACAACACGTCATGTGACGATGACAACGTGTGCACGACCGACACGTGCCTGGGCATCGCGGGGTGCGGACACGCGGCCAACACGCTGGCGTGCGTCGACGGCAACGCGTGCACGACGGGCGACAGTTGCGCCTTGGGAACCTGCAACGGCGCGCCAGTTTCCTGTGACGACGGCAACGCGTGCACCAACGACACGTGTTCTGGCACCCAGGGCTGCAGCCACAGCAACGCGACGGCACCTTGTTTTGACGGCAACGCGTGCACCGGCGCGGACACGTGCGTCGCCGGCGGCTGCGTCGGCAGTGGTATCACGTGCGATGACGCGAACATCTGCACGATGGACAGCTGCCAGCCGAGTCTAGGCTGCGTCCATGCCAACACAACAGCGCTGTGCAACGACGGCAACTCCTGCACGGTGGGCGACGTGTGCTTGGGCGGCGGCTGTCAGGGACAAGCGCTGCCTTGCGACGACGGCAACACCTGCACCGACGACACCTGCAACCCGGCGACTGGCTGCGCGTACGCCAACAGCACCGCAGCCTGCAGCGACGGCAACGCCTGCACGACTGGCGACACGTGCACGGACGGGGGCTGCATCGGCAGCCTGACCAACTGCGACGACGCCAACCCGTGCACCAACGACGCGTGCATCGCCGGCGCGGGCTGCGTGCACAGCAACAACACAATCAGCTGCAACGACGGCAACGCCTGCACGAGCGCGGACAAGTGCGCCAGCGGCAGTTGCAGCGGACAGACCACCAACTGCGACGATGGCAACGCGTGCACCGCGGATAGCTGCCAAATAACCATCGGCTGCGTTCACGCCAAGACCAGCGCGAGTTGCGATGACGGTGACGCGTGTACGACCGGAGACACCTGTCAGAACGGCGCGTGCGCGGGCGCAGCCCTGACGTGTGACGACGGCAACGTGTGCACAAGCGACGGCTGCGACGGCGGATCAGGCTGTGTTTTTGCGGCGAACTCGGCGGCGTGCAATGACGGCAACCCGTGCACGACCGACAGCTGCGACGCGATTGATGGCTGCGGGCACTCTTTCAACAACCTGAACTGCAACGACGGCGACGCGTGTACGACGGGCGACTTTTGCAAGCTTGGTCTCTGCGCCGGTACGGCGATGATCTGCGACGACGGCAACTTCTGCACTGAGGACAGCTGCAGCAAGGCAGGCTGCACGCATGTGGACAACGCCTTGGCGTGCAACGACAACAACGCGTGCACGGCCGGGGAAACTTGCACGGGCGGCGGCTGCGTGGGCACCAACAAGGTCTGCGACGACAACAACGTCTGTACGACGGACAGCTGCGACGTGGTCAAGGGCTGCGTGTACACCGTCACCAGCAGCGGCTGCAACGATGGCAACCCGTGTACGACGGACACGTGCCTCGTCGGCGGCGCGTGCAGTCACAGCAACAACACGGCGGCGTGCAATGACAACGACGCTTGCACGTTCAACGACGCCTGCGCGAACGGCGCTTGCGGCGGCACGGCGGCCATTTGCAACGACTTCAACCTGTGCACGGCAGACACCTGCGACAAGGTCGCGGGCTGTATTTTCACGTACACCTCGGCTCCGTGCGACGACGGCAACGCGTGCACGAACGGTGACATGTGCGGGCAGGGCACGTGCAAAGGAGCGACCGCGTTTTGCAATGACGGTAACCCGTGCACGAGCGACAGCTGCGACAAAGTGCTGGGTTGCGTGCAGACCAACGTGGTGGTTTCGTGTGACGACGGCAGCAAGTGCACGACGGGTGACACGTGCGTCAGCGGCGTCTGTACCGGCAACGCGGTCAACTGCAGCGACAATCAGGTCTGCACGAGCGATTCCTGCGACAGCACGACGGGCTGCACGCACGCGAATCTTGCGGCCGCGTGTGATGACAGCAGCGCGTGTACGTCCGGCGACACGTGTACCGGCGGCGCTTGCGTGGGCACGGGCGTGAATTGCGACGACGGCAATGGCTGCACGACGGACAGCTGCGACCCCGCGAGTGGGTGCAAGCACGTGAACCTGAGCGATGGGGCGGCGTGCGCGACGGGGACGTGTACGGCGGGGGTGTGTGGCGCGGGCGTGGTGAGCACGTTTACGCTGACGTGTACGGGACCGGCGAGTTGCACGAATGGCTACGCGTACGTCGAGACGGGAGCCGGTTGCGTGTGCGCGCCGGATTTTCCGGCTTGGGGCGGCCGGACGGACAATCCGAACGTGCCCGCGACGAAATTGGCCGACAACGGTGACGGAACGGTGGGCGACGCGTTGACGTACCTGACTTGGCAGAAACAAGACAGCGGCGTCACGCTGAAGACGTGGACTGAGGCCAACGCCTACTGCAAAACGGCGACGACGGCCTCCAAGTCGGACTGGCGCCTCCCGTCGCTCGCTGAACTGGCGTCGCTGCGAGATCTGACCGCGTACGGACCGGTCGTATCCAGCGTCTTCCAGTCGGTTGCGGTCACGGACGTCTATTGGACTGCGGTGCAGTCGGTCGAGACCGCGTCGCAAAGCGCCTGGACGGTATCGGGGGCCGCTGGTGTCCTCAACACCCTCAGCGTGGCGAGCACGGCGCGAGTGCGTTGTGTACGAAGCTCCGTGTTGTCGGCAAGCCCGTCGACGCGGTTCACCTCCGATGCCAGCACCGTCACAGACAACGCCACGAAGCTTGTTTGGGAGCGGACTCCTTCGGTTTCTCCCTATGTGCAGGCGAGTGCGATCACGCGGTGCAGTGGACTCTCGACCGCCGGTGGCGGCTGGCGGCTTCCGCGCGCGATTGAGCTCGACTCGATTGTCGACCGCAACACAACGTCAACCGGGCCCGCGATTAACACGACGGTGTTTTTCGGCACCCAGCTCGCAGCCTACTGGAGTGCAACGACCTACAAGGCGGTGGGTGGGTCGTACTGGCGCACGGACTTCACCTACGGGAAGACGATCGGTTATGATGGCTCGTTCTCACTGTACGTTCGATGCGTTCGATGAACTTGGTGCCGAGCGAGTGGGGCCAGCTTCGACGTGCACCGTGGCGCGCTTCAGTCGGCTTCGGCAAAAAGGCGAGGTTCCGGCTTACGCCGGGGGGACCTCCCAGCCAAAAAATCGACCTCCCCGCCGAAACGCCCGCCGTCACGCGGACGTGATCCACCAAAGCGGTCCCGCAGCTCGCGCTGCGCCGCCCAACCTTCGGCACTCCCGCGGGGTCCTTCTGTCCCGCTGAGCGCCCGGCCTGGTTTCTGTGGGCTACCCCGCTCCCCCCGGCGCGCGCCGAGGCTCCCGAAGAGCATCGCGCCCGACACGCGCGACAACTGGTATTCGCAGATTCCCAACTTTTGCCGCGGATCTTTTTACGCTGGCCACAAAATACTTCCGCCCCCGCCAACGTGAAAGCGCAGCGGCCCCAGTCCCAGCCCGCGTACACGAGCGACCAGCTGCGCGGAGCATCGCTGCAAGGACGCCGCTTCGATCTTCGCCCCGTGCCGGTCCTCGCCCCAAAAGCCAGAAGGCCCAGCTGAACTCGCGTCCAACCGGGCCTTCTTCAATCATTCACGCCAGACGATTACTCGCCTGCGGGCGTCTCACCACTGCCGCCTTCGCCGCGTTCACGGCGCTGACGGCGCTCGTTGGCCGCATCGCTGCGCTCGCCGTGGCCGCCCTCGGCAGCACCTTGGGCCGGGCCGCGATCATCACGACGCGGACCACGGTCATCACGCGGGCCGTCACGGCGCGGGCCGCGATCGCGATCACGGGGGCCTCGGCCGCGATCGCCGCCACTACCACCACCACGATCGCCGTCTTCACGCGGCGGACGCGGCGGGAGACCCAACGCTTCACGACGCGACAGGCGAATCTTGCCCATGCGGTCCACGTTGATGACGCGCACCTTCAGCGGGTCGCCGAGCTTGCACACGTCTTCCACGCGTTCCACACGGCCTTCCGCCAGTTCGCTGATGTGCACGAGGCCTTCCGTGCCCGGCATGATGCGGACGAACGCGCCGAAATCGGCGATGCGCGTGACGACGCCGTCGTAGTCTTTGCCCACTTCCGCTTCGCTGGTGAAGCCGCGGACCATGTTGATGGCCGCGTCAGCAACTTCGCCGTCGATGGCCGCCACGCGAACCGTGCCGTCTTCTTCCACGTCCACCTGCGCGCCCGTGGTCGCGACGATCGACTTGATGTTCTTGCCACCGGGGCCGATGAGGTCCTTGATGCGCTCCGGGTTGATGAGGATCGTGAAGATCCGCGGGGCGAACTGCGACAGCTCCGGACGGAACGTCGAGATCGCCTTGTTCATCTCACCGAGAATGTGCAGGCGACCGGCCTTGGCCTGCGCCAGCGCCGCTTCCAGAATCGGGCGGCTCAGGCCGTCGATCTTGATGTCCATCTGCAGCGCGCTGATGCCGTCGGCCGAACCGACAACCTTGAAGTCCATGTCGCCGAAGTGATCTTCGTCGCCGAGGATGTCAGACAGCACCGCGAAGTTGTCGCCGTCCGAAATCAGGCCCATCGCGATGCCAGCGACCGCCGAACTGACCGGCACGCCCGCGTCCATCAGCGCGAGGCTGGTGCCGCAGACCGTCGCCATCGACGACGAACCGTTGGACTCCAGAATCTCGGAGACCGAGCGCAGGATGTACGGGAAGTTCTCAAACGACGGCAGCGCCGGGCTGATGCCGCGCCACGCGAGCGCACCGTGACCGATCTCGCGACGGCCAGGACCACGCAGCGGCTTCACTTCACCCGTCGAGAACGGAGGGAAATTGTAGTGCAGCAGGAAGCGGCGATCTTCCGTGCCGTTCAGCGTCTCGATCTTCTGCAGATCGTGACCCGTGCCCAGCGTCGCGGCAACGAGCGACTGCGTCTCACCGCGGGTGAACAGCACCGAGCCGTGAGCGCGCGGCAGCACGCCGGTCTCGATGGTGATCTTGCGGACCTGATCGAGCGCGCGGCCATCGAGGCGCGTGCGGTCGTTGAGGATCTGCGCGCGGCAGAATTCCGACTTGAACTCGCCGACGATCTCCTTGATCGCCTCGCCGTCGTTCGGGTACTTCTCAGCGAGCGCCTTAACGGCCGCCTTCTTGACTGCCGAGATCGCTGCGTAGCGTTCGGTCTTCGCCGGGATGACAGCCGCCGTCTTGATCTGCTCGAAGGCGACTTCGCGGCACGCGGCCACGAGTTCTTCGTTCACGGCGGGGGCAACGTACACGTACTTGGCCTTGCCGACTTCCGCCGCCAGTTCCTGGAACGCCGCGACGACCGGCTTCAGCGTGTCTTCAGCGAAGAACAGCGCGTCGATCATCAGCTGCTCGCTGACGAACTTCGCACCGGCTTCCACCATGACGATGCCCTTGGGGCCGACGACGACGAACAGGTCCAACTCGCTGACGGCCTTCTCGGCGAACGTCGGGTTGGCGACCAGCTTGCCGTCCACGTAACCGACGCGCGTCGCCGCAACGGGTCCCGCCCACGGAATGTCGGAAATCGCGAGCGCGGCAGAGCAGCCGTTCACCGCCAGCACAACCGGATCAGCGTTCTTGTCGTACGAAACGACCGTCGCCGTGACCTGCGTCTCCGCCTGGAACCCTTCCGGGAACAGCGGGCGGCACGGACGATCGATGAGGCGCGAAGCGAGCACTTCGTGTTCCGCCTGACGACCTTCACGCTTGAAGTACGAGCCCGGGATGCGACCGGCAGCGTAGAACTTCTCGAAGTAGTCGCAGGAAAGCGGGAAGAACTGCGCGCCGACCTTGTTCGTCAAGGACGAGACGGTCGTGCACAGAACGGACGTGCCGCCCATGGAAATCATCACGGCGCCGTTGGCGAATTTCGCCATTTTGCCGGTGTCGAGGAGTAGAGTCTTGTCGCCAATCGCGACGGTCTTTTGCACATGGGCCATGGGGAACTCCGGTACAGGGCGCGTTCTCTATGGCCCTGTGATGCTTGTTTGCTGACGAGAAACTGGGTGCGGCAAACGGATGGATCTCGGCGTCTCGCGAGTTGGCATGCCGGGCGTCGGCAGCGCAACTCACGCGATCTCAGGATCTCCAGTCGGACCGGGCGACTTGCCGCCCGATGTGCCTAACTGGGGTCCGACGAACTACTTGCGCAGTTCGAACGTCGCCAGAATGGTCTTGTAGCGATCAACGTCCGTGCGGCGGACATAGTCGAGCAAGCCGCGACGCTGGCTCACCATGCGCAGCAAGCCGCGGCGACCGTGGTGATCCTTCACGTGGATTTTGAAGTGTTCGGTGAGCTGGTTGATCCGCGTCGTGAGGATGCCGATCTGCACTTCCGGCGAGCCGGTGTCGGTCGCATGCTTGCGGTGGGTCTCAACGATTTCAGCGGTCTGGTGTGCGAGAAGCGCCATTTCTGTCCGTTCCTATGCTCGCTTGGGAGCGCGGCGGTGGTGTCTTCGGGTGGCGGGAAGCCCCGTTTGAGCGCCCGTCCAATCCTTTTCCCTACGTGGGGACACCGCCCTTGATGGGTGTCCTGACTGGGGGCGAGAGTGTACAGGGGCAATGGCCGGGATGTCAATGTGAATCTGCCCGCATGGGTGGCCAAAGGCGGTCAGCGACCGTCGGCTGCAAACAGATCGACTTCCTCCGGTGTTCCCAGCGGGTGGACAGCGCCTTCGGGAATCTCCTGAACCCAGAGATCGCGCCCGCGGGCGATGAGGTCCTGGTACATGGGCGCGACGTAGCGTTCGCGCAGTCCGTCAGGCAGTCCGTCCCGAAAATACGCGCGGTAGGTCTCTTCGAAGATGTCCAGAGACGCAAAATAGTAGAGTCCGATCGATGCATGGTCCGAAATCCGCACCTTTTCCTTGGCTTCCAACACCCGCCCGCTCGCGTCGGTACGGAAGAAGCTCCACGCATCCCCTTTGCCGGGAAAACAGGGAATCCATCCATCGCCACGAATATCGGAGGGTTGCAGCGCGTGGGGCTCAACAAACGTATCGATGTTGTAGATGAGCAGCGGCGCTTGGGCGTCGCGCCCGCGAAGCGTCGGTAGGGACAGAAGCACAGTTGTCGCCTGTCCGTCGGTCAACGCGTCGAGGCTGATGATGACGGGTTCGGTGACGCCAAACGCGAGGAGTTCCTGCCGAATGAATGCATCAGGAGCGTCCTCCTTGCGCACCACGAACGTGGTGAGATTCCCGGGAAAGAAATTCCGGAGGCTCTCCATCGACCAAGAAAATAGGGTGCGACCGCGGACTTCGATCTGGTACTTGGGCACCGAATAGCCCTTCGCGCGAAAGCGGCTGCCGAGGCCGGCCATCGTGATTAGAATGTGCATGGCGTTCACCTGGCGGAGGAATGCAAATGAGAGAAGTAGGGAGTCGCCGTCTGGAGCCCGCGGAGAAGAAACGCCTGCTGCGAAAGCGGCCGATCCGCGTGGAGTGGAACCATGCTGAGAAACAGCAGCGACTCGATGAGACGTACCTGATTGTACAGCACCGGCGACGGGAGAAACTGCGCGTTGAAGGCATCGCGGATTTGGTGATGGAGGGCGTTGGCGAATTCCGTGAGGCGGTAGACGCCCGGCGAAGTGGATTCCAGCGAGAAGAGCCCTTGGACCAGGAAGTCGTAACCGCCGTTGAAGCAATGCGAGAGTTTGGCCAAGTCGTAGCGTGGGTCGCCGTAGATGTCGAATTCCCCGAAACGGCCCCGCGGATCGACCAGCCGGACGGTGCGGCTGCGACGATCAAAAAGGATGTTGCTCAGACAGAAATCGCCGTGAATGACTGAAAAGTGCGCAGCGTCCTGCAGTCCTGAAGCCTCGAGCAGATCGGGCAGCGCCTGCAGAAGGTCGCGCAACGGTACGCACAGCTTGCCGTTGACCTCCAGCGGACCGTTCAGGATCGCCGGATCGACTTGGAGGCCCATCACTTCCTGAAGTCGTTCCAGCGTCTTGTCCAGATACATGGAACGGAGGGAGGGCCGGATGCGTTCGCGATCGCCCGGCCCGGTTTGGTAACGGGCCATGTCTTCCAGAACCAACCCCAAGCGTCCAAAAATCGCCCGCCATTCTGCTAGATCCAACCGGGAAAACAGGAACACTTCGGAAAGCGGCGGGTAGCCGTAGAACTCCAGATCGATGCTCATTTCGCCCGGAACAACGGAATGCGAAAAGACCCGTGGCGCGAGGTAGCCCAGAGCCGGCGGCAGGCGTGTGTACCACTGGATCTCATCGGCGAACTTCGCTTCGTTGCGGCTTTTCTTCGTCAGGATGCTGCGAAATGGGTCGACGAGGACCGTGTTGAAGGAGCGCGCCCCCATCGCGTGTAAGCGTCGCGAGGCGTAGTACGTGTCCAGGTGACCCAGATCGATCCACAGGTCGACCTGGCGGGCAACGGGCGGAAAGTCGGCGGAATTGTAATAAGCGAGCACGGCTCGGTAGAACGAATCAAGCTCCGGCGACGGCGTGGCAAGGGCATCAGCGAGGCATTTGGCGAAGCGTTTGGCGTCTTGAAAGGAGAAGACACCGACGAAGACACGGCGATCGGCCTCGTCGTTCTTTTCTAAGCCCCGGTCAACGATCTGCTCAATGTAACCGGTCGCCGCTAAACGAAACGTCGTCCAGCGGAATAGCTCGTCAGGGCACGCGAAGACGAAGGAATCCCCTGTCGGCAGTTCACCGGGAACGACGGTGTCGCCAAAGTTCACGATCAGACTGCAGTCCAGATTCGCCTCGCTGCGTAGCGCGCTCAACAGCGTTTCACCCAAACTACGCGTCTGTCCGACGTCGAGCACCCGCACGGCGCTCTGCGGCGAGTGCGCGAGAAAGCTTTCGATCCACGCGATATTCTCATGCCCGGCGACGAGCACCCGCGTGTCCGAACCTGCAACTGCGGTCAGGATCTGTTGAAGCGCCGGGGCGCCCCCAAAAGGGATCATGCACGACGGAATCTGCCCGAAATCGCCCTGGAGCTCAGCGGGAATCAGCCGCGCGGAGGGCACGATGAGCAGGCCACTCATTTGGAGACCAAAGCAAGAATTTCTTCGTGCGTGAGTTGGAGAAATTCGTCAGGGCGAACAGCCTTGTCGTCCACGTAGAAGCCCCCCTTGCCAGACCACGGCTTGCCAAAGTGGACCTCATCGTGCGGAATTTCGTGCCGATCCAGCCACTGGAACACGGACTTCGCGGTGTTCGCGTTAATTCTCCCGACGTTCCCCTCGTAGGTGCGCATGTTCCTGGCGGTTTGAATGATGATGTAAAAGCCGTTCTTCCGGTATTCCAACAGCTTGGTCAACACGTCCGCGCGTGGCAGCAGGTCTTCGTATCGCTCGCCGGGCTTTTTGATGGGGCAGAGCGTCCCGTCCAAATCCATGACCAGAACATTCTCTTTGTGGATCATGGCAATCGCTCCGGAAACCTGACGCCGCGTCTTCCGCTCCAGACCGCAACGCGGTTCTCCGAGCGAGCGCGGCGAGTCTGACCGGCCAGATGGGCGACGTCAAGCGCGTTCGCGCGCCATGAAAAGCGTTTGGTTTTAGCTGCTTCTGTCGAATCGGTGGCAATGGGGCCGCTGTTCTGTCGCGCCCTTCCAGTTCCGCCAGCTCGCGCCACCGCGCGCTTGCCCAGCGCATCACGTCCGCGCTACGCTTGAGCGACAACTGCTGGCGACCGCGGCATCTCGACGGCGGCCCAGTGAGCACCGAGGACGTCATGCCAGCTCCCGTCAGAGTCACGCTTGATCCGATCCATTTTCCCTACATGGACTACTTTGAGTGGCTGGTGTTTGGCCTGCAAATGCTCCATGACGCCGGTGAGATCGAATTCCAACTCCGGACAACGTTCGTCACGCCGCCGTTTCAACTCCACGCGAAGGCAGCGCCAGCGGTGCGCCGGCTTTTCCCGCGGTTGATGGACTCGCTCGCGCGGGGCTCCGGGGCCATGCTGACCGGCGCCGTCGAAGCGGGCGGCAAGAAGCGGCGGTTTGTGCTGGACTTGGCCGACTCGCCTTATCTGTTCCAGACCGACCTGCTCATGGACACGGACGTCTACTTCAAGGCGCAGTGTCCGACGACCTTCGACCCGCGGGGCTTTCCCATTGCCCAAGACGCGTTTTTTCCGTACCACCCGGACGTGCTGACATACCAGTCGCGCATCCGCCCGGCGATGCTGGGGCGCCCGCTCTCCCGCACGCTCAACCAGCGGCGCAACACCAGGATTTTGCAGCAGTGGCGTCTCGCGGGACAGGGAGTCAAGGATACAGCGCTTTTTGCCTATTTTGGGACGGACAAACCGATTCTTCATGGTCCCGAAGGCGTTGTCATGTCGCGGTTTAGCGGGCTCGTTTCGCATCCGAATGAGAAACGCGGCTTGCTGGTCGAAGAGATGCGGCGGCGCTATGCCACGCGTGTCGACGCCCGCGTCTTGAACACGGACCACAAGACCCGGCGCGGCGCGCAGGTCTACGACGCCAACTATCCGCAGGTCGTGGGTCGCGCGTGGCACAACATCAACATCAGTGGCTTTCGTCGCAGCCTTCCGTTTCGCTTCATCGACAGCTTCTTGACCGGCGCATCGGTACCGGCGGACGAGCTCGCGTTGCGCTGGTATGCGCCCTTCGAAATGGGCACTGAGGTTCTCGACCTCGGACCGATGGGCTACGAACTCGCCGATGCGGTCGACTGGAATCGTGTCTGGCGGGTCTTGGACGAATTGTACAACGAGCCGCACAGCGTGCGCGTGGAGCGGCAGCGGCACATTCAAGACCGCTTCGATCGCCTCTGGCACCCGCAAGTTTTTGCCCGTTATGTCGTGCGGGAGAGCTTGCCGCTCTAAACATGCCGACCTCTTTCGAACACCAAGTTGCTTCGGTCAGACCTGTTGGGTCTCGGACTGGGCCCACGAGCGTGCATCTCCGGTGGCACGCCGCGGATGGAAGCGGTTTGATCTCGAACTTCGGTCGGAGTGTGTAGGTAGGCTGAAATGCGTCCAACATCAACGCTCGTCCGGTAGAGCTGTCGCGATTCGGACTTGGAGCGCGCGCGCAGGCCTCTGGCGACCCGCCGATCGAGACGAGACGATCTACCATCGTTCAGAGTCGATGGCCGACGCTGCCGCGGCGCTCGCCATTGACGTCGCGCCAGATCCGTGACACCAACCAGCTATGCGACGCACCCTCGCCACCTTGCTGCTGTTGACTGCCTGCCGCGATGAACCTGCGGACGTGCTCGATCACGCACGCGCGGCGCTGGCGGCAAAGGACGACGCGGCGTTTCTTGGGCTGTGCGAACCGCGCGCGGCCGCGTTGTTGACGGCGGCGCCTACAGTCGTGAACCAATCGGGGCGCGTTTACAAAGTGTTGCGCGATGGCCGACCGACCGCGCGCTTGCTGCCCGACGGCGACGTGGTGTCTGTGGAAGAGAACGGGCATCGTGCTATCGTGACGACCCGGTCCAAGAAGCCGGCCAGCCGTGTGCCCATGCGGCTGGTAGAGGGGCAGTGGCGCATCGACCTGCTGGAGATGCCGCAATTTGCCGAAGCCATTTCGCCCGAGCGTTGAGAGAGAATGATGAAGAAACTGCTCGCCGTGTTTGCGCTCCTCCTTGTTATCGGCGGCGGCATTCTCGCGTGGTACAAGTACGTCCGCGTCGAATCGCCAAAGGAAGCCTGGTTGCGCACGACCGCCGCGGCGATGTTGGGCGATGAGCAGACGTTCCTGGCCGGCTTCACCGAACAGTCGCGACCGTTGGTGGCCGGGCTCTTGGCGCACGCGCGCGGGGACGACGCCAAGCAGTCGCGACAGCACCCGTATTTCTATTTGGTCAGCGAGAATCTGGAGAGTGTCGATGTCGAGGGCGATACGGCGTGGCTGAAGCTGCGGCGGCAAAATGACACCGGCGCAGGCGCGAAGTACGACGTGCCGCTGCAGAAGGTTGGCCAGACGTGGCAGATCGACGCGCTGAGTTTTACCGGCAAGGAACGTCCCGCAGCCAACAAGTAGGGGCAGCTAAGGCGTGTGCCAGACAAACCGGCAGAGTTCCGCGGGGCGGTTCGGGTCATCGGCGTCCAGAACCACCCAGCCAGTGCGGGGCACGGCGGCGTCCAGTGCGATGCCTTCCGGCTTCCCGACAAACCGCGCACCGTTTTCGGTCAGAACTGCCCACGCTTCGTTCTCGGCACTGAGAATGCCCAAGGCCGCGCCGACGACTTGGCCATCCGCAAACGTATCAGGTGACGCCTCTGCCGCTGCGAGCGCCAGCAGCGTTTCCGCGTCCAGTGCCGCGGCGTCCGTGAGCGACAACTGCACGCCGTCGAGCATCCCCGGATGGCGCGCACGAACGTTCAACAGCGGCGGGGGCGGCAGCGTTGGATCATCGATCCAGGCCAGGACGTCAGCGACCTTCATCTCGGCCGTTGCGTCTATCGGTTCCAAACCTGCGTGCGGTGACCCATTGCCGCGCTGCAAGAGGACGAGCCGGTCGCCTCGCACGACGGCGCCTTCGAGGTTCAGCTCCGCGCCGGAGAAGTCCGTCCGCGAAACCAGCACATCGTAAAATGGCGAGGCGTCTATCCAGCGCATCGTTCGGGCGCCGTGCCAGTCGTCGATGACGAGCCAGCGACGGCGCGTTGGCGTGGAGCCGGAACCCAGCGCGACGACACGCCACGACGCACCGTGCGCGATGGCAAATGCGCCCTCCAGGTCCGGTTTCTGCGCTTTGTGTGCGTGGTCAAAGACCCGGATGCCGCCGTCGGTCGGCAAGGCCAGCGAGGTCACCGTCAGCGCGGGCAGGGCGACGACGGCCAGCCACAGGCAATCATCCTGAAATACGAGAAGTTCGTCATCGATGCGCACGAGCGCCGAGCCAGCGCGTACGTGCGGCGGTCGATCTGCGCGCGGAGGATCGCTGTAGAGCAGCGGGTGGCGCGCCGTGATTTCTGCGGAAAAGGCCGCTTTCACGTGTTACTCGTTGTCAGCAGCAGGGGCAGCATCCGGGGCGACAAAACCGCGCTCGACGACAAGGCGCGCACCGGCTTCGTCGTCGTGCGCCACAACGACGCACACAGCGCGACCGAGTTCGTCCAGCACCAGAATTTCACCGCGCAGTTCCGTTTGCAGAACAGGTTGCTTCCCCTGCCGGAACGCCAACACCAGGTCGTCGCCCACCGTCAGCGTCGGCAGCACGCGGCCGAGCGCCTGAGGCAAAGGGCGCAAGTGCGTGAAGCGCTCGTCCTCGGGCAACTTCTGGAACGCTTCGAGGCTAATCGCTTCCGCAAGCGTGAATCCGCCGCCAAAGGTGCGGCGCAAAGTCGCGAGATGCGCGGCGGACTTCATCGCCTCGCCCAAGTCGCGGCCCAGCGCGCGAATGTAGAAGCCGGCGCCACACGTCACGCGAAGTTGCACGTCCGCGCCGTCAATGGCCAGCACTTCGACCGCCTCCAAGCGCACCGGACGTGGCTCGCGGACCACGACTTCACCCTTGCGGACGCGCGCGTGGTCGCGCACACCACCGCGCTGAAGCGCGCTCACGGCGGGTGGTACTTGCAAGATCTCACCGGTCGGCGGCAGCGCCGCGCGCACAGTTTCCAACGTCAGCGTCGGCACTTTGGCGGTTCGCAGCGGAGGGCTCTCGGCATCGTCAGACAGCGTCGCGCTGCCAAACCGCACGACGGTCTCATACGTCTTGGATGCGTCTTGCCACCAGCGCACGCCCTTGGTCGCTTCACCAAACGCGATCAACAAGATGCCGGTCGCCATGGGATCCAACGTCCCTGCGTGGCCGACCCGCTTCTCGCCGAGCAAGCCGCTGACCTTGTTGACGACGTCGCGCGACGTCCACCCTGCCGGCTTGTCGATGACGAGCAGGCCGTGCACTTGCGCTGGCTTACGCTGGGACATCTTCTGACGGCTCCTCGGCGGCGGCGCGCTTGGCTCGTTCTTCAGCCAGAATCTTCTCGATCCGCTGCGCGCCTTGCGCGTCCTTGTCAAAAACGAAGACCACGTGCGGCTTCGTGCGCAAATCGAGTGCGTCCACCAACGTGCGGCCGATGAAGCTCTGCGCGCGCTCCAGCACGTCAAGGAGCGCCTTGCTCGGTTCCGCCGTTCCGTCTGTGTCACGCAACACGTAGTTCACGCGCAAGTGCCCCAGATCCGGCGCCAAGCGACCGGTTACGACCTTCACCGTTAGCGCCAAGGGCGAACGAACTTCGTACGACAGCAGCCGTTCGACTTCGTCCAACATCAGCGTTTCGAGCCGATCGGCCCGGGTAAAACTGGGTTGTCTGCGCATGAGATTTGCCTAAGCGCGGGCCGTCGCCACGGGCGTCAGCTTGCGCGCGGTCTTCTTCAACTCAAAGCACTCGAGCTGATCGCCCACGTTCAGCTTGGCAAAGCCGGTCAGGCCAATGCCGCACTCGTAGCCCTGCGCGACTTCCTTGACGTCGTCCTTGAAGCGCTTGAGGGACGCGATTTCGCCTTCCCAAATGTTCTCTTTCGCCCGGAGAACGCGCATCTTGGCGCTGCGTTGGATGACGCCGTCCAACACGCTGCAGCCGGCGATGGTCCCCAGCTTCGGCACGTTGAACAGGTTGCGCACATCGGCGTGACCGAGGATGACCTCCTCGATGATCGGCTCCAACATGCCTTCCAGACGCGCGGTGACAAAGTCGATCGCGTCGTAGATGACCGAGAACGGCTGGATGAGGACGTTGAGATCGTCCGCCAAGCGCTTGCCCTTCACTTCCGGCTTCACGTTGAACGCGATGATGACCGCCTTCGACGCCGACGCCAGGTTGATGTCGGATTCCGTCACGCCGCCAACGGCCGCGTGCAGGACGCGCACTTTGACTTCCTCGTGCTCGATCTTGGACAGCGCCTGCTTGAGCGCCTCCGCCGAACCGTGCACGTCCGCCTTGATGATGAGGTTGAGGTCCTTCGTGACCGTCTCGCCCACTTCGCCCAGGCTTTCCAGCGTGCGCCGCGACGTGACAAGCGCCGATTTCTCGCGCGCCTTCTCGACCCGGTGCTCGACGATCGCCTTGGCCTTCTTTTCATCGGCCACGACGTACATTTCATCGCCTGCGCTCGTCACGGCGTCAAAGCCGATGACTTCCACAGGCGTTGCCGGACCGGCTTCTTCCAGCGGACGGCCCATGTCGTCCAGCATCGCGCGAACGCGGCAGTATTGGCTGCCGGCCACGACGAACTGACCGCGCTTGAGCGTACCGGACTGAACCAGCAGCGTCGCGACGGGACCGCGGCCTTTCTCCAGCCGCGATTCGACAACGAGACCGCGCGCATCGGCGTGCGGATTGGCCTTGAGCTCCATGATGTCCGACTGCAACGCCAGCATTTCAAGCAGCTTGTCGAGTCCGACGCCCGTCTTTGCCGACACTTCGCAGAAGATCGTGTCGCCGCCCCATTCTTCCGCAACGACGCCTTGATCGGCGAGCTCGCGGCGCACGCGCTCGACGTCCGCACCGGGCTTGTCGATCTTGTTGACCGCCACGATGATCGGCACGTTGGCCGCCTTCGCGTGAGCGATTGCCTCGATCGTCTGCGGCATCACGCCGTCGTCCGCCGCAACGACGAGCACGATGACGTCCGTCGCCTTCGCCCCGCGCGCACGCATGGCCGTAAACGCTTCGTGACCCGGCGTATCCAGAAACACGACGCGGCGATCCTTGCCGTCCGCAAACGACGAACCAGGCACTTCCGCGACGTACGCGCCGATGTGCTGGGTAATGCCGCCCGCTTCCTTGGCCGCGGTGCGCGTCTTGCGAATCGCATCCAAAAGGCTCGTCTTGCCGTGGTCCACGTGACCCATGACGGTGACGACCGGGCTCCGCTGCACTTCCTGACCCTTGGTGTCCTCGGGCTTCTGGAGGTACGCGTCCAGATCGAAGCCGACGTTCTCGACCGTGAAGCCGAATTCGCCCGCGATGAGCTCAACCGTCTCCAGATCCAGCGGGTGATTGACCGTCGCCATGATGCCGAGGTCGAAAAGCTTGCGGATGACTTCCGTGCCCTTGACCGACATCTGGTGCGCGAGGTTGGCCACAGTGATGGTGTCCTCGATGCGCAAGTGACGCTTTTCCTGCTTCGCGGGCGCGACCGGCGCGAGGGGCTTCATGCCCTTGCGCGGTTTCTTACCGCCGCGAATGCGTCCGCCATCGGCGGTCGTCGCGGACGAATCGCGGCGGCGATCGTAGATCACCTTGCGACCACGCGCATTGCGCGGATCTTCGCGTTCTGCACCTGGACGCGGCGGACCGGCGCGATCGGCACCCATTTCGCTGCCCGCTTGCGGCGGCGCGGCGGGCGCGGCTGATGGCGGCGGAGCAGGCGCATCGGTCAGCGCTGCCTTGGGCGTCGGCTTCGGAATGTCCTTCAAATAGTCCGGCATCGCCATGCGGACGAGGCCACTCTTCGGGCGCGTCGTCGCACCGGCACCGAGTGCGGCGCCAATCTCGTTCAACAAGATCGGCTTGGCCGCTTCTTCGTCAGGCACGGGCTCGGCCGCGATCGGCGTCGGCGCGGGCTGGATGCTCGGCGTCGCAGGCACGGCCACTTCCGCGGCAACGACTGGTGCGGGCACCGGCGCGACTGTCGGCTCGACCGGCACCGGCGCGGGCTCGCTGATCTTCAGCATCATTTCCGGCGGCGGGGTCAAGTCTTCCAAGCGCGCGCGGTTCAGACGCGGGCGGTCGTCTTTGTACTGACCGGTGACTGGCGCAACGACTGGCGCCACGACCACTTCTGGTTCAGGAGCCGGAGCAACCGGGACCGGTTTCGGTTCGGGCGCGGGCGGCGCAACCACGACGACGGGCGGCGGTGCCACAACCACGGGTGCAGGCGCAGGGGTCGGCGCTGGAGCTGGCGGTGGCGGCGCGACGACAGGCGCGTGTGTTTCCACGACGGGCGTGTGCGCACCTGGAACTTCCACCGCACGACGGCGCATCACCGGGCGGCCAGCGTCCACGGGAGTCGTCGTTGTCGCGGGCTTGTCCGCGGGGCGAGCAGCCGGAGCCGCCGAAGCGGGCCGAATCAATCGCCGGATCTTGTCAGCATCCGCTGGAGTCAGGCGCGAGAACGTCGAGAGGACGGTGCCGCCGGCTTTGGCTTTCGCCATCAGCTCGACGTCCGTCATGTTCAACTCGCGCGCGAGGTCCTTTACAGTCAGAGTTGTCGTCGCAACAGCCAAGGTCCCGCTCCCGTGCGCGTTTATCGCGCTGCCCACTGCTGGCTCGGCTGGTCTGGCCTGTTTCCAGGGCTGACCGGCAGCGCGTTGCAGCGGCACTCCAAGCACCTACCAGGACGTCTGTCCCGGCTTCGATGCCCCGGCGCGCGAGTCCTGCGGCCCGAAGCTGTGTGCGTCGCTCAGCCTCCTCGGCCGCGTGGCGCAACAGTGGGACCGCCGGATGTTCGGCGACCGTCGTTCCATGCCGACGACCGAGGCGCAACAATGCGCTGACGGCCCTTTCGGCACACTTCCTGTCCGGGCAGCAGTAGCTGCCCTTTCCTTTGCGGTTCAGCCGGCCATCACCGTCTGTCCCGTTCGCTGTTGGCGCAATCGCTTGCCCCCCCAGCTTTTCGACCTGCAGTTGACCATCGGTCACGCGCAAGCCGAGCAATGTCTCGACCGGGCGCCGCGACCTGCATGCCATGCAAGTCCGCGTCACGTCCGATCGCGTTTTCACGCCGACGCGCCCGCAGCAGCGATCTCGTCGCCGCTCACGTCCGCACCAGCAAGTTCCGCACCGGCGATTTCAGCCGCGACTTCCTCAGCCGCCGCGTCCACCGCTTCCGTCGCTTCGACGGCCGCAGCAGCGATAGCAGCCGCTTGGGCCGCCTGCTCACGCGCGTTGCGGGCATCTTCGTCCCGCTGCTTCTTCACTTCAAACGCGATCTGCTGGATCTGCATCGCCATTTCGTCCGAGATGCCCGGAATGCCGGCCAGATCCTCGCCATGCGCGTTCAGCAGATTGTCCGGGCTGTGGTAACCCAGCTTGAACATGTAGGAAATCAGCGACTCGTCCAGACCCGGCACGACGGCCAGCGCCTCGCCGAGCATCTTCTTCATTTCCTCGATCTTGCCTTCGGACTGCATGTCGATCTTCCAACCGACGAGCTTCGACGCGAGACGCACGTTCTGACCCCGACGACCGATCGCCAGCGACAGCTGATCGTCCGGGACGATCAGTTCGATCGTCTGGTTGTCTTCGTCGATCAGCACGCGGCTCACTTCCGCCGGCTGGATCGCGTTGCAGACGAACTTGGCGATGTCCGGGCTCCACGGCACGATGTCGATCTTTTCGCCCTTGAGTTCCTGCACCACCGCCTGCACGCGCGAGCCTTTCATGCCCACGCAAGCGCCGACCGGATCGACATCCGTGTCCTTGGACGCCACGGCAATCTTGGCGCGCTCACCCGGCTCGCGGGCAACGGCCATGATCTTCACGATGCCTTCGTAGATTTCCGGCACTTCCAGCTCGAACAGCTTCTCAATCAAGCGCGGATCCGTACGCGACAGAATGATTTGCGGACCGCGCGCGTCCCGCTTGATGTCCTTGACGTACGCCTGCACGCGGTCACCCGCGCGGTAGGACTCGCGGAACATCTGCTCGCGCATCGGCAGCACGGCTTCCGCGCGACCCAGGTCGACGATCACGTTACCGCGCTCAAAGCGACGCGTGATGCCGGTGACGAGCTCGCCCTTGCGATCCTTGTACTCGTTGAAGACAACGTCGCGCTCGGCGTCGCGCACGCGCTGCGTGATGACCTGCTTGGCGGTCGTCGCGGCGATGCGGCCAAACTGCTGGCGCGCGGTCTTGATGTTCAGAATGTCGCCGTACTTGCGATCTTCCTCTTCAGCGCTCAGGCGGTCGCGATCGAGGTAGAAGATCTGGAAGCCCAGTTCGTCGCCGATCTGCACGTCCGGGTCGATGATCTGCGCCGTCGACCAACCGAGCTCGCGTTCCGTGTTCTCGATCGCGCCGTCGTCGACGACCACCATATACAACATCAGCTCGACCTGGCCGATCTCCACGTTGTACTTCGCTTCCAACTCGCGGCCGTGACCGAAGATCTTCTTCGCTGCCGACAGAATGCCCTGTTCAAGCGCCTCAACCAGAATGGACCGGTCGATGCTCTTTTCCTTCGACACTTGGTCGATGATTGGATTCAGGTTTGCTGCCAACATGGGTCACTCCTTCAAAAGTACGCAATTCAAAAGTACGCAATTCAGTCGACTGTTGCGTCGTCCTCTTCGATTGTCTCGTCCTCAAGCGCTTCGCCATCCAGATCGGCCTCGTCGACCGAATCTGCTTCACCCAGCTGCGCGCTTTCCGCTTTCAGCTTTTCGCCCAACGCCAGCCACTCGGCAAACGTCGGAGCCAGATTGGCCTGCGCGATGTCGCTCAACTGCACGAGTTTGAGCGGCTTCTTCTTGCCCAGGTTGATGGCCAATTCGCCGTTCTCGCAGGATTCCAGCACGCCGAGCGTCGATTCCTGCGCGCCGTTGTGCCGCGCGATGACCTTCACGGTCATACCGACGAAGCGCACAAAGTCGGCCTCGTGCCGCAAGATGCGATCCATACCGGGGCTCGATACTTCGAGTTCATAGGCGCTGTCGATCGTCAAATTGGCGTTGCCTTCGGCTTCAAACGCGTCGAGCTGCGTGCTCAGCAGGCGCGACACGCGGCGGCAATCGTTCAGGCGGACGGCGCCTTGGCCGGGAAGGCGATCGACCCGCACGTCCAGGCGCATCGCGCCGCGGGTGCCGAGCAGGCGCAGCTGCAGCAAATCCAGGCCCAAATCCGTGATGAGCGGCGAGAAGTGTGCAGTCAAACGGGCCGCGAGCGCGTCGCGCTTCGGGTTGGCCGTCGATTTGCTCTCTGGGGTCGCCATGACTTGCATCATCAAGATAAAAAGCACCATCGTTTCAGACACTTTGCGTGCGCAGGTCGTTGGATGGTCCGCGCCCCTGGCCAGCTTTCCACCGCTTTCGCGAGGGACTGCAGACCTGCACCGAGCCCAGTCTGTGGCGTGGAGCCAGAGTCCGTCGGGGCAGCCGATTCCACTTTTTGGGCCGGGGCTGAAGCTCAGCCAGGGTCCGCGGAATCGGAGGGCGCGATGCCAAAAACTGCATCACGCGCAGCAGAAGGTCGAGCAAACGCTCGTCTTCTGAGGAACCGCGCGCACAGGGCCCGTAAGCCAGCTGTGTGCGCGTTTCCGGAGGCGGCACCCGGATTCGAACCGGGGATGGAGGATTTGCAGTCCTCTGCCTTACCACTTGGCCATGCCGCCGCAAGGCGCGTGACAGGATACACGAATGTCACGGCTGGTCAAGGCTCGTGCGGCAGCAACGTCACAAACTGGACGCTTCCAGACGCCACGCACCGCCCGCGGTGGCGTCGCGGCGGAGCGTCAACGGCGGCGGCATTCGCTTCTCAGCGCGCAAGTACAGCTTCACCTGCTCGGACTGCGGGGTGATCGGCTCGGGCTGGACGCGCTCGATGTGGAAACTCGTTGGATCTTCAGGCTTGCTCAGGTACTGTCGGCAACGCTGCACAAGCGGGCGCCACTTATACGACCGCAGCTCTTCGTCGAGTAGCGGCGTTCCGCGGCGATCGGCGTGAACCAGATCGCGAAACGCCAAAAAGGCGTCTTCGTCAGACAAACCGGCGGCATTGAGCGCGACGGCAAAGAGCGAAGTCACGAGCGCCTTGGCGGATTCCAAGGGATCAGACGGTGCGACGACGGGAACGGGCGCTGGCGATTTTGCAGGCGGCTGCAGCCGCGCCTCCAGCATCGCCACGCGCGCGCGAAGCTCTGCCACTTCTTGCGCGAGGGACGAAAGCGTCGCGTCGGCCATCGTGTGTCCTTACGGGGTGAGTCCCAACTTGCCGAGGCAGGTCACGTAGTCCGCCGCCTTCAAGAGTTGGTAATCCGGGTGGATCTGCGGCTTGGGCTCGCGTTTGGCGATGCTGTCCGCCTTGCCCGATTCCTTCACGCACTTTTCGATCGCCGGCATCTGGTCGGCCCACGGCGACTTCTGCGTACCTTGAATCGGCACCAAGTGGTTGTTGAGGTTCTCCTCGCGGAAGCCAACGGGAATCTTGCCGTCCACATCCGGCGCTGCTTCGGCATCTGGCGTCACGCCCACGACCTGCAGCGTGTACCCGGACGGCGCGTAATACCGCGCGATCGTCAGCTTGATGTAGTAATCCTGATGGAGCGCGGGCTCAAACAGCGTCTGGACGCTCGCTTTGCCAAACGTGCGCAGCCCCACGACCAGTCCGCGTTTGTTGTCCTGCAGCGCGCTCGCCACGATTTCCGACGCCGAGGCCGAACCGTCGCTCACCAGCACCACCAGCGGATAGCCGTAGTCGCTCGGCGACGGCGCCGCTTCGTGCGTTTCATCCGCCTTGCGACGGCTGCGCACGCTCACGATCTTGCCCTTGGCGAGGAACAGGTCTGCGATCTTGATCGCCTTGTCCAACAGACCGCCCGAATTGTTGCGCAGGTCCAGAATCAGGCCCGTCAGCTTCCCGCCGGGGGCCTGCTTCTCCAACTTCGTGATTTGATCGCGCAGGTCAGTCACACTTTGCGGGATGAAGCCGTTCATCTTCACCGTCGCCACGCCGTTGTATTCCTTGACCAATGAGCCGTCCACGTTCTTCACGTCGATGTGCTCGCGCGTAATCGCGTAGTCCTTGGGTTCCGGATCGGACTCGCGGCTGATCGTCAGCGTCACCACCGTATTGCGCTTGCCGCGGATCTGCTTGACGACCTTGGACAGCAGCATTCCCGCCACGTCGTTGCCGTCCACCTTGTGGATGACGTCACCGGCGCGCAGGCCAGCCTTCCACGCCGGGCGGCCTTCCATCGGATTCTCAATGATCGTGAGATCATCGCGCTGGGTCAGCACGGCGCCGATACCCTCAAAGCTGTTGTCCTGCGTTTCCTGCGTCGACTTGTCCCAAGCCTTGCGCGCAATCACCGACGAGTGCGGGTCCAACGCGTACAGGTAGCCCTGTGCAGCGGCAAGCCACGCGCGGTTCAGGTCGGGCGTCTGCTTCGGGGCGTCTGGCGCGTCCGCATCCTTGGCCGCGGCTGGTTTGCCGTCGAGCGGTGCGACCTTGGCGGGTTCTTTGGCTTTCTCCGCGCTCGCTTTCTCGGCAGTTGCTTTCTCTGCTGCGAGTTTCGCCGCCTTCGCCGCTTCCTTGCTCAATTTCGGCGGGGCGGGGTGCTTGACGAGATACGCCTTGATCTCCTTGGTCACGTACGCCATCACGCAGTCGAATTCGGGGCGATCAAAGTTCAGCTTGTCCCAGGTCTCGTTGTACAAGTTCGCACGAGTCTTATATTTCTCGCGCAGCGCCAGCACTTCTTCATTGCTCAGTCGACCCTTCTTGCGCACTGGACGGTGTGCCTTCAGGTAGTCGTCGTTCGGCAGGGTGTGCAGCACGGTGCCCGCCAGCGCAGTGCCGCTGCACTGAAACGCCGCGGTCGTGCCGTCGAGACGACCTTCCTCATCCGGCGTGCCTTTGCGCGCCTGGTAGAACGCGTCTGGTAGGAGTTCTACTGCGGGCTCCAACGAGAGCAGGGCGAAATTGGCGGCTTCCACCCACGCGCGCTTGCGATCGCCGGTGCTGTCGATGTAGTAGGTCGAGACGTAGTCCAGCACTTCGTCGAAGTTGTGGACGTCAAACTGGATGCCTTTCCAGTAGTCCGACTCGTTGTCACTGTCCTCGTCGTCCTCGTCGTCGTCGCCCTTGGCCGCGAGCTTGTGGGTCGCCGTACCTGCAGCGCCCGCGACCGTCGCCGTTGCCTCATCCGCTGTCGGTTCGCCTTCTTGCGGGGCCGCGGCAGCGACGGCGGCTGCCGGCTTGGCCTTGGCGGCTTTCCCCGCGCTCGGCGCTGTGGCCGGTTTGCACGCGATGGCAACGAGCGCCAACAGCGCCAGCACCAGCCCACGCAAAGGAAGGGATTTCACGCTCACGGGCGTCTTATACTTGCTCACGTTCTTCACCTTTGGTGGCCGGAGCGGCACATCCATGCGTTGCAGACTGCCAGCCACTTCCACGGGGCGCAAGCCAAAGCCTCACAGGGCCTCGAGCGCCAACCGCAACTCGCGTGTCGTCGAATCGTGCAGCACGGCGTCGATGCCCGCTGCGGTCGGATGCGGTCGCACCAGCCGCGCACGCAGTCGACGCACCCGCGCGATGCTCGCCACGGCGCGCGCCTTTTGTTCGGGACCGTCTTTGCCCAACAGCACGTTCGTCGCGCCTTCCAGCGCCGATTCCAACGTGTCCTGCCGCCGGCAGACCAAGAAGTTGTCGCATCCCGCCTCAATGCCGCGTCGCACGGCCTCCGCAGGTTCCAACACCTGAGCGATGCCGTGCATTTCCAGATCGTCGCTCACAATCACGCCGTCAAAGCCGCAGTACTCGCGCAAAAGCGGACGCAGAATCTGCGGGCTCACGGTTGCCGGCCACATCGCATCTAGCGCCTTGAACAGCACGTGCGCCGTCATGACCATCGGTAGGCGCTTGGCCAGGCGCGCAAAGGGCAGGAGTTCGATTGCCTTCAAGCGCGCCAAATCGTGATTCAGAACAGGCAATTCCAGGTGGCTGTCGGCGTTCGTGTCGCCGTGCCCCGGAAAGTGTTTGCCGCATCCCAGCACGCCTTCCGCCTGCAGCGCGTCCAACAGCACACCAGCGAGATGCGCGACGTGCTCCGGATCGCGCGAGAACGATCGGTTGCCGATGATCGGGTTCGCCGGATTCGTGTCGACGTCCAACACAGGCGTGAAGTCGAGGTTGAAGCCCGACGCGAGACATTCGCGCGCCAACTGCCGACCAACGGCCGCGATCAGCGCCTCATCGCCGTGTTCGCCCAACGTCCGCATGGGCGGCAGAATCGTGAACGGCTTGCGCAGCCGCGCGACCAAACCGCCCTCCTGATCCACCGCGCTGAAAATCGGTGCAGGCAGCCACGGGCACTGTTCCGACGCCGCGAAGATCGACTCCGTGTGCGCCGCGAGCGCTGCCGTGTCGATGCCGCCATCCGCGTCGAACTCCAAATTGCGCTTGAACAAGATGACGCCGCCCAGACCTTCGCGCAGCCAGTGCGCGTACGGGTCCGGCAGGTGCGTGCCTTCGTAGCCGACGATAAACATTTCAAGCGCCAAGCGCCGCGCGTCGTCCGGGCTCAAGGTCTCCACGGCATGCGCCAAGGGATCACGCGTCATGGCTGTCCTGTTCCTGTGAAATGTACGTTAGTTCGAGCACTTGTCGAGGAGCTGCTGCATCGCGTCGGCGTCGCCGGCGGACGGGTTCTTCTCCAGGTACGCCTTGGCGTTCTTCGCACAGCCGGCCTTGTCGTTCCGCGCCTGATTGAGCAGCGCCAACTGCTTGTGCGCTTTGCTAAATCCCATCTTGGCGGCCTGCTGATAGAGCGCAATCGCGGCGTCGGTCTTGCCTTCCATCTGCGCGCTACGGCCTTCCTCGTAGACGTCCTTGCCCGACTTCGCCGCAGGTGCCGTTTTCACTTCCGGCGGCGGCTCCGGCTTGGGCTCCGCCTTCACTTCGGGCTTGGGCTCCGCCTTCACGGGGCTCGTCGCCTCCGGCTTCGCCTTGCCATCGGGCTTGGTTCCCTTGTGCTTCTCGCCAATGCCCGCCTTCGCAGCGTCGATGATCTTCTCCGCTTCAGCCGCCAGCGGGTCACCGGCTGCGAGGTGCGCCTTGGCTTCCGTCGCCTGTTCCAGCGCGGTTGCTGGATCCTTCGCGAGTGCTGCTTCCGCCTGCGTCAACTTCGCCTTCCACTTGCGCTCGGCCTCTAGCTGCCGCACGCGGAGTGAAATCTGTGCGTTGTTTGCGTCGCCGGCGTGTAGCACTTGTAGCGCCTCGTCGTACGCGCCGGTCTTGGCGAGGTCGTCGGCTTTGCTCAGCAGGTCCGCAACACCTGGCGTCTCCGCTGGTTTTTTCGCCTGCTCCGGCTCGGCATCCGCGCTGGGCTTCGCTGTTGCCGCAGCGTCGTCCGCCGCCGCTTTGGCCTCGGTTGCCGGTGTGTCAGTTGGCTTGGCCGCTTCTTGCGCTGTCGGCGCCTCAGGCGCGACCGCGGTGCTCTTCTTGCCGCCGGTGAGCGCGACAACGGCCGCTACGGCGATCAACGCAGCGAGGATGCCGACGGCGATCGCCAAAGGCAGCTTGCTGCGCTTGGGCGCGCCCACGTCTTCCAAACTGGGCGTGGCTACACCCGACGAGAGGAACCGCAGCGTCACGTGCCCCAACTCAATACGGTCGCCTGACTGCACGTCGCACTTGGAATAGGGCTCGCCGTTGACCTTCAGGCCGTTGGCGCTGCCGAGATCCAGTATCTGCCAAGTGCCGTTGCTCAAACGGGTCAAGCGCGCGTGTTCCTTGGAGATTGACCGGTGATCCAGCACCAGATCCGCGTTTTCACGCACACGCCCCAACACGATCGGCGTTTTGCTGACCCGCAGCTCCAAGCCACGCAGGTTTTCGCTTTCCACGACCAACCGCGGCTGTGACGCCTCCGGAATCGCCGTGGACGGGCCAGAAGCGGGCATCGGGCCTTGCAGATCGGCCAGATTGATCATCGCCGTCGCGCCATCGACGCCCTTGCTCGCGGTGCGCGTTGCGCCTTCATCGCGGAGCGCCGTGTCCCGCGCCTTGCTGCCTTCCGTCTCGACTTCAAGCGTGTAGTCGCCGACCTGCACCACGTCTCCGGGTTCCAGTTCGGTCTTCTCGCGAATCAGTAGTTTGTTGCGCCGTGTGCCCCACGCCGCATTCACGTTCTCGATCCACACGCGCGACCCTTGCACGCTGAGTTTGGCGTGATGCCGGGAAACGTTGCGATCTGTCAGGCAAATGGCGTTGGAATCGCTGCGACCAATATCGAGTTCGCCGTCTGCCAACGGCACGACTGTCGTGCGGCCTTCGCTATCCTGAATCGATAGTTTGACCATCAGCCCTCGAACCCCCGCGCTCGCATTCGGTCAAGCACGCACCGGAAACGCACACCAAGCGTGGCCCTCGTACGCTTGGCCCGAAGGCAGTTTGCGCCACTAGAACCGACGCGCAATCTAACAGGATGACTTCCAAACGCAAGCAAGCTGACATTTTGTGGCAAAAGTGCAGCGTGTAGGCGTGTGCGAGTAGGCAAACCACGCCGATGTGTGCGAAAAGCACGCGCTCAGGAGGCTCGCTGTGTCTGAACGCGATCCGCTCCAATGGGCTGTTTCTGAGCAAGGTTTGGCGCGTCGCCGTGCGGCGTGTGCGCCCGACGCGACCGTTCACGTCGCGGTCGTCGTGAATCCGCGGGCTCGGCGATTACAGCGATCGGCAAAGCGCGGCGCGCTGTCGAGTCTTGTCCGTCCGGCTTGCTACGTGGAGACCCGCGATCTGGCGTCACTGCATCGGGCGATCGCGCACTTGGTTGCAGAGCAGGGTGCGAATGTCCTGGCGATCGCCGGCGGCGATGGTTCCCTACACCACGCGGTCAACTCCCTGTATCAACTCGGTTGTGAAACAGAGCGCCTGACAGGTCAAACGCCGCCGTGGCCGCGGATCCTGATTCTGAACGGTGGAACGCTGAACATCGTGGGGCGCTCCGTTGCGATTCACGGCCCGCCCGAGGAGACGCTGCGGCATTTTCTCCGCGATTTCGGCCACGGTCCGCTTTCTCGCGTGCCGGTTCGACCGGTGCCGATGCTGCAAGTGCGTTGGCAAGGCGAATCCGCGCGTCTCGGCTTCGTCTTTGGCTCTGCCATCGCCTACCACGCGCTCGATTTGTACAGCCGCTTTGGCGCGGGCTATCTCGGCCTCTCCCGATTCCTCTTGGAATTCAGCCGCGGTGCGCTTTTTGGCAGCGCGCTGTGGCGGCAGGAATCGTGGAAGTTGGGGCCGTACGCGGACCTGAACGTCGACGGTCGGCACTGGGCGCGGTACGGCGGCGTGACGGCGGTTACAGCCGATTTGACGCTGGCGATCGGTGCAGTGCGGGCCATTCGCCGGCCGCTGGGTGCCCCCGGATTTGCGGTGCGCGTCGTGGAGGAGACCGACCCGCGTCGGCTCGTGCGCATGCTGCCCGCGCTGCTGTCTGAGCGCGGAGGTCCGGGTTTGGCCGATCTTCCGGTCGCCCACCACTTGCAGTTGCGTGGTCCGTACACGCTCGACGGCGAGTGTTTTCACGAACCGACATCCAACGCACTGCTTACGGTCGAACGCTTTGATCAGCCGCTTTCCGTTGTCCCCGCCTCGGTTCGCTGAACGCGGCGTTTCCGGCTTTTGTGAGCCTTTGTGCTTGCCTGCCGTGTCCGCGTTGGGTACGCTGAACGGTCTGGTCCCAGCGCCCGGAGGCACAGCTATGTTCCGTTTTCTTCGCCCGTCGTCTGTTCCGACTTCCAAGTTGATCGTGGCTTTGGCTGCGCTCTCTTTGGCTTGCGCGACGGGCTGTTCCAGCTCGGAGTCGGTTGACGGCACCTCTCAAGCGGGCGCTGATGGCGCAGACACGTCCAGCACGGACGACACGGGCACGGATTCTGACGTCGACGCGGACACGATCGGTGCAGACGGTTCCACCGACTTGCCCGACACGATCGGCGCGGATTCCACGGATTCCGACGGGCAAACCGATAATCCGGGCGACGCGGTTGACTCAGCAGACGGCACCATCACGGGCGACGTTGACGTTGTCTGGGCCAAAGACGGAGATACCGCGACGACGGGCGATGAATACAAGGAATTGTTGATCAAGATTCTCGGACCGAGCGGCCGCGATTGGGCGCAAAATGAAGGTGCCAGCGCAGCGCTTTCCGGTGTCGCGTGGGGCCACCCGGAGAAGATCGAGTGGTCGGCGACCAACGGCAAGAGCGGCATCGTCTGCGGTGCCGGTTCTCCCCAGCCGAAGTGCGAGGAATTCTGGCAGAGTGACATCCTGACGCTCGACCAGGGCGACAACACCATCACCGTCACGGCGACCCAGGGCGCGGAGACGGCGTCGGACACGATTCACATCACGTACAACCCGCTCTTTTCCTTTGATGGTCCACCGAACATCGCGCCGAACGCGATCTTCGTCGGTGAAACGGCGACGCTTGTCGTTGGCATGCCCGTGCCCGGCGCGGCGAACAGCAATGTCGTGGACGCGTCGACGATCAAGCTGATTGAAGTGGACGAGACGGGTAAGACCATTCAGGAATACAACACGTTGCAAGACAACGGCAACGCCGGCAACTGCGACGACGCGCAAAAGGACAGCGTTTACTCCGCGTGCCTTTCGCTCACCGCCAGCGCGCCCAAGACCTACCGGTTCCGCGTGCAGGCAACTGTCAGCGTGAAGTTGAGCGGTTCGACCGTGACCAAGTATCAGGCGCTGTCGCCGGTCGCGGAAGTGGACGCCGTTCCGCATTTTTCGCAGACGGAGTGCAACGGCATCGTTGGCCTGCAAAAGAAGGTCGCTGGCGCCTACAAGACCGCGGTTGCTGCGGGCACCGATCCGGCACAGGCGCAGGCCACCGCGCTGGCGGCGGTTCAGGCGGACGCGTCCGTCGCTGAGGCCGCGACGACCGACGGTGGCAACATTTGGATTCGCTACAAGTCTGGCCGCGTCGGTGCGCTGAATCTGGCGTCCAAAGGCCTGCGCGGCGCCGGCGGTCCGCCGGTCGATTCCGGCGCAGCGCTGCCGACGCACTCCGTTGGCACGCGCCGCGCTCTCGCACTTGCACCCTTTGCCTCCGAATTCGCAGCCTCCGGCGGTGATGAAGCGGCGGAGGCTGCCAAGGCGCTCAACGCCAAGCAGTGCCCGCCGTTTGCCGTGGATTCGTACAGCGACAACGCTGCGCTCCTGAAGTACTACCGGCAGGCGTCCAGCTACGGCGTCGTCGCCATCACGGGCCACGGCGATTCGCTCTTCCTGACGATGGACAAGGCTGCCAAGAAGGCGCTTTCGT
The DNA here is from genome assembly GCA_903896545.1 of uncultured Myxococcales bacterium. Lineage (GTDB taxonomy): Bacteria > Myxococcota_A > UBA9042 > UBA9042 > UBA9042 > CAIYBN01. Next base: position 135,067 of record CAITYF010000029.1, on the reverse strand, counting down.
GGGAGCACCTCGGATCGCAAGAAGTCGTCTGGTCCGGCGAACCGGCCGAGTGCAACGCGCTTTCGTCGTCGAGCGGTTCCTGCGACAAGGCCAGCAATGGCTGCAAGCCGACCGAAACCTGCGTGAAGACCTCGATGAACGGCGGCGTTTGCGTCGACTATACCCAGGCCGACATCATGACCGGTCGCGTCGTCATCGGCGATTCGTCCTACGGCCTGTTGCCCGGATTCGTCCGTCGCCACTCGCCGGACAAGTTTCCTGCGTCCATCGTCTACCTCGGCTCGTGCCGCTCGATGTACAACGGTTCGCTCGCCTTGCAGTTTTACGCCGCGGGCGCGGCAGCGGTCATCGGCTACTCGGACTACGTCAGCGCGACCTACGCGCACGAGAAGGGCTGGGGGCTCTTTGACAGCCTCATCAACGGCGGCCTGAGCGTGCTGCAAGGCATCGTACCGGGCGACGACCCGGCGCACAGCGGCTCGCACATTCGGCTCTTTGGCGACGCGCAGGCCAACACCAAAGACGCCAATCTGATCAATCCCAGCTGGGACAACGGCAAAGTCACGGGCTGGAAGCCGGTCGGCGACGGCCGCGTCGTCTCGCGTTTGGGTGAAACAGTGCCGGTTGCCGGCAAGTTCATGGGCATCATCTCCACGGGCTTGGGCTTCACGACGGAAAATGGCTCCTTGGAGCAGCCGTTCTGCGTCGACAAGAACAAACAGAACCTCTGCTTTTTCTGGAAGTTCTACTCGGAGGAATTCGTCGAGTGGTGCGGTTCTTCCTATATGGACCAATTCCGCGCGACGCTCGCCGCCGACTCCGGGCAAATCACGATGACCGACGTGTGGATCGACCAGCTGTGCCCGTACGACTGCGGCGGCAAGACGCCGTGCGATCCCGGCAGCGCGGCGTGCAAGTGCGGTCAGCAGTGGAAGACCTTGACGCAAGCCGACGTATCGTTTGACCAAGGCGGCGTCTGGATGACCCCGTGGCAGAAGACGTGCACGGACGTCAGCGGGCTTTCGGGCATCGACAAGAAGGTCAACCTGAAGTTCTTCGCCACGGACAAAGGCGACTCGATTTACGACACCGTCATCTTGTTGGACGAAGTCACGGTCGACTGATTCGCACACGATAGAGGCACATCATGGGCTGTACGCGTTTCCTGGCTCTGGGGCTGTTGCTGGCGGCCTGCGGTTCGCCCAGCCAAGGCACCAGCACTTCGCCTGACGTTTCCACCGTCAGCGACACCGCGAGCGACGTAACCGCGGCTTTTGACGGCTTGCCCGGTGACACCAGCGCGACGTCGGACACCGTCAGCGGCGATGGCACCGGCGACGCGATCGTCATGGGCGACTTCGTGTGGCTCACATTCGCGATCGACGACAGCGCCAACCCAACCTTCACTGACGGCGACATGCAGTGGACCGGCTCGTTCACCTACGACGACGCGACCAAGACGCTGAGCTACGCGACCTCGTGGCTGCCGACGGACGGACCGTTTGTGCCGCTGTACGACGACGGACCTCAGGGTGCTGGCGGGCACGAGAAGGAAGGCGCGGTCAAAGGCGACCACATTTTCACGGCACAGGCCAAGTTTGTCGCGACCAAGGACACGACGTTTGAGTACGGCGCGCTCAACGAGTTCAACAACTGGATGTGGGTGGGGCCCAACGGCCTCTTCACGATTATCCAGGGCCAAGGCGGCGTCTACGAAGTGCCGGGCATGAAATTGAAGAAGTTCGGCGCGGTGGACGCCAAGATCACGCTGGACACGAAGGCGTTGGCCAAGGCGTACGCCTCGTGGAATACGACGGACTTCAAGTTCTACGTCAAAGGTACGCTGAACCAATGGACGCCGGTGCAGCTGCTGGACGATGGGCAAAAAGGCGACGCGGCGGCGGACGACGGCATTTTGACGTTCGTGCTGAAGCAGAATCTGGGCAAGCACGATGGACCGCTCAATCCCGGCGACGAAGTGCAGTTCACGTTTGTGACGACGCAAGGTGACGCGGATCCGGCCGATGGTCAGGAGTACAAGCAGGGCGGCAACGGGCTGCCGGACGGCGTGCTGGCGTGGACGGCGACGGGCGCGGATGGTGCGTGGGAGAGCGTGCCGGTGACGCTGAACAAGGACTCGAAGGGCAAGACGCTGAACACGGCGTTTGTCGTACCGGGCGCGCCGCCGACAGGCTGTGACCCGACGTGTGCGGTGACGGAAGACTGCGTGAACGGCAAGTGTGTGTCGAAAATCACCTGCGATCCGCCGTGTACAGGCGGCGACCAGTGCGTGAACGGCATTTGCAAAGCGACCGAAACGGACGCGGGCAGCACGGATGTGGGCGAGTCTGACATCGGAACGACCGACACGGGGCCAGTCATCACCGCAACGCTGACTGGCATCGACCCGACGTGGACTGCGGCCAAGGGCGGCGGAACCGTGATGCTGCTGGGTAGTGGCTTGGATCCGGCCTTCGCGGTGACGTTTACGTCGGTTGTCGACGCGACGCTATTTGGCCTGGGTGCCAACCCGCAGGCAGTCGCAGGTGGCATTTCCGTGACGGTGCCGCCGCTTCCGCCGGTCTTCGCTGACATCAGCGTGCAGCCTGCGAGCGGGCCGGCGCTGAAGCTGCCTTCGGCTCTGGACGTCGTGCCGGTCGACACGCCGCTCGTCGACGGTTTGCTCGACTCCGACTGGAATGCCATGTCGCTCGCGACCATCAACGACATGCTGAGCAACTGGGATAACCCGTCGGACGCGACCAAGACCAACGAACTCAATCAACTCTGGGTCGCCTACGACGCCTACAACCTGTACGTCGGCGTGAAAGGCACGACCGAAGGCGCGAACGCCATCGTCTGCTACCTCGACGTCGACTATGGTTCTGGAACCGGCGCAGCCAGCCCCGGCGCGATCCAGGATACGTCCGCGGGCGTCGATAACGCCGTTGGCAACTTGTTCGCGGTTGGCGACGGGCAAATCGGCATCGACTTCGCGTTTGCCACCGTCGGCATGGCGACGTTTGCCGGCGGCGACCTGGGCGGTTCGACCAACGCCGGTTGGCGCGGCCTCAGCAAGGCGACCGACTTGGCCTGGCTGCAGGGCGTCGTTCAGGCCAAGTCCGGCAACGCCGCGGTGGAAGCCAGCATCAGCCTCGACCAGCTCTATCCCAACGGCATTCCCGCAAGCGGCGCGCCGCTCAAGATCGCGTGCGTGCTCGTCAACGGCGACGGCAGCGCGGGCTCCAACCAATTCCTCCCGCCACAGACCAGCCAACCCAACGGCACCACCATCAGCAACTGGTGGAGCGTCCACGTCTACCCCGTGAACCCTTGACGTCGGCGTCACCCAAGCGCGTGGTGCTGCTGGACAACCACGACTCGTTCACGTGGAACCTCGCGGACTTACTGACAACCGCGGCGCACGCGATTGGCGTCGAGGTGACCGTGGACGTCGTGCGCAACAGCGACGCCGCGCTGCGCGAACTCGCGGAGAAACTGCCCGACGCGCTGGTGATTTCACCGGGACCGAACGCGCCTGAAGACGCCGGGCAACTCGTGCCGTTCCTGCGCGAAGTGCTGGGAAAGCTGCCGATCTGGGGCGTGTGTCTAGGGCACCAAGCGATCGCCGTGGCTTTGGGTGGGCAAGTCGTGCGCGCGCCCGAACCGATTCACGGCCGGCAGGCTCTGGTCCATCATGACGGTCGCGGGCATTTTGCCACGCTGCCGAGGCCGCTTCAGGTGATGCGGTATCACAGTCTGATCGTGGAGGTTGCGTCGCTGCCTGAGGATCTCGCCGTGACGGCGTGGCTGGAAGACGGCCTCATCATGGCGCTGCAGAGTGAAAAGTGGCGATGCGCGTCCGTGCAATTTCACCCAGAGAGCGTGGGTACGCCGCTCGGCGGGCACTTGGCGCAAAGTGTCGTCGCGTGGCTAACGGGACAAGGAGCGAACTGAAATGACGGGTATCTTGGGAATTCTGGGTACGATTTTGTTCTTGGTCCGCATCGGCCAGATGAGCCGTTCCTGGTGGCGAAAACGCCAGCACGCGCCGCGTCTCGAGGAAATCAGGCGGAAGTAAGGCGACGCTTTGCGCGCAGCGCAGACGGTTCCAGGCGGATGCGCGAGCAGCGCGGCCAACCTCCCAACCGATCCGCGCGAAGCGCGCCCCCCTCCACCACGATTCGCGCGAAGCGCGTCAGCGCCAGCGGTTCCCGCCCGTCTCAGACCCTTTCCCCAGCGCAACGGCCCCCGCTCCACTCCACCGAGGCGCGGTACCGATCGCCGCGCAGCGGCGCTCATCGGGGCCCCGTACGCCGAGAAGGCGATCCCGGCCATCCAATTCCAAGTCCAAAGCGATAGCTTTCCAGGAGGCGCTATCGCGCCGATCACAGAGCCCCAGTGCCGCTGCGCGCCCCCCGGAAGGGAGTCTGAGGGAAACTGCGTTTCCCTCAGATCCGGCGCGCCTGCGGCGCCGGCCCGCAGATCTACCGCTTCGCCGCGACCGCCGCCATCGCATGCTCGGTCAGCGCAGTAATCGTCAAGCTCGGATTCACGCCCAAGTTGGCGGGCACGATCGAGCCGTCACACACGCGCAGGCCTTCGTAGCCGTACACGCGATTCTGGCCGTCGACCACGCCTTTACCTTCTGGGCCGATCGCGCAGCCGCCGAGGATGTGCGCCGTCGTCGGGATGTCGAGCAGCACTTCATTGAGCGCGCTCATCGCGACGCCGCCGGTGCGTTGCGCCGTGCGACGCGCCACTTCGTTGCCGATTGGAATGTAGCTCGGATTGGACGACGTGCCGTGCGGGCGTTCCGTGCGGAGTGTCTTGACCCAGGGCAAAAAGCGCGAGCGCTTCCAGACGGCGTTCAGTGAGTTGTCCAGCGTCTGCATGACCAGAAGGATGATGCCGCCGCGCGCCCAGCCGAACTTCCAGAGGCTGCGCAGGAGCTGGATCGGGTGGCGAATGCACATCCAGACCCAGCGGACGGGGCGCGGAACCTTGCCGCCGCCGTCGGTCAGAAGCGTGGCGAGGAGGCTGAGCGCGTCGTTGCCTTCCCCGTAGCGGACGACCTCGATGTGCGTGTGTTCGTCAAAGAACGCGCCCGAAGTAATCGCCACGCCCTTGGAGTAGTCGGTGCCGCCGCCGCCGGACATCGCGCCCGTGATGGCTTCCGAATTCGTGCGCAAGTGGCTGCCCAACGCCGCGGGCAAGTGCGTCAGGGTGCCGACTTCACGCGAGCGCATGAGCAGCGGCAACGTTCCCAGCACGCCCGCCGAACAGACGACCTGCCGCGCCCGCAGCGCGTGCTGACCGCCGAAAAATCGCTTCAGGCCGATCGCTGGACGCAGCTGAAGTTCCCAGCCGTTCTTGCCGCGCGCGTCGGGACCGCCGATGCAGGAAAGGCCGATGACCTCGCGTTCCGGGACAACGCGCGCCCCTTTGGCGCACGCGAGGTAGAGGTAGTTCTTGTCCAGCGTGTTCTTGGCGCCGTGTTTGCAGCCCGTCATGCACGCGCCGCATTGGATGCAGCCGGTGCGATCGGGACCTTCACCGCCAAAGTACGGATCGGCAACTGTTGCACCCGATTCGCCAAAATACACGCCCACGTCGGTCGCCTTGAACGTGTGCCCGCGGCCCATCTCATTGGCGATGTCCTGAAGCACGCGATCGGCTGGGCCAAAGACCGGATTTGGCGTGGCGCCGAGCATTTTTTGCGCCTTGCCGTAGTACTCCGCCAGCTCCGTCTGCCAGTCTTCGACCATACCTGCCCACTGCGGGTCGCGGAAGAACGGCGGCGGCGGAATCAGAAGCGTGTTGGCGTAGACGAGACTGCCGCCACCGACGCCTGCGCCAGACAGCACAAGGACGTCGTCCAGAAGCGACAAACGCAAAATACCGAACCAGCCCAGCTGCGGCATCCACATCGACTTGCGCGCGTTCCAGTTGGTCTTGGGAAAGTCGGCGCCTTTCCAGCGCTTGCCGCGTTCCACGACGAGCACCTTGTAGCCCTTTTCCGTGAAGCGCAACGCGGACACGGAGCCGCCGAAGCCTGAGCCGATCACGATGACGTCCGCGTGGAAGCCATCGGCGTCAACGGGCAGTGAAGCGGGATCGGGCACAAGCCAGCGGTCTTCAATCATGGGACACGACCTGTAGGCAGAGGGACGATGATACCCGACAGCGTGGCGCGCGGGCCGCGGGACGACGTGCTCGTTTCATCGGGCAAGCCGATTTTGTAGTAGCGACCGGCGTATTCGCGAACCATGCGCTCGGCGGAGAACGCGGGCGCGGTCGCAATCGCAGCGCGCTGGATCGCCCGCCAGGTGTCGCGGTCGCCGTAATAGGCAGGCAGAACCCGCTGTTCCAACGACTCGTAGAGTGCATTGGCATCGCGATCGTCGTCGCGCGTGTCCCAATCCTGACCGACCGCCCAGCCGTTGACGCCGTCGACGCAGCCTTCCGCCCACCAGCCGTCGAGAATCGACAAGTTCGGCACGCCGTTCAGCACGGCCTTCATGCCCGACGTCCCGCACGCTTCCAGCGGGCGCACTGGGTTGTTCAACCAGACGTCCACGCCGGCGGTCAGTTTGTGACCCAGCCACATGTTGTAGTTGGGCAGGAAGCCGACCCGCAGATCGCCCCGCAGCTTCAACGACAACGCCACCAGCTCGCGGACAAGCTTGCGGCCTTCGCCGTCGTTTTGGTGCGCCTTGCCGGCAAAAAGAATCTGCAGCTTGCCACGCCCCATCTCCAGAAGGCGCTCGATATCGTTGAAGATCAGCGTCGCGCGCTTGTACGGCGCGACCCGGCGGGCAAAGCCGAGCGTCAGGATATCCGCGTCAAAGCCGAGCTGCGTCTCGCCGTTCGCGTATTCGACCAATTCGCGCTTGGCGCGTCGGCGGGCGCGGTCAAAATCTTCCGGATCGACCAGCGTAATGTCGCGCAGGCGCTCCGGCTTGAAGCGCCAGCCCGGCAGGTAGTGGTCGTACAGCGCGCCCATTTCCGGCGCGACCCAGGTGTCAAAATGCACGCCGTTCGTCACCGCTTCGATCTTTACCTCGCGGAACAGGGTCGTCGCCACGCGGGCGTTGATGACCGACACGCCGTTCACCGTGTCCGCCAGCGCCGCTGCCAGCCATGCCATGTTCAATTCGGAGTCGCCGCCCAGGAGCGCGACCGCCGGCGGAATGTACTTGCCGACCACGCGGTGCACTTCAGCCAGTGAAAAGCGGTCGTAGCCCGCGGCAACCGGCGTGTGCGTCGTGAAGTGGACGCGCTTGCGGGTCGCCTCAACGCTGCCGACATCGCGCAGCATCGCCGCGGCAAAAAACGCGGTGTGGCCCTCATTGAGGTGCGCGGACAAGTCGTCCGTGTAGCCCATCGCCTTCAGCACTTCGTAGCCGCCCAGACCCAGAATCGCTTCCTGCCGCAGCCGATTCAGATTGTCGCCGCCGTACAGGAGATTCGACACGGGTCGCCACACCGGCGAATTCCCTTCGATGTCCGTGTCCAAGAAGAGCACGGGCACCGTGTGACCGCTGCGGCCTTGGACGAGGCGCTTCCACGCGTGAATGCGGACGTTCTCGCCCTCAAACGCCATCGAGACCTGCACGCCGGTATCTTCCAGCACGTCGCTCGGCTCGCACATCGGGAAATCGAGGTGCTGCTCGCCGTACGCGTCGACCGATTGCTTGCCGTAGCCGCGCTTATAAAACAGCGTCACGCCGATGAGCGGCACGCCGAGATCCGCCGCGGCTTTGACGTGATCGCCCGCCAGAACGCCAAGACCGCCGGAGTAGGTTGGAATCGCGGTTGTCAGGCCAATTTCTGCGGTCACGTAAGCAATGTGGTGCATGAGAACTCCGGGAAGTCAGGCGCGCGAGCGTAGCACACCCGAACGCGCGGAATAAGGCCTAGGCGGTCCGAAAACGCGCGGCGGGTCGTTACTTGTTCGGAGCGGGCGGTCGCAGGCTCAGCGCAAGGAAGTAGTAGGCACCAATCCACGCGCCAAAGCCCTTCCAAATGTCTGTCCAGAGTTCCATGCCGGTCGCGTGCGGGCCAAAGAGTCCGATGATGTGGCCGCCGCCCAAATAGACGTGGACCACTGCAACGAGCAGGAACAGTCGGCGATTGCGGGTCCAGGCGGGAAGGGGCAGGTGCATGAAACGGAAGTCCAACGAAGAGCGCTGATGGTGCCGGTTGGGCGACGCGCGGTCAACAGCCTGCGGCAAAAAGTCGCGAAATCCATGCGCGATTGTGACGAAGCCTCAGAAACCTGCTGGTTTCTTCAGCCACAACACGACGTTGCGATCGCTCGCCTTGCCGTCACCCGCCTTGGGGTCCCAGAGCGCCGCGCGGTCCATGGTGAGCAGCCGAAGCGCGTCGGCGATGAGGTCGTTGGTCGGTAAGTGGTCGATCTCCGCGGGCGTATCGAAAGCTGTGAGCTTCGCCGCAATGTAGCCGTTGTCCGCATCGATGATCTCAACCAGGCGCATTTGCGACGGCCAATCGGCAAGCGACGCACTTTGCACTTCAAAGAACGGCCGGACGACGTCGTCGACCGAGGGCTCAAACCGCGTGATCTGATTCACGTGCGAGTGCCCAGCAAGATAGAAGAGCACGTTGGGATAACCGGACAACGCTTTGCGCAGCGCCGCTGGCGTCATCGTTCCTGCTTGCGAAGTGCCGAAAGGATCGCCGCCATCGCCGATGCCATCGGTCGCGTGATGCGCAACGACGATGGCGAAGTGGTGGGCTGCCTTGGACGCTTCAAGGAGCGGCCGCACTTGCTCCTCAAAAACCTTGGCAAACACTAGGCCGTCCGAGCCGCCCGAATGCGCCGTGCTGTCCAGAGCGATGATGTCCACGGGCTGGTTTGCGACCGGCGTCGCGCGGTATTGAACGTACGGGCTACTCGCTGCGACATCGGCCAGACCGTGTTGGTGCGGTCCCGGGCCATCGGCAAATGCGCGAATTTCAGCGACAACTTCTGTCGCGTAGAGAGGCAACCGCAGCGCGTCCGCGGGCACTTCGTCCGTCGTGATCGGCGAGCCGGGCTGACCGTAATTGCGCGTGCCCATCGTTGCAGTCGTGCCCAACGCGAGTCGTCGTTCGGCCTCATCGACTTTGTAGACCCCCGTGACAAGCACGTCATGGTTGCCACTGACCCAGTACCACGGCACCGCGAGTCCCGCCGCGGTGAACGGACGCTTGTGCGGGAAAACCAGCCCAGGCTTGTCGCCATCGTCGCTACCGCTGTCGCATTCCACCAGGCCGCCGTTGAGCACTTTGCCAAACCACTGCAGTTCGTTGCGCTGCGCGTCGTCGACGTTGTCCCCGCCGGTCAGGACAAAATCGATCGGCAGCGACGCGTGCAGGGCATTGATCCCGCGCACGGCGGCATCCAGCAACTGGCAGCCGTAACCTTCCTGCGGGCGAAACGCGCCGTCGATCGCACCCGCCGCGTCAAAAATGCAGTTGCGCGCCGGCGACTCGTCGTCGACCAGCTGTGTGTCGGTCAGATGCACGAAGCGCACGAGCGTCTTGGCACCCGCGCCCATCGCAGGTGCCGCGGCGGCGTCTTCGGTCTTTGCCTGATGTGCTTCGCCCGCCAATTGAATCGTCTCGCCCAATTTCTCCGCCAGCAGCGCTTGCACGTCGGCAGGCACGCGCGGGTCTTCCGCGCTCGGCTTGTCGTTTTGATGCGCCACGCCGCGCCGCGTGATCGTCGAGAGCAGCGTCGTGCCATCGAACGTGGGCGTCGTCGCCGCGGGTGTCGACTGGCACCCGACCGCCAGCAGCGGAAGAAGAAAGCGGGCAACCGGGTGCAACATGACGGCCTCGTGACGGTCCTGCGACGGTTGCAAGACGCCGGGACGTTACGCCATTCCGCGCGCCGTGGCGAGGCGACTACGCACCGTCGGGTGTTTGCGCGTCGGGCGGAGCCACTTCGTTTGGCTGCGGTGCTTCCTGCTCCGGCGGCGCATCATCCATCGCCGGATCCCCCGCGTTCCAGCGGATGAACCGCCGCGTCACGCGGTAGCTCGGCAGGTTGAACTGAATGCCGACCGTCGCGAGAAACGCCGGCACGTTGTAGTTCGTCTGCACGGTTCCCTGCAGTTGCCTGTCGATCTGCAAGTTTGTCGTCGAGGTCGTCATGTCCAACGCCGCGCCGTTGCTGCCCACTGGCATCGTGATCGACTCGAATTGGCTCTCCGAATGTGAGAGCCGCACCATCGCTTCGCCATAGGCGTGACACCAGCCGGTAATCTCCACCTGCGCGCCCACCACGGCGTACGCGCCCGCCGAGTCGCGGCGATCGGTGTAGCTGATCGTGTCCGCCGGCGTGACGTTCCGGCCCGCGATCACCGTGTTGTTGGTCGGGTGGACGGTGTACGACACGCCCGTGTTCAGAATCATCATGCCCAGACCACCGAGCAGCCACCAGCGCCGCCCCGGCTCGTCGATGATCAGGTGCTTGTAGAGCAGATCCGCTTGGATGAACTCCAGATTGTTGTTGCCCAAGACCGCCGGCGCCATCGACGCGCGCAGAAACGGCAGGTCGAGCGCGAGGAGGATCTGCGTCACCGTGCCGACGTCTTGCAACCTGCCTGAGTCAGCGCCGATGTGCACGGGCATCGTGCCACCCGCGACGTCGCGCACGACAAAATCCGTGCCAGAAAACGTCCAGCCCCCGCGCACCCACGGCAGGACGGCGGCTTGCTGGAAGCCCGCCGCACAGCTCGCCTGAACGAGCAGCAGCGTCAACAGCGCAAGCAGCCGCAAACGGACCATCGGCTACGCCTCGTCGAGACTGGTAATGAGCCGCGGACGCGGTGGCTGCAGATCCGTCTCCGGTGGCGTCTCCGTGGGCCGTTCCGGCTTGCCGCCTTCCAGCCAGCCCGAAATCGCCGCGTACTCCCAGATCATGTCCTCCAGCGCCGGCAGGACCTGCTCCGCTGGCAGCGAATCCAGCGGTATGCGTTTGCACAGCGCCAAGGCCAGCTCATCCTCGTTCAACGGCATCAAGCCCACGGCGCAGGTCATCAGCTTGGCATTCAGCGCAAAAAGCGCCGCGCCGCCCGTTTCACCTCGTGCATCCTGCCAATCGCCGAGCACAACGGCCAGCAGCAAAGTCGGCACTTGGTGATGCGGATCGGGCGCTTCGACGACCACCAGAATCGTCGCGTCGTGCGCTGGGTGCACGAAAGAAAGGGCGGCGGCGGCTGGATCTGGCTCGAGGTCAAACGCCACGTCGGCCATCGCCGTGGTGAGCGCTTGCTGGATGGATTCAAGGGCAAGGGTCGCGTCAAAAGGCATGGGGTGCTCCGTCGCGCGCACTGTAGCGGCCAGAGGGGTTGCCCGCAACATCGCGGTGAACGAACACACATCCTCCTGCCCAACCGGCATGGCTTCTGCTATCCTCTTGCGCCTACGCTTTTGGAGGCACCCATGTCCTCGTTCCCGCACGCTCATCGCTTCGCTCAGGTTGAACCGGCGCTGACGTTTGACGACGTTCTGTTGGTTCCCGCGTTCAGCACGGTGCTGCCGCACATGGTGCAGTTGCACGCGCAATTGACCCGCAATATTCGCCTCAACGTGCCGCTGCTCTCCGCGGCGATGGACACGGTTACCGAGAGCGCGCTGGCGATCGCGATTGCGCGCGAAGGCGGCATCGGCGTGGTCCACAAGAACCTGAGCATCGACGAACAGGCCGCGCAAGTGCGCCACGTCAAGCGTACGGTCTCCACGATGATTGAGGATCCCGTCACCGTGACGCCCGACGACACGCTGGCTGAGGCGCTGCTGACGATGCGCCGCAACGACATTTCCGGTTTGCCGGTGGTGCTGGACGGCAAGCTGGTGGGTATCCTGACGGCGCGCGACGTGCGCTTTGAGTCCGACGCCACCAAGCTGGTGCGCGACCTGATGACGTCGGCGCTGTACACCGCGCCGGTGGGCTGCACGTCCGAACAGGCGCGGCAGTTGATGCACGAGCACCGGGTCGAGAAGCTGCCGATCGTCGACAAGGCGGGCAAGCTGGCGGGGCTGATTACGATCAAGGACATCGAGAAGAACGAGCGGCATCCCAACGCAGCCAAAGACGCGCGTGGGCACCTGTTGTGCGCGGCGGCGGTAGGTACAGGCGCGGACGCGGATGCGCGGTCGGCAGCGCTTGTGGCAGCGGGCGTCGACGTGCTGGTCATCGACACGGCGCACGGTCACTCGCGCAACGTCATCGCCTCGGTGGAGCGGATTCGCAATCGCTTTCGCGGCGTCGACATTGTGGCGGGCAACATCGCGACGGCGGGCGCTGTCAAGGCGCTGGCGGAAGTCGGCGTCGACGCTGTGAAGGTTGGCATCGGTCCCGGCTCGATCTGCACGACGCGCGTCGTCGCGGGCGTCGGCATGCCGCAGCTCTCCGCGCTGTTGGACTGCTCCGAAGAGGCGCGCAAACACGGCATTCCGATCATCGCCGACGGTGGCATCCGCTTCTCCGGCGACTTGGTCAAGGCGATCGCCGCGGGCGCGAACACCGTCATGATCGGCTCGCTTTTGGCTGGCACGGAAGAGGCGCCCGGTGACACGGTCCTCTACGGCGGCCGTTCGTACAAGACCTACCGCGGCATGGGCTCGCTCGGCGCGATGGCCCGTGGCTCCAAGGATCGCTACTTCCAGGACAAGACGACCGATCCCGGCAAGCTGGTGCCCGAAGGCGTGGAAGGCCGCGTCCCGTACAAGGGCCCCTTGGCGCAAACGGTGCACCAGCTGATGGGCGGCTTGCGCGCGGGTATGGGCTATTGCGGCGCAGGCGATTTGGCCGAACTGCAGCGCGCGCACTTTGTGCGGATCACCGCCGCCGGTCTTACGGAAAGCCACGTGCACGACGTCACGATCGTGCAGGAATCGCCCAACTACTCGCGCTGAACGTGCAGGTCACCATGCTGAATCCGTCCGTGTTTCGAATGGCGCTGGCGGTGCTTGCAGCGGCACTTGGCCTGCCCACAGCGGCATTTGCCGCCGATTCCTGGGCGATTGCGCCAGGACAGGAAGCCGTCATTGAGCACGCATTGACGACGAATTCAAGCTGGCCGACAGGCTGGACGTTTACCGGTGCCAACATCGACCACGGTTTCATCGATGCGCGGTATCGCAATCCAGCGGGCGTCGGTCTGGGCGTGCGTTTGCAACATCCGCAGGACCCGCAAGGTCCACGCGCGGCGGGGCCTTTTGAGATCGCCAACATCTCCGCCGATCTCCCCGATGACGCGCTCCGAGCGCTGAAGGCGCAACTCACGCAAGTGCGCGATTTCAAGTGGACGCAGCTGCGGGACCACGACGGTGAAAATCACGACGTGCTGCCGGGCGACCCGACGCGCGCGCAAGGCGGGCCGCTGGCTCCGGGCGTGACGCCTACCGCGGATCCGTGTCTGAATGCGCCGAATCCCGCGGAGTGCCGCCAGCTGCAAGAGGCCGGATCGACCGCATCGCGCTGGCTGCCCGGCGTGATTCTCGCGGCACTGGCGGCGCTGGCGTTCTGGTTTCTGCGTCGCCGCAAGTAACGCGTGACACCTCCGCAACGCGCCTCCCGTCCGTCGCCGTTTTCTGCTACACCGCGCGCTCCACGAGGTCACTATGTCGCACACGCCACCCGCAGACGCCCTTCACGCCCAGCGCATTCTCATCCTGGATTTTGGCTCGCAGTACACGATGCTGATCGCGCGCCGGATTCGCGAACTGAAGATTTATTGCGAGATTTGGCCGTGCACCAAGCCGCTCGACGAGATCGCCGCTTGGGGCGCGCGTGGCATCATTTTGTCGGGCGGTCCGTCGTCGGTGTACGACAAGGATGCGCCGCCGACGCCTGCGGTGTGGACGCTCGGCGTTCCGGTTCTGGGCATTTGCTACGGCATGCAGACGATGGCCAACGCGCTGGGCGGCAAGGTCGCGCCGGGTCACACGCGCGAGTACGGTCCGGCGCAGATCACGCTCGACACGACCGACGCGCTTTTTGCCCACTTTGACTCCGCAGAGCCGCAGCCTGTGTGGATGAGCCACGGCGATTCCGTGGCCGTCATGCCGGACGGCTTCCACGTCGTCGCGCGCAGCGAGGACGGCCTGCTGGCGTCGATGGCCAACCCCGCCAAGCGTCTTTGGGGACTGCAGTTTCACCCAGAAGTCGTGCACACCAAGCGCGGCCTGGACATCCTCCGCAACTTCGCCGTCGGCCTCTGCGGCTGTGACCAATCGTGGACGATGGCGGGCTTTGTCGAGACGACCGTCGCGGCGATCCGCGCCCAGGTTGGCGATTCGCACGTGCTGTGCGGCTTGTCGGGCGGCGTCGATTCGAGCGTCACGGCTGCGCTCCTGCACCGCGCGATCGGCAGCAAATTGACCTGCGTGTTCGTCGACAATGGGCTGCTCCGCAAGGGCGAGTCCGATGACGTCCGCAAGATTTTCGGCGAAGGCATGGGCCTGCCGCTGCACGTCGCGGATTCCAAGGATCTGTTCTTGAACGCGCTGGCGGGCGTCGATGACCCGGAGAAGAAGCGCAAGATCATCGGCAAGACCTTCATCGACGTGTTTGATGAAGTCAGCCACTCGGCGGGCAGCTTCGACTTCCTCGCGCAAGGCACGCTGTACCCGGACGTAATCGAGTCGGTGAGCTTCAAGGGACCGAGCGTGACCATCAAGTCGCACCACAACGTCGGCGGCCTGCCGGAGAAGATGCGGATGAAGCTGGTCGAGCCGCTGCGCGAACTCTTCAAGGACGAAGTGCGCGTGCTCGGTCGCGAGTTGGGCCTGCCGCCGAGTCTTGTGGATCGCCAGCCGTTTCCGGGGCCGGGTCTGGCGGTGCGTATTTTGGGCGACATCACGGCGGAAAAAGTGCGTTTGGTGCAGGAAGCGGACGCCATCGTGCGTCAGGAAATCGACGCGTGGGAAGGGCGCAAGGACCTGTGGCAGTACTTCGCCGTGCTCCTGCCGGTCCGCAGCGTCGGCGTCATGGGCGATCAACGCACCTACGAGGCCACCGCGGTGTTGCGCGCGGTAACGAGCCTGGACGGCATGACCGCGGACTGGGCGGACCTGCCGCGGTGGCTTCTGGCGCGGATTTCCAGCCGGGTGATCAACGAGGTGCGGGGGATCAATCGGTTCGTGTACGATATTTCAAGCAAGCCGCCGGCGACGATTGAGTGGGAGTGAGCGATGGGGCGATTGCCCGTCACTCCACATCCACCACCACCGGCGTATCGGGCGAAACCACAAACTCCCGCACCAACTCGGTCTGCGCGCCCGTCTGCACCGGTGCTCCGCTGTACTCGAACGGCACAGCGTAGATTCGCCAGACATGCGTCAAGTACGATCGCTCGTGCCAGGTCTTGGCTGGCTCAATGACGCCGCGGCCGACTTCCTTGCCTTCGAAGTCAACCCACACGGGGATCAGGTTGCGCGTCGTGCTGTCGTTGTGAATCGCGATTTCAACCGGCATGTCGCTCTGGAGCGAGCGGACGTTGCGGGTCGCCGCCGTGCATGCGGTCGTCAGGAGCAAGATGGCGACAATTCGGTTCAAGGCGGGCATTCAGTCTCCGTAGCTGCGTTCCGCCGCAGCATACACTGCAGTCATTTCACGGCAAGGCGTTGCGAGGGCTCACAAGGGCGCGAATCGACGCCGTGCGAGACCGACGACGAGGTGAGCGCAGGCGAGAACCGTCAAGAAGGCGGCCGGACCAGAGCGTTCTGAGGTCTGCGCCGAACAGGCGGCGGGCTCCGCGATCGGCTCTGCGGTGCCCACGCCCAACAGCGCAGCTGCCGCCGGCCATTCGCTGGCGCACGTCGTGGCCACGGATGACCCCGCGGGACATTCCAATGGCAACGTGTCCTGCAAGCGATGCACAGGCGTGAACGTCGTGCCCGCGTCGTGCGAGACGCCCAGCGCATAACCGTCCCAGGTGTCGTCCGCGCAGACAAAGAGCCCCGACGGCAACCACTTCAGGCAGAACGCGCCGACCTTGTTGACCTGCGCGAACTTCAAGTCCGCGACGTTCGCGTGCCAGACGCCGGGCGTGGGCATCGTCGTGCCGATAGCGACTTCTTTGCCGTCGGGCGAGAGGGCAAAGCCAAAGAGGCGACCCTTGCCCGCCTGAAACGCGCGCTGCCAGGTCGCGCCGCCATCTTGCGAACGCCAGACCTGATCGGGCTGCGTCGACCGCCGCGCGCGCAGCCACACCGTGTCCGCGTCGTGCGGGTCGACCGCACCCACGTACGTGCCAACGACTTGCGTCTGCGCCGCGGGCAGGGGCACACCGGCGTCATCCAGCATCGTCGGGTTGAACGGCAGGAGCACCCAATGCGCGCCGGCGTCGTCCGTTCGCGCCACGACGTGATCGGTTTCATCCGGGTTCGCGCGCCCACTCACGTAGAACCGCTGCGGCTTGGACGGCGCAATCTCCACCGTCAGCCCCACCAACGTCTCTGGCAGCGGCACGCCGAGCGCGTGCCACGTCAAGCCCGAATCCAGACTTTCCAACAGCCGCACGCGCTTGTGGTCGGGCGTTTGTGCGAGCACAACGACGTGTGAAGTCTGATTCGGGTCGATCACAAGATCGATCGCCGGCAGGTGCGTCGCGCTGTCGGGCTCCTGCACGTGGTTCCACGCACAAGCGTTCACTGAGGAAAGCGCAATGCCGACGTCCGTCGCGGCGACAATCGTATCCGCCTGCGTAATCCCGACGAATGGATCGTATTGCCCGGAAAAGCCCAACACAGACTCGCACAGCCACTGCCAGGTCGCGCCGCCGTCCTGGGATTGCAAGAGCCCGAAAGTCGCACGCGCGAGCAAATGCGAAGGGTTCGACGGACTCTGGACGATCTGCCCCGCGGCGGGGTAGCGGCCGTTGGCCCACGTGGGCTCGGTCCACGCGCAAAGAGCGAGGCAAAGGGCGAGAAAGTGACTAGTTCTGCGGCGCACCAGCGGTAATCCAGGCATTGATGGCGTCGATCTTGAACTGGTCCAACTTCAAGCCCGGCGGCATGACGTCCAGTGTGCCGTACGGGCCAGCGACCCGCAAGGACAGCAGCGAGCGATCGGGATCGCCTGCTTTCACACGCACCAGCGCTTTGCCGTCTTTGTCTGTTGCGGTCGCAGTCACACCCACGAGCGCTGCGTACGCTTTGCCGTCCGTCAGGTTGAGCCCGCCCGCGCCAGTCGAGCCGCCGTGGCAACTCGAAGCGGTGCACGACGGCGTAAAGACGTTCGCCTGGATCCACGACAGCGTCGGCTGACCGACCGGCGGGTTCGTCGACGTCACGGAGCAGCTCGCCAGCAGCAGGACCGTGGCTGTTTGAAAAATCTTGCGCATGTTCCTCCGCTTCAGCCGCCGCTGGTTGTCACGTCGACGCTGGTGTCTACCGTGCTGGTCGCATCGCCGCCGCCGCTGACCGCGTCGGGGTAGGGCGAGCACGCGATCAACATGCACCCCTTGCCGCTGCCAGGATTGCTCGGATCGCCGACGCAGCGCGCGCCTTTGCCGCAGTCCGAGTCGTCGCCGCACGGCTTGGTGCAAAACGCATCGGTGCCGTCGCCGTAGACGGCCGTACACATGACAGCGCCCATCGAGACGCCGTCATCTTTGGGAATGTTCAGGTCGCATTCGCCGCCGCCTTTGGTGCACGGCATGCCGACGCCGTACGGATTGGCGCACCAGTTTTCCTGGCACGCGTCCTTGGGCGGCGTCGGATGCACGCACGCAACGCCAGTTGAATCCGTCAGCGCGGAATCGGTGCTGGTTGCAGCATCGGTCGTCGACGTGTCGGCGGCTTTGGCAGAACAGCCAGAAACGGCAAAAAGGAAAGAAGCGAGAGCTAATCCGGATCGCATAGCAACAAACCTTCCGGCAGCGCCGGGTAGTAGTAATTCACGCTGGTGCACATTTCGTGCGGGTACTTGAGCGGCGTGGTCTTGTCATTGGTCCACGTGCAGGTCAGGCGCACTGTGTCGCCCTTGTGCAGTGCCAGCGGCTTGGTCGCGCCCCACAACTGCACCGGCGGCGCGTCGCGGTATTCCGGCACCCAGGTCTTCTGCTGGTAGAGGAACGCGTTCGTTGCGTCGCCCTTCTTGCCGCCCACAGGCACCACTTCCACGTCGATCCGCTTGCCCCACTCGTGCATGTGACCAAGCGACGCGACGAGGTTGATGTCGCCGGGCACCACGCACTCGATGGTGCTGGACGTGGTCTCGCCGGGCATCACGGTGATGTGCGAGTCGTTCACGATCAGGTAGTTCACCTCCGACTTGGGCGGCGTCGTCGTCATAAACAACTGGCCAACGTCTTGAAACACCAGCTCAGTGTCCCCGTAGTTGATGTAGTGCGACTGGAACACGATCGTCGTGCCCTTTGGCATTTTGATGGCCGAATCAGCGGGCATCACTTCCAGATTCTTGGTCTGGCTGTTGTCGGGCAGCACGAGCGGCCGCAGGTTCAGCATGTTGCTGATGATCGGTGCAGTCCCACGTCTTGCCCACCGGCAGCGGATCCGGGCTCTGCATCGCGACGAGGTGGTGGCCCATCTTGCCCTGGTACGAGGCAAACCGCGTCACGTAGTAGTTCTGATCGGGCGACCAATCGGGCACCCAGCAAATCATCTTGTCTTCGCCCGCCGCCATGTGCAGTTCGGGCCCGACAAACGAGCGTCCTTTGTCCGCAGCGATCGCCGGCACGTTCTGGGCGCGTTGGTCGTTGATAACGGCGTCCGCTGTGGAGGTCGTGTTGCAGCCATAGAGCATGGCCAGAAGACTCACCGAGGTGAGCCCCAAAAGTTGAATCCGCATGATGTGTCTCCCGCAAATGCCCAACCCGCATGTCGGCATTGTGCAAGCGAGTCTACCGAGCCGGACGGGGCTGTCAATCGACACGTTGAGGGGCCGAGTGCGGCGCTTCAGGCGCGTCGCACGTGTGGGCAATCGTCAGAATCGTGTGCAGTTTCTGGATTGCACCGCGGCCGTTTGCTAGGCTTGTGGGCGTGAGAGATCCCCTGACCCAACATCGCCTGATCCACCCGCCGCTATCAGGACTGCTCTTGGCCATCGTGCTGCTTGGGCTGCCGGTTTCCGTGCACGCGATTCCTGGCGATCCGAGCGGCGGTTGTCCCGCTCCGCCGAACACGCTGGTGCTTTCGGAGCTCATGGTGGGCGGCGCCAACGAGCCGCGGTGGGTCGAGATTACCAATCCGGGCAAGTACGCGCTGTCGCTGGCCAAAGTCACGCTGCAGGTCTTTGGCGAGAAAGGCGCGCTGGTCGGCAGCTTTCCGCTGGGTACGACCTTGCCGTTTATTCAGGCTGGTGAAGCGTGGCCAGTGGGCGACGTCCCCGACATGAGCCCGTTGAGTGCGCTGCTGAAGGTGAAGATTCTCGAACTGGGTGAAGCGTTTGGGCTGCCGATGTGTCACGGCAAAGTGGCGCTTGTCGGACCATCGGGCCTCATCGACGCGTTTGAATACGACTTGTGTCAGACCATGCCCAAGCCCAAAGCGACGGTGCTGGCCCTGGATCCGGCGTTTACGGACCCGTGCAAGAACGACGACCAGAAACTGTGGTGCATCGTGACGCCGCAGACGAGCCCGTATGGGTCGCCGGGTTCCAAGAACTTGGGCTGCGACCTCGACGGCGACGGCTATCTTTCCACCAGCGGCGACTGCGACGACCTCGACCCGGCAGTTCACCTCGACGCGCAAGAGGTTTGCAATGGCAAGGACGACGACTGCAATGGCTTGACCGATGACGACCTCGCGCCACCTGTTGGCTTTTGCCCGGCTCTTGGCATCTGCGCAGCGACGACTGGTCCCGGCGGAATCGTGAAGGTCGGCGCTGTGGCGCACTGTGAAGGGACAGGCGGCTTCCTCTGCGACTATCCGGCCGGCTATGAACCCGCGAAAGAAACGCTCTGCGACGGGTTTGACAACGACTGTGACGGCCTAACGGACGAAGGTCTCCTGAACGACTGCGGCACATGCGGCACGCCACCGCAGGAACTCTGCAACGGCAAAGACGACAACTGCAACGGCCAAACCGACGAAGGCGTCGTCATCACGGGCATCGCGTGCGGCGGAACAGGCGTCTGCTTGAAGGCCCAAGGGCTGTGTGTGGACGGCACGCCGACGTGCGTTCAGGACTTGGCGTGGCAAGCCACCGAGACGCTGTGTGACGCGATCGACAACGACTGCGACGGCACAATCGATGAAATGCTCGCGGACCCGTCGTGCAAGAACGGCATCGGCGCGTGTGCAGTCGAGGGAAGCAAAAAGTGCGGGATGGACGGCAGCGTGATCTGTCTAACGCCCGCGGCTGGGCAGCCCACTCAGGAACTCTGTGGCAACGGCTTGGATGACAACTGCGACGGCAAGACCGACGAAGGCTTTGACGTGGGCAGCCAGTGCGAGGCCGGACAGGGCATTTGCAGGTTGATTGGCAAGAAGCTGTGCAGCGCCGACAAGTTCGCCACGACATGCAGCGTTGAACCCGGACCCGCCGAAGCCGTGGAGAGCTGCGACAACGGGCTGGACGACAACTGCGACGGCAGGACCGACGAATCCGGCTGCGTCAAAGGCAAGGACGGCGGCATGTTCAAGGGGTGCGGCAGCGCGCGCGCGGTCAGCGACTGGGGCGGTTATGGCCTCGTCGTCGCCTGTGCTTGGCTCGTGCTGCGTCGTCGCGTCCGCAGCGAAATTCCGCGGCGGTTCCTGTAGTCGAAAGGCCGATTTTGCGGCACAGTGCGCCCTTCGCGGTCCGACCGACCGTACGGGAGACGCCATGCAGGCGCTGAAGAACCTCTTTGCGCAGCTCCAGCCACAGGTGGAGTTTTGCGCGCTGCGCGTCGTCGAGACCGTCGCCGAAACGCTGAGCGTGCGGCAGGACGTGCAGGAACCGCTGACGCGCACGCTGGACCGCGGCGCCATGCTGACGGTTGTGCATCGCGGCGGCTACGGCTACGCGGCGACGAGTCACCTGACCGCGTCTGGGCTGCAGCACGCGCTCGACGAAGCGAAGCGTTGGGCGGAGATCAGCGCGACGCGCTCAGTTTTTGACTACAGCCAAGTCACGCTGCCGCAGCCGACGGGGACCTACCAGAGTCCGCAGACGTCGACTGCGCCGACCTGGAATCGTCGTGAACTGCTGGAGATCCTGCAGGCGGAGTCGCGCGCCGCGAAGCTGGACGACCGCATCGTGGATTGGGGCGCGACGATTTCGCTCCTCCACACGCGGCAGCTTTACGTGACCCACGCCGCGGCGGTGCAGGGTGACGCCGGCGTGGAACAGGAATTTCACTTCGTCATGCCCGGCGCGTCCGTCACGGCGTTTGGCAACGGCGACACGCAAACGCGCAGTCTGGGTGGGCAATACAACGGCTACTGTCGCCAGGGCGGGCTGGAAATCGTGCAAGCGTCGGGCCTGCTGGGCTCTGGTCGGCGTGTGGCAGAAGAAGCGCTGGAACTGCTGGGTGCGCCGAATTGTCCGACGGGCAAGATGGACCTCCTGCTGTTGCCGGAGCAGATGCTGCTGCAGATTCACGAGTCGATCGGCCATCCGCTGGAGTTGGATCGGATTCTGGGCGACGAACGCAACTACGCCGGGACGAGTTTTGTGACGTCCGACATGTTTGGTTCCTACCGCTATGGTTCCGATCTGCTCAACGTGTCCTACGATCCGACGATTGCCAATGAATTCGCGAGCTACGGCTGGGATGACGACGGCACACCGGCGCAGAAGCACTTGCTGATTCAGAATGGCATCTTGCAGCGTCCCTTGGGTGGCGCGATTTCTCAGGCGCGCGCGGGGCTACCCGGCGTGGCCAACGCGCGGGCGTGTTCCTGGAACCGCGCGCCGATCGACCGCATGGCGAATCTGAACATTGAACCTGGCGACGCGACGTTGGCGGAGATGATCGCCGGCGTTGAGCGTGGCGTGCTGATGGACACGAACGTCAGCTGGTCGATCGACGACTCGCGCAACAAGTTCCAGTTCGGCTGCGAACGCGGCGTCCTGATCGAGAACGGCAAGCTCGCCGGCGTCGTCAAGAACCCCAACTACCGCGGCATTTCCGCGACGTTTTGGCGGTCGCTCAAGCGCGTCGGCAATGCCGGCACGTTCCAGACGATGGGCACGCCGTTCTGCGGCAAGGGCGAACCGAACCAAATCATCCGCGTGGGACACGCCAGCCCAGCGTGCCTCTTCGGCGACATCGACGTTTTTGGCGGAGAGGGCTGATGCAACAAGCATTTTCGCAACTTGGCGATCTGATCACGGCGCACCTGCAGCCCGGCGAACGCTTTACGGCGTGGCTGGCGGCCGAGAATTCCGATTTTGTGCGGTTCAACCACGCGCGTGTCCGCCAAGCGGGGCACGTGGAGCAGGCGTTCCTGACGGTGCGCCTCGTCGCAGGTGGCAAGCAAGTGTCCGTGACCCTGGGGTTGAGCCAGCAGGCGGACGCCGACAACGCGCTGGTACTGGCGCAACTGCAGGCGCTTCGTGTGCAGCTGGCCGACGTCGCGGAGGATCCGCACTTGCTGCTTTCCAATGAGGCGCTGCGGAGTACCGAACTGCCAGTTTCATCCTCGCTGGACGCTGCAGCGATTGTCGCCACGGTGACGGCGCGCGCGGAGGCCTTCGATCTGGTCGGCATCCTCGCGTGCGGCACCATCGCCTACGGCTTTGCCGCCAGTACGGGCGCGCGGTTATGGTCAGAAACGGCGAGCTTCAACCTCGATTGGAGCCTCTACGCCCACGGCGACAAAGCGGTGAAGTGCGCGTACGCAGGCACGGCGTGGGACGAGGCCGTCTTTGTCCGCAAATTGGATGCGGCGTCGGCGCAACTCCTCCTCTTGCAGAAGCCGGCGAAAACGCTGGCGCCGGGTGGGTACCGTGCGTACTTTTCGCCGGTGGCGCTGGAATCGCTCCTCTCGATGCTGAACTGGGGTGGCTTTTCCGAGAAGCAGTTGCGCGTGAAACGCAGTCCGCTTCTGAAACTGCAACAAGGTGAAGTCGCGTTTTCACCGCTCGTGTCGCTGACCGAGAACACTGCGGAAGGACTTTCGCCCGCGTTTCAAGCGGAAGGCTTCCAGAAGCCCGCGCAAGTGCCGCTGATTACCGCGGGCAAACTGACGGGCAGCCTGATTTCGCCGCGGACGGCCCAGGAATACGGGCTGACGGCGAACGCGGACGGCGAAGAGGTCACGCAATCGCTGCACATGGCGGCGGGTGACTTGCCCGACGCGGACGTCCTCAAGCAGCTCGGAACCGGACTTTACATCGGCAACTTGTGGTACCTGAACTTCAGCGATCGCATGAACGCGCGCGTGACCGGCATGACGCGGTTTGCGACGTTCTGGGTGGAAAACGGCGAAATCGTCGCGCCGTTGAACGTGATGCGCTTTGACGACTCGCTGTTTCGCGTGCTGGGCGAGCAGTTGGAGGCGCTGACGGTCGAGCGCGCGCTTCTGGTCGACACGGACACGTACGGCGCGCGCCACACGGCGAGCAGTTTGCTGCCTGGCGCGCTGGTGCGGCGGTTCGAGTTGGTGCTGTAGCGCCGATCCTGCGCCACGCCGCCTATCACCGATTTGTCATCGCCGCCCGCCGAGGAATTGCCGTCCTTGGCCGATGCGCTACCTTTCAGCTGGAGCGAGTCGTCGTCGAAATCTTTTCGTATCGAGGCACCCATGTTTGCACTTGGACTTTTTGACAGCATCCTTCCCGCCTACGCCGTCATCGCGATGGCGCTGGTTCTTCTGCTTGGCGCCGCCGCCGTCGTCGCGTCGCGGGTCCTGACTGCGCGTAGCGTGCAGTGCCCCTCGGATGGGCGAACTGCCGAGATTCTCGTGGAGTCGCAGAAGCGCTGGCCGTGGTCGCAGCGTCGCAAGGTGGCCGTCGCGCAATGCTCGCACCTACCTCGGGGTGTGACGTGCGCGCAGCAGTGCCTGGGTTGCGAGCACAAAGACGCTTAGCCAAACATGCCTGCCGAGACTGGAGATCAACTCCAGCGGTTCGTTTCCGCATGTTTGGGCTGCTAGCTGGGTCGCCAAGCTCGCGTCCCTGCGGGCCGACTCGCGGCGACACAAGATAGTTGGCTCCGAGTCAATCCACGGATGTACTGAGCCCCGTCTACGCAAGCCCGCGAAGACGCCACAGGACCGCGCCCGCAAAACGCCGCAAGAGCGGACGCCGCTGCCAGGTCTCCCAAGAGACTTCGTGCGCGGCGGCCTCGATCTGCTGGTAGTAGGTTTCCACCGCTGCCGCTTCCGCGTGTCCCAGCCCGACGACGTTGGCTTCCAAATTCCGCAGGCGCGACAGCGGGTCCATGTTCGCCGATCCGACGGTCCACCAGTCACCGTCGATGACCATGAACTTGCCGTGCAGCACGCCGGTGTGAAGCGTGAAGACCCGGACGCCACGCTTGAGCAAGCGACCGACGCCGTGCTCGCTGCCCAACGCCACGATCGGCACGTCGGACGCGACAATGTCCGGCACGATGACGCGCACGTCCACGCCGCGTCGGGCTGCTGCGACCAGCGCACGTTGGAGGGCCCAGTTCGGTAGGAAATAGGCCTGAACCAAGTGAATGCTTTGGGTCGCGCTCCGCACGGCTTGGAGCATCCGCCGATTCGCGTACGCCTTGCGCGGTCCGCCGAGATTGAAGGCATGGGCGACCAAAGCGTTTCCTTGCGGTGGCGGCGGCAGCTGCTTGCGGCGCGCGACCTTGCGCCAGTGCGATCGCAGAACAGACGCCATCTGCACCGCGCACGGACCTTCCACGCGCGCGCCCAAATCCAGCCACACCGCTTCGCCCGGTGCCATCGCGTAGTAGCGCTCACCGATATTCCGCCCACCGACGTGGGCGACCGACTCGTCAAACACCATCAGCTTGCGGTGGTTTCGCCGCAGCCAGTGCTTCCACGGCGTCGCGGTCGTCACGGGGTGGAAGACGCGCCACTTCACGCCCGCGTCTGTCAGTTGGTGCAGCAGCGCGCCTGCGACGTCCAATGACCCGACGCCGTCGATCGTCAGCCGCACATCGACGCCGCGTGCAACCGCCTGCCCCAACGCGGCGACGAAGATCCGCCCGGCGACGTCGTCAACCAGCATGTACAGCTCAATCAGGATCGACACCTGTGCCTGCGCGATGTCCGCTAGCAGCACCTGCCACGCCTGATGCGGGTCCAGCAGCACTTGCACGTGGTGCGCGGGGTGCATGTCCGCGTCCAGCGCGTGGTGTCGACCGAGAGGCGGGAAGATGCCGGAAGGAGGCGCCATGGGCAAAAGGTAGCACGGAATTCTTCGCGCGCCGCACCATTCCCGCTGGCGGCGTCTCCTGCTACAACAGCCACAGCCACACGGCCGCTGGGAGTTTGCGATGGAGAAGCGCCGCAAGAAGGAAGTGCAAACGCCTGCGACTCCCGCCGACGTGCCGCCGGTCGCCGTCCTGGAGGAGTGGACGCCGCTTGGGCGCTGTCTGGAAGCGCGGATTGCCCAAGCTGCGTGGCTGCAAACGGGCGCAGACCTGTTGCTCAGCGGACAACTGCCGACGGCGGGACACGACAGCGGGATAATGGCCGCGCATGGCGCGCAGTTGCTCGCGGCTTGGTGTGCGGAACGTCTGTCGGCGGGCGATCTGCCGCAAGAAATCGTGCTGGTGGAGCTGGGCATCGGCACGGGTACGCACCTGCGCGGGCTTCTGGAGTCGTTTCGACGCGTGTGTTTGGCCGGCGGTCACGACTGGTTCGCGCGGCTGGTGGTTTTTGCAACGGACATCAGCCCGTCGGTCATTCAACTTGCGCTGGATCGTCACGTGTTCGCGGTGCACGGCGCGCGTGTGCGCGTGGGGCTGATGGACGCGCGGCTCCCCGGACTCTTTCGCGAGCACGAAACGCAGACGGTCTTTGACCTGCGCGGCCGGATCCACGCGGTCGGGGGGCATTATGTTCTGGACGCGCTGCCGGTCGACATCTACCGCCAGCAGGGCGACGCGTGGGAGATCGCCGCGTTGTGCACAGAAGTGCCCGATGTTCCGGCCTGGGAGCAAGCAACACAGCTTCCTTTGGCGGACGGTCAATCCCTGGCGGCGGACGGCACGGTGGAATCGGCGCTGCGCGTGAGCGGCGGGCAACTCCTGACGCATCTGCAATTGCGGATGCTGCCCTTTGCGCTGGCCGACCACCCGGACGCGACGGAACTGGCGCGCGCGGCGACGGAACAACGCGCGGCTCTGGGTGCGGATCACGTGCTGCTGGCCGAGGGCACCGTGCTGCACCACCCGGTGGGCGCACTTCGTATGCTGCCGGAACTGCGCGCTGCCTTGGCGCCAACGGGCTTCGCCGTGCTGCGCGACGTTGGGCTGGTGACGCCCGAAGCGGCCGCGCAATCGCGCCTGCCGCAGCGGTTTGGTCGGACGTTGGCCATGCCCGTCAGTTTTGTGCAGCTGGATGGTTGGCACGCGGCGCACGGGCAGGCGGACCTGTGGCTGGCCCCCGCCGACGACGGTCTGCGCGACCATGCGACGCGGCTGCTGACGCAACGTCCGTTGCCGCAGACGTCTACGGCTTTTTCTCGGCTGTTTTCGGGACCGGCGTTGAACACGGCGCGATCGCACGTGGACCTGGCGCGTCTACAAACCGAACCCGCCGCGGCGCTTGAAGCGTGGAGGCAAGCTGCGCTGGCAGAACCGGACGACTGGCTGATCCTGCAGGAAGCGGCGGAGAAGGCGCTGCAAGTGGGGCAGTTGCAACTGGGGCTGGCGCTCGCCGCGCGCGGGCTGGAGCTGAACCCCGTGACGAGCCCGACGCTGTGGCGTTTGGCGGGCACGGCGCACGCGCTGTTGGGGGAAGCGACGGAGGCGGAGCTGGCGTTGCGTCAGGGGCTAGCGATTGCGCCGACGGACGCGGGTTTGCATCTGGCGTTGGCGCGTCTCGCTGCGGATCTGGACGAAATTCCGACGACGTTCCGGCACCTGGGCGAGGCGCTCGCAGGCGACCGCGCGGGGCTGTGGAGGGAAACCGCTCTCTCGCTCCTGGACGCGGTCCTCCGCGCAGATGAACGTCAGCGACAGGCGGAAGACGCCGCGTGGAAAATGAGGTTCTCCGCCGAGTAGCGCGATCTAGCCGAGCAACGCGCGCGCCTTGGCGATCACGTTTTCCGTGGTGAATCCGAAGAGCTTCGCCAGCACCTTGTCGGGCGCACTCGCGCCAAACGTGTCGATGCCGATGCTCGCGCCGTCTTCACCGACGAACCGTTCCCAGCCGCGCGTGGTGCCGGCCTCCACGCTCAGGCGCGCAATGCCCTTGGGCAGCACGGACTTGCGGTATTCGGCCGACTGCGCCTCGAAGAGTTCAAGCGACGGCAGCGACACGACGCGCACGCCGACTCCTTCCGCTTCCAGCTGCTCCTGCGCGCCCAGCGCGAGGTGAACTTCCGAGCCCGTCGCGAGGATGACCAACTTCAGCGCCGCCTTCTCCTGCCGCAGCACGTAGCCGCCGCGCTCCACCGCGACGACGGAATCGCCGAGCGCTGGCTCCCGCGCGAGTTCCGGAAGGTTCTGCCGCGTCAGCGCCAGAATCGTCGGAGCCTTGCCGCGCAGCAGCGCCACGCGCCACGCGCCCGCTGTCTCCGCCAGATCGGCCGGTCGCAGCACGACGGTGTTCGGAATGAGCCGCATCGCCATGATGGTCTCGATCGGCTGGTGGGTCGGACCATCTTCACCGACGAAGATCGAGTCGTGCGTGTAAACGGTGATGACCTGCAGGCCCATCAGCGCCGCCAAGCGGTTGGCCGGGCGCATGTAATCGTGGAAAACCAGGAACGTCGAGGCAATCGGAATGTGCCCGCCGTGGGCGGCCAAGCCGTTGCTGACGGAGCCCATCGCGTGTTCGCGGATGCCCCAGTGCATGTTGCGGCCGAGCCAGTTGCCGTTTTGCACGTGGCCGCCGCCCGTGATTTCCGTGAACGTCGAGTGGCCCAGGTCCGCGCTGCCGCCCAACAACTGCGGCACGACCGCGCCCACCGCCGCCATCACTTTCTCGCCGCCCTTGCGGGTCGAGAGCTGTGCGCCCACATCCTGCTTTGGCCACGCGACCTGCGCCGCCAAAGTCGGCAGATCCGGATTCAGGCGCTGCACCAGTGACTGGCCTTTGGCCGACAGCGCGCGCTTTTCCCAATCCTGCCGCAGATCTGCGCGCGCCGCGTTGTTGCCACGCGTGTGCGCATACACGGACGGATCCACGGCGAAGAATTCCTGCGGGTTCAAGCCGATGTTCGTCTTGGTCGCCGCCACTTCATCCACGCCAAATGGCGCGCCGTGGGCTTTGTGACTGCCCGCCAGCTTGGGCGAACCGCGGCCGATCACCGTGTCGCAGACGATCAGCGTTGGCCGCGTCGTGTCCGCCTTGGCAGCGGTCAGCGCCTCCCGGATCGCCGGCAAGTCGGTGCCTTCCACGTTCAGCACTTGCCACTTGTACGCTGCATACCGCGCGGCAACGTCTTCGGTGAACGTCAGTTCCGTGCGCCCGTCGATCGTGATGTGGTTGGAATCGTACAGCACGATCAGGCGGCCCAAGCCGAGATGGCCCGCCAGCGACGACGCTTCCGACGCCACGCCTTCCATGAAGCAGCCATCGCCGGCGATCGTGTAGGTCCAGTGGTCGACGTGTTCGGCGCCAAATTCAGCGCGCAGCCGTTCTTCAGCGAGCGCCATGCCCACAGCGTTTGCGATGCCTTGACCCAGCGGACCGGTCGTCGTCTCCACGCCCACCGTATGACCAAACTCCGGGTGTCCCGGCGTCTTGGAATGCAACTGGCGGAACTGCTTCAGGTCGTCGATCGACACGTCGTAGCCGTAGAGGTGCAAAAGCGCATACTGCAAGGTCGAACCGTGGCCGGCCGAAAGCACGAACCGATCGCGATCGGGCCAGTTCGGAGCGGCTGGGTCAAAGCGCAAGAAGTCCTGCCAGAGCACGTACGCCGCGTCCGCCATGCCCAGCGGCATGCCGGGGTGACCGGAATTGGCCGCCTGAATCGCGTCGATCGCGAGGCCCTTGATGGTGGCAATGGTGAGGAGATCCGGGGAAATTTGCGACTGTGCGGACATGACAACCTCGAAGGGCGAGTGGGGCCCGAAGTGTCTCACAGACGCGTGGCGAGGTCAGCCTGCACGGCCGCGCCGCCTCGTGGTGTGGCAGAATTGACACACGAGCCGCCGTCCATTTCAGCCGTTCCCCCACGCCACCATTTCAGCCATACTCGCCAGCCTCCGGTCCGTGTGGGCCCGTTGCCGCAGGCGGCTTCTTTCGTGACTTCTCCTTCGCCGTCTGAACCTGTGCACCTGCCGCCCGCGACGACGCGCTCGGCTCTGCCGTCGATCTTGGGGCGCGCGATCGGGCTTGTTCTGGCGTTTGTGCTCGCGTGGCTGCTGGTTGATCGCGGCTTGGCGTCTTGGGTCCAGCACGAAGAGGCGATCGTCGGGCAAGTCGCGCGCTACGTGCCGCAACAGGATCCGACCGATGTGCAAACGCTTCTCAGCCGCGGGCCGGAAGACGCGCCGATGACGGTCGTTCTCGCCTGCGATCCAAGCCTGCCACGCTGCCGCAAGCAACTGGCGACGCTCGTGGCGTGGGAAGGGCGCGCCTCGAAGTTCCTGCGCGTGGGCAATGAGTCCGGCATGGAGATGCGGCGGCTGGTGTTCCTGCCGTGGCCGCACGCGGCGGAAAGCCAGAGCGTCGCGCAGACCATGCACGCGTTGGACGCGCAGGGGCTGTTCTGGGGGGCGATGCTGACGCTCGCGCAGGATCCGACGACGTGGACGGGCGCGACGCTGGATCGTGCGCTGCACGGCGTTGAACTGGATCCGAAGCGGCTGGCGCACGACCGCGACGATCCCGAGATCGTGCTGGCGGTTCAGATTGAGCGCACGATCGCGGAAGCTTTGGAGATTCCGCCTGATTCTGGACTTCTCGTCGCGGGCCTTCCGGTCGCCCTCACGCAGAGCGAAGGCGAGGCGTTGGCGGCGGTGATCGACCAAGCCGAGGCGCAGCTTGCCGAGAACATCAAGTTCTTTGGCGGCGACGTCGCGCTGGCGCAGGCGCGCGGGCTCGCCGAGGTTCCGGATCGGACGCGCGAGCGGTTCATCCACTGGATCCTTATCGGCAAGAAAGTGACCAGCCTTCCCGGCAGCGTCAGCGATGACGTGCCACCCGCCGAGGAAGAAGACGAAGACGAGGAAGAAGAGGCGCCATGAGCGAGCATTCGGACCCACGCGGCCCTTGGCCAGCGGTCGACCCTTTGGAGCCGTACACCACGCCGGAACGGCTGGCGCGGATCGACTCGGTGCTGCGGCATCGGATCGTGTCCGTGACGACGGTCTTTGAGGACGTCTTTGACCCGCACAACATCGCTGCCGGTCTGCGTACGACCGAGGGCTACGGGCTGCACGACCTGCACGTGATCCACAACCAGTTTGGTATGCGGTCGAGCTCGACGGTTGCCAAGTCCGCGGATCAGTGGGTCGACGTTCATCAGCACAGCTCAACGGCCGAAGGGCTGCGCGCGCTGAAGGCGGACGGTTTCAGCATCTGGGTGAGCGATCTGCAGGCGACGGAACTGCTCACGGAGATGCCGCTCGATCCGAAGATCGCGATCGTCGTGGGCAACGCCAAGCTCGGCATCAGCGAAGAAATGCGTAAACTGGCAGATCGGCGGTACATTTTGCCGATGTATGGGATGGTGCAGTCGTTCAACTTGTCGGTCGCGTTGGCCATCTCGTTGGAGCAACTCCTGCCGCGGCGGCGTGCGCAGCTCAACGGGTGGGGCGACATGCCGGTGGAGCGGATGTGGTCGCTGCGGCAAAAGTGGCTGGAATTTGGTCAAAGACACCCAGACGTGTTGCGGCGCGCGCTGGAGCAGGAAAGCGCATGACCTGGACCTTCATCACGATTCCAGCGAGTCACTACTGCGACAAGGCGCGCTGGGCGTTGGACCGCGCGGGCATCGCGTACGTCGAACACGGGCACGTGCCACTGCTGCACTGGCGGGAGGCGCTCAAACAGCGCGGTACGCGGACGGTGCCCATTCTCGTGCACGACGGTGGCGTAGCGACCGATTCGACCGACATCCTGCACCTGATTGACGCGCAGTTGCCCGCCGAGCGGCGGCTCTTTCCGGTCGACCCGGAACTGCGGGCGCAGGTGGAGGCGTGGGAAGACCGCTTCGACAAGTCGCTCGGTCCCGCCACGCGTCGCGTCGTGTATCACCACCTGCTGATCGACAAGCCGCTGATGGTAGACGTGCTGGGGGCCAATACGCCGCCGCACGAGGTGACGATCCTGAAGGTGTGTTTTCCGCTGATTGCCCGGTTGATGCGCCGCGGAATGAACATCACACCCCAGAAGGCTGCACAATCACGCGAGAAGCTGCACGCGATCTTTGCCGATGTTGGCGCGGCGTTGGCGGATGGTCGGCGGTATCTCGTGGGTGACAGGCTGACCGCGGCGGACGTCGCTTTTGCGGCGCTCGCATCGCCGATGCTGCTGCCCGACGGGCATCCGAAGCTGCATGTGGCGCCGGAGCGCGGGTCGGCGGCGATGCAGGCCGACATCGCGGCGCTTAGGGCGACGCCCGCGGGGCAGTTCGCGCTGCGGCTTTATCGCGAGGAGCGGGCGGCCTAGTACGGCGCTTCTCAAGTTCGCACAGCATCAAAAAACTGGTTGTTGCGCCGTACTGGAAGCACGCGGCTGCGTGCTGGCGCGGGGTTTGGGGCGGCGCGCCCCATCTTTGGCCAAAAGCCTAGTGCCCGCGCGACGAAAGCTTGGAATGCGGTGCGAACTTCGGAGCGCGGGTACTAGCCGATCTTGCCAGCCAAATTCGACGCCTTGCCAGCCGCCGCGCGCGCGAGGTTGGCCTTGTCGAACGCCGAGATGCGCTCGATCGTCCGGACTTGCAGCTCGAACTCCTCGACCATCGCGTTGTTGGAGTTGGCGTCCAGTTGCCAGCCCGCCCAGCGTGACGGCCAGCAGTCGATCAAGTTGTAGCGCGCCAATTCGGACCTGCCGGAGTCGTCCATCAACACGACGCTGGCGTTCTCAAAGCGGAACTTGCCGTCCATCGTCGCTTTGATCCAGTCCCAGAGGACCGCGGTGTTGATGTAGCCCTTTTTCAGCACCACCGGCGCGATCTTCGGTCGTCCGGGAATTTGCCGGGGGTACAGGTCGCGCCCCGATTGGTACTCGATGACCTCGACCTGCGTGTGGATGCCGTCAACGGCTTGAAAGCCGCCGGCCAGCTGGCCGTCAAACCAGAAGTCGATGCGAAAACGAAACGCGCCCTGATGGTCGTGCCAGCGGGAACCGCCGGTTGCTGCGTCGATCGGGTTCATCTCGCCTCCGGGCCAGCGCGAACACACGCGCCAAGACTTGCTGCATCGCCCATTGCCGCGCGGCCGTCAACCGATTCTGTGGCAACCGGGGCTTGCGCGCCCCACGTTACCACGCCGCTTCAATGGTCGCCTTGGACCGCACGATGTTCCACAACTGGTCGGGCTGGCGCTCGCGGTCCTGGAACTTGTGCACGTATTCCAGGTAGTAGCTGATCTTCACGCCCTGCCAGTAGATCTGCGTCTGGAACGCCGCCGTCTGTTTGTCCGTCACGTCGTTGCCGTAGCCAAGCTCCGCGGTGCCCGTCCGATGCTGCTCGTCCCAGTGGTCGATCTGCCCCAACAAGCCGACTTTCACGCCATCCCACAGCGGCATCGACAGTTTGGCGCGGGCAATGAAGATGTTGCCGTCATAGTCGTCGCCCAGTGCGCCCACGCCGTTGGTGCGGCGGTAGTCCACGTCGCTCACGTACTTCAGCTTCGCGTCCAGCTCCAGCCCGTGGGCGTCCGGCCAGCGCTGGCGCACGTTGGTCATCGCGATCTGGGTGTGGCGGAGTTGGTCGCGCTTGAACACGGAACGCGGATCGCGGCCGCGGTCCAACGTGTTGGCGTAGTCGTAGACCGACGTGTCCGTGAAACCTTCGCTGTGCAAGAAGGTCGGGTAGATGCTGTCCACGTTGCGGTTCTGCTTGTTCTGGTTGTAGTCGATGTAGGTGTACTCGGCGCGCACCCGCGTTTCGTCCTTTTCCCACGTCGCCAAACCCGTGCCGCCGTGCCAGCCGATGCAGCTTTCGACCCATTCGTCGTCAAAATCGATGAACTCATTGGCGAGATTCAACGTCGGCAATTGCCCGCCGCCGCCGACCAAGCCGTCCGTCAGGAGCACGTCCGATTCGCGGCGCGCGCCAAAAATCGCGTTGTAGTCCTGCCCGATGTTGAAGTACTCCGCCTGCAAAGACAGCCCCACTTCCCACGGGTCGTTCGCGGTCAGCCGAAGCGTGCCTGCAAAAGCGTCCGCATCCTTATAAACCAGCGGAAAGACGCCTTGATTGAGCGCGACGCCGTTGCCCGCCAAGGTCGGGTCGATCCGTTGACCGCTGAGCGCGATGAGGCCTTGCACGCGCCAGTTGTCGAGGAACGTGTGGTCGATGTCGACGGTCGAGTTCCAGGAGCTGTAGCGCGAGAGCATGTCCACGGCGTGGTTGATGATGCAGCCGGGGATGGGCTGGCCCAACTGGTCAAGACAAGTCGGGTTGGTCGAGCCCACCGCATCTGGGTCAGCCTTGTCGACCTCCAGATCCTGCGTGAAGTCTGCGACCCAGCGCACGGTCGTTTCTTCACGCGGCTGCCAGCGAACTGCGGCAGCGTACGCCCAATCGCGCGACCAGAAGGCATTCCCGCCGAGATTCGGATCGCCCAAGCCAGTGGACCAACCTGGACCGACGAACAACTTGGGCATCGCGATGAAGCCAACGTGGTACTGGAATTCGTCGTCTTTGCCAAAGTGACCCGACGCGAAGTAGCCGCGGCCATTGTCGCGGTCGATGTAGCGCACTTTGCCGATCGTCCACGGGTTGAACATCGAGAAGTCCGACGCGCCGACGCGGAACCAATCCAGCCCCGGCACGCGCGTGTTCAGCTGAATGTACGTGCCGCGGAGTTGCAGCAGCGCCGCGCGATTGACGCCGGCGGAGTCGCCCGACGTGTTCTCGGCGGGGAAGTCGCTCGCGCCAGATTCCCACCAGTCCTGCCAGCGTTGACCAAAACGCGAAGCCACGCGCGCGCCCGCTTCCACGGAGTCGCTTACCTTGCCGCGGAACGTCAGTTCGAATTCCGTGCCGACGCCGTTGTGTCCGGAGACCTTGTCGGGCCAGAACGGGTTGCCCAAAGTCAAAATGCCCTGACTGTCGTCGTTTTGGTACAGGTGCTTGGTGTAGATGCGGCCGTCAACCTCAAATTTGGCCAAGTCCGCCCACGCCGCGTGTGCAAACGTCGCGGAGAGAAGACCCAAAAGCGCGGTTGCGCGCAGGCGGTGACGCAGCGTCTTGGTCATCCTACTGACCCGGATAGATCATCGGCATGTGCGCGACCTGGCTGCCACACTTGTACGCGAGCGCCTTGTGCTGGTCGCCCGCCTCGCTGGCGTCGCCTTTGCCGTTGCCTGCCAAAATGTCGATGACCTGCGGGTCGCAATCGCCGTCCGCGCCGCCGCCAAAACGATGCTCGCCGCCGGTCTCATTGACCGGGCGAGTCAGGAGGTCGGTCGACAGCGGGAAGCCCTCGTTGGATTGCAGGGCGACGTTTACGCCCCATTTGTTGAGCGGCGTGCTGCCCAAGTCCGACTTCTTTACGGTCGCGATCAGAGTCGAGCCCTGCGCGCGCGTCACGGTTGGGATGACGGCCGCCGCCTTCATCGCGCCAGCTTTCCGCAATTCAGCCGACAACTTCGCGCGGCCTTGCGGCGAGATCAGCACGACCTTGTCCCAAGCTTCATCGTTCGACCACTTCAGCGAACCCAAACCCGGCAGCGCGCCGGTAAAGCCCTTGCCGGCCTCGTGATCCGTGTCGATGTAGATCTGCGCGAACTGTACCGAGAAGCCGTTGCCGTCCCAGTCCTTGGAATTCCACGGGTCCTCGATGCGCGTGCCAACGGTGACGCGGAATTCAACCTTGTCGCCTTTGTCGATGATTTCCAACTTGCGCAGGTCGAAGCTGCCCTTGGTGTAGACCGGCGCCGTCGGGTATTTGTAGCTGCCGGGGCCGTTGTCGTCGCCTGCAGGGTCGTTCAGCGTGAGCGTCGAGTCGCCGCCGGCCATTGCGCTCAGCGGAATGGCGAGCAACGTGGCGGCAGTGAGCAAGCGAAGGGGCGAAAAAAAGCGCATGACGGTGGCTCCGGCGCGAGAAAATTGCGCACGGTGGTTGTGCGATCGCCGGGGCTTTGTGTCAAGTGCGCTACAGGCCGACTTCGCGCAAACGCTCGACAGCCGCGCGTTGTTCGTCGGTCAGCGGGCCGTCCAGATGCACTTCCAGCCGCACGTAGAGGTCGCCGTGCGTGCCAGCCTTGCCCAGCACCGGCGCGCCCTGACCGCGCACGCGGACTTGCGTGCCCGATGGTGCGCCGCCTGATACCTTGATCCGTTTGCGGCCGTGCAGCGTCTCCACGTCAGCCGAACCGCCCAGGATCAGCGTCGAAGCCGTCACATGCGCGGTCGTGTGCAAATCGTCGCCCTTGCGCTCAAAACGCGGATCTTCTTCCACGGTCACCAACAAATGCAGGTCGCCGCGCCCACCTGGCGCCTTGTGGCCTTCGCCCTTTACGCGGAGCTTCTTGCCCGTCGCGATGCCCGGCGGGATGCGCACGGTCAGGCGCCGCTCTTCGCCGTCAATCTGAAGCACGATCGGCCGCTCGACGCCAAACATCGCGTCGTGAAACGGCACCGTCAGCGGGAGTTCTGCATCCTGGCCTTTCTTGGGCACGCGATCGCGCACGGTGCCGCCGACGTTGCCAAAAAGGTCGTCAAAAACGGAGCCACCCGCCTGCGGTTGTCCGGCCGCCGGTCGTCGACCCTTGAAGTTGCCCCAGCCGGAATTACGCATTCCAAACTGCGACAAGATGTCGTCAAGGTTGAAATCCTTGAAGATGTCGTCGGTGGAGACGTTTTGCGAGAATGCGTCGGCCGAGCCGAACGTGTCGTACTTCTTGCGCTTGTCCACGTCCGACAGGACCGCGTACGCTTCGGACATCTGCTTGAACTTTTCTTCGGCGGACTTGTCACCCTGATTGCGATCGGGGTGATACTGCATCGCCAACTTGCGATACGCCTTCTTGATCTCGTCCGGCGTCGCTTCTTTGGTGATGCCCAACAACGCGTAGTAGTCGGTCTTTGTCGCCACGTTTCACCTGAACGGCCCGGCGGGCTGTCGCTTGGTCCAAGAATTCGGTGTTGGTGCCGTTGCGGAACGGCCCGTCAGGTCCAAATCGGCACCTGACGGGTCTTCCGCACGTTCTCGCCTATTCGAATTCGGCGTCGACCACGTCGCTTCCGCCCTTCTTGGCCGGCTCGTCGCTGGCAGGCGCTTCACCACCCGCGGGCGGTGTGGCGTTGGCGTACATCGCCTCGGACAGCTTGAACGTCGCCTGCTTCAACGTCTCCTGCGTCGCCTTGATCTGCTCAAAGTCGCCGCTCTTCAGCGCCTCCTTGGCCTGCATCAGCACGCCTTCCAGATTCGCCTTGTCGGCCGGAGGCAGCTTCTCGCCGTTTTCCTTGAGCGTCTTCTCGACCTGGTAGATCGTCGTTTCCGCCGTGTTCTTCGTTTCCACCTGCTCGCGCGCTTTCTTGTCTTCTTCGGCGTGCGCGGCGGCTTCCTTCACCAGCTTCTCGACGTCGTCTTTGGACAAACCGGAGCCGCCCTGGACCGTGATCTTGTTTTCCTTGCCCGTCGCCTTGTCCTTCGCGCTCACGTTCAAGATGCCGTTGGCGTCGATGTCCAGCGTCACTTCAATCTGCGGCACGCCACGCGGCGCCGGTGGAATCCCTTCCAGATTGAACTGACCCAGCAGCTTGTTGTCGCGTGCCATCTCGCGTTCGCCCTGGTAGACCTTCACGGTCACGGCGGTCTGCATGTCGTCCGCCGTCGAGAACGTCTCCGTCTTGCGGTGCGGAATCGTCGTGTTGCGCTTAATCAGCGCCGTCATGATGCCGCCCAGCGTCTCCACGCCCAACGACAGCGGCGTCACGTCTAGCAGCAGCATGTCCTTGACGTCGCCCGCGAGCACGCCCGCCTGCACCGCCGCGCCCAGCGCCACGACTTCGTCCGGGTTCACCGAACGATTCGGCTCCTTGCCGAAGAACTCCTTCACGAGCGCCTGCACCTTGGGCACGCGCGTCGAACCACCGACCAGAATCACTTCGTCGATCTCGCTCGGCTTCTTGCCCGCATCTTTCAGCGCCTTCTTGCACGGTTCCAGCACGCGCGCGAACAGCGCTTCACACAGCGACTCGAACTTGGCGCGCGTCAGCTTGACCTGCAAGTGCTTCGGACCCGTCGCGTCCATCGTGATGAACGGCAGGTTGATCTCGGTCTCCATCGCTTGCGACAGCTCGATCTTGGCCTTTTCCGCCGCTTCTTTCAGACGCTGCTTGGCCATCACGTCGTTGCCGAGGTCGATGCCCTGATCGCGCTTGAACTCGTTGACCAGGAAGTCGATGATCGTGTTGTCAAAGTCGTCGCCGCCCAAGTGCGTGTCGCCGTTGGTCGACTTCACTTCCACCACGTGGTCGCTGATCTCCAGGATCGAGACGTCAAACGTGCCGCCGCCCAAGTCAAAAACGGCGACGAGTTCGTCCCCTTTCTTGTCCGTGCCGTACGCCAGCGCCGCCGCGGTCGGCTCGTTGACGATGCGCAGCACTTCCAGACCGGCAATCTTGCCCGCGTCCTTGGTCGCATTGCGCTGGCTGTCGTTGAAGTACGCCGGCACCGTGATAACCGCCTGGGTCACCGTCTCGCCGAGATACGCTTCCGCGGCCGCTTTCAGCTTGGCCAGAACCTTCGCTGAAACTTCCGGCGGCGACATCTTGCGACCGTTGATCACGATGTGCGCGTCGCCGTTGTCTGCGGGCTCAACACCGTACGGCAGGCGCTTGATCTCCTCGCCGACTTCGTTGAACTTGCGACCGATGAGCCGCTTGGCCGAGTACACCGTGTTGCGCGCGTTCACGACCGCTTGGCGCAACGCGATTTGCCCCACGAGCGTCTCGTTCTTGTCGTTCCATGCCACCACGGAAGGGGTCGTGCGACCGCCTTCCTGATTGGCGATGACGACCGGCTGACCGCCTTCCATGATCGCGACGACAGAGTTCGTCGTGCCCAGGTCAATGCCGATGATCTTGCCCATTGTCTTGCTCCATCTTGTTAGCTACGCTGGCGAGAAACCCATGTCCTCGCGCTAATGCGCTGTATTTACAGCCGTTTACTGTCGGCCGAGCAAACTCAAGGTAAGAGGCGCTCCGGCGCTGTCAAGGCACCGGCGCGACACGACCTGCAATTGCCTTGCGGTTGTCGCGATGGTCGTCCTCTGGTACCTTCAAGCGCGTTCTTGCACGCCTCACTGGCGCACGTCGTCGTGTGCCCCACAACTGAGCGGCAAGACGATGATATTGTGGAGGAAGCTGTGGCCGTTATCCGCTATCTGGGCGACGCAGGCGAAGAGCTGGAGATCGTGATCGGGCCGGAAAACCCCGATGTCATGGTTGGTCGCCATCGTACATGTTCGATTCGGACCTCCAACCCCAGCGTTTCGCGCCAGCACGCGCGGATCTTTTTTGACGGCGAGTCGTACTGGTTGCAGGACAACGGCTCGTCCAACGGCACGTTCTACCAAAATCAGCGGCTCGAAGCGCAGGTGCCGGTGCAAGTGCAGAGCGGTGAAGCGCTCCTGTGCGGCAACTTTGAGATGGCGTTTACGTACGACGCCGACGATCTCGCGCGCGGCACCAGCGGTGGCTACGGCGGTGACTACGGCTATCAGGACCAAGGGCAAGATGAAGCGACGCGGTTTGCGTCCGCTGATTGGGAGTACGCGCAGAGCGCGCCTCCGCCCCCGCCGCCACCTCCGCCGCCGCCTCCCCCACCTCCGCCGCCTTCCGCGCCTCCGCCCCCGCCGCCGCCTCCGCCGCCGGAGCCCCGTGCTTCTGCGCCAGTGCCGCCGCCGCCCGAAGTGCGGACCTCCGCGCCGCTGCCGCCGCCCTTGGCGCGTTCGACTCAACCGGCCGCGGAGAACCCGGGCGATGCAGCCCTGGTGGGAGAATTGCGCAACGCGGTGTCCGAGCATCTCCGTCGCAATGAAGAACTGACCCGTTCGATCGCAGATCGCGATACGCGCATTCAGCAGTTGATGATTGAGTTGGAGTCGGTCTCGCGTCGCCTCGAAGACGTCGGTTCGCCGACGGAGATGGTGCAATCGCCCGAAGATACCGCCGCGCTGAACGCCGAGATCGCGAGTCTTGACGCGCAGTTGAACGAACAAATTGACGTCGCAGCGCAGTGGCAGGCCGAAGCGCAGCGCGTGGAAGCCGAGCGCGACCTAGCCCTGGCACGCCTGACTGAAATGGAAGGTGTGGCGTTCGGGCTGCGCGCGGATCTGGAGCGCGCGCAGTCGGCGCCGCCAGCCGCTATCGCCGCGCCGGTGGATTCGGCCGAGTTGGACGAGGCGCTGGCTGACGCGGCCGCGCTGCGCCATCAGGTTGCCGAGGCCCAAGCACAGGCGAGCAAGCTGCAAGCTGGCTACGATGAAGCACGGGAGAAGTTTGAAGAAGCCCGCGCCGGTCGCCGCAACGCCGAGGAACTCGCAGGACTGTTGCGCGGTCGTGCGGAAGCCGCGGAAGCGCGCGCTCAGGCGGCGGAAGCAGCCTCGGCGGCGGCTCCGGTCGTTGTGGCCGCGCCAGCGGTGGACAGCGAGGAACTCGCGGTTGCCCACGCGCAACTGAAGGCCGAGAAGGCGCGCGCTCAGGAGACGTTGGACCAGCTGCTGAAAGTGCAGCAGGACGCCGCCGACCTGAAGGAAAAGCTCACCGCGGCGGAGAAGCGCGCAGTGGCGGCAGAGTCAGCTTCGGCTGCGGCGCCGGTGGGCGATGCAGCGGACGCGGAGAAGCTGCGTGCTCAGGTGGAGCGCTTGACGGCGACGAATCGCGAGTTGGAAGCGTCTGCGAGTGCGAACATGAAGCGCATTCAGAAGCTCCTACGCGACGCCGAGGAAGCGCGGGCAGGTGCGGATGCCGGCAAGGCGGATGCGGCGCAGGTCGGGACTTTGCAGGCCGAGATCAGCGCGCTCCAGGCGCAGATCGGCACGCTTCAGGCCAATCAGGGGAGCAAGCCGACGCCCGAACTGACGCGACTCGTGGAAGAACTGAACGACGTCGTGTCGAACTTCCGCAGCGACTTCTTGACGGTTACGGACGCAGTCGAGCAGCTCACGAGCGAAGATGACAACGAACGCGCGGAAGCGTACGGCACGCTGCAAGATGGTCTCGCGTCCTGCACGGAGCGCACGGCGGTGCTGAAGAATCTGGTCCTTTCGCTGCGCAATTCGGTCGGTCACGCCTGACCACGACGATCCAGAGAGGCCGCCCGTGACCGATACGCCCGTCCGTCCCACCGAGGGTAGCCAAATCACTGTGCTGGTGGTCGTTGGCGACCATCCGGTGACGCACGTGGCGCGGGCAGGGCGTGTGACGCCGTCGACCCTCATCGTGACGCGCAAGCCAGATGAACGCCGGTGGGGCGTCGAACCGCAGGGCGAGGCGGACGTGCTCTTTGTCCACCAAGGTCGGCTGTATCGCTGGCCGATGCGCGTGGAAGAAGTGCTGCCGACCAGCTACTACTTGGTATCCTTGCAAGATCCGCGCGACGGCGAGAGGCGTGAGTTCGTGCGCGCCACGGCCGATCTGGAAGTGCGGATGACGCCGCAGCGCCAGCCACGCGGCGCGTTCCAGGTGCTGTCTGTGGAACTCTCGGCGTCGGGCATGCGCGTCGCCACGGATCTGGTCGCGGTGGCCGGTGATCAGCTGGAAGTGACGCTGCGGATGGACCACCGCCCGGAGGGTCGCGCCAATACGATCACCGCACTCGCGCACGTCGTTCGGGAGCTGCACCCGCCGTCTGGGCGAGAACTGGCGCTGGAATTCGTCGAGCTGAAGTCGGCCGACGAGGACCGCTTGCTGCAAATGGTCTTTCGCCTGCGGGAGGCTCAGCTCTTCGCCAGAATCGGCCGCCGCTCGTTCGCTTAGCCCTGACGATTCACGAGGACATCGTCGCGAGAGCTCCAGGCCCGCGCCGGATCGCGAGCGCGCCCACAGCCGCGCAGTGAGGCGTCCGGGAGCGGCCGTCGCAGTCGGTGGACTCGTCAATCGTGCGCGTGAGCGCGCCGCACAACTTCACCTTGGACGACGCCAAAACGCAACGCGCCCGGTGGGTCTGACGACGGCACCGGGCGCGTGCTCACTTGCGCAGGTTCAGGTTCCGGGCGCTTCCACGCGGACGATCGCCACTTCATCGTGACCGCGGCGGCGCAGGACTTTCGCGGCCTTGGGCGCCTCGACCGGCGTCTTGTCGGCACGGCGGCGGAAGCGGCCGTCAGGCAGGCGCACAAACAACTGCGGCGCACGCGGAACGTGACGCTCCAGGAACTCGGCAGCGTTGCCGCCTTCAACCCAATGGAGCGCTTCAGCGGCGGCGGCCAGTTCCACGACCGACTTCGGGCCGGGATTCTCGGCCATCCAAGCGTCGACGATCTCGACAAGACGAGGGGCGCCAACGGCCGTGCCATCGGTTCGCGGACGGCCGGGGCCGCGCTTGGTCCCGTCTGCCGACTCGGCGTCGTGCTTGGCAATGACTGCGCCCGGATTCTTGGGCGGACGACCGCGTTTCCTGGGCACCGCGATGCCGTCTGCCGATACCGGCGCGGCGACGTACGCCAACGGATTCTTAGGCGGACGACCGCGTTTCTTGGGCAGCGCGATGCCATCTGCCGATACCGGCGCGGCGACGTACGCCAACGGATTCTTAGGCGGACGACCGCGCTTCTTGGGCACGTTTGCGCCCGGAATAACGACAGGCGGCACAGCGGCAACGCCCAGCGGGTTCTTGGGCGGACGACCGCGCTTCTTGGGCAGTGCGCCCGTCGCGGTGGGCAGCACGGCTCCCGGCGTCGAGACGGCGAACGTCACGGGCTGCGGATTTTTGGGCGGGCGGCCGCGCTTCTTGGGAATCGTTCCGTTCACGCCGATCGTCACCGTTGGCACGGACGCAGGAATCGAAGCGGCGTGCGGCGTCGCGCGGGCTAGAATCTCCTGAATCGAGCCGAGGGCGTGTGCCAGTGCGCTGAATTCTGCGCTGCTGAAGCGGAGCGCGGTCCCGTTGATCACCAGCGTCACCCCTGCGGGCGTTGCCGAGACGCTGATTCCATATAAATGCAAATCCAATTTCATCTTGTCCTCGTCTGTTCTAAGTGTTTTCTCAATCGACGTCGCTGGTTCTCAAAATCTGCGCGTTTTCAACTCGCTAAGTGTAAGCAGTTCAAGCACTTGCCTGTCGTTGGTCGCTTGAGGGACTGCCGAGCCGTTTGGTTTGCAAGCCCCCGAACTCTCTGCAGTCTAGCGTCCTTCTTCAGTTCCCGCCGCGCACTATTCGCATGGGAACCGGCAATATGCTTGAAATATCAAACGACTGCATCGCGGCGTGAGTCTGTCTTCATCCCGTCCGAAGTAGCTCAGAGACTAATTCGGCGTCAGGATCAACACATCTTTCTACACACACCTAAAATGCTCTCCGTTCATTTTTTCGGCAACAGCGCGTGCTCTTGCCCTCCGGGTTTCGTGGCCGTGAAGTCGCGCAGACTTCCGGTTCCAAACCCGCTTCTTCGCTGAGCAACCGGGTCGCTCCTCTCCTGGTTCGCGACATGAGTCGCGCATAATCGCGTGCTTACGCGGTTGGGGCCGCGGAAGTTCCTGAATCCAACGGTGCTGCCGTTGGTGCTGCGCCGGGTGCGCTCTGGACGACAGGAGCATCCGACTGGATGCGCCCATCACGGATCACGATAAGGCGACTTCCAACGCGCGCTGCATTGGCGTCATGGGTCACCATCACGACGGTGGTGCCGTGTTCCTCCGCCTGTCGACGCAGCAAACGCAGCACTTCTGTTCCAGAATTGGAGTCCAGATTGCCTGTCGGCTCGTCGGCCAACAAGATGGGCGGCTCGGTCATGAAAGCCCGCGCCACAGCGACACGCTGCATTTCACCGCCGCTCATCGCGCTCGGCTTGTGCGTCAGACGGTGGCCGAGACCCACCTGTTCGAGCAAGCGTACCGCCTTGGCGCGGTCGGCTTCCTGGGCTCGACGTGCCAGAAGCACGGGCAGCAAGACGTTTTCAAC
This sequence comes from uncultured Myxococcales bacterium, assembly GCA_903896545.1. Classification (GTDB taxonomy): domain Bacteria; phylum Myxococcota_A; class UBA9042; order UBA9042; family UBA9042; genus CAIYBN01. Next base: position 91,727 of record CAITYF010000029.1, on the reverse strand, counting down.
TGCGGTCATGGTCGGCAACAAATTGAAAAACTGGAAGATCAGACCGATCTTTTCGCGTCGAAACGTGGTCACCGCGTCGTCCGTCATCGCACCAATATCGGCGCCAGCGAGCACGATTCGCCCCGTCGTCGGCTTGTCCAGCGCGCTCAGCAGGTTCAGAAGCGTGGACTTTCCACTGCCTGAAGGACCCATAATTGCGACGAATTCGCCGCGTCCGACGTTCAAATCGATTTCGTGCAACGCCGTGACGGGCTGCTCCAGATGGTCGTAATTCTTGCTGACGCGTTGCAACTCGATCATGTGCGACTTCGTACCAGAGTCATCGCAGTTTTTGCAAGCGGTTTCTCAATAGCTCTTACAAGTCGGCAGTCTTGTCGCAATTCCTCGCGCTCACGGCGCACCGGGCGCACCGAGCGGAAATGTCGGTTGTGCCGCTGCGTCAGGTGGTGAAGATGCTGCGAAATCCGCGGCTTGCTTCTGAATTTGCTTCGCATTCCCCGTCGTCAGCTTGAACGTCTGCGGGTCGCCATGCGCGGGCAGAATTCGCCCGTAGACGTTACCCGACTCCTCTTTGCTCAGCGTCACCGTTACCACGCCGTCGGCGAAGGTCCACTGGTTCGTCCATTCCGGGCTGTCCAGCGTTGCCGAAGCGGGCGCTTCCGTCAGATAGTCGACCTTGAGAGCCGCCAGAGATTGCACAAAGTCCTTGATCTTGTTGATCTCGGCTGCGTCCTTCGAGCTCGCTCCGCGCCAGCCATCCGCATCCTTGGTGGCCGCGAAACGGCTCTTCGGCCCCGTCAGCGTGAACCCCTGTAGTTCCTCGACCGTATGCCCCGCCAGCACGTGCCGATCCCGCAGCTGATTCAGCGATTGTACAAGCTGATCATGCTGATAGCTGCTGATCCGGTACACTTCTTCCCGTCCTGATACCCGTAGCCAGGCCTCCTTGTTGGGCCGTGTTTCATCCTGTTTGCCGAAGGTGAGGATCGTTTTTTCTGATTTATTGCTGATCGTCAATCTTGGCGCCCTTGGATCGTCCAAGCCGGTGTCTTTGGCCGCAGGATCGCCGGACGGGAGGAACTCTGCCGCGCTCAGGTGCTCCGCCGCTTTCAGCCAGTCGTCGATGTCCCCTGTGCGGACGCCCGCAGGCTCTGTGAACGTCCACGGTCGCTGCGCGTCTTTGTCCGTGCCTACGGCGGGGCGGCTCACGACGATGCGCTCCTGCTTGGCGCCCGGCCACACAAGCTCCAACTCTGTCACGTCGTCCATGTTCATCGGAAGCAATTGCCGATCGCGCAGTTCGTTCCAGCTCACGTCAAACGCGGTTCGCAGGTCTCGCCCGGCCAGCTGGTACGCCACGTCAGGGTGCGCCGGGTCCGCTACCCACGTCGTCGCTTCGCCGTCCTTCTCCGCCTTCTGCAGCAGACCCACGCGCAACTTCACCGGTGCCTTTCCGCCGGAAAGCTCTATGTCAACAGCGTGCTGCGGATCGAGTCCGTACTCGGCTGCGCCCTTGGCGTCGATCCGCACCGCGAAAGTGGAGCGAATCGACCGCTGGAGTTGCTCCGTCATCGTCGTCGCGCGGAAGCCCTGCGCCTTCCACGTCGTCGTCTTGCCGCCCAGGGTGCGTGAAGCTTGCCACTTCGCTTCGGGCGGTGGTGTCTTGTCTTCGGGCTTGGGCTCCACCGCTGGCTTGTCGGCGTCCTGCTTGGTCAGCTCAATGACTTCCTTTCCGTCCTTGCCGTCGCTGCGCGTCAGCACGATGCGCGTGTACGGCGCTGACTGCTTTTGGCCCAGCGTCCGCGCTTCCTCGATGCCCACGTTTCCAATGTACCCGTCGACCGAAAGCGGCGGCAGCGTCTGCGTCTTCTGCGGTCGCGAACGGACGAACCAAACCGCGAGCAGCAGGGCAAACACAAACAGCGTAATCCACGTAGCGCGTTTCATGGTGGTCGACTCCGTTGGACGAAAAGGCGTCAGACTTTCAAACCGCGGTTGCGCGCGAGGCGAAGGCGCCAGCGCACGAGGCCGAGCAAAATCAAGAGCAGCGGCGAACCGATCAGGGCGCCCAGACGCAGTGACTTCTGCTTGTCCGGGTCGACGTCGTCCATCGGTCGGCGCGCGTCGCCCTTGGAGCGAATCGCCACGAGCGCCTCGTGCGCGCTGGCCCAGTCCAGGATATTGGACAGGAACTGCAGGTTTTCATTCAGCAGGTGCGACACCTGACCGATGCGAATTTGCCAGTTCTGGAAATTCGCCTGCCACTCCGTGAACGTTTTGATCGCCTCCGGGCTGAACTGCTGGAACTTACTCAGGTCAAACCCTGCCAGCACCTGCGCGCGCGACAGGCCTTCGATGCCCAAGTTGGACGCGATGACCAGCAGCTTGCCTTTGCCTTCCGCCTTGAACGTCCGCTTGGCCAGCGCGTGTTCCGCTTCCGTTGGCTTCTGCGGTGGGTGCTGCGGGTCGGTCGTCGGCGGCTCCGGCCGCTTGGGAATCTCCTTGCCGGCGAAAGCCGACTTGAACGGCCCCTGCACGGCCAGTGCGAGCGTGTGCGGTCCGTTAGCCGGCGAATCCAAGACCATCTTCTTCAGCGTCTGCGGCAGTACGGGCACGGGGCCGGGCTTTTTCAGCGAGGACGTCGACGACGAAATCACCTTCGCGACTTCAAATGCCTTGTTCGCTGCGAGCTCCTTGCTCGGCTCGACGCTCGTCGTGTACGGCAACGAAAGGCTGCTCAACGACCGCGTCAGCGCATGCCCGCGGTCAAAGTCGCTCGCGACGGGAATCAGCGCGTACGGGAAGTCCTGCTGCGTTTGGAACTGCATCCCGCCCTTGTTGACCAACCCCGTGACGCGCACGGTCTCGACGTGCGTGGAGTCCAGAATCGGGTCCTTGCCCAGTTCGACGCCGTACGGCTTCAGCACCTCATCCAGATTGCTCGCGGTCGCAAGCATCGCGGACCAATCCGCGCGCATTTCGTTGCCCAGATCCTCGGGCGCCTGCATGTTGAGGAGCGCGATCTGCCACGCCTGCGCCAACACGACGACGGGCTTGCCTGCCAGCAGCGCCTGATCCAATTGGTAGCGGGCAAATTCGCCCAACGGCTTGCGCGGTGCGTAGACGATGAGCGCGGCGACGTCGTCCGGGATGACATCTTCCGGTCCGATGCGGCGAATGGAGTACCCGCGCTTGGTGAACAGGTTGTCGCCGATCTTCGCGTTGGTCTCATCGACCGCCTGACTGATCTGCGTAGCGGCTTGCAGGATCTGTTTCACCATCGGATTGCTCTGCCCCATCATCGCCGCAACCGACGGATCGACAAGCGGCGTGGACTCGGCAAACGGGCAAAACTCGTCGTGACCGCACAGGAAGCCGATCGCCTTGCGCCCCGGACTATCCGCCAGCGTTTGGTGCGCGTGGTCGACTTCGTGAAACAGCTGATCGAGGAGCAACGCCAGCTGCTGCACTGCCAGCGCGGGCGGGAGTTGACCTTCCGCTGGAGCCTGACCCGACGTCGCCTGTTTCAACTCCTGCCAGACTTTGTCGAACTCCGCCGCGTTTTCGACGAGATGGTCGCCAAACTGGTTCTTTCCCTTCAGCTTTGCGCCATCACCTGACACCAGTCCCGCGACGGGCGCGCACGCCTTGTCCAGATCCGCCGCCGCCGCCTGCATCGCGTTCAGTCGCTTCTGTCCGGGATCGTTGCTGCCCTTCAGGGAAAGCCCCGCGTCCTGCTCCTTGACCTCTTCGACCTTTGCCGCTTTTTGCACAGCGTCGTTGCACGCCTTCACGCCGTCAAAAACCGCCTTGCCTTGGGCCAACGGCTCCTTCATCAACTGGCTCTGTTCGTATTTCTCTTTGAGGCGCAAGAGGATCTGCGTGATCTCAAACTCGTAGAAGCCCGGTGTCAGGGCCTTGGGCATGACTTCGCTGACGGTCTTGTAGTGGAACGTCGCGCCCAGGACGTACTTCTGGAACTTCAACGTGTTGCCGCTGACCTGCGCGTCGGTTGACGAGAACGCCTCCAGCTTTGCCGCTTCCCCTTGCTCTTCGATCGTGCCGACATTCGGCGTGCCGTCGTCCGCGTAGACGAGCTTCAATTTGCCGCCGCCCGCCCGCACGTATTCCGCCAGCTTGTCGCGAAACGCGCGGTCGATGCCCTTGAGCGGCACCTTGCCTTGCGGCGTGGGCAGTGTGTCCGGCAGCTTTTTGGAAATGAACGCGGTGACCGTCACGTCTTCCAGCGCCTTCGCGGCTTCGACGCTCGCCGGCGAAAGCGTGTGCACCTGTTGTTCGGTCAGATCCAGGCGAACCGAGGTTTGCACCGCCAGCGCATTCACCAGCACTGCAACACCGACGGCGGCGCCCAGCATCACCAGCGCGTCGATGCGACCATTGGACTTCTTGGTTGTCTCAGCCATGTCTCTCTCCGTTTGCAAATCCGCGATGTCGGGCAGGCAAGGTCAAAACGCCGCTCACTGCCAGTGGCGCGAGCGCAAGGAATAGGTGGACGCCAGCACCGCAAGCGTCGTGACACTCAGGAAATACAAGACGTTGCGAAAGTCGACGACGCCGCGGGCAAAATCTGCGAACTGACTCTGAAAGCTGAGCAGCGCCAACTCCGGCGGCGGCTGATCGAGCACAAGCCGCAGGATCGCGTCGGTCGCGGTCCAGAAGAAAACGCACAGCATCAAGCCGACGATGAACGCCACGATCTGGTTCTGAGTCCAAGTCGACGCCATGACGCCCAGCGCGAGGAAGGTCGTGCCGATCAGCAGCAGGCCGATGTAACCGCCGACGATGGCACCGACGTCCGGGTGGCCGATGCTCAGCACCAGCGCGGGCAACACCAACGTCATCGCCAGCGCGACGACCAGAAACCCGACCGCGCCCAGCAGCTTGCCCAGCACAATCTGCAGGTCGGTCACCGGCAAAGTCACCAGCAACTCCAACGTGCCCTGACGCTTTTCTTCGGCCAGAAGGCGCATTGTTACCGCCGGCAGAATCACCGCCAGCACCCAGGGCGCGTACTCAAAAAGCGGGCGAACGGTGGCCTCGCGCGCGGCAAAAAAGTCGTCCGTGCCGCCCAGACCAAAGAAGAACAGCAGCCCAGTCGCGACGAGAAACACCGCACCAGCGATGTACGCGATGGGCGAATCAAACGTCGCCGCGAGTTCACGGCGGGCAAGAATCCAAATGGGTTTCATGGGTTTCTACCTCAAGTTGGTGTGCTGCTTTTGCGACTTGCCCGTTCAAAGGCTTTGCGTGAGCGATTGGAAGATGCCTTCCAGATCCAACGACTTCCGCCGCAGTTCAAGCAGCGTCAGGCCTGCCGTCCGCACGCGTTCAAAGAGCGCCGAGCGAATGTCGGTATCCGCTTCGACGTCAAAAAACGCAGTTGGAACAGGCGATTGTGATGTGTGGCTGAAGGTCACTGCTTGCGCGCCGGGTGTCTCCGCCAACAGCGTCTTCACCGCGTCCTGCGTGTGCGCATCCGTTGTCTGGACGCCGACGATGAGGTGATGACGGCTCGCGACCCGACCCTCCAGCTCGTCCAGCGTCCCGTCCGCGACCACGGCGCCCTTGTGAATGATCACGACGCGGTCGCAAATCTGCCGCACTTCCGTCAGGTTGTGACTCGACAAAATCAGCGTGTGGTTCTGCCCTAGCGAGCGAATCAGGTTGCGGATCTCGATAATCTGGTTCGGATCCAGACCCGACGTCGGCTCATCCAGAATCAGGATCTTCGGGTTGTGCAGCATCGCCTGCGCCAAACCAACGCGTTGCTTGTAGCCCTTGGACAGCGTGCCAATCACTTGCCCCATGACGTTTTCAAGACCAACCACGCGCGCGACGTCCGCCATTCGCTTGATCACGTCCGCCTTGGCAAGCCCGCGCATCTCGCCACACCAGAGCAGGTAGTCGTACACCACCATGTCGGCGTAAAGAGGCGTTGATTCAGGAAGATAGCCAAGCATCGCGCGCACGGCGAGCGGGTTGCTCGACGCGTCGATTCCGTCGACGGTCACGGAGCCCGACGTCGCCGACAGGTACGTCGTCAGGATCTTCATCGTCGTCGACTTGCCAGCGCCATTGGGACCGAGCAGTCCCAGAATTTCGCCCGCGCGCGCATCAAAGCTCACGCCGGACAGGGCATTCTTGTCGCCGTAGGTCTTGACCAGATCACGCACTTGAATCATCGCCGCAGACGTCATCGCTCTCTCCTTTCCCGCAAAGCTCGCGCACGATAGGATAACACTTGGGGCTGTCAAGGCACTCCGGAGCGCGAAGCGAAAATGCTGAAAATTGTTGGAATGTTCGTGGTTTTTTCGATGCTCGGCCTGGGCTCCCTCGCGCTTGCGACGCCGCCTCCGGCTGCGATTCTGCTGGATGCCGACTTCATCGCCCGCCTGCAGCCGCTCCGCGCCCGTCAGGAGAGTCTGCCTGCGCCGCTGGTGGCGATTTCAAAGCTAGTCGCCAAGAAGCGTTACCCGCAGGCTTGTGGCCAAATCGCGAAGCTGCGCCTGGACTTGGTGCGTAAAGCCGCACCGCTCTTTTACCAGCCTGATCGGCGACGCGGCGGCGACGTTGAAGGCGTCTCTCATTTTCTGACGACGCACGTGGAAGGTCCCAAGCCGCTGCTGCAGATCGTTCAGGAGACGTTTGTGCCGTCACAGGCGATGCGCGCGCTGGCCGTGGACGCGTGCGTGCGGGCGAATCAGCCCAAGGAGGCGGTCGTCTTCGTGGCGGATTTGGCGCTGCTGTCGCACGACGCGCAATCACGGCTTACTTTGGCGCTTCTGAAGGCACAGATCGCGGGCGACTGGCACGCGGGGCTCTCCGCGATTGACCAGAGCGTCGCAGGACCGCGGACTGCGCTGTTTCGCGCACTGGCGGGGCAACAGCCCGGAAATCAGCCGCTGGTGGCGCAGGCGTGGCGTGAGGCGGCGTCGCCAGAAGAAGTGGCGCTGACGCAGCAGGTGGCCAAGGCGCTCAACGTGGCGTTGCCATCGACGCCCGCGGGAACTGCGCAATGAGCCGCGGACTTGGCAATCGCCCCGTGTTTCAACCGCAACTCGTGCACGCGGGGGAAGACGTCGCGGGACTTAACGAACAGTTCCGCGGTGACGTAGCGGCGTTTCGCCTACAGTTCCGCTGTTCGGATTGCGTCTACTTCTGGCGGTCCAAGTCCGCTTGCACGCTCGGTTGGCCGGTGGATCAACTCAATGCGGACCCGATCCACATCCTCGACGCGAAGGGCGAACCCGCGTTTTGCAAGGCGTTTGAACCAGAGGGATCGTAAGACTACGCGTCGGCCAATTCGCGCCACAGCCGCTGCACGGCGGTATTGTAGCCCGGCCCCGCAACTTCACCCACGACTTCCACGTGGCTCAGCCACGCCTTCACGCGAATCCGACCATCGGCGGTCCGCACCGCTTCACGCGGCGTCGCGCCGTCCAGCCACGGCTGCGCGGTGTCCTGAAACGCTGTCAGACACTCGCCCATCCATTCGCGCGCGACGGACTGCAGTTCGCTGGAACTCCACTCGCTGCGGCGACGCGCGTCAAAAAGCGGCTCCAGATCGCGCACCAAAGTCGCCTGCGGCTGCAGACCAATCAGCGGCGGCAAGCCGGCGCGCAGGCGCGTGATGCCCCCGGGCGCGCTGGTCGCGGCAAAGAAGCGGGAGCCGGCCAGACGCAACGTCGCGCCGATCGGCCCCAGCGTCGTGTCGAGAACAGCAAAGCGGTTTGGCGAGAGCTTGGCGAGTTGGCCGTCCAAAGTGGCGCGGCGCAGCGCTTCTTGCACGCGCACTGTGTCATCCACAGCAAAAACCATCGTCCAGCGCATCCGCCCCGCAGGCCCCGCGAAGCGGTTGGGCACCGGACGCACGCGGTTCAAGCTTCGGCTCGCGGCGCTCAGGAGCGTCGGCAGGCGCCGTTCACTGGGCAGCGCGTCCAGACGCTTGGCGACGCGCAACATCGCTGGACGGCAAATCGCCGGCAGACTCGCGTGAACGGCGTCGAGGAGGTGCATGCCGCCCACTTCCACCACACGCGCCACAAAAACTTCGCCCACTGCGGCCATCGAGCGCAGCACGGGCTCGTGCACGACGACCTGAGCGTGATCGCGTAGGCGCTCCATCGTCGTCGTCTTGCCATCCACGGCGGATACGGCGTAGACGTCGGGCTTCGTCGCGAAGAGCGCCTTCAGCACCGTTTTTTCCGGACCGGAACGGAACTGCTTACGCAGACGGCGGGCCAGCTCGTGCTGCGGTTGCGCGCCGGGCTCGACCTCCGTGTCCCACAGCAGCCACGGCAGGAACTGCGCGTGGGCGTCGTGCTCGTCCAGCCAGACCTGCAGCGCGTCCGCCGACGTAAACGGCTCGCGGGCGAAGAAACGTCCCGCGGCGACCTGTACTTCCAGATCGTCAAACGCCATTTGCGCTTGATCAACCGCGGCCACGAGCACGCGCAGGTGCGCGGCGCGGAGCAGGTGCGGTTGCAGGCGAACGACGTTGGCAGACATGGGCAAAAAGAGCGCGAGGGAGACGCGGATGGCGGCTTATAGGTCCGGCGCAGCGGGCGTGTCAACGATTTCTTGCGGCGCTTGCGGCGGTTCCTCGGCAGGTTCTTCGTCGTCTTCGGGCGGTTCGGCCACCGTCTGCGCGGGCATCTGGAATCCCGGGCGTCGCCACGGGCGGACGGCTTGTTCTCCTGCCGTTGCAATGGCGTCGAGGTCCAGCGGGCCTTCTTCAGCCCGCAGCTTGGGTCGCCGCCACACGCGCCACAGGAGCCCGAACGCCGCCAGCACCGACGCGAACGGCCACAGGTTGTTCTCCGCCAGCAGCTTCAGCCAAGGCGGATCTTCGGTCGTTGTCATCGCCCCGTAGAGTTCGTAGAGCGCGTTCGGATCCATGCCAAACGTCGCCGTGAATGCTGGGTTGAAGTCCAGCCCGGCGCGCATCCGCGTGTGCAGGTCCAGAAGCGCCCGTGCGCCGCCGCCGCGTTTCACGGCAAAGCGGACAAAGCTCGCCGCGGTCGCATATGCCGTTTGCACGGTCTTGTGGCTGTCGGAAAAGCGCTTGTCCAACTGCGCCAACGTCCCGCGGGCGTCCAGGTCGGGCAGACCTTCCTGCAGCCGCTTTGTCACGTCCTCGCCCGCCAGCCACGTCGCCACGCCTTCGTGGTACCAGCGCGGCAGAGTCGCCTTGCCCGCGGTCAGCGCGTGGATCGCCACGTGCGCCAACTCGTGACGCACCGTTTCGCCAGTCAACAGCGCGCCCGGACCGTTCACCTGCACGATGATGCGGTCCTGATCGAGGATCGCCAGACCTGAAATCCACGACTCGGGCCAGCCGAACGCGCCGTGCTCCGTCATCACGTCAGCAAAGGTACCGGGCGATCCGACGAAGTCGACGTGCAGTTCACCTACCAGTCGCGTTTGCAAATCGCTCTGAACCGCCGACAGCGCTTGCCGCGTCATTTTTTCCAACGGTCGGCGGCGTGACTCGTCGACGTCGTGCAGGATGACGTCGAGGCGCAATTCACGCGTGGCCTCCGCGGCGCTCGCGTAGTCCGGCAGCGGCGTCAGCCCGTGGGCTGGCAGCGCAAGGCTCAGCAACAGCCAAACGGGCAAAAATTTCTGCAAGACACCGAACAAGCGGGCCATGGTCCTCGGCGGCGGGCGCAAGCGTGCGGGACCGGCGTGAGGTCAGGAAAGGCTGGCGATCGCCGTCCGTCAAGTCGCGGTCGCCGTTACATGTGCGGCGGCAAGAAGCGGAACTGGCGGTTGGAGATCTCAAACATGAAGCCGAATGGCACGTCGACGTCGCCTTCCGAATTCTGCAAGCCCTTGGGCGGATTCGGGAACGGGCTTGCGGCCATAAATGCGCGCGAGGCTTCTGCGTCCAGAAAATCCAGCCCTGATTCGCGCATCACGCGCACCTTCTTCACGATTCCCTCGCGGTCCAGCGTCACGCGGAGCACGGTGTAGCGATCCTTGACGCCGTACTTCTGCCCGGTCGGATCGTGCGCTCGCCAGACTTCATTGGGTTCCCACTCGTTGGCGATCTTGTCCTTGACGCGCTGAAAGAAGTCCCAGTAGCGAAACTTCCGCGTGTTCAGGACATTCGTGTCGCCTTCGTCGTCGACGTCGGGCAGGTAGTCGTTGCCGCCAGGACTGCCTGAAAGCGCCTGAATGTTGTGCAGTACGTTGCGGGCCGACGTCGACGGCAGCAACAGGCCATCGTTCGCGCCGACAATGACGGGCGAACTCGGCCGCGACTTGGCCTCGCCGACCTCTGCTTCCGGGCGTACGCCTGGTGCCATCACGGTCGCGGGCTTCAAGGCTTCCTGACCCGCCGCACCGGTACTTCCCGCCACAGGCTTGTGTGCATGCTGGGGGATCTGCGTTGGGTCCTTGCTGTTGGACTGCGGACTCTGCAACGCCGACGGATCGTTCAGTGCCAAGCGCCCCGAACTCGCGCCGATCGTCTTTTGGCCCTTGCTCTTTTGTTCTTTCGCGGTCGCCACGTCGTACTTGCCAAGATACTTGGCGTTCTGCGGCACTTCTTCCACCAGCGGCTTCGCCGTCTCCACGATCTGACCGTTGAGCATGTCCTCCGGCGGCGGCGGCTTCGGCTTGTCCTCTTTCTGCTTGGGCAGGGCCGCCATCGCCACGCGCACACGCTGTTTGGGCGCGTTCTTGGTGGATTGGCCCTTCTTCTGCCCGGCTTTGGCCGCTGCCAACTTCGCCTGCAGCGCAGCGCTGCCCGCTTTCCCGTCTGGCGCGCCGTTGGTCAGCTCCGCCAAACCCAGCATCAAGGCAAAAGTGAGCAGCGCCGCCATCAGGAGGGCGAAGGTCGTGCGCGCGAAGCTGTGGAGGCGGTTGCCGCTCCTCATGTTGCCAAGCTAAGACTCGCCGCGATGGCGGTCAAGCCAATTCAACAGGCGGGACGTGTAAAACAGTTTGAAGTTCAGAGAGTTCAGCGTCGACTAAAACAGATCGCTGACCGAATCGCCGTCGTGAATCCGTCGGATTGCCTTGGCAAACAGCGGCGCAACCGACAGAACTTCCAGCTTCTCCGACTTCTTTTCGCGGATCGGAATCGTATCCGTGACGATGACCGACAGAATGTTGCTGCCGTTGATGCGGTCGATCGCCGGGCCGCTGAGGACGCCGTGGGTCGCGCAGACGCGGACGCTCTTGGCACCGCGCGCCATGAGGAAGTTCGCGGCTTCAATGATCGTGCCGCCGGTTGCGATTTCGTCATCGACGATGATCGCGTGCATGCCGTCCACGTCGCCGATCAAGTTCGTCGCAACGGCGCGGTCGTCGTTGCCGTAGCGGCGCTTGTCCACAACCGCGACGGGCAAATGCAGCACGTTCGCGAACCGACCGAGCTCTTTGGCTTCGCCAACGTCACCCGCGACCAGCACGGTGTCTTTTAGGTCGCCCGTGCTCAGGTATTCGCAGAGGATCGGCGAGGCGACGAGCTGGTCCACCGGAATGCGGAAGAAGCCCTGGATCTGCGGCGAGTGCAGGTCCATCGTCAGGACGCGATCTGCGCCCGCAGTCTGCAGCAGATCCGCCATCAAACGCGCGGTAATCGAGATGCGAGGCTGGTCCTTCTTGTCGCTGCGCGCGTAGAACAGGTACGGCAGCACAGCGGTCACGCGCGTCGCCGAGGCCGACTTCAGCGCGTCGATCGCGATGAGCGTCTCGATGATCGCCTCGTTCACCGGCGGCGCGGACGTCTGGATGTAAAAGACGTCGCATTCGCGCACGTTCTCCTGAATCCGGACCATCAAGTTGTCATTGCTGAATTTGATGGTCTCAGACTTGGACAGCGGCAAATCGAGGTGCTGGCAGATCGCTTGCGCGAGTTGCGGATGGCTGGAACCAGCAAAAATTTTGATACGAGCGTTCATCTCGGGCCCCCGTTCGGCTTTTGATGAGGGGTGGACTCGATCAGTGCATCACTCGATGAACTGACGGCGCATTTCGCCAATATTCTCAGAAACTTCCGGAGTCGGATCGGCGAGCATCGCGCGGTCGCGATAGGTCGAGAGCTTCAGGCGCAGCGCGTTCAGCTTGATGAAGCCGTCGGCGTCCGCCTGGTTGTAAACGCGATCCGCCTCGAAGGTCGAATACTCCGGATTGTACAAGGAGTTGCGCGCGCGGCGGCCAGTCACGACCACGTTGCCCTTGTAGAGCTGCAGGCGCGCCACGCCGGACACGCCTTTCTGCAAGTTCCGCATGAAACCGAGCAGTTGTGTCATTTCCGGGCTGAACCAGTAGCCATTGTAGATCATCCGCGTGAACTGCGGCACGAGGCCGTCGCGCAGGCTCATCACTTCGCGATCCAGCACCAGCGATTCCACAGCGCGGTGACCGTGCAGCAAAAGCGTGCCACCGGGCGTTTCGTACACACCGCGCGACTTGATGCCGACGTAGCGGTTTTCCACGATGTCGACGCGACCGATGCCGTGCTTGCCACCCAGTGCGTTCACGCGTTCAAGGAGCGCGACGGGCCCCAGGACCTCGCCGTTGACGGCCACGGGAATGCCGTCTTCAAACGTGATCTCCACATCCTCCGGCTCATTCGGCGCGTTGCGCGGATTCACCGTCAGCTTGTACATGTCTTCCGGCGGCGCAGCCCACGGATCTTCCAGGATGCCGCCCTCAAACGAGATGTGCAGCAGGTTGCGATCGGTCGAGTACGGCTTTTCCGCCGTCGCCGTGATCGGAATGTTGTGCACGCGGCAGTATTCAATCAGGTCGGAACGCGAGCGGTACGGCCACGTGCGCCACGGCGCGATGACCTGAATGTCGGGCTTCAACGCGTACGCGCCGAGCTCAAAGCGCACTTGATCGTTGCCTTTGCCGGTCGCACCATGAGAAATCGCGAACGCGCCTTCCTCAATCGCAACTTCGACGAGCGCCTTGGCGATCGGCGGACGCGCGAGCGAAGTGCCCAGCAGGTAGTAGCCCTCGTAAACGGCGTTGGCCTGGATCGCCGGGAAGACGTAATCGCGCACGAAGGTTTCGCGCAGATCGAGCACGTGCAGGCCGATGGCCCCCGACTTCACGGCCTTTTCGCGCAGGCCATCGAGCTCTTCGCCCTGACCCACGTCAGCGGTCATGCAGACGACGTCGTAGCCCTGATCGTACTTCAGCCAGTGCAACATCACCGACGTATCCAGCCCGCCCGAGTAGGCCAGCACCACTTTCTTGCGTTCGCTCATCGTCCTATCCATCAACGCGGCTCAAATCGCCGCAGGCGGGCCAAAAACTGCCGAGCGGGAGTGTCGCCGTCGTTGCTGCACTGCGTCAAGGTGGTGTCACCAGACTGCCACACCGAAAGGGCGAAACGGCGGTGGGGCGTGCAGACAGAGATCAAGAAATGGCCACGCCGACGAGCAACGCAAACGACAGGCCATTCCAGAGGCCATGCAACAGAATCGACGTCCAGAGCGAGCCGGTCCACTCGTACGCGAGGCAGAACGCCGCACTGAGCACGAAATACGGGCCAAAAGACGGGTGCAACGCGGAAAACGCCAAGGACGTGATGAAGAGCGTTGGCAAGACACCGAGGCGCATGCGAAGCGCGCGGTACAGGAAGCCGCGGAAGATCAACTCTTCGCCGAGCGGCGCCAAGACGGCGACTGAAACGCCGATCGCGGCGAGCTGTAGCGGGTCAGCGTCGGCAAAGACGAGGCCGGAAACGGGGTGTTCGTTGGTCGCAATGCCAAAAAGGGCGAGGAGGAGCACGACGACGACCATCACCGGCAGGAGCGCGGCCAGGACCCGGATCGCGGCGAGAAAGGCGGCGGGCAGGGAGATCTGCGGCGGATCGTGGGCATCGTGCGCGGCGATGCTGAGACGGGCGGCGTGCGGGACACCCGGCGTGCGGCGCGCGAAAGTTTGAACGACGCCGATCGCGACCATGGCGCCAACGCCGGCCTGAAAGAGAACGCCCAATCCGGACATCGAACGTTGCCCTGCCATTGCCGCGAGTGCGAGGCTGGCCAGCAAGTAGCCCGTCAGCCAGCCGCCGAAGCCAAGCCACGGGATGATCGGATCGGTGATGTACGGCAAGTCGCGCGGCAGCCCTGGGTAACGCGAGAGCAGCCAATCGCGCGCGGCGTGCGTGCCCGGCGGGCCGCCAAAATGCCGCAAGATCGTGCCGATCCAGAAGAAGCCGCCGACAAGGAGCGCGATGAGAAAGAGCAGGGCGGCAGCGGACCACGTCGGCACCAGCCGGGAGTCGCGCAACTGCAGAGACTTGTTGAGGAGTCGAGCAGAGTCGATGTCGCCTTGGCGCTCGTACGCCAGTTGCCGCGCGTGGTCGCGTTGGTAGGCGCTCCATCCCTTGCCAAAGGTGCGATCGTGCATTTGCAAGTTGGCCGACTTGGGATCCAGCACGCTGGCGGTTGGCGCGTCGGGCAGCCCCGTCAGCAGTGCGCGCACGTCCAGCGACAGCGAAGACACCTCCGCTGCGAGCGCAACGGCACGTTCCGGGTGCTCCACCGCGAGCGCGTGGACGATCAGCTGCTCGCGCGCGTCCGCCGCTGTGACACCGTGCTCGCGATCGATCTTGCGCGCGTGGGCGGCCAGATCACGCCAGTCCGCATCTTCCGCTTCCTTGAGCTTCGCCGCGCCTGGCTCGGTCGGCGGAGCCTTGATCGGCTTTGCCGGGAGCTGCGGTTGGGTGTTGCTCATCAACCGCCACAGAAACGTTCGGCCGCGCAGCTCCGCAGTCAGCCCGTCTGCCTGCTCTTGTGCGGGCGGGGTCGGGCTCAGCAGGTGCAACGAAAGCGGTGCTACCAGGCTCAACGCGACCAACAGCCACCACGCAGCGCGCACGCCCGGCAGCGTCAGGCGTTCGTGCGGGAGGCGCACTGGCGACGGGCGTTCGACTGGCTGGGGTTGATCGCTCATCGCGTCCGGTCGCGCTTCCAGGTGCGGAGCGCCAGTTCACACGTTGAGGTCGGTACGCGTCCGGTGCGGTCGCGCCACGCTTCGCAAGTTCGCTCGTCGGTGCCCGGTTGGCTGCACAACGTGTCGGCAAGTTCGCGGCAAGGCCGCTGGCACGCGCCCGTCATCAACGTTAGCACGAAGAGAAGCAACGGCACGCGCAGCGTCGGCACAGGTCACTCCGTCTGTCGGGCCATCCAAATGCGCGCTGACTCCTGCACCCACAGCAACATCTGCGGGTGCGCCAGCTGCGAGGCCACAACGACGCCATCATACAACGGCTTGCGCTGATTGAAACGCAGGGGCCGACCGTGCGCGTCCGTTGCGATACCGCCAGCTTCGCTGAGCAGCAACATGCCCGCGGCCGCGTCCCATTCTGATCGCGGTGCCGGCGTTGCGTGACCGTCGTAGCGCCCCTGTGCGACCAGCGCCATCTTGTAGGCAAGACTGCCCAGTGGCTGGAGGTGCTGTTCGTCGTGCAGCCCGCGCCACAGACCGCGTGCCAAATCGCTCCGTGAAACAAGCACCTTCGCCGTGTCCAAGTTCCAATCGCGCTTCACCCGCAAGCGCGCGCCTTCACGGTCAAACGCACCCCGGGCCTTGACGCCGTAGAACATCTCGCCCGTCGACGGGTTCGCAATGATGCCCAGAAGAGGACCGACGCCCGTCTCAACCAAGCCAACGCTCACGCAGAATTCGGGTTGACCTGCGATCAGCGCGCGCGTGCCGTCAATCGGGTCAACGACCCACAAATAGCGGTAGTCGAGCCGCGCCATGTTGTCGGCGGTCTCTTCACTCAGCCAACCAGCCGCCGGGAAGAGCGGGCGCAACTGCTTGTACAGGAAACGATCGACTGCGATGTCGATGCTTGTCACTGGCGACGCGTCGCCTTTGGCCCAGTCGCGGATCGGATCCCGCAGCAATTCAAGGACGAGCTTCGATGCCCCTTCCACAACTTCGACCACGGCGCGCAGATCCGGCAGCGCGTGCGGCGCCTTCAGGTCAATGCGTGGTTTCTGGTCGTCATCGGGCATCGATGGGCTCTGCGTCGGCCGCAGCCGGGGTAGGCGTCACTTCCGCGCGGATCTTTCGGGCGGCAATGAAGTCCGCCAGCTCCGCAATCCATTCCTTTTGCCGTGCGACTGGCGCGTCCGTCCACGTCGCCAAACGCTGCGCCAACTGCGGCGCGATGGTCAAAAGCCGTTCACCGGCCAGATAATACAACTGCGTACGCCGGACGCACAGGTCCGTCAACGTCAGCACCATTTCTTCGCGCGTTAGCCACGCCAATTCGCCCCAGAGATACGGCAGGTCCGGCAGCACCGGCGTGCGGCCATCGGGCTCTGCGTCGCACGCAGCCAGCACATCTTCCGCGTCGCTGCCGTAGCTGCGCGTCAGGTGCCACGACACGTCCTCTGGCAACTTGTATTGCCCCTGCAACCGCCCCGACAGCGTCTCCAAGGGGCGCACCACGCCCACCAGTTGGTCGGCGCCGGGCAGCGGCAAGTCGGCGGTCGGACTCGGCTTCAGATCAGCGACGAGCTGAGCGGGCAGCAGCTTCAGCGCCGCATCCACGGTTTGCTCAGCCATCACGCGATAGGTCGTCAGTTTGCCGCCGGCGACTGTCACCAAGCCGCGTGGATCGGTGGAGACCACGTGTTCACGCGACGTCTTGTAGCTGGACTCCGAAGAATTCGCGACGAGCGGGCGAATTCCCGCCCAGGAACTCACCACGTCCGCCAGTTCCAGCGGACGATCGGGCGAGTCAAAGTGCTGGTTGGCTGTGTCGAGCAAATACTGCGCGTCCGCAAAAGTGGCTTCCGGCTCACGGATATCGCCCTGATACAGCGTGTCCGTCGTGCCCAGCACGGTCGCGTGGGGCCACGGCAACGCAAAAACCACGCGGCCGTCTTGCGCCGTCATCATCACGGCCTGAGTCAGCGGCAGCCGATCGCGCGGCACCACGATGTGCACACCCTTGGACGGACGGAGGGTCTGCGCGGTCGGCGCGTGCTTCCATTTGCCGTGCAGCTCGTCGGTCCACGGTCCCGTTGCGGAAACAACGGTTTGCGTCGCGACCAGAAACGTTTGGCCGGAGACCTCATCGCGGACGCGCACCGAGAGCAGGCGGTTGTTCTTCCACACAGGTTCCACGAACGAGACGCGGGAAACCGGTAGCGCCCCCGCCTGCACCGCCCCGCGCAGGTTTGCCATCACGAGGCGGCCGTCGTCGGTCATCGCGTCCCAAAACCGCACGCCACCGTCCAGACCGGCGGTCTTCAGCAGCGGCTCCATGCGCTTCATCGGTTTGGTCCGCAGCGCGCGGTGGTGCATCACGCCGGAGAACGACGCCAAGAGGTCGTAGAGCGTCAAACCGACATCCAGAATGAACACGCTGTGCTTTTTGCGCGCCTCGTACACGGGCAGCAGAAACGACTGTGGCCGTGCCAGGTGCGGGGCCAGACGCATCAGCCGTTGACGCTCGCGCACAGCTTCAAAAACCAAGGCCACGTCGCCCATTTCCAGGTAACGGACGCCGCCGTGAATCAGCTTGGACGATCGCGAGCTGGTGCCGATCGCGAAATCGCCGCGTTCGATCAGCGCGACCTTGAGCCCGCGCAGGGCAGCGTCACGGGCAACGCCAGCTCCGGTGATGCCGCCGCCGACGATGACCATGTCGAAGATCTCCGACTGCAAACGGAGCAACATCGCGGGGCGTTGGTGGATTGAGAAGGCCATAGGGCACGGGGTCCTGCCCGAAAAGCGGGCGGCGCGAGATTGTAGGCGATCCGGCCCTATTGGGCCAGTCAGATCGTTTGTTGTGCCTGTGCGTCAGAGGGTTCAGATGGCCACACCCACCGGCCGTCAGGAGGACCCCATGAAGCGCACGTTGCTCACGATGTTGACCGTTCTGACCTCCCTCATCGCGCTGCCCGCCGTCGCGCAACCGCCCTTTCCGACTGACGTTAGCCACAGCGCGGTGCGGCGACCAGTCGTGCAAATCGCCATTCTTTTGGACACGAGTAACTCGATGGACGGCCTGATCGCTCAGGCCAAGGCTGAACTGTGGCGGATCGTCAATGAGATCGGTACCTACCAGAAGAACGGTCAGACACCGTTGGTGCAGGTGGCGCTCTACGAGTACGGCAAACAGTCGCTTGCCGCGACGGACGGATTTATTCGTCAAGTCAGCCCTTTTACGACCGATCTCGACGTGATCAGCGAGGCGCTTTTTGGGCTGACGACGAACGGCGGCGACGAATTCTGCGGTCAGGTCATCGATCGCGCGGTTGGTGAGCTGGGCTGGAGCACCGATTCCGAAGACTTTCGCGCGATCTTCATCGCCGGCAACGAGCCATTCACCCAGGGCAGCGTTGATTTTCACAAGTCCGTCGCGAAAGCGGTCGCGCGTCACGTTGCCGTCAACACGATCCATTGCGGCGGCTTCATGGAAGGCGCGCAAACCGGCTGGCAGGCGGGGGCGAAACTGGGCGGAGGCGCGTACCTCAGCATTGACCCGAACGTGGCGCAGTTGCACGTGGCCACGCCGTACGACGATGAAATCGTGAAGAAAAGCGACAATTTGAGTGAAACGTACGTCGGTTACGGCAAGGCGGGCGCGTCCAAGAAGGCGCGGCAGATGGCGCAGGATGACAATGCGAAGTCTGCGGGCGCGGGGTCGGCCGTCGGGCGCGCGTCGGTCAAGGCGTCGGCGAAGATGTACGCGAACGCGGATTGGGATGCGGTGGACGCGGCGCAAATGAACGGCGCGAGCTTTCGCGATGCGAAGGCGGAGGACTTGCCACCGGAAATGGCGCAACTCGCGCCCGAAGCCCGCGATGCATTTGTGAAGGCGAAGGCGGCGGAGCGCGCGCAACTACAGAAGGAAATGGCCGAGTTGGAGCAGAAGCGGCGGGCGTGTGAGTCGGCGGAACGTGCCAAAAGCGCCTTGAAAGATCGCAACACCTTTGACTCGGCGGTGCGCAACGTTCTCGAAAAGCAACTGGAAACGCGCAAGTTCAAGCGCGGCGAAAAGTAGCGGGCTGTTCAACAGTTGCTTGGCACGCGCGGTGGTGGGTGCCACGCGCTCCAACGGGGGTGATCGCGGATGCTGCGGTTGCCCCCGTTGGTCTTTTTGTTGCACGTACGCGGAGCGACACGGCTTGCGGGCGCACACAAGTCACGGCGGTGCCAGCGGCGGCTGCGCTCACAGTCTGCCACCCGCCTCGCTGTGGCTCCTCGGCTTTTGCCGCTTGATGTTGTCGCCAGCACGCAAAGTCAGCTAGCGTGGACCTTGCGAACACGCGTCGAAACGTCGGCGTTTCGCTTCTGGAGCCTCCACCCATGTCCTCTCCTTTGCGTCTCGCGGTCCTTGGTTGTGGCTACGTCGGCACTGCCTTGTGTCACCAAGCCGGCGCAGCGGGGCTTGCCGCGGTTGGCGTTGTGCGCTCGTCGAGCTCGCATGCCCGACTGGTCGCGGCGGGCGTCTCGGCCGTTCGCGCTGACATTCTTGCGGGTGATCTTGCGGCTGTCTCCGGGCCATTCGATCTCGTTGTGTATGCAGCGAGCGCCGGCGGTGGTGGTGCGGAAGCCTATCGCGCCGCCTACGTTGACGGTGTTCGTGCGGCGCTCGCTTGGGCGGCGTCGGTTGGCGCACGCAGCTTTGTCTTCACAAGCTCGACCGGCGTGTACCGCCAGAACGGCGACGTCGACGAAGCGTCCTTCGCGGGTGGTTCACGCACCGCCGATGCGCTGGTTGAAGGTGAACGTCTGGTTCTTGCTTCGTCATTTGCGACCCGCTCCGTGCTGCGTCTCGGTGGACTCTACGGCCCAGGGCGGCACTACCTCTACGTGCAAATGCAAAATGGCAACGGACGGGTCGCGGGGCCATCGGCGCACCGTATCAACTACGTGCATCGCGATGACGCTGCATCGGCTGCCTTGGCCGCAGTGCTGGCACCTCCTGGCGCGTACCTGCTGAACGTGACCGACGGGCATCCCGTGGTCAAAGCCGACTTGGCGCGTTGGATTTGTCAGCGACTGGGCATGCCTGAACCGACGCTGGAACCCGATGCTCCGCCACTTGTCTCGGCGCGTCGCGGTGACGATGCGCCGCCGGATCGCGCGATTCGCGCCACACAGATTCGCGAGCGTCTAGGTTGGCGGCCGCGGTACCCGGATGTTTTTGCCGGCCTTCAGGCCGACTACCCGGTGGCGTAACTGCCGCGATTTAACTGGTATTTTCCGCTCGCTTTGGGCAAGCTGCTGGTCAGTGGGGCGCGCATGGGTGGACTGGACCAGCGACCGGACAAGCAGGTCAAGAAGCAAGCCCACGTGCAGGAGCGCGTTCAGTCGCGGGATGCGGTGGTGACGTCCGTCCGCGCGCCGCTGCGACCGCAAACCCCGCGCCCGCCGGAGGCGCAGCAGCCGGAAGTGCAGACTTCCGCCGACAAAGTGGGCGCGGTGCTCATGGCGCTGGCGGGCAAAGCGCCGCGCACGATGCCGGAAACCCTGACGTGGTCGAAATCGGGGGCGGTGACCGTGCTTCCGGAGTCGACTGGTAGGCGTGCGGTTTCGTCGGAAGCCCTGCGCGCCCAAGTCGAGCGCCAACGGACCGGTCGCGCGGGCGAAGTGCTGCGGTCGCTTAGCGGGCAGAGCGTTCACGTCACAGCGACTCACAACGCCGAGGCGACGTGGACGGCACTTGTGGCAGCCGTTCAGGCCGGGCATAGCGTTGTCGCTGGCGGCGGCGATGACGAGCCCACCGAGCGTCACGAACGCACACGCGTGGCGCTCGTCACGGGCGTCGACGCCGCCGCTGAACCGCGTGCCGTCACGCTTCTCGGCGCCGACGGCGAGGCGGAAACGATGGACCTGACGGAATTTTGTGCCACTTTCGCAGCGATTGCCGTGGCAGAATCCCCGTGATGTGTTTGGAACAAATTCGTTTCGCCGCGGGTTGCAATCCACTGCATCCGCGGTCACGCCGCTGCATCTCACCCGACGGCGCCAGTCGTCCTCGCTTCTCCTCAGGAACCCGCGCATGAACCGCCCGTTGCCCATGATTCTCGTCTTCCTGACGGTCATCGCTCTCGTCGCCACGGGATCGCATTACTTCCTGTGGACGCGGCTTGTCCGTGCGACCTCGCTGGAGGCACCGTGGCGCACGATCGCGACTTCGCTGCTCATCGCCGGCGCCGTCATTTTGCCCGCCAGCCTGATCGTGCACCAGTTGGTCGACGCCCCGTGGTCGCGCGCGTTGTCGTTTGTCGGTTACGTGTGGATGGGACTGGCGTTCTTTCTCCTCATCGGGCTTGGCGCCGCCGATCTGTTGCACTTGGGCGATCGTTTCCTCGCGTCGTTTCGCAGCTTGGAGCCAGACCCGCAGCGCAGGCTGTTTCTGGCGCGCACGTTTGGCGGCGGCGTGACGGCGTTCACAGCGATCGCAGGCGCGTCGGCACTGCGGTCGGCGTTGCAGGAAGCGCGGCTGGTCGACGTCGCAGTCCCGTTGAAGCTGCTGCCGAAATCGCTCAACGGTCTGACGATTGTGCAGATCAGCGATCTTCACGTCGGGCCGACGATCCGCCGCGATGTTGTGGAGGCGCTGGTCGCCCGTGTGAACGCGCTGAAGCCGGATCTTGTTGTGTTGACGGGCGATCTCGTCGACGGCTCTGTCGCGGCCTTGGGGCCGGAAATGCGCGCGTTCCGCCACTTGCAGAGCCGCTATGGCACGTTTTTTGTCACCGGCAATCACGAATACTACTCGGGTGTGGACAGTTGGCTTGCGTGGTGGCGTGAGCAGGGCGTCACGGTGTTGCGCAACGAGCGCGTGGTCATTGGCGAAGGCGCGGACGTCATCGAGATCGCGGGAGTAGACGACTGGCAAGCCGGGCGCTTCGGCAATGGTCACGGCCACGACATGGCCAAGGCGATGGCGAACCGCGATCCGAATCGCGCGGTGATTCTGCTCGCGCACCAGCCCAAGAGCATCGCAGAGGCTGCTGAACACGGCGTGGCGCTGCAACTGTCCGGGCACACGCACGGCGGACAACTGTGGCCGTTCTCGTGGCTCGTCGGTTTGCAGCAGCCGTACATCGCTGGGCTCGCGAAACATCTGGAAACGTGGATTTACGTGAGCCGTGGAACGGGCTACTGGGGGCCACCGATGCGCTTGGGGGCGCCGTCAGAACTGACGCGCATCGTTCTGCACACGGCCTGACTTCCGCCGCGACGGCACTTCTGGTAGCGTCCGGTCAGGTTCCTTCTCCCTCACCTCACGGACAATCGCCATGACCACGCTCCCCTCCGGCCTCCGCTTTGAAGACATCACCGTCGGTACCGGCCCGTCGCCCACCAAGGGCAAGATCGTTACGGTGCACTACACCGGCACGCTGACCAATGGCAGCAAGTTCGACAGCTCGCGCGATCGCGGCCAGCCGTTCAACTTCGTCATCGGCGTGGGTCAGGTCATTCAGGGCTGGGACGAAGGCGTCGCCAGCATGCAGGTCGGCGGCCGCCGGACGCTCTACATCCCCGCGGCGTTGGGCTACGGTGTGCGTGGCTATCCGCCCATTATTCCTGGTAACTCGGAACTGATTTTTGACGTCGAACTGCTCGCCGTCGGCTGATGCGCCACTTCCGCTTTCTCGTCATCGTCCCGTTTCTGGCCTCGTGCACGCTGCACGTCGTCGCACCGGAGCCCGATGTGCGTACGGTCCAACCGGTGGAACCGGCGGCGGAGACGTCCTTCATCGCTGCCGTTGCGCGCCTGCCGCTGATGCAGCTGGCAGGTCTCGTGGAGCGCTACGCGCTGGCGCCGGTTCACAACGACGGCGATGCGGGCATGGTGCACTGGTCCGTTGACATCGCGCGAGCGGGCATCGTGACGCCACGCGCGGAGAACGGCGTGCTGTGTCTGCTGGTGCCGTTTCACGTGGCGGCGCGTGCGCAGGCGCTGGGTTCGGGGCTCGACAAGAAGCTGAACGCCGACATCGACCTCTGCGCACGACCTACGCTCACATCGTCGGGTGACCTGCATCTGGAAAACACGGTCGTGCGCGTGCATCTGCAGCAGTTGGATTGGCCTGGGCCGCTGCGCATGCTGTCGGACGTCGCGGTGGAGCGGCTGCAAAATCTGGTGGGGCGGCAGCTGGCGGATTTCGTCGCGAAGCTGAGTGTCCCCGTTGCGGGTGCGGTCGCGCCGATGACCGCAGCGCTGAACCGGCCGATGCCGCTGCAGCAGCAAGCCTGCCTGAAGCTGCGCGCGCAGGGCATCACGACCTCCCAGCCGGACGTGGATCCGAGTGCGCTGCGGATGGCGATCGTTGTGACTGCGCTGCCGACCGTTGAGCAGCCCTGCGTGAGCGCGCCCTCAACCTCGCCGGTGCCACAGCCCGTGGAGATCCGCGTGGCGCGCGAGCTGAACGTGCCGCAAACGCGGCTTCTGCTGCCGATCGGAATTTCGCTGGACGCGGTGCAAGCACAGACGGAAAAGCAGTTGATCACCGGTAAGCAACTGCCGTTGGGCAAACCGGGTGATGACCGCGGCTGGATTCAGTTGGACAGCATTCACCTGGACTCGGCCAAGGGCGCGCTCCTGATGCGGGTACGCGTGCACGGCGAGATTGCGGACTCCTTCCTATGGATACCGATTCACCGCAAGGTCGACGGAGAATTCATCATCTGGGGCGTGCCCGAAGTCACGCCGACGGAAATTCGCCTGACGGACGTGCACTTGGACATGCAGACCGACGATCGGCTGGTGGAACTGGCTGTGGCGCTCAAGAACGCCGATCTGACCGCGCAGATCGCTGCGCAGGTGCGCATTTCGCGAGAGAGCATCGAGGCGCAAGCGCGCGCCGCAGTGCTTGGGATGGCGCAGCCGCTTGATGTCGACGGTCAGAAGCTGCCAGTCCGTATTGAGATCAAGCAGTTGGCTGTCGAGCGCGTGCGTGCGGCCGGCCAACGGCTGGAAGTGCTGGTGCGTTTTGTCGGGCAGATTCTGGTCGGCGCGACCGATCGGATTTGACGGCGCGGGCGGATTCGTGCCACTTGCCACGTGGGGAGTAGCGTCGCCATGCCAGCTCAAGATGAAAGCACAGCCCGTCGCCAGATCGCGGAAGTCGCGCGGGAGATCTATGGCCGCAAGTTGTCCGGGGCGTCGGATGGCAATCTGAGCGTTCGGTTGACGAACGGCACCTTTGCGACGACGCCGTCTGGCGTGCACAAAGGTCGCATGCGCCCGGAAGACGTCGTGATTGTGGACGCCGCGGGCAAGACCATCGGTGGTGGCAAGCCGTCCAGTGAGCTCGCCCTGCACCTGGCGGCCTACCAAGCGCGGCCGGACGTGAACGCGGTGATTCACGGCCATCCGCCGATGGCGATTGCCTACCAACTGGCCGGCGGCAAGCTGTCTGAAGTCCTGGTGAGCGAGGTGGTCTTTGCCTGCGGCCTGATCGCGACGGCACCCTATTCGACGCCGACGACGCTGCAGGTGCCTGAAGTGCTCGGCCCCTACTTGCGCTGCTATGACGTGATGCTGATGGAGCGCCACGGTTCGGTCACTTTGGGGCCGGATCTGGACACGGCGCTGGTTCGTCTGGACGCGCTGGAGCACACGGCGCTGATTTACTGTACGGTCAAAATGATGGGCGGCGCCCAGCCGATTCCGCCGCACGAGGTGGACCACCTTTTTGCGCTTGCCAAGCCGCAGACGCCGCTTTACCGGCAAGCGGGCGCGGGCTGCCCGGCGCCGGAGCCGCAAGAGCCGGTCGACGAGCGGTTGGTGCAGGCCGTGCTGGCGGCTTTGGGTCGCCGATGACGGAAGTTCCCTCTGCCCGCAACGGTCCGCAGCGAGACCGCTCTGTGCAGAAGCTGCTGCGCGTCGGAACGTGGGGGCAGACGCTCGTGCAAGAGTCCGGTGACGGGCAGGGCGCGCGGCTGGTGCACGAAGTGGCGGTGCGGGCAGGGGATCTGGACGACGCGCTGGCGCTCGCCGATGCTTGGCGGGCTTTTCATCATCCAGCGATTCACGCGCTTGCGCACGGGACGGTCGCGCAACCGGCGGGGAGTCCTGGCCAAGTGTTGCGCCTGGAACGGCCGTTGCCGCGTGGCACGCCGCTGGTGCAGGTTCTCGCCAAAGTGACGCTGGGTGAGGACGCCGTGGCAGCACTGTTCCTCGACTTGGCCAAAGGTCTGGGCGAACTGCACACAGCCGGGCTCGTCGCGGGCAACCTCAACGCTGAGACGCTGCTTCTGTGCCCGCCAGGCGCCGACGAAGCCGCCGCGTTGCTGCTCGTGGACGCGGGCTTGGCGACGCTCGTGGCTGCCGCAAGCGGTCCGCTGGGAGAAGTAGGCAACCCGCGCTTTGGCCAGTTGCTCACGGTACCCGAAG
Source organism: uncultured Myxococcales bacterium (assembly GCA_903896545.1). GTDB lineage: Bacteria > Myxococcota_A > UBA9042 > UBA9042 > UBA9042 > CAIYBN01. Next base: position 66,352 of record CAITYF010000029.1, on the reverse strand, counting down.
TGGTGGCGCCGGAGGTGCTGGCAGGCCAAGTTCCGACCCCCGCCGCCGACCTCTTTTCTCTTGCCGCCGTCATCGCCGGTTCGCTTCTCGGTCGGCCTATTTTCGCCGGTTCGACGTCCGCGGCGCTGCGGGCCGAGATGGCCAAAGGCGTTGAAGCGACCGACACGGCGGATTTAACGGACATCGCGCCGCACCTCGCGCCTGTGCTCTTGCGCGGTCTGGCCGCGCAACCGTGGGCGCGTGCTGGGGGCTTGGCGGAGCTGACGGACGCGCTTGCGGCGCTTTGCGCGAGCGTTCCCACGACCTTGGCCGACGACCGTACGGTGCTCGCGCCATGGGCGCCCGGCTCGCCCTTGATCGCCTTGGCGGCCTATGCGTCGGCGGTGCCTTGGTCGGCGCAGTTCCCCGAAAGCGCGCTGCAGGTGGTCGGCAGCATCGCAGCCAACGCCAATCCTCAAGATCAGGCCAAGCTGCGGGCGGCGCTCGACCAACTCGAATTGGAACGGCAGCGCGCGCAGACTCAGTCGGAAACCGCGGGCCGCAACCTGCTTTCGCGGCTCATCATCGTCGCGCTTTTTGCGCTGCTTGCCGTTGCCATCGCCGCGACGGCTGTGCGTCAAGCGCACCGAGCGCAGCTTGAACTTCACCCACAGCGCGCCGCCGACACCGCTGCGCCGCCGCCCGTTCAGCCACTGCCCAAAGCACGCGTGCTGTTCGAGACGCCGGCACCCAAGTAGCCCGCGCGCAAATCTGGTATGCTCCCGCGCCTGACTTGGAGCCGCGCATGTCCACCCGACTTGAACACGATTCTCTGGGGCCGGTTGAAGTGCCCGCCGAGCGCTTCTGGGGCGCGCAAACGCAGCGTAGCTTGGCCAATTTCCAGATCGGCCACGAGCGATGGCCGCGGACTTTCTTGCGCGCCTTGGGCATCGTCAAGCGCAGCGCCGCGATCGTGAACGCCAAGCGCGGTCTGTTGTCGCCAGAAGTACGCGACGCGATCGTCGCCGCGGCGGATCAGGTCATCGATGGCAGTCTCGACGACCACTTTCCGCTTGTGATTTGGCAAACCGGTTCTGGCACGCAGACCAACATGAACGCCAACGAGGTCATCGCGTTTGTGGCGAGCCGCGCGCTGGGACAGCCGGTGCACCCGAACGATGACGTGAACCGCAGCCAGTCGTCCAACGACGTGATGCCGACGGCGATGCACTTGGCCGTCGTGGAAGACGTGCGCTTGAAGCTGTTGCCGGCGGTACTGGCGCTGAAGAATCGGCTGACTGGCAAGTCGATCGAATGGCAAAACGTCGTGAAACTGGGGCGAACCCACGGCATGGACGCGGTGCCGCTGACGGTGGGACAGGAGTTGTCGGCATGGGTCAGTCAGCTGGATCACGGTCTGCAAGCGGTGCGGAACGGCCTGGCGCACGTGCAGGAACTGGCGATCGGCGGGACGGCAGTGGGAACTGGGCTGAACGCGCCGGTGAAGTTTGGCGATGACGTGGTGTGGGAAATCGCCGGGTACACGCAGATTCGCTTCGTGCCGACGCCGAACCGATTTGAGGCGCTGTCTAGCCACGACGCGCTCGTGGAGCTGCACGGCGCGGTGAAGCGTTTGGCCGTCAGCCTGCTCAAGATCAGCAACGACGTGCGGATCTTGGCGAGCGGACCGCGCGGCGGGCTCGCAGAATTCGTGCTGCCGACCAACGAGCCGGGCAGTTCCATCATGCCGGGGAAAGTGAATCCGACTCAGGCCGAAGCGCTGGCGATGGTCGCGATGCGCGTCATGGGGAACGATGTGACGGTGTCGGTGGCGGGGAGCCAAGGGCTTCTGCAGTTGAACGCCTGCAAGCCGTTGATTCTGCATACCGTGCTGGAATCCGTGGGGTTGCTGGCAGAAGCTTGTGCGAGCTTCGACACCCACTGCATTGCGGGCTTACAGATCAACCGAGAAGCGATCGCGCGGCACGTGGAGCGCAGCTTGATGCTCGTGACGGCGCTGACGCCGCGGATTGGCTACGCGCGCGGCGCGGAGGTGGCGAAGCTGGCGGAGGCGAACGACCTGACGATCCGTGAGGCGGCCCTACAGCTGGGCGTGCTCGACGCGGCAACGTTGGACGAGCTTCTGGCACCAGAACGCATGATCGCACCAGTGACGGAGCCGTAGCGCATGCCCGTCGTGCCTTGGCGCTGGCCGCTTTACACGCTGGTCGCGGGCATTACCGCGCTGGTACTCCTGCCGATTTGGCTGGTGTCGGTCCTCCCCGCGTCGGGCTGGACGGAGAATCTGCACGTCGCGCGTGTACTCGCCGATGTGACGGCGCGCGGTTCGGACGGACTGCACGGTCAGCTCTGGGTCCCGACGCCCAACTCGCTGGTGCCGTTCATCGTGGCGTTCTTGGGGCCAAAGATCGGGTTTACGCTCGCGGCGCGCATTCTCGCGACGGTGGGGCTCATCGCGCTGCCGATGGCGTGGCTGACGTGGCTTCGGGCTTCAGGTCGCAGCCCGTGGCTGGTCGTGGGCGCGCTGCCGTGGCTGATGGGGCCTCCGTACCTGCAAGGCGATCTGCCGCTGATCGTGGCGTGGCCGCTGTGGTTCTGGGCGTTGGCGCTGCAAGTCAAAGCCATGCGTGTCGGTGTCTGGTGGCGCTGGTTGCTGCTTTTCGTGCCCGTTGCGCTGCTGTCCCTGACGCACCCGGTCGCGTGGCTGACGATTCTCGGCCTGCTGCCCATTCTCGCGCTGTTGCAAGGAGGCCGTTCGGGGCTGCGCGTAGCGCTCCGACACGTGGGCCTGACGCTGCTCACCACGCTTCCGTCGATCGCGCTGCTCGCGCCGTGGATCGGCAAAGTGCTGACGTCGCTCGGCGGTCCGCTGGCTTTTGCGCGCGCGTGGCGGACCGAGTGGTGGCTGCCCGGCGACAACTTCCGCCAATTGGCCGACTTGTCGCTGGATGGATTTGGCAACCACGGTCCGCGGATCGATTCCCTGCGCGAGCTCAGCGAGCGTTCCGGCGAAATGCTGGCGTTTGCGTGGCTCCTTGCACTCATCGTCTGGCTCGCTGCGGCGATGCGGCAGGCGCGTGAGCGCGAGGCTCCCGCCGACAATCTCCCCAATCCGCAGCCGGTCCACGCCCTGGGCGTGCTGACCTTGGGCTACTTCCTGCTGCCCGCGCGCTGGATCGCGCCGTTACCGCTGCTGCAATTTTCCGGCCTGCTGCCGCCGATTATCGCGATTCTGGCGGTTCTTGCGCTTCCGCTCGATCCGTTGCTTCCGCCGCGATCGCTGCGCGTGCGCACCTGGATCGCGTCGATGGTCTTGATTGCGATCGCGATCGCGCTCCCGCCGTACGCCTTGCGCTCGCAGTTGCTCGACGCGGTCGGTTTCGGCTCGATGAACGAAGCGCTCGCGACGCTGCCGCCGAATCAGCGCGTGTGTACGGTTTCGGCGCGCAGTGACGTTCGCCATGTGCGCGCAGGCGTCCACGACGACCTCGCGGCGTGGCCCTTGATCCTGCGCGGTGGTCTGGTCAACGAGCCGGTGCCCAACGTGCTGTGGACGCCGGTGGTCGAATACCCAAACGGGCACCTGCCGTGGCTACCTCGCGCCGCTGACGTGCGGCTGGAAGACGCGGGCGCGTGCCAGTACCTCGTCGTGTTTCACGATCCCGGCGTGCAGTCCGACGCGCTTGTTCGCCAGTTCAAGCCGTTGCCGCGTCTCTACAGCCGCGATGCGTGGGACGTCTACCAGAACATCCGCGCCAAGCCGTGGCCGCAGCCCGCGTGGCTGACGCCGCAGACGGAGCGGATGGTCGCGTGTGCCACCGCGCAGATCGGCTTGCCGCCGCCGACGATGCCTTCAGAACAAGTCGAGACGATGCAGCTGCGCGCCCGTCTGGGCTGGAGCATTCGCTGCGTGGAGCCGTCTGTTGCGCCGCCGGCGCTTCCGCATGCCGAGTTCCCGCGCGCGAGCGTTCCCCTGCCGCAACAACCGCCGCGACCGATGCACGTGCCAGTTGCGCCAAGCGTGCTACATTAGCGCCAGCGCCGTGCGATGGCGGCGAGCAAGGTTCCCGTGGGTCAGCCGCTCTTTTCGGTCTTGGGCATTCCTGTGCACGTGTCGATTTGGCACCTGCTGACGCTGCTCTTTTTCTTCCAAAGTTCCTTCCAAAACGGCATCGAGTTCGGCCTCGCCATGCTCTTTGCCGCGAGTGCGTCCGTGTTCCTGCACGAGATGGGGCACGCGCTGACGAGCCGCCATTTTGGCCTGCAGCCGACCGTGGTGCTGACCGGTTTTGGCGGCTTCACGTCGCATCAGCCGGCACGGCGTCCGCGCGATGAATTCATCGTGGTTGCCGCCGGACCGACGATGAATTTCCTCCTCGCCGGTGGTCTTTTTGCGCTCGCCGCCGGCGTACTCAGTGCTGAAGCCGACATGGGCTTCTTGGGCCAACTCCTCTCGCAAATCATCTTCCTGAACATTTTCTGGGGCATCTACAACCTGTTGCCGATCATGCCCCTCGACGGCGGTCAGCTGCTGCGCGTGACGCTGCGCAAGTTCATCAAGAAGTCGCTGAACGCCGATCGCTGGACGCACCGCGTGGGCTTGGTGCTGGGCGCGCTGATGGCGGTGTTCTTTGCCGTGCAATTTCACAGCGTGTTTGGCGCTGTGCTGCTCGGTCTGGCGGCGTTTGAAAACTACCGCGCGCTGCAGAACGTCAACGAGATCGACGCCGATTACCGCGCCGACCGCCCGCACCCGCGCGTGGGCGAACTCCTGACCAAGGCCCGTGAAGCGTTTGAAGCCCGCGACTTTGAGTCCGCGATGCGCTATTGCCACCAAGCACGCGCGGAACCGGAGCTGTCGCCCGCGGAGATCCGCCACACGTGGCACATTCTGGCGATCGCCGCAGCGAGTCTGGGCGATCTGGAGGACGCGATCCGCTTTGCCGAGCGCGTGCCGAACTCGGCGGAAATGGCGCAGGTCCAGGCGACGTGTCTGCTCAGCCTGGCCGAGCCCGCGCGAATTCGCGTTTTCCTGCGTAGCCCCGCGGCGTTGCTGCTAACCGCCGAGCGTCTGGAGGACCTGAAAGCCGTGGTGCGAACCGCCGACGCTTGACCGGTTGACACTGCCGTCACGGCACACGATCATGCCCGCGCCCGAACGACTTTGGGCCAGGATTGCCATGCGTCTCACTCGCCTCGCTCTTTCGCTCTCCATCGCGCTGACCCTGCCCACCGTGGCTGTTCCCGCGCTCGCGGCGCCCAAAGTGGTGCTGAAGCCCAAGGATCAAGCGCTTTCAACGCTCCACAACGCGCTGAAGTCGGCGGATTTTACGGCGCGCGGCATGGCGTACCGCGGCGCGGCTTTTGACAAGTCCAACAAGGACCTGCAAAAGCAGTTGGAAGACGGGATGTTGGATCCGCAGTGGGTGGTCCGTCGCGGCGTCGCCGAGGCGATGTACCAGACGAAGAACGCGAAGTGGCAGCAGATCGTCAAGGAAGCACTCGGTCTGGCCGTGCTGTCGCCCTACGACGTACTGCCGGTGCTGGACGACTTCAGCGACAAGGACTCGATTCCGCTCCTGATCGCCGTGCTGTCGGACAAGGAAAATCCGCTGCAGGACAAGATCGTCACGGCGCTGGTCAACCGCAATCGGCCGAGCTTGGCGGGCGTGCTCGTCGCGGCGCTGAGTTCGAAGGATTCACTGGCGCAGGCGTCGGCGGTCAAAGGCGTCGCGCAGCTGGATCCGGTGTTGCAGCCCAAGGTGTTGGATGCGGTCGCCAAGGCGCAAGGCGCGAACGACGACGTCGTGAAGGCGCTGCTTTCCGTCGCGGAAAAGGCGGACGAGCGCGTCCCGGTGGCGTTCCTCGCGGCGATCAAGTCCAAGGATCCGGCACTGCTCGCGCAGGCGCTGGCGATCCGCGCGCAGCACGACGACCGCACGGTGGCCAAGGCGCTGCTCGCGGTGTGTCAGAAGGCGACGGGCAAGCAGCAGGTGTCGCTCCTCAACGCGTTTCGCCGCGTCGCGGGCAAAGACGACGTGAACGGGCTGAAGTCGATTCTGGGCGGCGCGCCGTCGCCAGACCTGATGTTTGCCGTGTATGAGATTCTGGCGCGTCTGGGCGATCGCTCGATGTCGCAGGAAGCGGCGAAGCTGGCCGAATCGACCGACACGGACGTGCGCGCGACGGGCGTGTTCTACCTGGGCTGGGTAAGCGGTCCGGGTCGCCTGAAGGAAATGCACACGTATCTGGACGATGGCATTCCGGCTGTGCGTTTGGCGGCCTCGCGCGTGCTGGGCTACATCGGCTCGCCGGTGTCGGTTGCGCCGCTGAAGGAAGCGATCGAGCGTGAACAGACCGAGAATGTGCGCCTTGAGATGATCCGCGCGCTGGCGTCGATCAAGTCGAAGTCGGCGTTTGAAGCGCTGATGTTCTTCACGCGTGAAAAAGACGCGCTGGTCCGTCGCACGGTGGTGCGCGCTCTGGCGGAGTCGGGCGAGGCTGCGGTGCGGCCGGGCCTGCAAAATGCGCTGCAGGATAACGATCCGCGGATCCGCGCGGAGGCGGTGCGCGGCTTCATCTTGAGCGACATCGCGCAGGCCGTGAAGATCTGGGAGCGCGCGCTGAGGTGGCTGCCCCGTGGCGTGATGCTTGAACTGACCCACGAGCTGACCAAGACGATGGAAGGCTTCTTGGAGATCGCGTTGAACCAGTCCAGCAAGGACGACAACGGCACGGCGCTGCGTGAAGAGGCGCTGATTGGTCTGCACTTGCTGCCGGAGTCGGAAGGCAAGGTGCTGCACAAAGTGCTGCAGAATTCCGACGACGAGGATCTGCGAATTCGCATGTTGACCGCGCTCTTTGCGTTGGAAGGCAAAAAGGTCGCGCCGGAGATCAAGTCGCTGGCGTTGTCGTCGGGTCCGCGGTCGCGCGTGGCGGCAATTCGCATGTTGGGCAAGCTCAAGGGCGATAAGGAAGCGAACGAGTTGCTCGTGAAGTTCCTGGACGACACCGAAGAGCGCGTCCGCGTGGCGGCGTCGCTTACGCTTTTGGGCGGCTAAGAAGTGCAGAGGCTCGCGCAACGGCTCATTTTGGGATTCACGCTCGTGGCAGGTTGCGCGCAGCCCCCGCCGCCTGTCGCCAAGCGCGATTACCCGCTTGAAGCCGATGCGCTGCTGCACGGGCTTGGACCGGGCAAGACCTGTCGCAACGACCACGACTGTCAGGAAGGCGCCGTGCGCGCGGTGTGTACCCTGGGCACGTGCTTTGGCCTCCTGACGAGCGACGAACGCGTAACGCGCGCGCTGCTGGTGGAGCGCGTCGCGCAGGCGGACCCGCCCCTGCAAGCGGAAGTCGTGAAGCCGCTTCTGGCGGCGCTGGCGAGTGACACGACGACGAATGGCCAGAAATTGGGCGCGATCGACGGTTTGTCGGCGGTGAAGAAGGCGCCTGATGAAGTGCTTGTGACGTTGCGGCTTTTTGCCGCGAACACAGACGAAGTGCTGGCGAGCGCCGCGCGTCTGGCGCTGGGGCGGATGGGCGACGAGACGGTGCGATCGGCGCTGCTGGAAGATTTGACCCGGGGTACGGAGTTGTTGCGTGCGGAGGCGGCGCGCGCGCTGCAGCCAGCGGCGCAAGACGCGTCGGTGAAGAAGGCGCTGGTGACGGCGCTAGGCGATGGGTCGGCGGTGGTGCAGCTGGCGGCGGTGCGCGCGTTGGCGCCCGTCGTCCAGGACCGGATCGTGGCCGACAAGCTGCGCGAACTGGCAGCGCGCACGCCGGCTTTTCGCTATGAAGTGGAACAGTTGGTCGGAGGTGGAAAGTGAAGCGCGTCGTCTTTCTGCTGCTGTGTGCAATGGCCCAAGGCTGTGGCAAGTCAGCGGCATCTGTGGAAGAACAGGCTGCGCCTGTCGCGTTGCCTAAGCCGCCTGTCGTGAACGATTCGGGCGGCGCGTACGTGTTGCGCTATTTTTCAGCCGCCGCCGGCGAGCTTGTCGTCGCCAAGACGCCGGCTGAAGTGCCCGACGGTGCGCGTGGACAGGTGCTCGTTGCGCCAGAAGACCCGAACTTGCAGGGACCGTGGCTGTTTGTGGCGGATCTGACCAAGAAAGTTGGTGACGGCTACGAAGTGCGCGTAGTCGATCGTGGGGAAATCGAGAAGCAGCTTGCGGCGGCGAAACCGGTGCCGGAACCAGCCGCCGTGGCTCCAGAAGCGCCTGCGGCCATACCTGCCGCGCCGGGACAACCGGCTGTGGCGGCTGCACCTGCGGTGAGCAAAGACAACGACGTCATCATCTACCGCACGTCCTGGTGCGGGTACTGCAAGAAAGCCGCCGAGTACTTGCGCACCAAAGGCGTGAAGTTCGTCGAGAAGGACATCGAGAAAGACCCCAACGCGCGGCAGGACATGCTGGCCCGTGCGCAAAAGGCTGGCGTGCCACAGTCGGCTTTGCAAGGCGTGCCGATCCTCGCGGTGAAGGGCAAAATCATAACGGGTTTTGACCGAAACGCGATCGACAGGGCGCTTGGTGGCTGACCAAATAGTTGACCATCGCCCAGACAGCGCCATTCTTGGGGCACGCGGCCCGATGCCGCTGGGAACCTGCGAATGGCCACGAACAACGTCATCACCCTGCACAACCACCGCGTGGCGCTCCGCCGCGGGACCAACGCGCAGGCGCCGGATATCGAGACGCAAGCCGACTCGATTGACCAGGATGGCGTGCATCTGAACGACGTGGGGCAGGTGGATCTGGGCCGCTACGTGTGGATGGACTTGAACGTGGACGAAGGCGAGCCGGTGCGCGCGCTGGGTGAAGTGCAGCCGCGCGACCCGCTGACGCTGGCGCTGGATATCAAGTTCAAGCACCTGTTTCCCGACCAGAAGCGGCGGTTGATGCGGGCGCTGGGGAAGTAATTGACTCCCGCCCCGTGAGTGCCTAGCGTGTGCCGACGCCGTGAGCGTTGGGGGCCGCATGATCCGCGCCATCTTCCTGCTGTGCTTTCTTGCCGCGTGCGACAGCGTCGTCATGACGCCGTTGCCTGACCCGTGCGGCGGCGCCTGCAGCGCAACGCAGAGATGCGTCTCGCGGCGTTGCGAGGACCTCCCGTGCCTCGGCGCCTGCGTTGGCGCGGACACGTGCGACACCGCGACGAACACATGCGTCCACCATCCGTGCCGTGACGAGTGCACGACCGGCCAGAGATGCGGTGCGGACAACAACTGCTTCTATCCGTGCGGCAAACTTTGCAGCACCAAGGAATGGTGCGACGAATCCGCCACGCCCGGCGTCTGCCGCGCCGACAGCGCGCCGAGCGCGTGGGGCGTGATCGGCGACGGCAAAGTCCAGCGGGTCATTAGCTTGAAGTTGAGTGACAAGACGAAGTCGTGCGACCTGGACGGCGACGGCGCTCTCGACAACGCGTTTGCGGGAGCGAGCTCGCTGATTGGGTCCAGCTTTCAGGACCAGGTGAAGAAGGGGCAGATTTTCTGGTTGTTCGAGAACAAGGTGTGGCTGTCGGACGGACTTCCGTTCACGATCAACCTGCTGAACGGCCACTTGGCTGCGGCGGTTCAGCACCCGGACTGGGCGGATCAAGAGGTGACCGTGGACGCGACGTCGTATGACCAGCCGAAGTGTACGCCGAGCGATTGCCCGCCAGTGACGCAGTTTATCGACGCGACCCTGAGCAAAGGGCAGTTGAGTGGAACGGCGACGGTGCTGTACTTGCCGGTGCAGATCAGTTCGCTGCGTTTGCTGCTCAAGGTCACAGGTGCGCGTTTGGCTGGCACGGTCACGAATGCGAAAAGCTGGGCGTCGACGTCCAACGGGCGGATTTGCGGGTATGTGACGGAGAGCGACCTGGCTGGGGCGATTGATGCGCTTGACCCGGACTTGGCGAACCAGTTTGGCGGGAAGGCTGCGTTGCAGAGCCTGATTCCGACGTTGTTGAAGTCGGACATCGATTCGGATGGTGATGGAGTCCGGGATGCGAAGTCGATTTCGCTGGACTTTGAGACTTTTGGCGCGAAGGTGATTGGGGTGACGCCGTAGGCACCGCGAAATTTTCGCGCGGCTCGCCCATCGCGCTGGGCCTCCATCCGGCCAGCAAAAATGCCTCCCCCGCCGGCCCCCAGCTTCCGCTGGGCGCACCACCACCCTGGGCACCAGTCGCGCATTTCGCGCTCCTGGAACCCGCGGCCCCGCGGTTCCCCGCGTCCGCCCCTCCAAGCCGGCGTGCGCAGTCGCCCGCGAACGCCTCCCAGAAGTCAAGCTGTGGCAACGCACCATCCCCGCCCGTACGTGCGGCTCCGCGCGCGAAGGAGGACCCAGCCCGGTCCTCAGACCAGTATTCGTTCGCAGCCGACTTTTGCCGCGCTCCGATCCCAAAAAAAACTCCGTCATCCAAAAACGCCGAAGGCGTCGCCCCTCCCAGAACGACGCCTCCCGCACCTTTCTCAAGCCTCGGCTCAGCCGCGCTCGATCTTTTCCACGGCCAGTTCGAGCTCTTCGACGTTCACGTCGGTGCCCTTGCCGTCCAAGGTGAAGCCCTTCCACTTCGTCGGCCAGCCTTCAAAAAAGTTGTACCGCATGATTTCGCTGCCGTCGTCGGCGCACAGGATGATTGAACCCGACTTGCGCTGCACTTTGCCCTCGACGACGTTCTTGCGCCATTCCCAGAGCTCGGTGTTGTTGATGTAGCCGCGCTTCAAGGTCACGTTCGTGTACTTGGTGCGGCCGGGGCGCTTGCGGAGTATCAGGTCGTCGCCGTCCTGGTACTCGATGACTTCTGTTTCAGAATCAAGACCTTCCACGTTGCGGAACGCGCCCGTGGTGACGCCTTCGACTTCGACTTTGAAGTTGAAGTTACCAATGTGGTCAAATTGCCGACGATTTGGCATGACGGTTGTTCTCCATTCCCTTCAGGAATTCGCACACTTCTGTCGCAGCGTCAGCAACCCACTGGCGCGGGACGTCCCGCCGATTCACCCACGACGCCGCTTTGGGCCCCGCAGCGCGGTTCATCGGCTGCCACGGTAGATCGCTCTGCGGGTGAACGCAACTGCGAAAGTTTGTAAAAATGACGCGATGGGGTGGCTGCGCCCCAGCTCAGGACGCGAGCTGCCGCCGGATGCGATCGACGACCATCTCGATCGCCACGCGCTGATTGCCGCCTTCGGGAATGATCAAGTCCGCAAATCGCCGCGACGGTTCCACAAAGGCCTCGTGCATCGGCCGCACCGTGCGCGAATACTGACGTCGCACGTCGTCAAACGTCCGCCCGCGGCGCTCCATGTCCCGGCGAATGCGCCGCAGCAGACGGATGTCCGCCGGCGTGTCGACAAAGATTTTGATGTCAAAGCGATCACGCAGTTCGGCGTCCGCAAAGATCAGGATGCCTTCCACGATCACGACCGTCGTCGGGTTTACGTGGCTCGTGTCCGGCTTGCGCGCGTGGTGCACAAAGTCGTAGTTCGGCCGCTCGATCGCCCGCCCATCTTTCAGCGCGTCCAGGTGTGCGATCAAGAGCGCGTTGTCGAGCGCGTCGGGATGGTCGTAGTTCACTTGCGCGCGCGCCTCTTCCGGCAGCCCGCTGTGGTCGAGGTAGTACATGTCGTGCTCGATGAGCGCGACCGACGTGGCGGGCAAGTCGCCGACAATGGAACGCGCGATCGTCGTCTTCCCCGCGCCCGTGCCGCCTGCGATGCCGATGATGAGCCGCTGCATGCTGATTACGTCCAAGCGACAAGCTGCCGCGGGACGCGGACTGTACGCTTTTGCCCAGAGACTGTACAAGCACGGGCAAATCGCGACAATCAACGCGTGCGCGGGGCCCTCAGGGGCGTCGAGCGGAGGTGTCATGTCGCAGCGTTTCACGGGTTCTGTTCCACCGCTCACCGCCAGCATCCCGGCGCAGTGGTTAGATGGCTTGCAACCCAGCGTCAAGACACGCATTGCCTCGACCAATCTGGCGACTTCGGCGGAAGCAATTCTGGACGTGGTGGACGGTTTTCCGGCCTTTTCTTCCTATGTCGCGCAGGCGTCGGGGTGGCTGGGTGCGGCGCGATCAGCCGTCGCGCGGATGGCGGAAGAGTGCCCAGAACGTACCGAAGTCCGCCTTCTGGCCGCGATCGCGCGCGTCGCTTTTGCTGCACGAGAGACGACACCAGCATTGGCCGCTTCGGACGCAGCGCTCGCTCGCGCGGTGGAGGTTGGCGACGCCGAACTGCAGATCAGCATTCTCGCCCAGCGGATCCCGTATCTGGCGCACAACGCGCCCGTTCCGACCTCGCGCGACGTTCGGGCGATGGACGCGCTTCTGGCGCAGCAGCCGCCGCCGCTGGCGCTGACCCACCGGGACGGCGACGTCGCGCTCGCGCGGATCGCGTGGGCAGGGGCGACGGGCGACCAAACGCGCCTGCGCCACGAGCTGGCGGCATTTGGACGTCTGCGCTTGCCAGAGGACGATCGTCTCGCATTCTGCGCGTTTGCTTCGACTTTGGCCGTTGCCCAACTGCACCTGCGCGCACGGCAGCGCGCACAAGCGGCGCAAGCGCTGATTCACGCAGCCAATCTGGCCGACGCGCACGACGCGACCTCAGAGTTGGCCAACGTTCAAGCGACGATCGCAGCCCTCGCGGCGCAAGTCGGTGATTTTCACTCGGCCGTGGCGCACGCGCGGTCGGCTGTCGCGGCACAAGGCGCGTGCCGTCATGTGCAACCGGATCCGTGGCTGGGACTGCCGATCGACATTTGTCTCGCGCGTGATCCCGGTGAGGCCGTGCAGCAGTTGGCGGAATCCGTGCTGCGCGCGCAGGACGTGGGCGACGCGGTTGGCTTCCTGATCGCGGCGACGGCGATGGCCGCGTTTTACCTGGCCGACCAACGGGCGATGGAAGCGCTGGACGGTTTGAATGAAGCCGCTGAGGTGGCCAAGGCGCTTGACGATCCGAGCATTGCGCCGGCCATCCGACAGGTCGCGGAGTCGCTCCTGCGGCACCTGGGCATTCTCACAGCCTGAGCGTCCGCCGCACACGTACCGCAAAAGCGCGAACACCCTGACCGCCGCGCTGGCCGTCAGGGTGTTCTGCGTCGCCTATTTCAGATTCCGCCGGCTCGCCTACTGGAATTCGAGCTTGTCCAGCAGCACCGCGGTGTCGTAGATGCCGTCGCCCGCGTCCGTCGCGAAGAAGCGCACGTTCACCGCCGCACCGCCCGCCAGCGGGGAAATGTCCGCGGTCTGGTGCACCCACGGGGTCGTCCACACGGGGTCCGTTCCCTTGTTTGTCGGCCCGGACTGGTCAAAGCCAATGTCCGACTTGGTCAGGCCCTTGAACTGCTTGCCGCCGTCGCACAGGTCGTCAATACGCACGTCCATGATCGTCTTGGATTTGCCGCCCACTTCAATCTTGCAATAGAACTCGTCCTGGTACATCGAGCCGCAGAACTCCTTGAATTCTTCGCTGTAGTACTTCCACCAGTACGACATCGTCGTCTTGCCCGCCGGGATGCAGAACGACTGCTTGAGCTCGCCGCTTTCCGCCGTGTAGCCCAAGCCGGTCGAAATGACCGCCATGAACTTGCCGCCGACCGCCGTCGTTCCGCCGAACTGCGAAATCACGCGGCCGTCGCCGGTCTTCAGCCAACCTTCGATGTTGCCCGCCTCAAATGACGCGTTGAGCACGTCGGAGAAAGCCGCATCAAGGTTCTGCGCGCCGATCAGCGTAAACGCCGTGCCAGGGTTCGTCGTGTCTTCGATCTGCACGTGCGCAACGCCGGAGAGCTGCTTTTGCGAGATCAGGTTGTCAAAGAACGTGCCGCCCCACTTGGTGGCAAAGTCGTTGGCCACGTAGCCGCTGTAGCCCGCAACCGCAGCGGCGCCGGTCGCGAGGAATTCGCCGGCCAGTGTGCCGTTCCAGATGCTGCGGCAGGCACCGAGGTATTCCAGCGAACGCGGGAAGTTCTGCACGGCGTGGTGGCTGAAGTAGCGACCGGTGACGCCGTAGTTGCCGTTGGAGCCAAGGATCACGCGGCCGCGGCGCAGGTCCGCGGTCAAATGGTCGACGCACACGCCGTTGCCGCCGATCGCGTTGACGAAGCACTCGCTTTCCGGTCCGCACGCCTTGGTGTCCGAGCAGACGGTCGCCGCCGCGCCGGCCTTGCCGAAGTAGTTCGGGTTGACCAGATGGCCAGTCCAGAGAACTTCCTGCGAGCCGGCGTGCTTCATGTCGTAGCCGGTCTTGTCCAGGTCCTTGAAGTACGCATCGCCGTGCGTCGCGACCGCGAAGACGCCGTATTCGTACGCGTGGCGGAACGCCTTGAGGTTCGCGTCCGCGGGCTTGGGCTGGTCGGTCGTGAACGCCGGGCAGCTGTTGGTCGCCGCGAGTTTGCCGGCCGACGCGATTTCATCAGGACCAAAATCAGTCGAGTACGGGTCCAGCATCATCACGCGGCGGGACTGCAATTGCACCGTGGATAGCGCCGCGTCGGTTTCATCCGCCGGACCGCCCGCGCCTGCGCTGTCGCCGCCGCGCGTCGTGCCATCGCCGATCGAGACCGCGCCGAGCACGCCGGACTTGAACTTGACCCACGCGCCGTAGCCGTCAGCGCCGCCCGGAATCGGGCTCGCCGCACCGGCCGCGTCGACCACGGAGCTCGCCTTTAGGCTGTCGATCGCCGCCTTTGTGCCGGCCGCACCGCCGCCCGCCGCGTCAGAAGCAGCCTTGGCCGCCTTCAACGTCGACATCGCATCCGCGCACTCCTGCGAATTCCAATCCGTGACGACTTCCACGTGCGCGATGTCCGAGTACGCCGTGTACGGGCTGCCGCTCGACTGCACCTTCACCGACGCGCGCAGCAGGACGTCGCCCGCTGTGTTTTCCGTCACCGTGATCTTGCGGGTGTAGATGCCGTCGCTGGGAATTTCGTCGCCCGAAGTCGCTAGGATTCCGTCGTCCAGCATGGCGCCAAACGTCGTCAGCGTGTTGCCCTGCGCGTCCACGCGGAACAGCGTCACACTGCCAGCGACGATGTTATTGGCTTTGCCGATCGCGATCGTCGCGGTGATGGTGCCCGACTTGGCGACCTTCAGGACGTTCGGGTTCGCGCGGAGGCGATCCTGAAACGAGAAGACGGGGTTGTACGTGATGACCAGCGAGTCACTCGCGGTTTCCTTCGTTGTGTTGTTGGTCGCCGTCACCGTGACGACGTTGTCGCCGGGGATGAGCTTCACGGCGTCCGTCTGGAAGAACGGCGAGCCGTGCGCTTTGCCGGTGTCGCCGTTGGCCGTCGTCCACGAGATGTCGTCGGCCTTGCCGAACACGACGCCCGCGACTTCCACGACCGAGCCAGAAACGACAGCGTGGCCGCGACCGCTGGGGCCGACGATGCGGACGTTGAGTTCCGAAGCGTGGTAGCCCTCGAAGTTCGCTGGCGGGCCGTCGGTGCCCGGATCCACGTAAGTGTCTGGATCCTGAGCGATCGTGTCGTTTTGATCGGTGCCGCCAGTGCCGTCGCCGCCGCTGCTGGTGCCGTCGCCGGTCTTCACGTCCTTACAGTTCGGGAAGCACCCGGACGCGTCCGTCCCCGTGCCGGTGCCATTGTTGGTGGTCGTCGAACACGCGCCCAGTGCGAGGGCGGAAAGCGCGAAGGCAAGAAGCGTCGACTTGGAGGTGACGCTGGCGAACGGACGTGCAAACATGAAGTAGCCTCTTGGGGCAGGAATCCCGGAGACCGCGGCAGAGTGCCCGCGCGGTCGAGAACACGTTACTTTATCGGTACACCCCTGCCATCGTCAAACGCACTTTTGCGTCGATGCCTCAAGCTACAAACAACTTTACATGAATTCAGTCCTTGCCACTCCAGAGATCGCCCGTTGTTTCGTCGCTGCGTCGCCCGGTTTGGAGGCTGATGTGGAGGAAGAACTGCGCGCGCTTGGCCTCCAACCGGACTCCGTGGACGGCGGTGCGGACGTCGAGATTGCGTGGTCCGACCTGCCGCGGGTGACGCAGGCGCTGCGCTGCGCCTCGCGTTTGTACGTGCGAATCGGCCGATCTGACGTGCGCGATGGTCAGGAATTGCGGCGGCTCTTGGCATCGCTTCCCTGGGCGCTGTGGCCGCTGCCGGAGTCGGTGCACGTGCGTTGGTCGGTGCGCAAGGCGACCTCGGCGCGGGCGGGGTGGCTCGCCCACGAGACCGATCGCATCTTGGCGCTGAGGCCCAAAGGCGAACATCCGCCGTTGACTCTTTTGATCCGCGTGACGGGGCCGGAGGTGGAAGTGTCCGTGGACGCCGCCGGGCGGCCGATGCACCAGCGCGGTTGGCGAACAGAGCAGGGCGAGGCGCCGCTGCGGGAGACGGTTGCCGCCGCGATGCTTCGCGCGGTCGGTTACGACGGCACGCAAGCGCTGTGGGACCCGATGTGCGGCAGCGGGACCTTGGCGATCGAGGCGGCGACTTGGCACTGCGCCGTGTCTGTGCGGCCGTGGGACGTCGACGCTTGGCACTTGCCGCCGTCGCCGCAAGCCGAGGTAGTGGTCACGCGCGGTCCGATCGTGGCCGGCGATCTCGATGCCGACGTGATCGCCGTCGCGATCCGCAATGCAGAACGCGCTGGCGTGGCTGGTGCGATCGATTTTCGTCCCGTGGAGATTGCAAGCCAACTGCGCGACGGTTTTCGTCCGGAGTGCGTCGTCGTGAATCCCCCGTGGGGACGCCGTTTGGGTGGTCGCAATGAGGCACGCCGCCTGCTCCAGCGTCTTTGCGCAGTCCTGTTGCGCGACGCACTGGGTGCGCGTGCCGCGATCCTGACGCCGGAACCGCAGGCGATCCGCGAACTGCCCCTGCGCGACGCGACGTCTCGCCAAGTCGACTGTGGCGGCGCTTCGCTCTTTCTGATCGCCGGTATCATCGCCGCGCCCAGCACACGGAGGTCTCGATGATTCTGCCTCAGTCGTTGCGCCCACCGCACGGGTGCCCGCCCGGCGCTGAGCCGATGGCCATCGAAGGTGGTCGCGAAGGCGTCCTCGTGCTGCACGGCTTCACCGGTTCGCCATGGGAGGTGGCGCCTGTTGCCCAAGCGCTCGCCCAGCAAGGCTTCACGGTCGCCATGCCCGTGCTGGCGGGTCACGCGACGACTGTGCACGCGCTGAACGAGACGACGTGGGACGATTGGCTGAAGTCGGCGGAAGATGCGCTGGCGTGGCTCGACGCGCGTTGCGATCGCGTTCACCACGTCGGGTTGTCGATGGGAACGCTCCTGACGCTGCTCATCGCCCGGCGGCGACCGTCGGGGCGCCTGGGGCACATCGCGTTGCTCGCGCCGGCGCTGGTTCTGCCCGAGTGGCAGCGGGTGGCGATGGGCACCCTCGCGCGGCTGGGCTGGCCTGAAGTGCTCGGCAAGGCTGACCCATTGCTCGCGAACGGGCAAAAGTCACCGTGCTATGCAGCGGTTCCACTGCGCGCCGGGGCGTCGTTCCTCGCGCTGATGGACTTGGTCGTCGCGCAGACGCCGCCGATGCGCGCGCTCGTGCTCCACGGGTCTGCCGACGTGACCATTCCCTGCGCACGCGCAACCGCGATCGCGCGACGCCTGTTGGGCAGCGAGGCGATCGTCCACATCGTCCCGAAGGCAGGACACTTGCTGCCGCGTACAGATGCGGGGCCGCAGGTTGTTCAGGAAGTTGTGGACTGGCTGCAGCGCTACACATCCTGAACAAATTCGAATACTTGAACGGAGCGAGGCCTGTTGCGTTTCGGACTGGGACCGCGAAGCGTGCACCTGCGGTGGTACGCCCCGCTGTCGGCGGCTGTGAACTTGGAAATCGGTCAGCGTGTATAGCCGCGGTTACGAATCCCGGCCGCCCATGTCCCGCGCGGTGATAAAGCGGACATGGAAGTGGTCGCGGTGGCCCGCAGCGTTGCGAATCAGCGTGTCGCCGTGGCTACCCTTGGGGCCAAACTGGAACAGATGTTCCAGCCGCGACTCCGACTCGCCATGCGCCGCCGCGTACTCGTAGAGCTTCCGCTGCAGCTGTGGCGCCATGAAGATCGCAGCCAACTGGCCCGACCGCTCCAGCGTGTCGACAACAAACCACATGCGCTGCCAGTCGACTTCATTGACTGCGGGCTTGCCCCACCGGTCGCGGTTCGCGCTGTTGCACAGATAGCCGATGTCGACGTCCTGACCCGAACGGTGCGACTTGTGGTGGCCCAAACGACCGCCACCCGGCCGCGACAGCGAGCCGATCAGCACCGGGTGCTTCTGCGGCCAGCGCTTGTTCATTTCGCGGAATGCGGTACGCAGCAGTTGCACCATTTCCGGGCGACCCCAATTGGAATCATCCGTTTTCATGGCGGAAATGCCGGGGCCGCTGGTCAGCTGCTCGCCTTCTTTGAAACCTATGGGCGCGCCAGCCAGAACCGGCAGCGTCAGAACCTGACCCACTTTCAGCTGCGGGTCGTGCTGTCCGTCGAAGGGCAGATTGTTCACCACGGCGACGGCCGCGGGCGACATCATGTAGCGGTAGGCGATGTTCCGGAGCGTGTCACCCGGCTTGACGGCGTAGTTGGCTTCGCGAATCGCCGCACGCATCGCGCGGCTGGGCATCTCTTGCGGACCGGCGATGTTCGACCCAGCGAGTGCGGGGTTGGGGCCCACGTCTTCGGGCGTCCAGCGCTGGCCGTTGAGCAGCTTCAGGTCGGCGGAAGCATCAGCGTCAAAGAGCGCGCCGTCGTCCTCTTCGCCTGTGCCGGCGGCATCATTGGCCGGTTCGCGCGTCGCTTGCGGTGCCGTGTTGCCGCCGCGCGCCCACGCCGGCACGCCGGGAAGCAGCACCGCGAAGGCAGTCGTCAGCACAGCGATGTTGAGGCGAAACGTCATTCAACTCCGAGTCTTTGCTATGCTTTTCTGCGATTCCCGCAAGGCTGCACACCTGAAGACGTCTGGAACCTTAACCCAAGGAATCGACCGCTGGCAATTGACTTCTCGTTTCACGTCAAGATTTTTGCCACTTGCTCGCAAAACCTGCGTGAAATCAGTTGATTGGAATCGGCTTGAATCGCGACTCCGATCGAATTTCGTCGCTATCGCTCGTTTCGCAAAACGTGAGCAAATACAGATTGCTAGAATCCGAGTTGACAGAATCCGGCGGTTTCAGCCGGGGCGCGATCACAGAGGTTCAACAAGCAGCGATCAGGCCGAGTCTGCCGTTCTCGCTTCCCAACTACGGCTGATTGCGAACGATTGCCGCCGCCACCAGCCCCGCTGTTTCGGCTCGGAGCACGAGAGGCCCCAAACTAATCGCGTCCGCGCCGTGCTGGTGCAGCAATCCGCGCTCCTTGGCCGACCAACCGCCTTCGGGCCCCAGCGCGATGCGCCACGGGAGGTCGGTCGGCTGGCTTGTCACCGTCGTCCAGCACGCGCCTCCGGTCTCATCGGCGAACCACGCGCGCGTACCCGGTAGCCATTGAGCGAGCGTCATCGGGAGCGTGACCTGCATGCGCCACGTGCGCCCGCACTGTTCCAACGCGCCGTCCGCAATCGCCTGCCAGCGGGCTTGTTTGTCCGCGCCGTCGTGGACCCGCACCACGCCGTGATCGAGTTGCAGTGGCACAAAAACGTCCACACCGAGCTCAGCCGACTTCTCGATGAGCCACTCCTGCCTTTCGCCCTTCAATACGCCAGCGGCCACATGCAACTGCGTCTTGAGCGGCGCGTGGGTCTGCGGCGCGGCCGTCGCGACGAAGCGGTCGCCGTGCCAAGTCACGTCCTGGGTGTGATAGGCGCCGTCGCACAAGATCAGCGCTTCGCCGTCGTTGAGGCGCAGCACGCGCTTCAGGCGGTGCCGCACCGCCGCGTCCACAACGATTTCAGCCGATTCGCCCGGCAGGGCGTGCAGCAAATGGCGCATGTCAGCCCTTTACGGTCGGCGCAAGGTCAGCGCCGCCCAGCCGTTCTCCGTCACGTTCGTGACGGGTTCCAGACCGTGGCGCTGGTACGCCTCCGTCACCGTTGGCAACTCACGCGCCAGCAGTCCCGACAGGATCAACGTGCCGCGCGGCGCCACTTTGCGCGCCAGGTTGGGCGCCATCGGCAGCAGGACCGAGGAGAGAATGTTGGCGACAACAAGTGGAAATTTGCCCGCCACGTCTCGTGGATCGCCCGTGTGGTGTAACGTCAGCCGGTCCGCGACGCCGTTCAGCTCCACGTTGCGCTGCGCACTCGCCACCGCGTCGCGTTCGATCTCGGTGCCCACCGCGCGTCCCACGCCCAGACGCACCGCCAGAATCGCCAGAACGCCCGAACCGGTACCCACGTCCAGCATGGCGATCTGCGACAGGTCCGCCGTTTGCCCGTCCGCCCAATGCTCAACCGCCTGCAAGCACAGCCGTGTCGTTTCGTGCGTGCCCGTGCCAAAAGCCAGACCGGGATCGACGATCAGCCGAATCTGCCCCACCTGCTCCGGTTCCACCAGCCACGCGGGCTCGATCCGCAGCCGCCGCCCCAGGTTGAACGGCTTGTAGTGCAGCTTCCAGACCCGATTCCAGTCCTCGTGCGGCAGCGGCTCCTGACTCAGTTGCGCCGAAATTCCTGCCGCAGCGCACTCACTCGTGAGCAGTGCTTGGGCTTTTTCAGCTTCTTCGGGCGGCACGTAGAGCGTCATCCGCGTCTGGCCGACCGGCAAAGCGTCGCTGCCCAGCGTAAACGCGTCTTCCAGCAGGACGCCGCGCGGCGACAACAGCCAGCACAGTCCGGTCAGCCCGTCCACTTCCGTTTCCGGCACCGTCAAATGCAGCGCGACGCTTTCAATGCTGTTACTCATGAACGGGTTCCAAGCGAACCAGAAGCGCGCCTGCTTCGACGTCCGACCCTTCTTTGACGGCGATCTCGACCACTTTGCCACCGCCGGGCGCCTTCACGTCGTTCTCCATCTTCATCGCTTCCAGCACGGCGACCACACTACCGGGTTGCACGATCTCGTCCAGCACGACCGGCACGCGCACCACCCGACCAGGCATCGACGCGGTGACGCGACCACCTGCTGCGCCTTTGCCGCCTGTCGCGCCCGCCAGCCAGCTCACCCGCGCGTCTTCGACCTCAAAAGTTCGCTGAACGTGCGTGTCCACGACCAACAGCCCCTGCTTCGTCGTCACTGCGCGGAGCGCCACGCGCCGTTCCGGCGTCGCCACGGCCGTCCGACCATCCGGAAGCGCGTGCACCGACAATTCCTGTCGCTGCCCATCGATCTCCACAACGACTGTCTCGCCGCGATCCTCGATGATCGTCACACTTTGCACTTTGTCGCCGCGTTTGACGCGGTATTCCGTCGCCATCTTCAGTCCTTACCGCGCCCGCAGGCTGCCCGTTCGCGCCGTCCGTTGCCACAGCCCTTCGCTTTCACCGGTCGCCTGCGGCTTCTGTGCCTGCCGTTTCCGGTGCGTCCAAATCGCCGCAAAGGCGCTCGCCAAGTCGTCGTCGTCCGGCGTTGTCCGCAGTGGCGGCAATGTTCCCACGAGCCCGGTGTCGTACGGTCCCGCTTGGAAGCGCTCACTGCCCAGCACCTGCAGCAAGTGCTCAATGTTGTGGGCAAAACCGGCGATCTCGTAGCGATTGAGCGCCGCTTCCATGCGCGCAATCGCGCGGTCGCGATCCGGAGCCCAAGCTGAGAGCTTGGCGATCATCGAGTCGTAGAACCGCGGAATTTCATCGCCTTCGCCAAAGCCATCGTCCACGCGCAGCCCGGGGCCCAACGGCGGGCGGTAGACCAGGAGCGGACCGGGTGCCGGCGTAAACCCGCGCGACGGATCTTCGGCGTAGATTCGGCACTCGATCGCGTGACCGCGCTGCACGATGTCGTCTTGCGTCACCGACAGCTTTTCGCCCAGCGCCACACGCAGCTGCTCGTAGACAAGATCCACGCCCGTCGCGAGTTCCGTCACCGGATGCTCTACCTGCAGGCGCGTGTTCATCTCCATGAAGTAGAAATTCTCGTTCGCGTCGACGAGGCACTCGATCGTCCCCGCGCCCACGTACTGCACCGCTTGTGCTGCGCGCACCGCCATCGCGCCCATCTTCAGCCGCGTCTCTTGGCTCAAGTGCGCCGCCGGCGATTCCTCGATGATCTTCTGATTGCGCCGCTGCACCGAGCACTCGCGCTCAAACAGGTGAATCGTGTTGCCGTGCGTGTCCGCCAGTACCTGAATCTCGATGTGCCGCGGGTTGATGATCGCTTTTTCGATGTAAACCGTCGCATCGCCAAAGTACGCGCCGGCCTCGCGTTGCGCGCCCTCAAAACCGGCTGGCAGCTCGGTCGCGGACTGCAAAATGCGAATACCGCGCCCGCCACCGCCAAAAGCTGCTTTCAACATGACGGGATAGCCGATCTCGTCACACAGCTTCTGCGCTTCCTCCAAGGTTGCGATGGGTTCCAGCGAGCCCGGCACCACGGGCACACCCGCAGCGTGCATCGTCTGACGTGCGGTCGTCTTCACGCCCATCTGCTTCATCGCATAGGCGCCGGGGCCGATGAACGTGATGCCCGCAGCGTCGCATTCCTCGCGAAAGACGTGATTTTCAGAAAGAAAACCATAGCCAGGGTGAATCAGCGTCGCGCCTTTTTCCTTGGCCGCAGCCAGCACGAGATCGCCGCGCAGGTAGGAATCCTTGGACGGTGGCGGCCCCAGACGCACGGCTTCATCAGCCAGCCAAACGTGACGCGCGTCGCGATCGGCGTCGGAATAGACCGCGACGGTACCCAAACCGAGTTCCCGGCACGCGCGGATCACGCGACAGGCGATCTCGCCGCGGTTGGCGATGAGGACTTTGGGCATCGGCGGCTCCGTGTTCACGTGCAGGCGGCAGTGCGCCCGGTCAGGAGCGATATGGTGCCCTGTCTTGACGGCCGCGTGCAACCTCCGTAGCCTCGCGGACAGGTCAGGCGGCTTTCGCTTGGTCTGGGAGGAAGTCCGGTGCGAATCCGGCGCTGACCCGCAACCGTGAGCACTTCGGCCCGCCAGGACCGGAGCGCAAGTCGGGAACTCCCCAGAGCTTTTCGCGCCCTCGTGGTGGTTGTCGTCTGGGCAACCAAAGGGGAGCGGCTCGCAGATACGCGTCTTTTGGCGCGGTTTGTGTCCCGATGGGTGGTCCGCGTGCGGGCCCACCTCGCGTTCAGCCGATGGGGCGTCTTGACCCCGTTTTTCGCCTGGCGCGAGGTTCCGATGACTCACTTTCGCCTTTTTCTTGGAATTTTGACCACCTGCGCACTCGCTGCGTGCGGGTCCACGGCGGCTTCCAGCAGCAGCACTGACGACGCAGGAAGCACCGACGTGGGCGACACCACGTCCAGCAGCGCGATCTTCGGCGTCTTCGCCAGCGGCGTGGGTGGATACGAAGAAATCACGGCAACAACTTGGAATGAAATGGCGATCGTCCAACTGGACGCTGGCAAACGGTTCGCGATCACGCAAAATAGCGCTACGGACAAGTACGGCCCCTCGCAATTCAACAAGCTCGTTTGGACGGCCCCGCAAAACGGCGTGTTCTACTACTGCACCGTCGACTATGGCCTCGCGACTGCGGATCTCGCCAGCGCAACGACGAAGACCGCGGACGACGCCTCGCCAGACACCAAGGGCTGCGGCGGATTCCCGTGGACGAAGTTGACAGCGACCGCGCCACTCGCCGTGGTCGGCAAATACAAGGACAACTTCGGCGGCGCGCCCGTGATCACGAACCGGTTCTGGGAAGTCGGCTGGATCGTCAACTACGACAACACCAAGCGCTTCGCGATCACGCAGAGCCCCGCGGACGACAAGTACGCGCCGAACAAGTTCACCAAGCTCGTCTGGACCGAGCCCAGCGCTGGCGGGCTCTACATCTGCACCGTCGCGTACGGCAAAGACACGCAGGCGGCGGCTGAAAGCGCGACAGAAACGGCGGATTCCGCCGCACCGGAGAAGTCCGGCTGCGCCGGCTTTGCCTGGACGAAGTTGACGCCGCAATGAAAAAGGCAGGGCTGTGGCTGTTTCTGCTGGCTGGCTGTGCGACCGCGACCGCAGCTGACGACGCAATTGCGCCGTTTGCCAACCGCGTGGTGTCGTTCAAGCCCGGCGCGGGCGGCACGTTTGGTCAGGACAAGATGCCCGGTGTCGTGCTCGGTCCGCCACAAGGCAACGGGACCGCGGGCGGCAGCATGGACGTGGTGTCCCTGGGCGTGAACGGCGAGATCGTGCTGGCGTTTGACGGTCTGCGGCTGATCGACGGGCCGGGCCCCGACTTGATCGTCTTTGAGAACGCGTTCACCGGATGGCAGGAAACTGGCGTCGTCGCGGTGAGCGAGGACGGCGTGACCTGGCACGAGTGGCCGTGTCACGCGGACGACAAAGCGGGCGGCTATCCTGGCTGCGCGGGCGTGCATGCCGTGCTGTCTAACCCGGATAACGGCATTGACCCGACCGACCCGGATCGCGCTGGCGGTGATGCCTTTGATTTGGCGGACGTGACGGTCACGCAAGCGCGCTACGTGCGGATTCGCGATTCAGGGCACAATCCGACCGAACCGCCGAGCGCCGGGTTTGATTTGGATGCGATCGCGTTGATCCACACGCAGGCGCAGTAGCCGCGCCTACGGCCAATCCTTCAGCGCTGTAAACGTCGGGTTCTGGTTCCAGCGATCACGAACGGTCTGCCAAAACTGCGGTCGTTGACCAGCCACGATTTCATCCAAAATATCCAGCGATTCCGAAGCCTTTCCGTCGACACCGCTCGCAGCAAACTGCTGGGCGAGGCTCGTTCGCGCGATCTTCAGCACTTCCGCCGACAGTTCCCGCAGATTCCACTCGCCCTGCACGCCGCCCAGCGCGTCCTTCGCCGCCAACGCTCGGAGTCCCGCGCGGTTCACCGTCGCATCGCCGTCCCGCAGCAGCGTCATCACTTCTTTGCGCGCATCCGGACTGTAGAAAATCCCCTTTGTCAGCGCGACCAAAGACGGCAGCGCCTCGGCGGGCACGACGTCGCACTGGCGCAGCTCCAGGTACTTCTTGAGCCGCACGTCGGGGAACATCGTCGACGCGTGCAGTTCCCAGTCCGCCATCGTCGGACGGCGATCGCCAAAACCGCGCTCAAAGAACTGCCGGAACGTCATCGGCGCGTCAAAAAGCTCCTGGTGACCGTGCGAGCCATCTTCATGCGCAATGTCGAGGAAGTACATCGGCACGTCCCAGCACCACTGCACGTAATCTTCAATCGTTGCGCTCCGTTCAAAGACGAACTTGCTCACGTCGCAGCGTGCGTTGTCCACGTCTGTCCACAAGTGTGCGCGGAACGTCGCGTAACCGCTGTCTTTGCCGTGGCGAATCGGGGAGTTGGCATAGAGCGCCACCAGAACCGGCGAGAGCAGGTGCCCCAGCCGCATCATCTCCATCGCTTCCGCGCCCGACGAAAAGTCCATGTTCGTCTGCACCGTACACGTCAGGTGCATCATGTCCAAGCCCAGCGTGCCCACCATCGGCATGATCCGCCGCATGATGCCGTAGCGGCTCTTGGGCATGCGATGGCAATTCTCCACGGTGTTCACCGGGTTAAAGCCGATGTGGGAGAGCGTGATGCCCAGGTCGGACGTCACGTCCGCCAGCTCCAGCAAGTGCTGATCCAGCTCCGCGCGCATCTCAGCCACGGTCGCGAACGGCGCGCCGGACAGCTCAAATTGCCCGGCGGGTTCCAGAGAAATCGACGCCATGCCACGCGTCAGCGCGATCGGCTTGCCCGCTTCCAGATACGGCGTCCAGCCGTGGCGATCCGCCAGCCGCGTGAGCAGCGTGTGAATCGACGCGTGACCTTCATACGGCAGCGTCAGCCCGTCGGGTCCCAGCGCAAAACGCTCGAATTCCGTGCCGATTTTGAAGTCCTTCGGCGCCCGCGCGCCACTCAGCACCCAGTCGACGCAATCTTGCACGGACGTGACGGGCGGGGTCGGACCAGATTTCTGCGGAGCGGACATAAACTTTGCCTCGGACGTCGGGTAGGGCTGCGACGCAGTACAACATCAGTCGTAGTAAAATTGTTCCGCGCGACCAAAGGTAATCGCACCAAACAGTTGAATCACCACGGAAAGCACGATCAGCGCCTTGACCTTGCGGTTGAGCACCGGCAGGCGCAGCGCGAGGATGCCCAGCAGGGGCGGCAGAAAGTCCATCGCGAAGCGGTAGGAAAACTGCTGCCAGCCGTCGTTTTGGTAGAAAAGGCCGGGAATTGCGACTGCGGCAACGGACCACATCAGGTGGCGGGAAAGCGCGGCGCTGCGGGACGATTCCTGCGGTGCTGAGGTCGGACGCTGCGCCAGAAGTGCGAGGAACGCCGGACTCGACGTGAGCAGACCGAGACCGTGACGCGTGATCAGCACGACCGGCGTGTCTGCGACGAACTGCGGCATGTTCAGGAGCGCGGTGCCCAAGTTGTGATTCAGGAACGTAAACGAGAAAAGTCCGTGCTCGCGGGTCGGTCCGCGTGTGCCTTCCAGCAGGTAGAGGTGACCAAATTCACCGGGGTTTTCCCAGCGCGCCCAGTTGAACCACGCCAGAACGCCGCCAATGAGCGCCAGCGGAATCGCGTAGAGCGCGAGCTTCTTGAACGCCTCTGGAATCGCTGACTTGCCTTGACCGCCGAGCCACCGTCCGTCGGGGAACAGCACTTCCAGCGGCAGGAACAGCCCGGCGAACAGCAGCGGTGTTCGCGTCGCCACGCCCAGACCCAGCAGCACACCGGCCAGAAACGGACGCCGACCGCCCTCCGCTGCGAGCAAGTAGCCCAGATGCAGCGTCATGCCGATGACAAGCGCCGTGAACCAGACCGACGCGTGCGCCGAAACGAAGAAAGTCGCCGTTCCAAACGCCAGAAATGCGGTCAGCCACGCGCGATCGGCGGTGTCGTGCGTGATCAGTTCTTCGCGCCGCAGCCGCGCCAGCCAGAGCCACGTGAGGAGCGCTGAGAGCGCGGCGAAGAGAACCGTCACGAGCACGTCGTTGGCGCGATAGTGCCAAATTTTCGCCAGCGGCATCATGACGACGGCGGGGAAGGGCGGGAACGAGATCTGGTAGATGACATCGTCGCACTTGCGCCACTTCTGCTTCGGATCGCAGCCGACCTTGAGATCGCGATCGACGTCGATGATCATCAAGCGACCGTCGAGGGTGTGGAATTCGTGTTGCCGCGGTCCCGGCACGTCCTTCCACGGGAACACGCCCTTGACGACTTCACCGCCGCGCAGCGTCAGCACGCGGTAGCTGGCCCAATCGTTCCAGCCGCTGCCTTTCAACTGGCGATTCACGGCGTCTTGCAAGCCTGGCGGGTCATTCGGCTGCGGTTTCTGCCCCGCGGTGCGACGCGGCGTGTCGGTGTCGAGGCGCCCGTGCAGGAACGACTCGGCCATGTCCGTGAAGTGGAAATGCGGCGAAGGCTCCAGCAGCGTCTGGCCGCAGACCGCGCCGTAAATGAGCAGTGACCCGACGAAAATCGCCAATGCCCACGTGCGGTTGCGTTTGCGGTCGAAGTGTTCTTGCATGGCGCGCAACGATCGCCGCAGGGTCGCGGGGGCGCAAACGTTAGCGGGCACTTGGCGTTCGGTCAATTGCGACAGTCCCAAGCCGATGCTAACGTGCCAGCGACTTGGCGTGGCAACGGCGCGCAAGCGGAGAGCGCAAGCATGGATCGGCGGAGCAAAGTGACGGTGGGCCTGTTGATCGTCGCGTTGGTGGCGGTTGCTGGCGGTCTGTGGCACCGGTTCCAGCCGGGCCGTCCCGCGCAACCAGCGGCTAAGCAATACCGCGTGTTGACGTCGGGTATGGTGGAAGCCGAGGCGACGCACCGTGCGATTTTGGCCGAAGCGATGTTGGTTCCCAAAGAAATGGAAGCTGCGCAAGCGCAGAGCCGCGGTGTGCCGCCGCCGCCGATTCTGAATGGCGCGCCCCCGGAGACTTTGGCCCCTGAACCGCCCGCGGAAAAAGCGCCGGGTCCGGAGCTTCCTGAAGTGCCGCCGTCCCAGCAGGTCCGGATCGGCTTCTCCGGCGGCGCAGTGGGCGATACCGACCCGTGTGGCTGTGCCCACAACCCGCTGGGCGGTCTGGCCAAGCGCGTTCGCTGGTGGATGCAACAGACCCAAGGACGCCCCAATACTTTGGCGTTTGACGTCGGCGGCCTGATGGTGCCCAACGTGCCCAATACCGTGGACCGTCCGGGGGAAGCCGTGGCGCGCGCGGACGTCTTCTTGCGGTCCATGGCGCGCGCCGGCTATGCCGGTCTGAACGTGGGCGCGCACGAACTCGCCTTGGGGCTGGCCGACCTGCGACGTCTGGCGGCGGCGCATCACATCCCGCTGCTCTCGGCGAATTTGTACGATTCAAGCGGCAAGTCGGCCTTCCAACGCGTCTTGATCAAACAAGTTGGGCCGGTCAAGGTCGGCGTTTTCGGCCTGATTACCGGCCAGCCGATGGACGTCGTGCACACGCTGAGCGAGAACGCGCTGCATGTCGAAGCGCCCAATCTGGTCGCGGGCACGGTGGTGAAAGAGCTGCGCGAGCAGGGCTGCCAGCTCATTGTGGTGCTGAGTCAGCTGTCGCGCATGGAAGTGGACTCGTTGATGTCGCAAGTGAAGGGCATCGACCTGGTGCTGGGCTCGGTCAACATGGATCTGACGACGGAACTGTTGGCGAACGGTGAAGGATTCTTCTCGGACACGTTCACCAAAGGCAAATACATGGGCCTCGTGACGATTTCCGTGCGTGGGAGTGGCCACTTGTATGCCGCGAACATGACCGCTGCGCTGAACGCGCAACGTGCCGAACTGGCGACGCAGGTGCAGTCGTTGCAAGCGCAGATCGATCAGGCGGGTGACCCGCATGCGCCGCTCAAGCTGACCAAGGAAACGCGCGAAATTATCGACCACCAATTGGCGGCCCTGCGCGCGCGGATGCAGCGTGTGACGCTCGATATCGATTCGGGGGTGACGATCCCCAAGGACGCCAACACGGTCGAACTGGAAATGGTCGGAATGGGTCAGGACTTGCCCGATGACCCGGATTCGCTGAAGTGGATCGACAAGCTGAAGGTCAAGTACCCGAAAGTTGCGGGACACTGAAATCCGTTGTTAGTTCAAGCGCAGCAGGGCTCTCGCCTGCGCGATCGTCGCCAGCGGCCGTCCGGCTTCCTTCGCCATCGCCGCGACCGCCGCGACCAGCTCGTAGGAGCCTTTGGCCAGGACGCCCTTCTGCACGTAAAGGTTGTCCTCCAGCCCAACGCGCACGTGTCCGCCCACCGCGATCGCGTGCGCCGCGAGGGGCAGCTCAAATCGCCCAATTCCCGCGACGGACCAAGTCGCGCCTTCGGGCAGCAGCGTCCGTAAAAAGTCGAGGTGCGCCGTCGTGCCGCCCATTCCGCCAGCCATGCCGAGGACGAAGTTGAAGTGCCCCGGCAAATCCAGCAGGCCGTCCTTCATCAGACGCAGCGCGGCATCGACCATCCCGGAGTCAAAGCATTCGACCTCAGGACGCACGCCGAATTCCCGTTGACGGGCTGCGATCGCGCGGATCATCGGCGGGCTGTTCAGAAACACGTCTTCGCCAAAGTTCACCGAGCCCGTCGTCAGCGTGGCCATGTCCGGGCGCAGCCTGAGCGCGTCGGCCCGTTGATCCACCGTCATGCCGACGGCACCGCCCGTGGAGAACTGCAGTACGATGTCGCAGCCCGCCGACTTGATGAGCGCGACCGTTTCGGCAAAAAGCTCGGCGCGTTGGCTTGGCGCACCGTCGGCTTCCCGCATGTGCAGGTGGACCATCGTCGCGCCGGCTGCCCGGCAGCGAACCGTCTCTTCGGCCAGTTCACGCGGCGTGTAGGGCACATAGGGCGTGTCGCTGCGAAAGACTTCGGCGCCGCAGATCGCGGCCGTGATCATCAGCGGCTGCATGGGCTACCCTTTTCGCTGGAGGTCGAGCGGCACGACGCAGGTCCCACTCGCGCGTACGACGACGATGGGCGGATCGAGCACGTCGGCGGCAGATTCGCTGATGTCTGGCCGCGCGCTGATGACCTTGCGGGCCACAAACGTCATTTTCCGGCTGGTCTTACCCACGGCGACGATTTCGCCTTCTGCCTCGATGTAGTCGCCGGCGCGCACGGGCGCCAAGAACTCGACGTTGTCGTAGGCGCGGAACAGGCCTTCATCGCCGTCGTGCAGGATCAGCAGCTCGGTCGCAACGTCGCCAAAAAGTCCCAGAATGCGTGCGCCATCGACCAGTTGACCGCCGTAGTGTGCATCGTGGCTTGACATGCGCAGGCGAATGACTGTTTTCATACGACCTCCCACGCGCAGGATCGCACGCGGCCGCGGCGTTGCGCAAGGCACAGGCAGATGATGAGCTCGTTTGAATCGGCAAATCCGGCGTGGCAGCAGTTTTGGCAGGCGATCCTGGAAGCGCCTTTGCCGGAGGTCTCGCCACCTGTTCCTCAACCCGACGCGTTTGATGACGAATTCGACTTCCTCGCCGACGCGCCCGCTCTCGCTCCCGCGGCGAACGTGCCGACTGTGTTGACGCCTGATCCCGCGCGCGTGTCTCGCTTGGCGTCGCTGGAAGCCTTGCTGCCTGACGTCGTTGCCGTCCTACGCGCGTCGCCCAACGCGCTGCGCGACGACGCCCGCTTGGACCGTGTGGATCCCGCCGGTGCGATCTGGATCCTCCGCGCCTTGCAACAGTTGCCACCCACTGCGCTACCGGAACATGGGCCACTCGTGCGGCTCTTGCAGCGGTCCGCGCGTTCGACGGATCCGCTGTTGGTCGTCCTGACGGCGGACGTCACGCTGCAACTGGACGCGCGGGCGGTGCAGCTGGACCTTGTCGCACGCCTCCACGCCGATCCGCAGGGGCTGGGGCACGACGGCGTGGATCGTGTGCTGGCTTGCCTGAAGCAGATCGCCGACGGCCGCTGCGTCCGGGAGATGGAGGCGCTGCTGATGGACCGCGGCGCGCAACTCAGCGACGTGCACGCGTGGCAAGCGCGGCACATTGTGCAGGTGATCCGTCGGGGCGGTCGCAAGTAGCCGTGGCGCGATCGTCTTGAATCACAGCACGTGCTCCGTTACAGTCTTTTGCGTGCCGACCTCCCGCCTCACCGGCACTTCAGGATGCTCATGCGCGCTCTTGCCTCGCTCTTGTTGACCTGTATGGCGCTTGCGAGCGCGACCGCGTGCTCGGACGACAGCATGTCTTCGCCATCCGCGAGCGTGGAATCGGGCGATGATGGCGCGACGACCGGCGACGGTCTGACGGCGGGCGACGGGGCGATCGACGTGATCCTCGGCACAGACACCGCGGTTGCCGCTGACGCGTCCGTCCCAGAAGATGTGGCGGTTGGCACCGATGGTGCGGCGCTTGCGGACGTGCCTGTTCAGCTCGACGTCGCGTCGCCGCAGGATGTTGCGATTGCGCCGGATGTCGCGGTTGGCGCAGACGCGATCTCCGGCAGCGACGGCGGCGTTCCCGCGCCATTTTGCGGCAACGGGTACTGCGACCCGGGGGAAGACCCGAAGACGTGCGGCCAGGACTGCAAAGGCTTTTCGTGGACGTGTGGCGACGGCATCTGCGACATTGGCGAGCAGTTCTACTGCCAAAACGACTGCACCAAGCCGTTCTGCGGCGACGGCAAGTGTGAGCCAGGCGAGCAAGCGCAAGGCTGCAGCAAGGACTGCCCGAACACCGTTGTGTGCGGCGACACGATCTGCGGCGTGGGCGAAAACGGCCAGAACTGCCCAAAGGACTGCGGCATTGGTACCTGGACGTGCGGCGACAACAAGTGTGACATCGGCGAGCAGTTCTACTGCCCGCAGGACTGCCAATCGACCGTTCCCGATCCGATGAGCTGCCTGCAGGCCAAGTGCGCGACCGATTACGGCAAATGCGCGCCCGATCCGGCGTGCGCTTCGGCGCTCCAGTGCCTCGTCGGTTGCAAGGGCGACTGGGCCTGCCTCCAAGGGTGCGTCCAAGCCGCCGGGGGCAACGGCTCCTCCGCCGTGCAAGTCGCGTTCTGCGGCCAACAGAACGGCTGCCTCTGACGCCACTTCCCTCGACTTGAACCCTGCGCGTGCTACCTTCGCCTTTCAGGAGGCATCTCTTCGTGCAGGCCGCGACTCAGCAGAAAACCAAGCCGCGGCGCGTGACGTGGCGGCGGGTGCTGATGGCGTGCGGGCTCGTGGCGCTGGCGTGCGTCACGGCGGTTGTTTATTTCGCCGCGCATCTGGAAGCGCCGGCGGTGCGCAATCGCGTCAAGAGAACCGTGTACGAGCAGTTTCACGTCGATCTGGACTACCAGAAGGCGTCGGTCGGCATTTCTGGCTTTGAGCTGCATGACCTGGTCATCGCGTCGCCGCGGCCGGATCGCGACTTGGCGCCGGAGCTGCTGCGTATCAAGCACATTGCGCTGACTTGGCATCTGGGCGACTTCCTGCCGCAGCGCCAGCGCCGCGCGCGCGTTACCGTGACGGACGTCGGGTTGAACGTGGTGCTGGACACCCACGGCGTGACGTCCTTGCAGCGGTTTCTGGCGCTGCTGCCGCCGTCCCCCGACAAACCGTCGACACCGCTTTCCCAGCTCTTTCGCGCGCTGAAGGAAGCGCCGGCGATTGCAATCGACGCCGCGATTCACGACGTCCACGTGCGCCTGACCGAACGGCTGCCTGGCGGCGGCGATCGCCACGCGTATCTCGGCGAACTGGCTCTGACGGCGGGCGCGGCGACCGGACCTCAGCCGACGCTGGACGCGAAGCTGGACGGTTCGCACTTTCAGGCGGAACTAGCCGGGTTCACCCTTGACCAGCGCTTCAAGGAGTTGCTGGCACTCGCGCCTTGGCTCCAGCCGTTGGCAACAGGCACAGGCGTGCTGCCGCTGGGCCTGAATGCGCGCGCGCAACTGGCGAATGACGCGCTCAAGCTGACGACCGACCTGCACGCCGGGACGCAGCCGCTGTTCGGGCTGGAAGTCGCACTGACGCCCGACCTGCAGAAGCGCGGGCTGAAGATTGGGCTGAAGCGGCTGGAACTGCTGGGCTGGACGAAGACGCAGGCTGACTTCTTTGTGAACGACGCGATGACATTTGTGGACGGTTCCTTTGCCGCGCAAGCCGACCTGAACGACGTGCAGCGCGGCGATGTGCGTGTCAGGGGTGCGCAACTGACGGCGAGTGCGACGGGGCTGCATTTGGCGCTGGATCCGTCGGCAACGACGATCGACAAGCTGGACGCACAACTGCTGGTCAAAGGCGCGACGTTGCCGCAAGTGCAGATTGGCGAATTGTCGGTGGCGGCCCACGCGCACCTGAACGCGGGCGTCGCGCTGGCGGGCGACGTGAGCGTGACGCTGGACCACGCGCACGTGCACGACCTGGCGGGCGAGGCCACGCTGACACAGCTCGCGGCGGATCTGACGGTGGTGCTGCTGCCGGACGGGGTGACGCTGACGGTGAAGGGTTCCGTGGCCGAACTTGCGGTGCAAACGGCTGATGGCGCGCGGTCGGTGAAAATGGTGCAAGTGCAGCCGTACCTCGTTCTTCAGCTGGCGGGTTTGGCGCGTCTGTTGGCGGATCCCTTGGCCGCGCTCCGTTGGCTGACCGTGCAAGTGAACGTCGCGCAGACGGAACTGCGCGTGGAGCAGCAGTTCGTCAGGCTCGGTGGCTTGCAGCTTGGTGCCGAGGTGCCGCCGGTGCTGCGCGAGGCCGCGAACATTTTCCGGATTCCGCAAAAGCTGTCGTTTCACGCAACCGTGGGATCCGCGGCGCTGCCGGGCGGCGTCTGGATCGACGAAGAATCCCCCGGTGCGCGTGTTTCCACGCAAGACTTGCGCGTACTGCTGGACGAACCGCTGGCAAGCACGGGGCAGGTGCGCGTGACCGTGGGCCGGCCGCTGGATCTGTCCATGGAGGCGACCAAGACGACCGATGCCGTGAACTGGGCTCTGACAATGGACCCGGACGTGTCCGCAATCGTCGCGGCGGTGCCGCTGCCGGCGTCGCTACACAAGCTGCTGGACTGGAAACGGCTGCTGGTGTCCGTCTCCAGCGAGGGCAAGGCGCAGGGACTGACGGGGCTCCCGCACGTGACGCAGACGACCAACCTGCACGTGGCGAACTTGACGCTGCCGGGACGGGCGAGCGTGCGCACGCTGGACGCCAAGTTGACGAGCGACGGTGCAGGCCTGCGTCAGACGGCGAATTTCACGCTGGACGGTGATATCGAGCGCGTGGGGCCCGTGCGACCGGGCGGGCAACTTCACGTGTCGGGCAAGCTGGATCACGATCCGGAGGCGCGCCACCTGCTGTTGAACCTCGCGGCGACGGGGCCGCACGGGCTGGATGCGCAGCTGGACCTGCAAGGACACGCGCAAGGGGCGGACCTGGCCTATACGGTGACGGCGGCAGCGCAAAACGTCGCGGCGTTTCTGCACGGGCTGCCAGAGGTGGATCGGGGCGCGCTGTGCCTCTTGAACCCGAAGTTGGGCGTGACGCTGGACGGCAAGGGCGCACTGACCGGCGGCGCGCAGCTGTTCGCGCAGAAGCCGCCGACAACCGCCGATGGCCAACACACGCTGGCGCTGAACGTGACGGCGGTGGGCTGCAAGCTGCCGCAAGGCGCGGCGCAGTTGAGTCGGCTGGTGGTCAACGTCGACGCGTCGCTGCGCAATGGTGCGGGGAAAGCGGACGTCACGGTGGCGATCCCGGATTTGGAAGCGGCGGCAAGCGGCCATGCGCTGCGTCTCGACGGCCTGAAGCAGCACTTGACCGTGGAGTTGCGTGTCGATGGAACGTTGCGTCTGGCCGCGGACGGCAAGCTCGCTCGTCTGACTCAGGACGCGATGCCCGCGTTGCCGCTTGGCGACTTGACCTGGCTGCTGCGCGGCTGGTCGGGTGAAGAAGGCGCGCGCGTCGAGCAATTCGAACTGACCAATCCGCCAACAGGTACGCGGCTGACGCTGACCGGCGGCTACGACCGTGCGGCGACCCAGCCGACGCGCGTGACGGACGCAGACGTGAATGGCGCGGCGGCGGTGAATCTGGCGGACGCCAACGCGACGGAAACCAACGAGCCGGTGCCGGGGCGACTGGGGCTGAACCTGAAGGGCGAACTGCGCCAGGATGTCGGCGCGCTCGTTCACGACAACCCCGATCTGCGGGCGCGCGGCGTGGTGACGGTGCCGTTTCGCGTCGAGTCGGGCGACCTGCTCGTGTACCACACGGACGCGCGGGTTCACTTTGACCACGTGGACGTTGGGCTGACCAAGGTGGATCTGCAGGTTACCGACATTTTCGGCGACATGCCGCTGATGGAGACGTTTACGCTCGCGCCGCAGTTTCAGATTCTCGGTGGTGGCGAGGACGACGCCTATGCCCGTTGGCGGTTCTCGGAACATCAGCCGTTCTTGCGTCGCACAGATTTTCTCAGCATCGGGCAGATTCGCTACGCTGGCGCCGAGTTCGGACCGATTGCCGGGAACGCTGGCGTGGACCGCGACGTGTTTCGCATGGACCAACTGGAGGCGACGCTTCTGCACGGGCAGCTGACCGGGCAGTGCATGGTGCTCCTGAACGGTGAGGATACGCACGTGCAACTTCGCGGTAACGCGACGGGGTTGCAGGTCGAAGGCAGCGAGGAACGACTGGACGCCAACGCGGCGCTCGATTTCCTGCCGGCGAGGCGCGCGCTTGATGGCCGCGCGGAGATTCTGCACATGGGGCGCAAACATCTGGAATCGCTCTTGAACTTGTGGGACCCCTACGCCGAGGACGCGCAGTCCAACCGGCTGCGAACGCTGCTCAAGCTCGGCTATCCCAAGCACGTGAAAATGCGGTTCTTGCACGGCTTCCTCGACGTCGGCGTGGAACTCGGCGGTCTGGGCGGCTTGGTGCAAATCGATGAACTGCGAGGCATCGCGCTCGGTCCGGTATTTCAGCGCTGGCTCGATCCGCTCTTGGAGCCGCTGCGAGCCTTGCGGGTGCGGGAGGCGCCCAAGCCATGAAGTGTCTGAAGATTCTTGTTTTCGTCGCGGTGGCGGGCTGCATCAAGGCGCCGGACGTCGTGATTGTGGACCGGCATTCCCTCCTTGAAGAGCAAGCCGCGGCGCGAATGCCTGTGGCCGAATCGCAGGTCGCGCAGGCCGGACTCTCGGCGGGACCGTTGCCGTTGACGCCCGGTGAACTATCCGTTAGCGGCTGGCACACGGACGCGTCCCACGACGCCATCGCCGCGTTGTACAGCGGCTGGATCGACGACGCGCAAATGCTCGACCAGCTGTTGACGCGTCACTGCATCGGAGAAGCGGCCGACGGCACGCTCATCTCGACCTCCGAAGCCTGTTCGGGTGCGATCGACCTGGCCGACGTCGGCCGTCGTCTGGAGAAGGCCAACCGGAGTCGGCGGCAGATTTGGCTGTACGTGCAGCAGCAAAGGCAGCAGGCGTCGGAGGCGGACGTGCGCGCGCAGTGGCGACAAGCGCGGCAAAAGAGCCTGATCTGCGGCGGGTGGTGGCAGAAAGATGATCAAGCGTGGGAGGCCAAGACGTGCCCGTGACCCGTCTGACAGCGTCGGTGTTGCTGCTTCTGTTCGCTTCGGCGTCGGCGTTCGCGTCCGAGCCCGCGGCTGGGCTGCGCTTGCCCGCGCGCCTCACGGCCGGTTCCGCCGACGAGTTTCTGGGAACGGCAGGTGCCGACGGCGCGACCCTCTACTTTGTCAGTAACCGCAACGCGACCGCACAGGTGTTTTCACAGGCGCCAGGTGCCACGCCCGTACTGCTCTTTGACGAGGGCGCGGACACGTCCTTTCCACGCGTGAGTCCGGATGGCAAGACGCTGGCGTACCTCTCCACCCGTACCGACGCAACCGGTGACGTTTGCCTGCGCACGTTGCCCAACGGTGAGCGCCGCTGCCTCACGGGCCCAACGACGTCAGAGACGACGGCGTTTTGGTTCCCCGACGGACAATCGCTGGGCGTCGTGCAGCGTGGCGGCATGCACGGCGAGTTCCAATTGCGCCGCATCGACCTGCAAGGTCACGACGATGGTCCGGTGCTGGACGAAACGGGGCTGTCGAGTCCGGCGTTGCACCCAGCCGGGCAGTGGCTGGTTTGGGTACCCGTCGAGCGCGCGTCCCAAGATGTCGGCGTCGCCTTTGCGATGCGACCGGCGCAGCACTTGCGGATCGCGCGGATCGGCCACGCCGGGCATCAGGACGTGACGTTTTCTCTACCGGGCGTCACCGGCTTTCCCGCATTTGGCGCGGACGGTCGCTTTCTCTACTTCGCCCAGCACCTGAGCGACACGAATCAGGACGGTCGCATCGACGGGCACGACCACAGCGTGCTCTTTCGCGTCCGCTTTGATGCCAGCGCCGACCAGCCGCTCGCCGGCGCTGCGCCGCAGCAGCTCACGAGCGCGCATTGGAACTGCCAGTACCCCGCGCCGACGGCGTCATCGCTGTTGACGACGTGTGAAACTGAAGGTTCGTTGGACGTGTACCGCCTGCCTTTGGACGGCGCGTTGAGCGCGGACTGGTCCGTGGCCAAGCTGAACGAGGTGCGCGACGCGGTGCGTGGTCCGTGGGAACAACTTCTGGTGCTGAGTCACCTGCTGGATCGCGCGCCAACGCCCGCGGACAGAATGCGCTACCTACGGGAAATGACCCGTATTCACCTGCAGTTGGGAGAGCTCGCGTCGGCAGACTTCTACGCGCGGCAAGCGGCGCAGCGCGCATTGGGCGATGCGGCGATCATGGGCTGGTCGTCTGTGGTCCTGGAAATCATCGGGCACCGGTTGGACGAACGGCGGCTGGCGGGCGGAACGCTGGACGACCGCTTTCTGGCGGCGCAGCGCGAGCGTGTCCGGCGCTTGGGGCAGCTCGCGCGACAGTCGGGACCGGTGCGCGATCTGGCCAAGCTCGCGCAAGTCGAGATGCTCGACGTCATGGGCGAGGAGCGACGCGCACTGGAGCTCCTCCAAACTGTGCCGCTCTCGCAAGTGACCGATCCGTTCACGCTTTTTGTCTACGCAGACAAGGGTGTTCACCTGCTCCGCGCCTTGGGATTGCACGAGCAACTTCTGACGGCGCTGGCGCAGCTCGCCGAGAACCCCGTGCTGGAGGGCGTGGAACGTCTTGATTTTGCTGAACGCTTTGTCGTGGAACTGAGCGGAGGCGTTGGACTTGCAGATCGGCAGGCGCGCGTCACGACGTGGCTGCCCAAAGCGGAGAAGGAGGGCGAGCTGGCGTTTCGTCTCGCGCTGGAGTCGCACTTGGTGACGCTGAACAAGGGCAATCAGGACTCCGTACGCGCTGCGCTCTTTCAGCTCTACAAGCACCACGATCAGCCAGAGAGGCGGCGGGCGCTGGTGGCGGCGACTTCGCGGCGTGCAGCGCAGACGGACTGCGCGGACTTGCTCTATCAGTTCGCCAACACGTGGGTGAGTCAGGTTGCGGAGAGCCACGCGGAGCGCGATGCGGCGGTGGCGCTGTACCGCCAAGTCGGCTTGGACAAGGCGTGGATCCACCGCGCTGACAAGCAGGTGGGCGACGCGCGCGGGACATTTTGGGGGCTCACCCTGCAAACGGACGATCTGGAAGCGCACGCCGGTTTCATCGAAGCGCGGCTGGCGGAAGGCAAGACCGACGTCCTGGAACTGTACACGAAGCGTTTTCCGGTCGACCACCCGGTGCTGCATTTCGCCCAAGCGTGGCTGTTGGCGCGCGACGTCGCTCAGTCGACGGACGCGAGTGCGCGCGGTCAAGCGTTGGATGTGGCGGAGACGCACGCACGCGCAGCGGCGTTGGTGGTCAGCCAAAGCGTGGGCTTGTCCCAGTTGCGCGGCTACTTGCGCCATCAGCAATTTCTTTTGCGCGGCGATCGGCAGGCGGGCATCGAAGCGGTGGAGCACTACCAAATGGCGCTGGATCTGGCCAACGGTCGGCCACGCTACGAGGCGGCGCTGCTGAGCGACCTCGGGCTGCTGCAGTCCGAGCTCGGCAATCACGCGTTGGCCCGCGGTTTGTTGGATAGGCGCCGGCAATTGCCGACCCGCGATTCGGGCGAGGCGCTGACGCTGTTCCTCGCGCGATCGCGCGGGCTGCTGCACATGGGGCAAGCGAAAGAAGCGAGTCAAGTCGCGGAAGCGGCGCTGGCGTTGACCATGGCGAAGCCGGAATTGGCAGACCGTCACTGGCTCGCGCTCGATCAGGCGGCGCTGATGGCGTACGCAGGCGGAAAGGCGGTGCGTGCGCGAGGGCTCTACGACGACCTTCTGAACCACGCGCCCAAGCTGGGCGAGGTGCGGTTGGATGCGGCAAATCGGCTGCGTTGGACGCTGATGGCGGCGGCGGCGGCGGGCCGGGACAACGATCACAAGCATGCTTTGGGACTGCTCGCCGACGTGGAGAAGCAGCTGGCCGACGTGCGCTCGGCTGATCTGGCCCTTGGTCGTAGTGCGACGGCGCGGACGCCCTCGCTGAATCGCGAAGATATCCAGCTGTTGCTGAGCGGTCTGCGGGGCGAGAGCGCGCGCTTGGCTGGGCAACCCGACGTGGCAAAGACGTCGCTGGACGCGCGCAAAGCGGAATTGCAGGACGCTCTGGATCGGACGGACGACGACGAACTTCTCTTGGAGCAAGCCAACACCGAACTGCGTTTGGCTATCCTGGCACGTGACGCCGCGCAGCCCGACCAGGCGCGCGCGCGTTTGGACGCCGCTTTGGCGTTTTGTGAGGCCTATCAGAAGCGCAACGGCTCTATCGCGCCAGATGCGCGCATTGCGATCTTGCGTGCCTACGCAGAAGGTCTGCTCTCTGGCAAACTGGGACACGCCCCCGCGCCTCCCGCGTTGACGCGCGCGTTGCATGAGGTCTACGTCTTTCTCTGCGAGCGCGCCAACCCGGTGCGCGAGCGGGAACGCTTCTTGTTTAGTCTGTACTTGATGCTCTTTGCCCTCGACTCTCAACCGCCGGTGCTGCCGGCTGGAGGTACCCCATGAACCGTTTCCTTGCGCTGCGCCTCGCGCTCTGCGGCTCTGCCGCGTTGGCCGGATGCGTCACGACGGCCGCCGGCGGTGGCGATCCCGAGCCGCACTTCTCCAGCCTCTATGCCAACTACCTGTCGGGCTGCGCGCAATGCCACGCGCCAGGCGCCGTCGGTGCGACGAGCACAACGGAGAAATCCCTCGACTTCTCGACCCAAGCGGCGGCGTATGCGTCCTTGTCGGGCAAGGCGAATGGTTTGATTGGCAATCAGGCGGGTTGTGACGGCGTGGCTTTCATCGTGAAGGACAAGCCGGCGAGCAGCCTGTTGGTTGCGACCCTCGACGCGTCCACGCGCAACGCCTTTGACCTGCCCGGAAACCCGAACTGCGACAACAACGCCATCAGCGACATGACGCTGCCCAAGCTAGGCAAGGCACCGAGCGCCGCGTTCCTGACTGCGTTGAAGACGTGGGTGCAGAACGGCGCGTTGAACGACTGATTCAGGCGGCTACTGACCGTACATGCCGGCCCACTGCTGGAACCACTGGAACCACGGCGCTTGGCCATTGCCGCTGGCGTTGGAGCCTTGCGGCGGCGGCGGCGGGATGCCAGCGCAGCTCGCGTTTGCCGTACCCGGCGTGCCCAACTTCCCAGCCGCACCGAAGGTCGTCGTGGACAGGCACCACGAAGCGCCAGCGTCGTTGTCGGTCGCCGTCAGCGCATTGGCCGAGAGCTGCGCGGACGTTCCTTGCTTCGCCGTTGGCCACGGCGCCGTGCTTGCGAAGCTCACGACGTCTGACACAGTCCCGTCTGGCATGATCAGCGTGAGTGTCCCCTTCGAGTTCGACATCTGGAAAGTGGTGTAGACGTAGTCGACGTTCGCTCCGCCATTCTTGGTCAGGTCGCTCGACCGTCCGAGCACCAGATAGCCACCGGCAGCCACGACGGTCTTGCCGACCGCCTTGATGACGTGCACGGTCGACGCCGACTGGTACTGCAGTTTCCAGCCAACCAAGTCGACATCGGAACTGCCGGGGTTGAACACCTCGAGCCATTCACCGGGATCGCCGTTGGCCGAGCTCGAATTGTTCATGATCTCGGTGAAAATCACGTTCATTCCCGCGACCTCGATCTTGCATTTGTTGCTGCATCCGTCGCCGCTCTTCAGGTTGCCGTCGTCGCATTCCTCGCCCGTGTCCAGCGTCGCGTTGCCGCAGAGCGTTACGCAGCCGTCCGTCGTGCCGGGCGCGGGCTGGTTCGGGCACGTGTCGCACGCGTCGCCGATGAGGTCGCTATCCGCATCCTCCTGCCCCAGGTTGACCGTCTTCACGCAGTTGTCGATGGTGTCGGGCACGCCGTCGCCGTCCGTGTCCAGCGGGCCGTTGCAGTCCTGGTTGGGCGAACCGGGCGTACCCAGATCGCCCGCTCCGTACGGGACCTTGCCCCAGCACCAATTGGCGCCGTCGTCGTTGGCCGTGACGTCAAACTGCGGGCTCGACAGCTGGTAGCTGTTGCCATTGCCCAGCGCCGGCCAGCCGTTCACGCTCGGATTGACCAACACGGCGTCGAGCACCTTGCCGTTCGCGATCACGTTCACCGTGAATTCCGACGAGTTGGGCAGGGTCATCGCGCTGCCGTACACCCAAATTGGGGTCATGCCGCCGTTTACCGCGGGATCCACGCTGCGCCCCAGCACCGCGTACGCGTGTGACTGCAGCGTCAGCGGCGTCGGCGACTGAATCACCTGCGTCGTCGCGTTCACCTGCAACGTAATGCCAACCAATTCCACGGGGCTCGCCGTCGGGTTGTACAACTCGATCCACTCGCCGCTCGTATCGCCGACCGCCTTCGGGTTGGCCATGATTTCGGTGATGAGCAGCGAGCCGGCGGCGAGGTCGGTCTCAAACTGGCACGTGATGCCGCAGCCGTCGCCCGGCGTGATGTTGCCATCGTCGCATTGCTCGCCGCTTTCCAGAACGCCGTTGCCGCAGCCAGCGGGCTCGCAGACATCGCCGACGCTGTTCTTGTTGCCGTCCGCCTGATCCGTGTTGGCGAGGTCCTTGCAGTTGTCGCAGACGTCGCCGACGCCGTCGCTGTCCGCGTCTTTCTGATCCGGGTTCTTGTCGCTTTTGCAATTGTCGATCTTGTCCGGCACGCCGTCGCCGTCTTCATCCAGGTTGGCGCCGGAGCAGCTTGGATTCGCCGTACCGGGCGTGCCAAAGTCGCCGGCCGCCGCGTACGCCGCTTGGCCCTTGCACCAGTTCGCGACGTCATCATTTGCGGCGGCGGTGAGCGACGCAGGGTCGAGCGCGACGGACTTGCCGCCGACGATCGGCCACTGATTGCCATACGTGAGCGTGTCGACGATCGTGCCTTGTGATGTCAACGTCAGCGTTGAAGCGGTGTTGGCCAGCGACACCTTGTGGAAGATCGCATCGACTTTCACGCCGCCGTTCGTTGTCACATCGACGTTGTTGCCGAGCACGAGGTATCCGCCCGCGGGAACGATGACGGGGCCGGGAGACTCGATCGTGTACGAGCTGGTCTTGGTCACGCCCGCGGAAAGCGCCACACCGTTGATGATCACGTCGGTCGCGCCGGGGTTGTAGAGCTCGATCCACTCGCCTTGCGAATCGATCACCGCCTTGGGATCGGCCATGAATTCGCTAATCAGGATGCTACCAGCGGTGAGCGCGGGCTCGT
Organism: uncultured Myxococcales bacterium; assembly: GCA_903896545.1. Lineage (GTDB taxonomy): Bacteria > Myxococcota_A > UBA9042 > UBA9042 > UBA9042 > CAIYBN01. Next base: position 23,618 of record CAITYF010000029.1, on the reverse strand, counting down.
TCTGGCAGTAGCTGCTGCAGCCGTCGCCGGACGTCGTGCCGCCATCGTCGCATGCTTCACCGGCGTCGAGCTTGCCGTCGCCGCACGTCTGGCCAGAAGCCTCGCATGCGTCGCCGACGCCGTTCTTGTTGGTGTCCAGCTGCCCAGGATTGCCAACGGTCGGGCAGTTGTCGAGGCTGTCCGGAATGCCGTCCTTGTCGCTGTCGATCTGGCACGCGTCGTTCACCGCGCCGGGCGTACCCTTGTCGCCGCCGGACAACGCGGAAGTTGCGCCACACCAATTCACCGGGTCGTCGTTGCCGCTGGCAGTCGTGCTGGACGGGCTCAGCGACAGGGTCACGCCGTTGACGTTTGGCCAGCCTTTGGTGATGTCGTACGTCACGCTGTCGACCAGCACGCCGTTTGACGTCAGCGAGATCGTGTCAAACGTGTTGTTCAGCGTCATTTGCTTGGCGTACGCATAAGTGACGGTCACGCCGCCGTTCGTTGTCGTGTCGGCGCTGATGCCGAGGACAAAATAGCCCTTGGCGGCAATCACGGATCCCGATGCGATCGTGAAACTGTCCTTGCTGCCGTCGGACACGACCACGCCGCCGAGGTCGAACGACTTGTCCGTGTTGTTGTAGATCTCAAACCACTCGCCCGCGGTGTCGGAGATCGTGCCGCCTGCGTAGGGGTTGTACATGATCTCTGTAACCACGAGGTCGCCAGCGACGAGCGACGGGCCGTCCGGCGTGCTGCCGTCGGGGCCGCTTGAGTCGCCTCCGCCGATCGTGTCCTTGCACACAGCGTTGTGAATGTGCGTGCAGGTCTTGGCCGCGTCGTCGCAGAGGTCGTCCGTGCACGGATCTCCGTCGTCGCACGAGACGCCCGCGCAGCCGCTGCTTCCGTCGACTCCCGTGTCTTTCTTGAAGCCCAGATCGCCGGCGGTGTCGCCCGTCCCGGAGCTCGTGCCGCTGCCAACGTCCGCGCACGCGGTAACGCCACAAAGCGCAGCAACAAGTAGGGTCAGGGTCGGGCGAAGGGAACAAAATCGAGCGGACAAAGTGCGCACAGGGAACCTCCAAGCTGCGGAGAGTGTACGGACCCGCGCTGCGCTCTGCAACGCAGTGGTGACAAACACGCCATCTGGTAGTCGTGAATCGCGAGAATCTGCCGCGGGGGAATGTGCATCTTAGCGTGCGGGTTTGACACGGGGCGCGAAGTCCGCACACTTCGGCCTGCGAGGAACGCGAGGAGAGAACGCATGTACGCACTGCGACCGAGTTGGATAGGCAGCACCGCCGCTGCTGTTTCGATGCTGATTTTGGCCCAAACCGCGGGCGCCGCTGATAGCCGTTCGGCCGAAGATTGGTTTCGCGAAGGCGTCGATCGCATGGGCAGCAACAAACTGGAAGAAGCGACGACGGCCTTTCAGTCCTGCGTTCAGGCCAAACCGGACCTGAAGGAATGCTGGTATAATCTGGGTGTCGTGTTCGGCAAGCGCCGCGATTTTGCCAACGAAGCCAAGGCGTATGAGAAGGCGATCGAGCTGGACCCGAAGTATGCGCGCGCGCACTTCAACCTCGGCGTGACGTACGAAGATCTGGGCCGTGGCGGCGAGGCGCTCGCGCACTACGACAAGGCGATCGCGTTTGATCCGTCCAGCCAAGATGCGCATTTGAACCGCGCGATGCTGCTTCTGCGCTTGGAACGGTTTGACGACGCGATCGCGGGCTTTGAGCGCGCCGTTGCTGTGCAGCCGGAAAACGCGGAAGGCTACTACGACATGGCGGAAGCCGTGCTTGTGCTGGCTGGCAAGAAACAGGAGCCGCAGCGCACCGCGCTCTATCGCCGGGCGATTTCCCACTTTCAGCAGGCGCTCGAACGCGATCCGAAGCACTACCGCGCGCAATACAACATCGGGGTCGTGCACCACAAGCTGCAGGAACTCGATCTGGAAGTGTCGGCGTACTTGAAGACGCTGGGGCTGAAGCAGAACTACACGCCGGCGCTGTACAATCTGGCGTTCACGCTGCGCGATAAGGGCGACAACGTTGGGGCCAAGGCCGCGTTTGACAAGTACCTTTTGACGGCCGCCAAAAGCAAGAGCGAAGAGAAGTTTGTCGAAGTGGCGAAGCGTGAGATGGCGAAGCTGTAGAACCGGCTAGGCCTATTGCCTAAGATGGGGGCGCGCCGCCCGCAAACCCCAGCGTCCAGCAACAGCCGCTGCTGGGACTAGTCCTCGTCCTTCTCGCGTTCCAGATACCGGTAAATCGTCCGCACGTCCACGCCAAGATCCTTGGCCGTCTGCGCGCGATTGCCGCCATTCAAATCGAGCACGGTCTTCACGTAGCCACGTGCAAACGTCTCTTTGGCATCGGTCAGATTTTCCACCTTGCCATCGGGCTGAATCGCGCCCAACTCCAGGTCCGCCGCCGTTACTTTGCCGCCTTCGCAGAAAACGAGCGCCTTCTTCACACGGTTGTCCAACTCGCGGATATTGCCGGGCCAACGGTGTAGCTGGATCGCGCGGATCGCGTCCTCGCTGAACGCTTCCACGTGCACCTTCAGTTCTTCGCCATGTCGCTTCAAGAAGTAGCGCGCCAGGAGCAGCATGTCCTCCTCGCGATCGCGCAACGGCGGGAGCGTCAGCCGCACGACGTTCAGGCGGTAGTAGAGATCCTCGCGGAATCGCCCGGCTTTCACTTCTTCAGACAGCGTCCGGTTCGTCGCCGCGATGACGCGGATATCCACGTCGCGCGCCTGCGTTTCGCCCACGCGCACGATCTTGCGCTCCTGGAGCACGCGCAGGAGCTTGACCTGCAGAGCGAGCGGCATCTCGCCGATTTCATCCAGAAACAGCGTGCCACCGTTTGCCGCAAAAAACTTGCCTTCGTGTGCCGCAACCGCGCCCGTGAACGCGCCGCGCGCGTGGCCAAATAGCTCTGATTCCAGCAGGTTTTCCGGGATCGCGCCGCAGTTGATGACGATGAACGGTCCCTTGGAGCGGGCGGATCGCCGGTGGATTTCGCCGGCAACAAGCTCCTTGCCGGTACCCGTTTCACCCTCGATCAACACGCTGATCTCGGTCGCCGCGACTTTTTCAACCTTCTTGAACAGGTCCAACATCGAGCGCGAAGCGCCAATCAAGTTGCCGAAGTTCATCCGCTCAATCTGCTGGGTCAGCGACGCGTTTGTTACGCGCAACTCGTTGACCATCATCGCGTTCTTCAGCGTGGAGGCAGCTTGCGCGGCGAAAACCGTGGCGACGTCGCGGTCCTTTTCCTCAAAGAGGTTCACGACGTTTTCGTTGCCCAGATAGATCGCGCCCAAGGCCTCGCCACGGACCACGAGCGGCACGCAGAGCACCGAGCAAATCTTGAATTCCATCACCGATTCAGACGACTTGAACTGCATGTCGGTCAGCGCGTCAGACAGCATGACCGGCTGGCGCGTGCTCAAGACCTGCTCGACGACGGAATCGGAAATCGCCAGCGGACCCGACGTCGACGTGCCCAACTCGTTGCGCGCTGTCCGCACGCTCGGCTTGCCGTCGACCAGCAGGATTACCGCGCCACGCGCCGCGTGCGTGACCGCGATCATCGTGTCCAGCATCGTTTCCAGCAGCCGGTCGACGTCGTAGTCGCCCGCCAGCTTGTCGGCAAAGCGCGCCATCTGTCCGAGCAACCCGGACGCGTCGGTCGTCACAGAGCGCACGCCCGAGGCGCGGCTGCGGTCCTGACCGACGTAAAAACGCAGACGCACCGCGCCCAAGTCGATGATGTCGCCTGGTTGCAGCACGTGTTGTTCCGTGCGCCGACCGTTCACGATGAGACGGTCGCCGTCCAGCAGTTCAAGCACTTGGCCTTTGGGTGTCGAGCGCACCTGCGCGTGCACGCCCGCAACGCCTCGACCTTTCACATGAATCGCCGCGTGGCTGTCGCTGCCGATGCTGCAGACGATTTTGTCGACGGCGTGTGAAGTCTTCACCACGTCAGCCGGACCCAACTCTTGCAGCCATGCTTGCGGATTCATCCCAGGACCTCGCCGCGACCTACAGCGCGGTGAGAATGGCGCAGGACGGGCCGCAAGGCAATCTCAACATGCGCGCCTATTTCGGCGTGGCGTTCCAACTGACCGCCGCCTCAATGATGCCGACGATCGCGACTGCAAAAAACGCACCGCCTGCTGAGAGTTGCGTCGCCTCGTTCACGGTCGTCATGTGACCGGGACCTTTCAAGCCGTCGCGCTGGTTGATGTAGTAGAACGTCGCAGAGACGCCTGCGAGCAGCGCCTCTGTCACCAAGAACGCGGTGCCCTTGCCCGGTGAACGGTTGGCAAATTGCCCGACGCCAAACGGCATGAACATCAGGCCGTAGGGCGGTGGATGGGCGGTGTCATCCGGTGGATCGGGAATCTGCACAACGCCTTTGATCACACCCAAGCGCACGAGGTTGTCGCGCAGGTGTTCAAAATCCGCGACCATCTTCGGCGGATACACGGCCGGATCCAGCTTGTGACCGGAATCGCGCACGAGGAGCGCGGTGAACTCGTCGTTGGCCTCGTTCTTGGAGCCGACCCACCAAAGTGAAGCGCCGAGGTACTCCCGCGCCTGCCATTCACGGCGGCGATCGACGCGCGGAGTTGGGTAGAGTAGCGCGCGCAATTGCGGAACTGCGTTGTCGAAATCTTGGTATTTGAACGAGTTGGCGGCTTCTTCAAAAGTTGCTTTGGTGTCTGAACCGCCACCAGCAGCAGGTGCCACTCCCACGGCCGCGGTCTGCGTCGGTGGTGCGGCTACGCCGCTCGGACCGTGGAACACAAGCAGCACCAACGTCACCCGAACCAGCGCGTGGGACACTTTTTGCACGGCGCTTGGCGGGTCAGGACGCTCGACCATGCGGGCGATGGTAAGGCACCGCGTCGCGTTCGCCAAGAACTGCTTTTTTCCCGTGGCCACGCGCTCTCGACGGCCGTGGCTGCGGACTGCCAGACGGGAGAAACCGTCGGATCGCACTTTCAGCCGAGCCCGGCCTTGTGAATGGACGTCGCGTTTGTCGCCCGGGATTTTGCCAAACGCCCCAGCCTTGGATGCAAGACCATACGCAACGACCGCGCGGGCCGTCTCGGTGATCAATTGCCTGAGAGGATTCAGCGTTCTGCGGACAGTCGCGAGGGCGCGCGCTCCTGAGTGAACGCCAAATGTGGCCACAGCGCTTCCGCAAGGTCTGGTGCTCCGGCGGCAGCGTGCGAGACACGGGCGTGCAGACGCGGCAGCACCGCCGAGATGACGCTGGGATCCAGCGGTGCCAGGAACGTCAGAAGCGTGGTGTCCAGATCGAGGCGCGAGACGGCCAGAAGAACCGGCAGCGCGGAGACTTCGGCGGTGTTGAGCGGGCGTTCTGACGTGTAGCCGCGAAGAAACGCGCGCAGGCGCGGACGGTGCAGATCAAGCGGCTCGGCGCGGACATCGGCCAGCGCACGGCAAAGAGGTCGAGCGCGCGCGCCAGATCCCACACGAGCGGCGCCGCATCGGCCAGATCCCAGTCGAGCACGGCGATCGCGCCGTCCGGTTGTTCCAGCAGATTGTGTGGCGCGAAGTCGCCGTGACACAGGCCTCGTGGGCACAACGGCAGGAGATCGCGCAGGCGACGCGCGGTCAGTTCCAGGAGCGGCGGGATGTGGCTGTGCGACGCGTCCGGCGCCAAGTGCGCGGCAAGAGTCGGTTCGGTCGCGAGCGCTGCCTGCCACGCCTCGCCGGGGCGGCGTGCTTCGAGCAAGTCGACGCCGCTTCGCAGACCTCCGGGCGGTCGCCGCTGCACCAGGTTCAGCAACGGCGCGGCGTTGTGAATCTTCGCGAGCAGTTGCCCCGCACGCAAGCACGCGTCGAGCGTCGGCTGCATCCGCGTGCCCGGCAGGTCCGCGCTCGCGACCAGCCAATCCTCGTCAAAGGCGACGCGCGTCTCAGCCGCGGTGTCGGTCAGCAGCTCCGGAACTTGGAACCCGTGGTCGCGCAGCCCGCTCAGGATCTGCGCCGTATACGAGAGACTCTCCGCTGACCGCAGCCGACCGACCGCCCGCTGCGCCCACACCACGCCTTGCGGTATCTCCAGTCGCGCCGTCGTTGCGTGGGCGCCCAGCGACTGCCAGGTCAGCGCGTTCAGCGGACCCAGCGGCGGCGAGCGTGTCTGCAGAAGCGCAGTGAACGCCTCTGCCGTCACCTGCAGCTTGGGCAGCAACAGCCGCCACAGCGCCGCCAGCGGTTCCTGTTGCTCTAGTCGGCGCAGCTGCGCGTTTGCCGCCGTCAGGTCGCCGTCTGCCACTGCGCGCGCCACGACTGCGTGCCCGGTCGGTTCCACTGCTTCCGGCACGCGGGGCGTCGCCGCGCGCCGATCGAGCCACGCCGTTAGTGCTGTTTCACCCACCAGAGAGCGCAGTGCCGGAATCGGCGCCACCGCAAGTTGCGGCCAGCGCGCCACGAGCACCGGTTTGAGCGCGTTCGGTTGGCTCGTCGTCAAGTGAAGCAGCGTCAGTTCCAGACGTGCGCGATCCGCCTCGGCGTCGACCCGCAGCGTCTCTTCCAGCCACAAGGCCGCCAGATCGGGATCGTCTGCGTCCAGCGCGAGACAGGCCAGCGCGTACGGCACAATGTCCGAATCCGGTTGCCATGCCCGCGCCAGCGCGTATGCGCGGCCTGCGTGTGCGAGTCGCCCCTCGGCGTGCAGTGTCTGCCCGCGCCTGAACGCCGTCATCGCCGCGGTTGGTTCGCCGGCACGTTCGCCAAGATTCGGGCCGCACACGACTTCGTCTCGAATCACCAGATCGATCGGCAGTCCGCGTGCACCTGCAACCCTTGCGTGCGCCAACTGTGCACCGTCCAACAGCGCGCCGCGCAGATCGGCGCCCCGTAGATCAGCTCCCGATAGATCGGCGCCACTGAGGTCGGCATTGCGTAGATCGGCGTCGGCGAGCCGCGCACAGGTGAGATCCGCCCAGTTCAAGCGAGCGCCGCGCACTGCAGCACCGGTCAGGTCCGCCAGCGTCAAATCGGCCCGTCGGAGGTCTGCGTCAGTGAGATCGGCACCGGCAAAGAAACCAGCGCGTAGGTGTGCTTCACGAAGATCGAGGGGCTCAGCCATGCCTGCCACGTTCTGCACGTGTCATCGCGCCGCTACAAGCAGACGAGGCCGAACTGGCACTTCTTGCCCGCGGGGCAGGCGGTGCCGCCCGTGCACAACGAGATGCCGCCGGGCAGGGTGCCGCCGCCAGTGCCGGGGAGGCCGATGTCCGGGACGCACGCCGTCGCGAGGCACTGACCGCCGTTGGGGCAGTCGGCGGAGGTCTTGCACTGACCGGGGCTGGGCAGCGGCGTGTTCTTGGCCAGGCATTTGCCCAACGTGCAGCTCTTGTCGGCGGGGCAATCGGCGGAGGTCGTGCAATCGGACTTCACGCAGATCGCGATGATGCACTGGTAGCCCGTCGCGCAGCCGCTCTGGCCGTTGCACAGGTCCGGGAGGCCGGGGATGCTGGGGATGCAGACGCCGCCCGCGCACTGCAGCTGACCCATGCCGCCGATCGGAATCGACGGGCAGTCCGAGTCGGCAAAGCACTCGATCGCCGGGATGTTGCCGGGGATGCAGAAGCCCTTGAAGCACTGCTGGTTGTTGCCCTTGCAGTCGCTGGCCGCTTTGCACTGGGAGGCGATGCACAATCCCGCGACGCAGCTCTGTTTGGTCGAGCACTCGTTGTCGCTTTTGCAACCGACGACCGGGATGACGTCGGGCAAGCACTGGCCGAGCAAGCACTTTTGGCCTTGCGGGCAATCCGAGGTGTACTTGCAGCCATCGGGCGTGCACTGGGAGAGCTTGCAGAGGAAGCCGGTCGGGCACTGGGCGTCGGCGGTGCAGAAGCCGGACGGAACTGTCTGCGGCGGAACGCAGTTGCCGTTGTAGCAGAAGGTGCCGATCTTGCAGTCGTTCTGCGTCTTGCACGGCGCGGGAACGAGGCACAGCGGCTCAAAGCACTCCTGACCAGCGGGGCACGACGGCTTGCCGGGGCCGCACAATTGCTCGGAGTCGCAGACGTCGCCTTTGCCGTCGCCGTCGGTGTCGATCTGGTTTTTGTTGGCGACGTTCGGGCAGTTATCAAACGCGTTCAGGTAGTTGTCGCCGTCGATGTCGGTGTCGCAAACGTCGCCCTTTCCGTCCTTGTCGATGTCCGACTGGTCCGGGTTGCTGATCTGCGGGCAGTTGTCTGTTGCGTCCGCGATCCCGTCACCGTCGGTGTCGTTGGCCTGGTCGCACGCGTCGCCCTTGCCGTTGCCGTTGCTGTCCTTTTGGTCAGGGTTGGCCAGAAGCGCGCAGTTGTCGATGTTGTTCGGCACGCCGTCGCCGTCCAAGTCTGGGTCGCAGGCGTCGCCGATCTTGTCCTTGTCCGCGTCTTTCTGGTCGCCGTTGGCGATCGTTGGGCAGTTGTCCTTCGTGTCGGGAATGCCGTCCTGATCCTGGTCGCCGATCGGGTCGCAAGCATCGCCGATGCCGTTGCCGTCGCTGTCCTTCTGGTTCGCGTTCGCGACGAACGGGCAGTTGTCCTTCTTGTTGGTCAGACCGTCACCGTCGATGTCGTTGTCGCACGCGTCGCCGTCGGAGTCGTTGTCGATGTTCGACTGTCCCGGATTCGCGATGTAGGTGCAGTTGTCCTGCGCGTTGGTCACGCCGTCGCCGTCCACGTCCGAGTCGCAGGAGTCGCCCAAGCCGTCCCCGTCGCTGTCCGTCTGTTCGGTGTTGTAGGCCTTCGGGCAGTTGTCCTTGTAGTCGGGCACGCCGTCGCCGTCGGTGTCCTTGAACGGATCCGCCACGTCCTGACCGATGTCGATCGCGTCGTAGCTCGGTCCGCTGTCCTCGACCTGCGTGTCTTCCGGCGGCGGCACATCCGCCACATCGTCCGTGTTCACGTCGGGCTGCTCGACGTCGGGCTGTTCGGCGTCGGTGCCAACAAACGTGTCCTGATCGGCGATTTCGGTGTCAATCGTGTCCTGATCCGGCAGGCCGTTCTGCCACAAAATCTGGAAGGTCAGGTAGGAGAGCGGACCCGCGTCCTGCGGAAAGGTCGCGATGCCGGCGTTGTCAGTTGCCCACACGAAGTAGCGGAGCGTCGTGCCTTTCGCTTGCGGCGGAATGTCCGCCTGATACGCGTTCTGTCCGATGGACTTCATGTCGGTTACCAGAAACTGCGGGTCGCCCGAACGCGCGTAGTACAGCCGCACGTGCGTAATCGTCCGCGCCGACGTGACGGTAGCCCAAACGGTGTACGGCTTCTGGTCGTCGGTCGTATCGGTCAGCTGCGTCACCTGGCGAATGCTCGGACCGTCGTCCGAGTTGGCCGAACAGGCCGCCAAGCTCACGGTCAGCAACAGGACGAGCAGACCGAGACAGTGAGAAACGCGCGAACGTGCCATGATCGACTCCGCAAAAGGCAAAAACCCGTCTGAGCGTAGCACGGTTGGCTAGCATGACTCTAGTGTTATCCGTGAGGAACTGTGTGATCCCCCGGCGCTACGACCGGAGCGCAGACGGCTACCGCGCGCTCTGGCCGGCCAGCAGCCGCCGCGCGTGTTCGAGCGCCGACTCGCGCGTTTGACCCGCCGATCCGAGCATCCGCGCCAGCTCGTTGAGCCGACCTTCACTGTCGAGCGTCTCCAAGCGCGAATGGGTGCGCCCCGCCGTCTCCGACTTGTGCACGCGCACGTGGCTGTCCGCCGCCGCGGCAACCTGTGGCAAGTGCGAGATGACGATGACCTGTTGCCGCCCGGCGACTTCGCGTAGGAACTGACCGAGCACGAGTCCAGTCGAACCCGACAGCCCAGCATCGACTTCGTCGTAGATCGACGTCGGCAGCGTCACGTGGGTTGCGCCGTCCAGGCTCGCGCGACGAACCGCCAACAGGACGCGCGACAACTCGCCGCCCGATGCCACGTCGCTCAGCCGACCTTCGCCTTCACCTGTGTTCGCGCGCAGCAGCAGATCGACTGCGTCCAGACCCAGCGGTCCAGCCTCTTCCCCTTGGCGACCGTGAACGTCCACGCGCAGGCTCGCCGACGGCATCCCGAGCCGCTGCACCGTCGCCGCGATCGCTTGCGCCAACGCGGGGGCTTGTTTCTTGCGCGCCGTTTGCAGCGCCTGCGCCAAATCGCGCACGTCCGCACCCGTCTTGCGCTCCACGCGTTCCGCGTCCGCCAACTCGACTTCCGTGCTGTCCGCGTCCAGCTCGCGCGCCGTCGCTGCTTGTCGTTCCAGAAGCGCCGTTTCCGTCCCGCCGTGTTTCTTCAGCGCGCGCAGGATCGCGTCCAGCCGTTCCGACAACCGCGCCAGCTCGCGGTCATCGCGTTCCACATGCCGCGCGGCTTGGTTCATGTCGCGCGCCAGTTCGTCGCTCAACGCCGCGAGTTCGTCGGCGCGTTCCGCGAGCGCCGCAATTTTCGGGTCCAGCGCCGCCAGCTTGCTCAGCCCGCGCGACAGCCGCACCGACTGATCCCGCAAACCGCCTTCGTCCTCACAGCGGTGCACCGATTCCGCAAGCGTCTTGGCGATTTGATCCGCGGCGCGGAGCCGGGCAAGCTTGCCCTGAATGACGTCGGTCTCGCCGGGCTGCAACGCCAAGGTCGCGAGTTCCTGCTGCACAAAACGCAGCCAGTCCAAGCGATCCGCCCGGGCTTTCTGTTGCGTCAACAGCCGATTGCGCACGGCAAGCGCGGCGCGCCACGCTGTCCACGCGGCATCGTAGCGCGGCCGCAGCGGGTTCTCGCCGTTGTAGAGCCCGGCAAACCGATCCAGCACTTCCAACTGAAACGCCGCGTCCAGAAGCCGGTGCTGAGCGTGTTGGCTCGACAGATCGCACAGCGGCGCGGCGATCGCTTTGAGCTGCGCCTGCGTCACCAGCCGACCGTTCACGTAGCAGCGCGACCTTCCGGCGCGCGTCAGAATCCGCCGCAAGATGAGCGCGTCGCCGTCGGGCTCCAGCCCCGCATCTTCCAGCGCCACGCGCACTTCCGGATCGTTCACCCCTTCAAAAAGCGCCTCGATCTCGGTTTGCTCGCGCCCCGCGCGGATCGCCTTTTCCGTGCCGCGCCCGCCCAGCACCAGCGCCAGCGCGTCGACAAGAATCGACTTGCCCGCGCCGGTTTCACCTGTCAGCGCCGTCAACCCGGGCGTGAGGTGCAACTCGCTGGATTCGATGATCGCAAAATCCAAAATGCGCAGGGAACTCAGCATGTCGCGCTCGCGTGGCTATTCGAAGTCGTCGTCGTCGACATAGGCGTGCGGCGCTTCCGGATTGCGCCATTCTTCCTCGCCCTCCAGCTCGTGGGCGTCCAACTCGCGCCCGTCGAAGGCCTCGTCGAGCTCGCGTTCCTCACCTTCCGAGTGCCGGATCGCGCCGCGTTCCGACCGGAACTTCTGGCCGACCTTCTTCTTGGACGACTTCTTGCGCAGCCGCAGGCGCACCGGCGCTCCTTCCAACTCCCACGTCGCACGCAGCTGGGCGATGAGGAACCGCTCGTACGCCGGTGAAATCGCCGCCAGCGAATTCACAAGGAACACCAGCTGCGGCGGACGCACGCTCAAGTGCGCGCCGTAGTAGATCCGCAGACCGCGACCGCGGTGGGTCGGCGGTTGGTGCTCGATCTGCAGCTTTGCCAGCCAGCGGTTGAGCTCGCCCGTGCCGATCTTGCGGTTGAAGTTCTCAAACACGTGCTGCACGGTGCCCCACAGCTTGTCGACGCGCTGACCGGTCTTGGCGCTGATGGTCACGCACGGAACGTGCGCCATGAAGGGCAACTCTTCCCGCAGCGTCGTTTCGTACGCCTTGACCGTTTTGCCGTCTTTTTCGATCGCGTCCCACTTGTTGATCGCAATCACGCACGCGCGACCGCGGTCCAGGGCGAGCGCGGCGATCTTCGCGTCCTGATCGGCGATCGGCTGCGTCGCATCCAACACCAGAACGACGACGTGACAGCGCTCCATCGCGCGCACCGCCTGGCTCACCGAATAGGCCTCGATCGCCTGATGCACCGCGCGCTTGCGGCGCAGACCGGCGGTGTCCACGAGCGTGAACTTCTCGCCTTCCCAGTCAAAATCGATGTCGATCGCGTCGCGCGTCGTACCCGGCATGTCCGCCGTGATCACGCGCGTCTGACCGAGCAGTTGATTCACAAGCGTCGACTTGCCGACGTTGGGACGACCGACGAAAGCGACGCGGATGCGATCGACGACGCCGCCGCGGATCGGCTTTTCATCGCCGGGTTCCTCGAAATTGAACTCGCTCTCCTCCACGAACACACTGGCTTCTTCCGCCGTCGAACCCGGCGTTGCGCCGCGTTCCACGAGTTCGCTCGCTACCGCATCCAGCAGATCCAGCATGCCGCGGTTGTGCGCCGCCGCGACTGGCAGCACGAGCGGAAAACCCAGCGAGTAGAGCGACATCGCCTCGGCGTCGATCAGATCGCTGTCGCACTTGTTTGCGACGCAAAAGACTGGCTTGTCCGTGCGACGCAGCACGTCCGCGATTTCCTCGTCCGCCACAGTCGCGCCATCGCGGCCGTTGCAGACAAAAAGAATGAGGTCGGCTTCATCGATCGCGATCTGCGCCTGTTCGCGCATCAGCGGCAGCATGCCTTCCGTCTCGCCCGGTTGAAAACCGCCCGTGTCGACCAACCGCACGTGAATGCTGTTGATCTCCGACTCGCCGTAGTGGCGATCGCGGGTCACGCCGGGCGTATCGTGGACGATCGCCTTGCGGCGGCCCATGAGGCGGTTGAAGAGCGTGGACTTGCCGACGTTCGGTCGACCGACAATCGCCACGAGCGGCGTCACGCCGGCCAGGTACTTTTCTGAACGCATCACAGCACATATCCAAATTGTTTGAGCATTTCCATGCGTTCCGACCATTGCGGCTCGACGCGGACGTGCACTTCCAAAAACACCTTGCGGCCCGTCAACTGCTCCATACCCTCGCGCGCGGCCGATGCCAGCGCCTTCATGGTCTGGCCGCCTTTGCCAACGAGAATGCCGCGTTGCGCCTGCTTCTCGACGTGGACGATCGCTTTGACGTGGGTCAGGTCGGGCAGTTCTTCCCACTGTTCGATCTCACACGCAACGCCGTACGGCACTTCATCGCGCGTTTGCAGGAAGACCTGCTCCCGCAGCAGTTCGGCGGAAAGGAAGCGGAGTGACCGATCGGTCAACTCATCTGGCTCAAACTCCGCTTCACGCTCCGGCAGCCACGGGCGAATCGCTTCACGCAGGCTCTGAATGCCGTCACCAGTCCGCGCGCTGATCGGCACGATCGGACCCACGCCCGGCGCGTTCGCGTAGGCGGCAATGATCGGCAGGATCTTGCGCGGTGCCATGCGGTCGATCTTGTTGATCGCAATCAGGTACCGGTGGCTGTACCGCAGAATCTGGCGGATCACGCGGCGATCTCCTGGCGCGATGCGTTCGTCGATGCTGACTTTTTTGTCATCGCCCTTGCCGGTCAGCCGATCGCCGATCTCCAGCTCGTCCGGCTCCATCGGCGGCGGCGCGAGCGTCGGCATTTCCGTGCCGCGCTTGCCCATGCGCTCCAGCCAACGACCGGCTTCCTGACCGTCGATCACCAGGATCACGACGTCCACGGACTCCAGCGCCTCAATCGCTTGGCCGACCATCGCGCGATTCAGCGGACTGCGCGCCTGGTGCACGCCCGGCGTGTCGAGGAAGATGACCTGCGAATCAGCGCCGGTCCAGATGCCGCGAATTTGGTCGCGCGTCGTCTGCGGCTTGGGGCTGACGATCGCCAGCTTTTCACCCACAAGGCGGTTGAGCAACGTGGACTTGCCGACGTTGGGCTGGCCAATAAGCGTCGCGTAGCCGGTGCGAAAGGAACGTGAGGACATGCAGTTTCCAATGGGCTCAGGCCCGCGTCAGCACACAAAAGTAGAAGCCATCGGGACCCAAGGTCGCAAGGGGGCGCGTGGCCAGATAGTCGGCGCTCGCAGGTCCCACACGGGTCTCGGAAACGCGGCGGAACTGCGGAGAACTCGCGAGGAACGTCTCGACGATCGACTCGTTTTCCCGCTTCAGGAGTGAACAAGTCGCGTACACCAGCCGCCCACCCGGCTTCAAGTGCTCCGAGGCACGACGCAGAATCGAGAGTTGCTGCTCCGGGAAACGGCCCAGCCAGCTCTCGTCGATCGCCCAGCGCAGCTCCGGATTGCGCCGCAACGCGCCGGTGGACGTGCACGGCGCGTCGACAAGCACCACGTCGCCCGCGGGAAGCGCGTTGGGCACTTTCGCGCCCTGAATCCAGCGTGTCTCGGCGTTCAGCACGCCAGCACGACGCAGCCGCCGTTCACACTCATCCAGGCGTTGCCGGTGGGTGTCGAGAGCGATGAGTCGGCCCTTGCCACCCAGCGCCGCCGCCAGTCCCAGCGACTTGCCGCCCGCGCCCGCGCACCAGTCCAGCACGAGGTCGCCCGGCTTCACGTTTGCGGCTGCGGTGATCCGTTGGCTGCCTTCGTCTTGCACTTCAAAACCGCCGTCTTCAAAAAGCTGCAGACGCGTCAGACGACCCGCCTGCAGACACAGCAGCGCATTGGGCAAGTCGCTGAGCGGCACGGTCTTGATGCCCGCTTCCTCCAGTTCCTGCTCCACAGCGCGCACGCTCGCGCGCAGGGGGTTCGCCCGCACGGTCAGCGGACCACGGGAATTGAGGTACTGCAGCGCCAGCCGCGCGGTTTGCTCGCCCAACTCCTGCTTAATCGTGCGCCACAGCGTTGGATTCACACCGAGTTCCATCGCGTCGCGATCGTCCGGGGGCAGCTTGGTCAACGCCCAGGTCGCGCTGCGCAACGCCGCATCGAGGCGTTCCAGCGTTTCTGGCAGATTGGCGGCAAATCCGGGATTGCGTTTGCACAGTTCGGAAAGCGCACTGTCGCCGGACGCCTTCGTGCTGTGATCCCGCGGCAGACCCGCCGGGTCCACGTCGGCCATCGCCAAGCACGCCAAAATCGGCGCTTCCTGCCGCATCAACGATCGCGGATCCGGGGCGCGTGACGGCACGTCTGTTCCGCGCATCGCCAAGCGCGCCAAGTGCAGGAAGGAAAGGCGCCGCAGGGTGTGCCAGTGCAGTTCCGCAATCGCGGCGCGCTCTTTGGCGCCCAATTCCGGACGATCGCCCAGCGCTTGTTCCAACGCCGCGTCGGCGTGACGGAGGTGCCGCCCCAGAACCCCGTCGATCGCGTGCGCCAGCGCTTGCATGCCCGCGGGGCGCAGGTACATCGGCCGTCCGCGTGTCGCTTGCATGGGCAGGGCGCTCAAGTAGTTGCGCAGCTTCGCGAAGGCACGGCCGCGGTGTGACAGCGCGTTCTTCGCAGCTGGATCGGCCTCGGCAAAGGTCGCGTTCAACCCCGCGTGACGAAACAGCGCGTCGTAACCAAAGCCGCCGCTGCCGACTTCTTCCAGAAGGATCTCGCCGTCGACTTGTCCGTCAAACGCGCGCCAAGCGATGCCATCTTCCGTGCGTCCGCAGCCGACGCCTTCCGCCAATGGCCCGGCCATGACGAGCACGCAATGAAACGCGGCCTGTCGTTGCCCTTCCGGCACTTTGGCCAGATTTTTCAACAGCAACGCCCGATTCTTCGCATCCGTCGCCTTGGCACCCGCGTACCGCGCACTCTGCACGCCGGGCGCGCCGCCCAAGGCTGCCACGGCCAAGCCAGAATCGTCAGCCAACACGTTTCCGCCGGTGGTTCGGGCACCGGAGGCGGCTTTCAAGAGCGCGTTTCCCAGAAAGGTCTCCGCGGTTTCCTCGACATCGGGCAGCGCCGTGCCGGATTCGGCCGCCCAGGTCTTGGGACCAATCACGGTTACCTGAAGCGGCGCGCAGAGCGCTTGAAATTCTTCCAGTTTGTGCACGTTTCCGCTGGCCAAAAGGATGCGCGTCGGCGCGGCATGCGTGGCGTCGTCGCTCGCGGTTGTCGGGGTCTCAGAGAGGTTCGTCATCGTCATCCTGACTTGCAGCGCTATCCGCAGGCCTCTCGCGGCCGCGTCGCGATCGTCGTTCCGCAGGCGGTTCGCGCCGTTGGCATTCGCCCCGTGTGCCGCATCCGGCCATCTGGAGCGCGGGAGTGTACCTGATCTTGCCCGTCCTGTCGCCCGGATCCGGCGCTTCTGGCGCAATACCGGGCCGTCGCGTAGAAAACGTGTCCCGACGCCCTTGAAGCTGCCGTCGGATCGGTTCTCGCCTAGCTCCTTGGACTGCATCTAGAATCGAAGCTCCAGTCTGAATCGCTGGGGATTCTGAGACCCCCGTGGCTTGACCCGACTCGCCCACTGGCCTAGTGTCTTGCTGAGGTGCCTGCGAGGTCTCATGTTGATGCCATTTCGTGACCCTGTTTTCGGACCTGCCGTCGCGCGACGCGTGTTGGTCGTCAGCCTTACCGCATTCGTTTTGGCCTGTTCCGGTACCGCGTTGCGCGATCCAGACGGCGACAATGCGAGCAACAAGGCGCAAATGTTTTCGCGTCTGGACGCGACGGTCGACAAGCTCGATCCCCTGTCAGGTGACGCCGAAGATTGGCGGTATTTCTTGGCGCAGACCTCCGGCAACGTTGAATTGCGCTTTACTCACGGACGTTTCGGGGCCGTCTCTACTTTGGCCGGCTCCATCATCGTCTACAACCCGGACGGAACGACGGCTGGCACCGCGAATTTTGAAGGCGGATCGGAAAAGACCGCACGGGTTGCGTTTGCCGTCCGCGCCGACGGCCGTTACGTCGTACAGATCAAAGCGACGACCGGCAAAGGCGAATACGCCGTCGAGATCGGCGCGCCGTTGGACCCTTGTGCCGCCTGCACGGACAAGCAGAATTGCGTCGACGAGCGCTGCGTAGACAAACCGTGTGGTGGCGCTTGCGCACCCGACGAGATCTGCGATGCGCGCAGCCGTTGCGTCCGCGAGACGACGAGCAGGTGCGCTGGCGTCCGGTGCGGTAAGGGCGAGGTGTGTCAGTCCAGCAGCGGGAAGTGCGTCGCGACGGCCCCCGCGGGACCCAAGTGCAGCGCGACGCAAGTCCTCAAAGACGGCGAGTGCGTCGAGAAGGTCAAAGACATCGAATGCACCGTCGTCGACGTCCGCGAGAGCGGCGGCGGTTCGACCCTGACGCTCTCTGCTGGCGACCGACAGGGCGTCCAGAAGGGCATGTCGGGCAGCGTAAAAGGTGTCAAAGGGGCTACGTTTACGATCGTTGACGTCTACCCGTCCCGTGCCAAGGCCGTCACGAAAGTGGCGCCCGCGGCATTCAGCGGCAACTTGAGCGCGTCCATCAAGCACTGAGGATGGTGAGGATCTTGTTGCTGAAGATGTCGTCGTCACAATTCATTCCTCGGCTGGTCCTGCCTCACGTCGCGCTGTGTGCGGTCGTCTTGGCGACTTCTTGCTGTTCGAAGCAGAAGGTTGAGCCGCCACCGATGCCGGAGCCGACGATCGATGTGGCCCCGACGGGTGACTTGTACCAGCGACCGCACGTGACCATCATCGCGGTGACGGATTGGCAGTCGGTGCTGAAGCCCTGCGGTTGCACGATCGACCTGCAGAAGGGCGGCGTCGAGCGGATTGCCAAGTTTGTGGACGATCTCAGGGTGAAGGACGATTCAGTGATCGTCGTGCACGCGGGTAGCCTGCTTGCGGATGCTGATGCCACGTCGGGTCTGCGCGCGGAGCAGATGGCGAGCCGCCTCGACGCGTTCGCAAGCTCGCTGGATCACTTGAAGATCGCCGCGGTTGCGCTGTCAACGTACGACATGGAAGTGGGCGGTAGCGTGGTGCGGGCTGTGTATGACAACGCGCGGTGGCCGTTGCTCGCACTGCAAGGCGGGTCGCGCAAGGCGATGCGGTCGACGCTGATGCGGACGAAGTCCGGCGTCGCCGTGGGCCTGATCGGCGTCGATCCCAAAGCGCCTGAAGATGATGGCATGCGCCAGCAGGCCGTTCAGGACGAGGTTGTGCGTCTGCGGAGTCAAGGCGTCAAGGTCGTGATCGTGTTGTCCAATCTGGGGCTTCGCGGCTCCCGCAAGCTGGCGCGCGCGGTGCCGGGCATCGACGTCATGGTGGTTGGTCAGCTGGACGAGAAAATTGAACCTGAGCTGGACTTGGAGCGCGAGGGCGACACCCTTGTTGTGCACGCGGCGCGGCATGGCGCGTGGGTGAGCGCGCTGACTCTTGCACCGAGTGGACAGGATCACGCGTGGAAGGAAGTGAGCGAGGCGATTCCCGGCGTGGCGGCTGATCTGCAAGAGCGCATCACGGCGATGGAAAAGACACTCGCGGAGATCAAGGCGCGATCGACGATGGCCAACCAGAAGGCGCTGCCGTTCTTCGAGTCGCGTCTGGCGGAAATGCGGATGCGTCTGGATGCGGCCAAGCGTGTGAAAGGCAAGGCATTGCCGCCGGGCGCGCTGGCGGCATTTCGGCCGATCGGCTTGGCGTGGTCGACGCCCACTGATCCGGAAGTGGCCAAGATCGTGGCGGAGTACGACGCGAAAGTGGCTGAGGCCAACTTGAAGGCGGCAGGCGAGGTCCTCGCGCCGGCGCCCGGTCAGGCGGCCTACGTCGGGCAGCAGGCGTGCATGGAGTGCCATGACGACACCGCGGCTTTCGCGGCGGCGGATCTGCACCTGCAAGCGTGGAAAGCACTGGAGAAGGCGGAGAAGACCAAGGACCTGGATTGTGTTTCGTGCCACGTGACTGGTTTTGGTCAGCCCGGCGGCTCGAATCTGGCGCATCTGGAAGGGCGCACGGACGTGCAGTGCGAGTCGTGTCACGGCCCCGGTTCGCTTCACGTCAAGAACCCGACACGCGGGCCGAATTCCCGCATTATCGCGCAGCCGGATGCGACACTTTGTGCCGCTTGCCACACGTCGGTGCACTCGCCGCGCTTTGACTTCGCCGACTACCGCAAGCGCGTTCTCGTGCCTGGCCATGGCCTGCCGTTGAAAGGGGCGAAGGCACCATGAAGCGTTGGGTCTTCGGGACGCTGGCCTCCTGCGCGCTCGCCTCTTCCGTTTTCGCCCAGACGCCGCCGGTAGTCGACCCGCACGAGCGTCCGCCATTGGCGACCGCGCCGCCCGAGGAGCCGCCTCCGCCGCCGGAGCCGCACTTGTGGGACGGCAATCAGACGAGCGTGATGATCGGTCCGGTGATGAATTGGTTGGACCACTCGCCGTCATTGGTTGAACATTCCGGTCTGGGTTTTCGCGTTGCCGGCCGCCTCTCAGCAATTTCCCAGTTCGTTGACGCCGAGTTGGGCTTCGAGCGCGTCACGCACGGTGGCACGAATGGCGCGGGGCTGACACGCAGCGAGGTCGGTTTTCAAGTTGGCACGCACCCCGGTTTTCCGATCAT
Organism: uncultured Myxococcales bacterium; assembly: GCA_903896545.1. Classification (GTDB taxonomy): domain Bacteria; phylum Myxococcota_A; class UBA9042; order UBA9042; family UBA9042; genus CAIYBN01. The sequence goes on along the minus strand of CAITYF010000029.1, from coordinate 4,199 downwards.
CGTGTTCAACGACTGGTGGAACGACGTCTTCGCCGGCATTCACGGCTACGCAGGCGTCTCGATCGTCCGCGCGACGCTGACGGGCACGGACGCGCTCGCCCAAGCGCACGTGACGTCGGGCAGCGAGCACTCGGAATGGCAGCCGAACATCTACGTAGGCGGCGGCGCGGATTTTCCCATCAGCCCGCGCAACAAGGGCTGGGGCATTTGGCTGACGGCGCGCTACAACCTGCGCTGGATGTGGTTCGGTCCGAAGCAGCCGGAGATGTCGATGTCGGACAGCCAGGCGTTGCTGCTGCTCAGCTTTCGCTCGAACTCGACGAGCTGGGCGCGGTTTCCGAAGCCTTTTTGACCGACAGTTCACGGGAGCAAGAGGTTCGGGGCGCATCCGGCCTCAAAGGCCGGACCGGGTCTCCAATCGCCAACGTCGGACGTTGGCGACGGAGTCCCGATGCGGGCCTCCGCGCGGAGCGTTGGGCCCCTTGCGCGCTGGCGCCAAATCGGACGGGCCACGCGCGTACACGGCGTGCAGTAGGAGCGACGTTCCGTCGTCGTCCCCGCCGTCGTGGCCATCGCGCTGATGGTCGTGCACCACCGCGAAACGGATCGCTACCGCTTGCGGCGGAGGCGCGCGCAGCGGGTCTCCGTCCGGAGCGTCGGCGCTAGCCGGACCGCGCAGGATAGAGCCGGATCCGGCCGCTTCGGCCGGATCTTTGGACACGCCCCGCCCGCTGGCATAACTGACCGCCAGGTTGTATTGGGCTCGGGCGTAACCTTGATCCGCCGCTTTGCGAAACCACTTGACCGCTTCGACAGCATCTTCCGGCACTCCCTGTCCCGCCATGTACCTCAAGCCGAGTTTGCACTGGGCCGCGGCAAAACCCTGCTCTGCTGCCCCCCGAAGCCGTCTCAAGGCTTCCGCCGTGTTCTTGGGAACGCCATCACCGCTGGTATAAATCATCGAAAGATTGTATTGGGCCAGAGCCAGACCGTGCTCGGCAGCCTGCCCAAGCCACTTGACCGCTTCGGTGGCATCCTTGGGTACGCCGTCGCCGTTTGAATAACTCGCCCAAAGATTGATTTGGGCCTCGACCACGCCCTGCGCCGCGGCTTTCCGATACCAGTTGGCTGCCTCCGCACGATTCTTGGATACTCCCCAACCGTTGGCATACATATCCCCGAGCTGGCACTGGGCGAAAGCCAGACCCGCCTCGGCGGCGGAGCGGATACAGCCGGCTGGTTCGGAGACCTGTGTCAGAAAGCGCCGGCTTCCCTCATGATGAGTCGCAGCGGTGTCCGGGGTTTCGGAACCGGCTCGCTCGGCTGCTCTGCGGTACCAGCTCGCGGCATCGCCCGTGCTCTTGGCCACGCCATCTCCCTTCTCATACGCAAACGCGAGGTTCCATTGCGCATTGGCATCCCCCTGGTCAGCGGCTTTGCGAAGCCACTGCACTGCTTCGGCCGCATCTTTAGGCACACCCTCGCCGCTTTGGTACATCCACGCCAGAATCAACTGCGCCGGCGCAAAGCCCTGGCCTGCGGCCTTGTGAAACCATACAGATGCCTCCGCTGCATCTTTGGGAACCCCCTGCCCGCCATAATACATGGACCCGAGCTGAACCTGCGCCTCGGCTAGACCTTCTTTAGCGGCCGCGCGAAACCTCTTGACCGCTTTGCCAATGTCTTCGGTCACCCCCCGGCCGGCCGCGTAGCTCTCTCCCAGCGCGTATTGCGCCTGGGCAAGGCCGTGATCTGCCGCCTTGCCGTACCACTTGACCGCAGTGCTCGCGTTTGCTGGCACTCCCTGTCCCGTCGAGTACATCCACCCCAAATTGAGTTGGGCCTCCGCATCACCTCGGTCCGCCGCCTTGCGAAGCCACTTGACGGCTTCCACCACATCTTTGGGCACGCCGTCACCGCTGGCATAAATCAACCCCAGTATCGATTGGGCCTTCAGGTCGCCGCGCATCGCCGCCTTGCCGAGCCACTTGACCGCTTCCGAAACGTCTTTGGGAACGCCCTCGCCGTTGTAATAAAGCTTCCCGAGGCTGGACTGGGCATTCGGATTGCCCTGCTCAGCCGCCTTGCGATACCACGTGGCCGCCTCGGCTGCGCTTTGCGGCATCCCGTCTCCCTTGTAGTACTTTTCAGCCAGCGCGTTCTGCGACTTGGAATCGCCTGCGGCAGCCTTCGCTTTAAGTCCCTCCACGCCGCTGATGAAAGGCAAACCCTCCGCCAGACTAACGCACATGACCAACACCAGCGGAAGAACCCCGCGAAGAACATTGCGCGCCGCTGCCGCCACACCATGGCGCAGAACAGGCAGCCGTTGCCCCTGGGCGATCTGGTGCCCACCACGAATCTGACGCAGTCTCGTTCCGACGTTCCATGGCAAAAGTTTCATATACTACAACCGGTGTTCGGAAGAATAGCACCGGGCCAAGCGATGATCAAACGATGTCTGTTGGGTTCTGCTTCGGAGTTTCCCCGGGCGGTTCCTGCCTATTTTGCGGGCTGCGTTGATTTCTTCCGCAGCGTCATCGGAACGCTGTTTGCCTCGTGGGTGAACTGGCCGGCCAGTTCGGTGCCTGCCTTGTTCAGGGAACCCTGAAAGGTGCCGTGAGCGATTCTCATCCCGAACTCCACTTTCTGGCCTGTCTGTTTCACGTCATTGAGCGGCAGGTTAGTGGCGTTGGGAGTGTCGAAGGTCGTCATTACCGTCTTGTCCGGTTGGTTCTTGAAATGGAATACCATCCGGAACGCACCATTGGGCGAATTGAGCGAGCCTTCCCAATCTCCTTCCAATTCCTTCGACACCGCCGGGCTGGCTGGCATCAGTTCCACCTTGGCCTCGCCGGTGCGCTTGAATTCGACTGGCTGCGAGCCTGCGCCAGAGATCGTCCCCTTCATTTTCCCGTTCGGTTCCAGGGTCAGGTCGAATCGAGCCGACATGAGTTCGAGGGCAACAAACTTCACGGACTTGCCGTCCACTGTAAGATCCTTCACGACCAGGCCGGTCTTATTTTCGGAGGGAAGGCCCATACTGGCAAGCCACTCGGATTTTGCGTTCTTTGCCAGGTCGAGCGTCACCCGAATCCGCTGCGGGCCGTCCCCGGTAATATCGGATTCCCAGTGGCCATCGGGGCCTGCTTGCGCGCACAAAAGCGCTGCAAACAGTGCAGCCGTGACTGATAGAAGATTGCTTCTTGACGCTCCGCGGTTCAGGGAGAATTGCTTCTCTTTCGTGCTCATTCTTGACGCGCTGTTCATGTTTTCGTTCTTTCTTGTTCTGTTTGTTGTTGACGCTTGTGACGGCACTGCAGCCCCACACACTTAATTACGTGCCCAAGTTAACCGTCTGACGGTGTCCTGCAAAATTGATAATATTGTTCGCTCTATCGGCCAAAACGATAATGGGGCGGAAGTGGAACCGACGGAAGGAGTGGTAGTGCCCTTTTTGCCCGACACGGGCGTATCATTGGCCCGAATGACCTCAAGATCGCGGCTATCGCCCGAGCGCATGGCCTCACCATTAGCTGTTACGTGAGTGTGAACGGCGGACAGGAATCGCCGCGCTCCTGTTCTTGCATGTCACCGGGCGCTCGTCTAGCTTTTCACCATGAGCACGAACGAAATGGTTGCCGAAAAGGTGAAAGCGCTGCCTGAGACGTGGAATTCAGGCCGGCGGTAGGGGCGGAAATCCAGAAGGCCCGTCCGGCGGTGGTGATGAACGTGCCAGAAGTGGGCCGTTTGCCGCTGTGCATCGTGGTGCCGGTGACGGAATGGAAACCCGCGTTTGCCCAGTGCTCGTGGTTTGTGCTGCTGCTGCCCACGCGGGAGAACGGCCTGGTCAAGGAGTCCGGAGCAGACGCGTTTCAGGTGAAATCCGTTTCCGAACACCGGTTGGTCCGCAAGTTCGGCCAAATCACGGTGGAACAGGTCGAGGAGATTGCGGCGGCCATCGCGTTATGCGTCGGCTATTGAGGGGCCGCCTGCTTTGGGCGCTGCCACAGTGAACAAACTTGGGTTTGTTTTCCACCAGCAACGCGCAGTTGTTGAGAGTTTCTCGCTGGGGCGGGAGTGCTGGGTTGCTTCAGGCGGCTGGCGGTTTTCGGAGGCTGACGGGGCGGCGGATGGAAGCGGCGGCGGCGGGGCGGGAGTTGATTGGCCCGGCGCCAGCGCCGGCCAGCAACAACGAT
>CAITYF010000028.1 GCA_903896545.1 uncultured Myxococcales bacterium | reverse complement strand
TGCACAGACTCTGCGCTTGCGGGGCACTGAAAGCTCCGAAGGCGCGTGCCCCTTGTCGGCGGCCGCAGATCAGTCCAACTGAACTGAGGAGCGCGGGCGGAACAGCCTCTGCTGCCGCAGGAACGCCGCGCTTGGACGCAAGGTCACGATGGCCGCACACCTTCCGAGAATCGTCGGCGAATCGGCGAGGAACTGGCAGTAACGTCGGGCCGCGGTGAGAGACCGTGCTGATACGGCCACGACGACCACGGTTCGTGAGGCCCGGCCAATGTTGCGACACGATCTGACGTCAAACTCCGGCGTCGTCCGGCGCGATCTATCGGCTTGGCAGAGGTTCGCGTGAAGGCTCGAATTCCACCTGAATCGGCCGTTTCACCTTGCTCGGTGGCGGCGCTTCTGGCTTCGACGCGGACTGCTCCTCGTTGCCGTTGGACGCCCCTGACCCTGGCTTGCCGCTCTCTTTGGAAACACAGGCGCCACGCGTGAGCGACCAGCGATTGTCGGGCGGACAGCAATGGCCCGACGTGTCGGAGGAAATCGTTTCACCTGGCGGGCACTTGGTCGAGTCGGTTTGCTTGGCGCCGCGCACGTCTTCCGCCGGCTTTGGCTTGGCGACAATCGGTGGCGGCGCCGCTTTGGCCTGGCACGACTCCCCGTCAGGATCAACGCCCATGCCGTCCGGACAGCGGGTCGGCGTACCGACGCACAGGTTTCGCGACTTCGACCATGCTTGACCCGGCCAGCAGCAAGCCGTCTGACCGCCCGCGCCGACACGCTCCATGCCCGGATCGCAACCTTTCTCGGCGCACTGGTCACCCTTGACCACGGAACCGTCAGGGCAAGCTGTCGGCCGCCCGACGCAGCGGTCCTGCCAAACCTGACCCGTCCAGCAGCAGTGGCCGTCTGTATCCGGGCTGATCGACTGTCCGTTGGGACAGGTCACGGCAGGCTTCGCCGCGGGTGCCGGACTCGGCGCCGCCTTCGGTGCTGCCACAACAGCTGGCTGTGCTTTCGGCGCGGGCGTTGGAGCCTTGACCTCGGGTTTTGGCGCAACGGCTGCTACCTTGAGAATGCACTGTTCTGCATCGGCATCAGCAACAGTTCCGGCGGGGCACTTGTTGGGAACGCCGATGCACTTGTCGCGTGATTTCGACCAGGCTTGACCGACCCAGCAACAGTGCAGATGATCCGGCATCTTTTCTTGGCCAACCGGGCACGGCGTCTCCACACAAGCGTCGGCCTTGACTTCCATGCCCTCTGGGCAACTCAGCGGCCTTCCGACGCAGCGGTTGCGCCAAGCCTGACCGGCCCAGCAACAGTGACCTTCAGAATCTTCAGAAACACTCATGCCCGGTTTGCACATGGGCGCGGCCGCCGGTGGGGCAGCGAAGGCGCCAGATGCCTGAAACGCAGCAAGAGCAGCAAGCGTCGGCAACCAGAAGTGCTTGCGGACGATTGTACGGCAGTTTAGCGACATGGACTCGGCTCCTCTGTGAGTCAGCCATCGTGGCGCAGCGCGACCGATTTCACGGTGCCAACCGGTCCAGCCATGGTCCCGACCCAACAAGCGGGATGCAGCTTAGCTTGTCCGTTTCACGAGTCAACCCGCAGCACTGAGCGTCTCAGTTGTTGGTCAGGATGTCCGCTGGTAGCCGGTGACAGCTGCCAGGATTCGCCCGTCCATCGCGTCATTGCGCCTCAATTGCGCGAAATCGGCGATGCCGCCTGAGAGGCTACCGCTCCGGCTTCTCGTTGCTTTCCTTGTGCTGATCCAGATCTTCAAAAGACCGGTCGGAGCGGTCGCGCGTCCCCTGATAGTCCGGCGCCTTCTTGGGGGCGCTACACGCGGCCAGCAGAGAGGCAGCCAAAAGGATCGTAAAAAGCCAATGTCGGGAGGTCATCGGGTTCTCCTGAGCAAGTCGAGTGCCCAGCGCACAATCTGGGACGGGGCGTTTCTGCCGGAAGCCACGGTGTGGCTCTGCCAGTTTCCACGAAATCGGGCAACTGGGCAAATGGGTAAATCGGCGCGAGTTGGGCAAGCGACGTGCCCGCCCAGGTTTCGCGTTGCGGTGGACGCTGTGTGTCGAAGGAGGTGAATTGGAATTCTGGAATGCGCGCGTCCACCGGCAGCGTCAGCGAGTCGCGCGCGTGCAGTCTGGCCGAAGCCGTCGATGCAGTTCGGCTGGTCAGGGCTGCTCGGTCGACCAGCCGTAGTAGCTGACATCGACCCGACCTCCCGCTCGTCATGTTACGCCTGTCAGCCCGTCGCTGCCGCCCAGTTCACAACCGCAAATTCGCCAGAATTTTTCCTGAGCCGTCGATTCTGGATGCAGTCCAAGGAGCAAGGCGAAAAGCGCGCGCAAGCGCACCCCTCGTACCTCAAGCGCGTTTTCCAACGCAGTGACGCCGGAATGCGCCAGAAGCGGCGGATCCAGGCTACTCCCCCTTCCCCTCCTCACCCTCAATCGGCGGCAGCTCCGCCTCGCTGCCATCCACCGGCAGCGTCAGCAGCTCGCGCGCGTACCGCTGCTCCTCCGGCGACCCGTGCGCGTACATCTGCAAAAGCGCGTCTACCTGCGCCTCGCGCGCGTGCGCGGTCTGGCCAAAACCGTCGATGCAATTCGGGCGATCGTCCGCGGGACACGCGATCCGCACGTGAAAGTGATCGGCGTGCGGACTCGAATCGCGCGGCTGCACCAGCACGTGCTTGGCGCGGTCGCGCAGGCTCTCCGGTTCCCGCTGGCGCAGCGCGTAGTCCAGCAGCCGATTGCGCAGCGGCACGCTGACGAAGATCCACTGCACCACGACGTCCGGATCGCTCAGCCAGCGGCGCACAAGCGCCCAGTTGCGCGCCGTGTCGAATTCCCAGCGACCCGGATCGGGCGAATCAGACAGGCCGTTGTCGTCAAAATGCACGAAGTTCGCCGGGATCGCCTCGCTGCCGTTGCGGTCAAAGGCGAAGAAAAGCACGTCCGCGTCACGTCCTGAATTGTGGCTGTGGCTGGGCGCGATGTCGCCGCCGCCTTCTTTGGAGAGGTTGCCCAGGCGCAAAAGCGATTTCGGGTATTCGTCGGCAACGGCTTGCGCCGAGCGCTCCAGAAGGTGCACGAGTTCGCCCGTGCCCCAGTAGAAGCCGCGCGACCGCGTCTGCGGCAGGATCCGCAGCGCCGGCGACTCTGTGACGGCCAGACCACCCAGCAGATAGCCGTTCTGCGCCGTGCCCATGCTGTGGCTGTGCCCGCCCGTCGCGTGGCCAAAGCGCCCGACGTAGGCCATCGGTTCGTCGACCGCCACAAGCAGATCGACCTGACTGTCGTCCAATGGCAACGCGATTGTCGGCGTCACCGGCTGCGGCAAAGCCGCGATAGGCGCGGGCGGCACCACCGGCGGAGCCGGCGCAGGCGTGGGGCGACACGCGGCGAGGAGGAGAAGCAGGATCGGCAAGGCGTTCTTCACACGGCGATGCTACGGCGCAGGCGGCGGCGAGGCAAACGCCGGGCACAATGACTTCTGCGTGAAGTTCTGACGACGGTAGCGTGACATCCCGATGCGTGTCAGCATGCGCGGTGGGAGGGTGAGATGACGATGCAACGCAAGCTGGTGATGGTTCTGAGCGCGCTGACCTTGGTGTGGGTGGGCTGTGGGCAAACAACGACGGCGACGACCGATGACGCGGCGGTGGTCGACGTGACCACGGACGCGAATGTCGGTACCGACGCAAGCGCAGACGTCGCGCAGGTCGATCCGCACCTGGTCAAAGTCATGACCTACAACGTCATGTGCCCGTTTTGCGTCAACGGCGATCACCTCGACTGGCCGCAGGATTGGGCAACGCGCCTGCCCATGATCCAGGACACGATCGCGCGGTTTGATCCGGATCTGATCGGCGTGCAGGAGACGTTTACGCCCGACCCGGAAGTGGACATGCTGGGCGACATCACGACGACGGCGGGTGTGTACGAGAGCCTGTTCTACGTGAAAAAGCCAACGGATGCGGCGACCGCGCTGGGTGACAGTTTTGTCACGTACTCGGACGCGGCGATTCTCTACCGCAAAAGCCGTTTTGACGTGCTGGATCAAGGCGTGATCTGGCTGAGCCCGACGCCGGACATCGCGTTTTCCAACGGTTTTACCAAGAGCGGGCAGTTTCCGCGGCTGATTTACTGGGCGCGCCTGAAGGACAAGCTCGCCGATCGCACTTTCGTCATCGCCAGCACGCACTTTGACAACAACACGCCGAGTCAAAAGCTCTCGGCGCCGCTCGCACTGCAGCGTTTTGAAGCCATGGCAGCCAAGGAACCGGTCATCTTCGTGGGCGATTTCAACTCGGAGCCGAACACAGAAGCCTACGCGATCCTGAAGAACGGCGTGGACGGCAAGGGCTTTCACTTTGACAACGCCGCGGATTTGGCACCGCAGACGACGGTGGACAGCAACCGCACGCCAAAGCCGACGTATGACATGGCGCTGCGGATCGATCACTTCTGGCTGGCGGGCGCGACCTTTACCGTGCCAGAATGGCACGTGGACCTGCATGGGTATGGCGACCTGCAGATGTGGCCGTCCGACCACGACCCGATGATCGCGTTTGTGCGCTGGTAAACGACGAAGGAGACGGCGATGAGCGAGCTGCACGAGGAAGATCCCGCGCAGTTGGTGCGTTCGCTTGCCGCCACGCTGCGTTTTGCCCGCTGGACCGGCGCGGACGTCGTGGATCGCGCGTGGGCGCGGCCGATCGAGGTCGAGACAACGCCGGTGACGCCGCCTGTTCAAGCGCGTCCGCCAACGCCGCCATTGCCGCGGGCTACCCAGCCGATCGCGCCGCCGCGCACGACGGGGCCGCTGCCGCCCAGCGCCGCGCTCGAACCTGCCGTTGCACTGGAGCGCCTGCGTACACGCGTGACCGGCTGCGAACGTTGCCCGCACGCCAATTGTCGCAAGCAGATCGTCTTTGGTCAGGGCAGCCCGCGGGCCAAAGTCATCCTGGTGGGCGACGCGCCGGGCACGCTGGAAGACGCGTCAGGGCTGCACTTCCAGGGGGAGTCGGGCGCGCTGTTGGACAAAATGTTGGCGGCGATCGGGCTTGCGCGCACGGACGTCTGGCTGACGACGATCGCGCTGTGTCGGCCGCCCGAGGACGGCGTTGTGACGCAGGCGGCGATCGCGGCGTGCAGCCCGTACCTGCGCACGCAAATGGAGGCGATCCGCCCGCAGGCGGTGCTGTTGATGGGTGAAGCGGCTGCACAGTTCTTGCTGAAAGATTCCAAGCCTCTGGCCGATCTGCGCGGGCGCTGGGCGCGGGTGCTCGATCGACCGACCTTGGCGACCTGGTCACCTGCCGCACTTCTGGCGGATCCGGCAAAGAAAAGAGAGGCTTGGGCCGATTTGCAGCTGCTGCAGAAGGCGCTCGCACAGGCCTGAAGTCGCGATTGCGCGCTCGTCGCGACCGCGGATCGGCCAGTTGAATTGACCGCCTCCAGACCCAACCCTAGACTGGCAGAAACGCGCAAAGCGCCGCGCGCAATTCGAGAACCGGTGCCGTTGGCCCAAGACACATCCGCCCCGCCTGAAGAATTTCAGGTGCATGCCGAGCCCGCTGTGCAGACCCACGCGTGGGTGCGCGCGCTGTGGTCGGTGATGATTGCGGCGGTTTTTGCGCTCACGGTGTTGGTCCTGGTGCTGCACGGTGCCGCGACGCTTCAGGGTCCGCGTGCGGTTCCAACGCGCGCGACGCTGTCCACGCCGATCGCGAGCGTGGATCCGGACGACCCGGAAGCACCGCAGGACGATCTCGCCCCCCTCGATCGGCACCAGCTGGAGATCGACGGCGAGGCCGCGTATCCCGCAGCAGGGCAAGCCGCGCGCGCTCCGGGTGACGGGGGCGAGCCGGGGGACCATCAGGCTCTGCGCAAATATCCGGGCAAGTCGATTACGCTTTTGACCGACACGCGCCACGAGTACGCGGCGGATTTGTTGGTCAAGCTCGACTCTTTCATGGTGCAGGCCAACAACACGCTGACGGACATTTTGGCCGTGCGCGCGCCCGCCAAGCCGACGCAGCTGATCGTTTTTGAGACGCAAGAGCGGTATCAGGAGTACGCGCGCGACAACGCGCCGGGGCTCATCAACAACGGCGGCTACTACGACGGCGCGACGCGAACGGCGGTCACGTACCGCTACAACAACTCGATGCAGCTCTACTTCCACGAGCTGGTCCACGTGATGATGGGCGAGCAGTTCAGCGACCACAGCTTTTCACGCTACACCCGCAAGAATTGGCCGATTTGGTTTGACGAAGGCGTCTGCGAATTCGTCGGCTCGTATGAAGTCGTCGGCGCTGGTATCCGCGTACCGGGCGTGAACAAGGGCAAATTGGCGTACTTGGTCAACGCGCTGCATCACAATTCGTTTATCGATCTGCCCACTTTGGTGCGCGCGCCGACCGAGCGATTTTCCGGCGGATCGATGAACATTTACTACGCCGAATCCTGGGGGCTGGTCGATTTTCTTGTCCATTCGCCCGTGCACAACGGTAAATTCACCCAGTATTTTCAGCATATTCACGCGGGCGAGGACGGCCTGACGGCGTTCAAGGCGGTCTTTGGCCAGGACCTGGTGGCGCTGGACACCCAGTGGCGCGCGTATATCGCCGAGCGGGCGTTGGTACCCGAAGGCGAAATCCAGCTGTTCAATGGTCAAAGCGTCGACGACTGGGCGGTGCACGAAGGCGGTCAGTGGCTTGTGACCGGCGGCGAGATTCAAGCGACGGGTAATAGCAACCACAACTACCTCATCAAGTCGGAATTGCCGGTTGGCGACTTTAGTTTCGACTTGGACTTGAACCTTTCACGTGGCACGGCGGGCATGATCCTCGGCAACAATTTCCACGGTGAATATCCGTACTATTTCCTCATCGACGTCTCGCGCGACGCCGTGCTCCTGCGCCGCGCTTCGTCGGCCAGCATGCTGGAACCGCTGATGCAAGCGTGGGCGGACATTCCGCTGGGCAAGTGGCGGCATCTGCGCGTGTCCGTGGTCAACCATGTGCTGCGCGTGGAAGTGGCCGGTCGGGAAGCGCTGGCGATGCGCGTGGATCGCGATGTGTACTCGCTTTTTGGCGTGCATGTGTCGCAGGCGCGGGCGCGATTCCGCAACTTGACCGTGCAAGAAGAACGTCCGGCACTGGCGACGCAGCAACAGCCGATGACCCCCGCGGGTGGACCGACAGAGGCCGCGGTGCCGGCGAACGACGCACACCGGAAGTGATGCGTCGCCGCTACGGCGCCTCCGGTCCCGTCAACCGCGCAGCTTGCTCCGCCCACTCCGCCAGCCACAGCAGCCGGAATCCCAGCGTGCCGACGTCCTCACCGGCCTTCGCCCGCACCAGGAATCCCGCCGCCGCTGCCTGCCCGTCAAACCACGGCAGCCCCGGCAGCCCCGCACGGAGTCGCGCGACCAGCGCATCCTGGCGGTCGCGATCGGCCATCCAGCGCGCCATCGGCACGGAGAAACCTTGCTTGCGCTGCATTTGCGCTTCGGGCGGCAAGCGCCGCGCCAGCAGCGCCCGCAAGATTCGCTTGGTCTGCCACGGCCGCACGCGATCGCGGGCGCGGACCTGCCAACAGGCGTCGGTAAAATCGCGGTCCAAGAGCGGCGCGCGTGCTTCCACCGCGCTGCCCATCGTCGCCACGTCCACCTTGACGTTGAGGTCTTCTGGCAGATACAGGCGGAATTCCAACGCCAGACAACGGTCGAGCTGATTCTGTGTCGCAAACGCGCGGTAGGTCGCCTGCACTTGCGCTTGCCAACCGTCGATCGCCAGACGCGGGCGAAGGTCGCGGGCGAACCAGTCGTGCAGCTGGTGCAAGCCGTCGGTTTGCGCGGAGACGGCCGCCTCTCCCGAAGTTATCAAGCGATAACCGCGAAACCACAGCGACGCCGCGCGGCCATGCAGACCCGGGTTCTCGCTGGGCAGCGGCAGGTGCGGCAGGTGCGCGACGTCGTGCAGCAGGTGACGAAGCGCGAACATCTGCGTGCGCGGATACCCGCCCTGGACTTCATCGCCGCCGTCGCCGGTCAGAACCACGCGGTGGTGCACGCCGGCCTTTTGTGCGATCAGCCACGACGGCAGCGCGCTCGAATCGCCAAACGGCTCGCCGTAGTGCCGCACCAGCGTCGGCAGCAGGTCGAGCTCCGCATGACCGATATCCAGCACCTCGTGCTTCACGCCCGTGTGGCGGGCCACGCGCCGGGCGATCTCCAGCTCGTCCTCTTGGCCGTCGCCCGTCCGCACGGTGTACGCTGTGATGCCGGGATGCAGCCGCGCCGCCATGGCCGTAATGAGGCTGGAGTCGATGCCGCCCGAAAGGAAAGTCGCCACCGGCACGTCGCTGCGTAGACGGCGCTCCACGGCGCGCTGCAGCAGATTCTCCAGCGTGTCCAAAGTCGGCGCGTCCAGACGGTGACCGGGACTTGCAAACGGCACCGGCGCGATGGGACGCCGATGCACGCCGCTTGCGTCGACAAGCCACGCCTCGCCAGCGCGCAGCTTCTGCACTTCCAGAAACACCGTCCGCGGCGCCGCGATGTAACCGCCACCCAGGTGGTGTTCAATCGCTACCGGGTCAATCGTCAGCGCGTGGTTCTGCGCCCGCAGCCAACCCGCCAGCGGCCACAAAGACGACGCGAACGCCAACTTCGCGCCTTGCTGCCAAATGTAGAGCGGCTTCTTGCCGACGGGGTCGCGCGCCAAAAAGAGCGACTTCTCTGCGGCGTTCCACCATGCAAATGCGAACATGCCGCGCAGTTTGGGCAACGTCGCGTCCGGGCCCCACGTCTGCAACGCCTGCAGCAGCACTTCCGTATCGCCGCTGGAACGGAACGTACAGCCCAGCCGGACGAGCTCCGCGCGCAGTTCGATGTAGTTGTAGATTTCACCGTTGAACGTCAGCGCGTTGCCGTTGACGCCGGGCATGGGCTGCGCGGCATCGGGGCTCAGGTCGAGGATGGCCAGCCGACGCTGACTGAGGATCACGCCCGGCACGTGCCACTGACCGGCGCCATCGGGGCCGCGGTGCACCATGCCGTCACGCAGACGCTCTGCCAATTGCAGCTCGTCGGGCTGCCACGGCGCGTGATTCTGAACGCGCGCGATGTCGAGGAAACCGCTGATGCCGCACATGGTCGCTCCGCCGGCCGCGCCGGTTCGCGGAAGATAACAGGATCGCGCGGCCGCTGCGACCAAGCTTGACCCACCCGACGCGTCAGCGCACTCTTGCGCCACCGCGGGGAATGCTGACATCGTCTCGTTTCGCGCATGCAGAAGGGAGTACAGAGAGCATGACGGGCACTTCTTCCACAGACGACGTTCGCTTTGGCTTTGGCCGCAATTGGCGCGCCTACTTGCGGTCGATCGATGAGACCAAGCTGCAAGCCGCCGAAGACGAACTGCGGCACCTGGTAGGCGGCGATCTGGCCGGCAAATCGTTCCTGGACATTGGCTCTGGCAGCGGAATTCATTCGCTGGCGGCGCACCGGCTTGGCGCAAAGTCCATCGTCTCGTTTGATTACGACGCGGACAGCGTCGCCTGCACGCGTGAGATGCACGCGCGCGTCGGCGCACCAGCCAACTGGCAGGTGTTTCAAGGGTCCGTGCTGGATCCGGAATTCCTGAGCGGGCTTGGCGTCTTTGACGTCGTCTACTCTTGGGGCGTCCTGCATCACACCGGTGCGATGTGGCGGGCAGTCGAGCTCGCGATGGATCGCTGCGCCGGAACCGGCAGCCTGTTCGTCATCGGCCTGTACCACAAGAAGGCGTACCTGACGCCAGCCATCAAGCGCGTCAAGCGCGCCTACTCCGCGGGCGGACCGGCGCGACGCGGTGCGCTCCTGGGTGGCTACATCGCGGCGACCTTGGCGTACGCAGCGGCACGCGGTCAGTTGCGGCAGGTCGTGCAGAACTCCCCGCGACGCGGGATGAACGCGTGGCACGACTTGGTGGACTGGGTTGGCGGGTACCCGTTTGAGGCCGCCACGCCCGCCGAGGTCGTTGCCTTCGTCGAACCGCGTGGCTTCCAGTCGGTGCGCAGCGAGACGTTCACGTCGTTTGCCGCGGTGAACACGTTCGTCTTTTCGCGTTTGCCGCCAAAGTAGCGCACATGCCATCTATCTTGCTCATCACAGTGGCGTATCCGCCTTCACGGCTGATTGGCGGGCGGCGACCCGCGCGCATGGCGACCGGTCTGGCGGCCCGCGGTTGGAAAGTCACGGTCCTGACGCTTCATCCGCCGTACATGGTGCCGCTGGATGCTGAGACGGCGCCCATCGACGGCATCGAGATTCTGAAGACGCATGCCGTCATGCCGCGCGTGTGGCTGCGTCCGGGCAAGTCGGCGGTGCAAGCGACTCCGCCGGGTCCGCCGCCAGCGGTCCCGGCGCTGGGGAAGAAGTCGTGGCGCAGCGCTGCAGGCCAGCTCTTGCAGCAGTTCGAATTTCCGGACGACTACGCCGGCTGGCTACCGCTGGCGCTGGCGCGGCTGCGCGGTCGGCGTTTTGACGTGGTGCTGGCGACCTTGCCCCCACCCACTGCCGCCGCGATTGGCGTCTTGGCCGCAAGCCTGTGTGGCGCCAAGTTGGTACTGGACTATCGCGACCCGTGGACAGAAGTCCTGACGGAAGACGGCAGCTACGGATCGCCGCGCAAGCACCCGCGAGCAGAGATCGCCCTGCACCGGGCGTTGGAGGATCGCATCCTCCGTCAGGCCGCGCTTGTGCTCGCGGTGACGCCGAAGATGACCCGCTGGCTGCAAGCACGCACCAAGAATACCGTCGAGTTTCTGCCCAACGGCTTGGACGCGATGCCGCCGGCAACGCTGGTCGAGCGGGTTCGGCCGCTGCGCCTCGTCTACGCTGGGTCATTGGCGTATGAGCGCAGTTTGGACAGCGTCCTCGCCGCGATCGCGCACCTGCGGGACACGTTCACGCCGGACCAGCTTCGGCTGACGTACGCCGGCCCCCACAGCGCCGATCTGCGTGCGGCGGCGCAACGCTACGGCGTAGAGGCGTGGCTGGACGACCGCGGACAGTTGCCCAGTCGCGAGGCGATGGACTTGTACCGAGGCGCGGTGGCGGGAATCGTGTCGGTGTCGGCGCGCACGGATTACAGCTATCCCGGTAAGTTATTTGAGATTCTGTCGGCCGGATGTCCGATTCTGCTCTGCGGGCCACAGACGTGCGATGCGGCGCAACTGGTGCGTGATCTGGGCGCGGGGGTCGTCGACGACGGCACGGATGTGAAGGATTCTGCAGCGGCGCTGACCCACCTGCTTACCGCGGAGCCGCGCGTGCTGCCAGGACTGGATGCCTGGATGGCGCCGGTGCAAGTCGAGCGTCTGGAAACGCTGCTGCGCGGCATCCTCGCGTAGTCACCCACGTGGATCGAAAGGCCAGCCAGCGACGTCCGGCGCCAAAAACGTCAGCCGCTCTTGTGTCGTCGGGTGCGTCAGCGTCAACCGCCACGCCAGAAGCGCGATGCACTTGTCCGGCAGCGGCGACGGCGCGCCATACCGCAAATCCCCCAGCACCGGATGTCCCAGCGCCGCCAACTGGCAGCGAATCTGGTGCTTGCGCCCCGTCTGCAGGTTGATTTCCAGGAGCGACCGCGCGCCGTCCGTTTGCACAACGCGGTAGTCCAGAATGCTCTCTTTTCCTCGCCCCGGCGCCACGATGCGGCTACCGCGCTCGTCCGAGTCCAGCCAGTCGTGCAGCGTCCCGCTCGATAACCGTGGCTTACCGTGCACCGCCACGCGATAGATTTTCTCAATCGTGTGGTCGCGAAACTGCGCCGAGAGCCGCGCCGCCGCCTTGGACGTCCGCCCCAGCACCACCACGCCGCGCGCCGGCCGATCCAGCCGGTGAACCAGCCCCAGAAACACATCGCCCGGCTTCTGCTTCTCGCGTTTGATCCACGCCTTGCCTTGGGTCAGTAGGTCTTCATCACCGGACGCATCCGCCTGCACCGGAATCCCGCCCGGCTTGTACACGACCAGCAAATGGTTATCAGCGTAGAGCACCTGCATCGTTCACGGCTCCGAAAGCGCGCGGTCCAACCGCAACAGTTCGTCGCCCATGCCTTGCGACAACGGCGTCCACTTGGCGTGCTCCTGCACGGTCAGCCACGCGCGACGATTCGTCTGACGAATGGCCGCGTATCGCTCCATAAACCAGTGCGCGCGCGT
The DNA here is from genome assembly GCA_903896545.1 of uncultured Myxococcales bacterium. Classification (GTDB taxonomy): domain Bacteria; phylum Myxococcota_A; class UBA9042; order UBA9042; family UBA9042; genus CAIYBN01. The sequence continues at coordinate 12,117 of CAITYF010000028.1, read as the reverse complement.
GATCGGATCGTCCACCGTCACCAGCCGCCGGTACAACTCGGCCACAGGCAGAAACGCGTGCACCGCCAACAGCACCCCACGCAACGGCCGCGGATCGGGGCGCACGGGCGAGGCCACGCGCAGGTCTTCGTCGCCCGCCAAAAGCGGTCCCAGCTGCATCAACGCGTGGAGTTTATTGTGCTGAAACTCGTGAATGAGCGCCTCCAGCATCATCATCGGCCGCGGGTGCAGCGTCAGGTAGATCGTGCCCAGCGCGTGCGGATAGCTCGCCGACTGGTGATCCTCCGGGAGAAAGCCCACGGGGATCACGTGGCCCAGAAACAAGCGCATTTCGTCCAGCAGCGCGGGCAGATGCTGCGCGATCAGATCAACCGCGAACTGCAACTGATCCAACCACGCCTGCAACGGTTGATCACCCAGACTCAGCGCGTTGCCGCGACGCTTCGGGTGGTCGTAGAAGATCGGCAGTGGGTTGTCATCCGCCAGCGCGAACCGCGCTTGGGGCAGCGCGGCGTGGATCGGCAGGTAATGCGGTCCCGGCGCTTCGGCTAACGCGGCAAACGGGGTGAACGTCTCGGTGTGGATACCGGCCGCGTCGATCCGCGCAGGCGAGTCCAACGTAAGCCGGTGACCCAGACGAGGGAGCCCCACTGCCAGCGGCGGCACCTCCACGGGCTGCGGAAGGCGCCCCACGAGCGCCGCCTCGACCGCCAGCGCCGCGCGCAGGCGATCACGCAACCCCAGGCGTTGCCCAGGCACCGCCAGCCAAACGCGCGCCAACACACTCACTTGCGGCCGGAGCAGCAGCGGCCGCAGGAGGTCCGCGTCATCCAGCACCTGAAGCTGCCGCGCCAGATCGGGATCGTGCTGTTCCGCTTCTTGCCGCAGCGCACGCGCGTGCACCAGCGAGACCGCTGCCAGCACCCGCCGCAGCGTCGAGGCATCGTCGATCGGCAGCGTCAGGTCGTGCACGGAAAGCGCCATGGCCGCAGAATACGGCAATGTCACGCGCTTGTCGTGCGTTTGACGCGGTGCGTCATGCCAAGGCGGGGCGTCTCAGGTAACCTGCGCTCGCTTCGCCGGTCCTTTCCGGCGCTCAGGTCGACCATGCACACCTTCCGTTGGCTCTCCGTTCTGGCGTTTTCGGCACTTTTGGCGTCCGCGTGCGGCAATTCCACGACTTCGACCAGCACAGACGACGTCGCCATGGGCGATGACGCAGCGGCTGACGCGACGCCGGATGCCACCACGCCCTTCCCTTGGCCGAACCACGACTGCGATCCGATCCACCCGGCGCACTGTGGCTTGCCGTGGCCGTCCAACCAGTACCTCGCGGCAGACAAGACGACCAAGACGGGCTACCACCTGCAGTTTGGCGCCTCAACCTTGCCCAAGAATTCCGGTGATCAGCTGGTCGCCCCCGGTCCGTACGCGTTTCTGGACGGGTATGGCACGGGCACTGCGCTCCTGATGCAGTGGCCCAACATCGACGTGACCGGCCTGCCGGCTGAAAACACACCCGCGGGTTCCGTCGCGGCGGACGCCAAGATCGTGCTGCTCGAAGTGGTCGACGGCAAAGTGACGCGCCACGTGCCGTATTTTGTCGAGCTGGACGGCACCGAGAAAGACGCGACCAAGCAGACGTTCATCGTGCGGCCGCTGGTGATCCTGAACGAAGCGACGCGGTACGTCGTCGGCGTGCGCGGCCTGAAGGACACGACGGGCAAAGCGTTCACGGCAGCGCCCGCGTTTGACCTGCTCAAGTCGGGCGGCACGGCGGGGACGACGATCGCGGATCGTCAGGCGAAGTTTGACGACATCTTTGCGATCCTGACGGGCGAAGGCGTCAAGAAAGACGAACTGATCCTCGCATGGGACTTCGTGACCGCGTCCTCGGCGACCGAACACGGACGGCTGCTGCACATGCGCGACGACGCGCAAAAGGTCGTGGGCGACAAGGGCGCTGTGTTGTCCGTAAAGGAAGTGACTGTGATCACGGCGGAAGATGACGCAAACATCGGCCTTGAGATCAAGGGCACCTTCCACGTGCCGTCCTACATGCGCAACGACGAAGCCCTGGCACTGCACTTCCTGAATCTTGGCCCCGACGGCATGCCGGTGCAAAACGGCTGGCGCGATCCAGAGTTCCTGGTGCGGATTCCGCGCTCGGCGCTGGATGGCACGCCGCACGGCCTGCTGGAATACGGCCACGGCTTGAACGGCGACGCGGGCGAGGTCGAGAGCGGCTATCTGGGCAAGCTGGCGACGCAAAGCCACTTGATTCTGTACGCAGCGCATATGTACGGCATGTCGCAGTATGAAGTGCCGGAAATCCTCATGGCGCTCGCGGGCATGACCAACTTCAGCACGCTGCCGGACAAGCTGCATCAGGGCATGATCGAGTACGTGCTGCTGCAACGTTCGATGCGGGAACAGTTGATGGACCTGCCAGAAGTGAAGGCAGCGGCGGCCAAGCTGTCGGTCGACAAGACGCGCATGTACTACTACGGCAACTCGCAGGGCGGCATCTTTGGCGGTACGGTCGTCGCGCTGTCGACGGACGTCGTGCGCGGCGCGGTCGGCGTGGTAGGCAACAACTACTCGACGCTGTTGCAGCGCTCGGCGGATTTTGAGATGTTCTTCGGACTCATCCGCGGCTATTACCCCAACACGACGGACCAGATCCTGTTGCTCTCGATGATCCAACTGCTCTGGGACTCCGTCGACTCCGTGACGCACTACGCGCACCTCTCCGCCAAGCCGCACGCGAACACGCCGGCGCACGCGGTGCTGGCTGACATCGCTGTGGGCGATCACCAGGTCGCGCCGATCACGATGGAAATCGCCGCACGCAGCGCGGTCGATCTGAAGTTGATGGCCAATTGGGGCAAGGACCTGTTCCAGATGACGCCGCAGACGTACCCGTACGTCGGTTCGGGCGTTGTGGCGTGGAACTGCGGCAATAACTGGGCCAAGCCGGGCAACCTACCCGACAAGACCGGCAAGGACCCGCACGAATGCCCGCGCCGCAGCAAGGCGCACATGGCGCAGATGGGCCACTTCTTTGACACCGGCGAGATCATCGACCAGTGCGGCGGCAAGCCGTGCGTGGTGCCGTCGGACGAGTGGTAAGGCAGATGTCGCAGCTCGTCGCCACGTTTGCGCCGACGCCGCCGGGCTTTGGTTGCCCGCCGTTGCAGTTGGACGAGCAAAGCGTGGCGCGTGCGCGGACACTGGCGCAGCACATCGCGACGGAAGTGCAGGACCGCCTGAATGGCCAGTCGACCGTGGCGATCGAACGGACCGTGCTGCGCCTCTTCGGCGTGGTGGGCGCGACGCCCGATGGCGAGCCGCTGGCCAATCACATCGTGGCCACGCTGCACGCGGCAGGTCTGTTGACCGCTGGCGTTGCGCGCCCGTTCTGTGCGGCGATGGCGGCGACGGGGTTGGACGCGCAGACACTGGCGCAGGCTGTAGCCCAAGGACGCGTGGATCTGCTCGCGCACGCGCACGACCGCGAACTGAGCCCGGAAACCCGCGCGATCGGTGAACAACTCGCGCAAGGCGCTGTCGCCCGCATTCTGGCGCGCCGTCACGAACGTTCGCGGCTGATCGGCCACCTTGGCCAAGGCGTGCAGCCGCTGAAGTACGTCATCGTCGCAAGCGGCAATATTCACGAGGACGTGATCCAGGCGCGTGTGGCCGCGCGTCAGGGCGCGGACGTCATCGCCGTGATCCGCTCGACCGGCCAGTCGCTTTTGGACTACGTGCCCGAAGGTGAAACGACTGAAGGCTTTGGCGGCACTTTTGCGACGCAAGCCAATTTCGCCTTGATGCGCCGGGCGCTGGACGAGGTCGGCACGGAGCTGGGCCGCTACATTCGCCTGTGCAATTACGCGTCGGGTCTCTGCATGCCGGAGATCGCGGCGATGGGCGCGCTTGAACGCCTCGACATGATGCTGAACGACGCGCTGTACGGCATCTTGTTCCGCGACATCAATATGCAGCGCACGCTGTGCGACCAGCGCGTAAGTCGGCGGATTTCCGCACTTGCGGGCTTGATTATCAACACCGGCGAGGACAACTACCTGACCACTGCGGACGCCGTGGACGCGGCGCACACGGTGGTCGCATCGACGCTCATCAACGAGGCGCTCGCCCGCCAAGCCGGTCTGCAAACCGCGCAGTTGGGCCTGGGGCACGCGATGGAGATTGACCCGCTCCGGCCCGACGCGCTGCTCCTGGAAATCGCCCACGCCGCGCTGATTCGGCACCTGTTCCCCGGCGCGCCGCTCAAGTACATGCCGCCGACCAAGCACATGACAGGCAACATCTGGCGCGGCCACGTGCAGGACGCGCTGTTCAACTTCGTCGGCGTACTGACCGGTCAAGGCATCCAGCTGCTGGGCATGATGACCGAGGCGATGCACACGCCGCACATCCACGATCGCTACTTGGCGCTGGAATCCGCGCAGCTGGTTTTTGCCGGTGCGATGGGTCTGGGAACCGAATTGCGCGTGGAGCCGGGCGGCAAGCTGGAGGCGCGCGCGCAACACGTGCTGCAAGAGGCGCTGGTGCTGTTGGAGGAGATCGCCGCGGAAGGTCTGATGACCAGCCTCTCGCGCGGGCATTTCGCCGAGATCGCGCGCTCGCCCACCGGCGGCCGCGGTCTGGAAGGCGTTTTTGCCAAAGCGCCGCAGTACTGGGATCCCACGGCTGATGCCATCACCGCCGCGCTTGTCGCCGAAGGTCAGTTGGAGGTCGCGCAATGAGCGCTCCGGACCCAACGCTCGTCCGCGCGTACGGCGACACGCTGAACGACGGCCAAATCATGCTGTCGTTTTCGCTACCCGTGCCGTTTGGCGAGGAGGCCAAGGAAGCCGCGCGGCAGTTGTGCCGACAAATGGGCCTGGAGGCGCCGCAGGTGTACCACGCGCACGATCTGGGCGAGGGGTTTACGCACCTGGTCGTCTACGCGCGATCACCGCACGTGGTGGACACGACGCAGCTACGCGTGACCAAGATGGAGATCGCGCACCTGAGCAAAGACCAGACGGAGACGCTGGCCGCGCAAAAGTTCACGCGCAAGATTCGGGTGCTGGGTGCGTGCACGGGCGACGACGCGCATACGGTGGGCATCGACGCGATCCTGAACGTCAAGGGTTACCACGGGGACAAGGGTCTGGAAGCGTACCACTGCCTGAGCGTGAAGAACCTCGGCGCGCAGGTGAGCAACGAGCGGCTGCTGGGCGAGGCGCGGCAGTTTCAAGCCGACGTGGTGCTGGTGAGCCAGATCGTGACGCAAAAAGACTGCCACCGGTCAAATCTTGCCGCGCTGGTGGATCTCGCTGAAGCCGACGGCGTGCGCGGCAAACTGCTGTTCATCTGCGGTGGTCCGCGGCTGAGCCATCAGGTCGCGCTGGAGCTCGGCTTTGATGCGGGCTTTGGCGCGGGCACGCTGCCGAGTCACGTCGCGGGGTTCATCGTGCAGCAGTTGTCGGCGCGGTAGGCAAACCGATCAAAGTCCCAAGCGCTTGGCCAACAGCGCGCGGGTCTTGTCCTGCCGACGCACCAACTGCAGCGCCATTTCCGCGTGACCCGTCAGGTAGCCGTTGCCAATCAGCAGATCCACGTCTGCGCCAACGCCTTCTGCGCCGAGCGCGACCTGGGCAAAACTCGTCGCCATGCTGAAATAGAGGCAAACGCCACGCGACTTGCACGCAAGAATCGCCGCCATTTCCGTGTTGGGCAGGCTCGCCATCTGCACGACGGCGTCGCACAACTGCCCATCCGTCCAGCGCAGCACCTGCTCACGCACGGCGAGCGCGTCGCTTGCGTCCAGCGCTGCGTAGCCATCGCAGAGCCCCGCCGCGTGCACTTCTTCAAGCGGCTGGGCAAACCGGTCGATTGCCCACAGGTGCAGATCCGGCCGCGCTTCCCGGGCCGCAGCCAGCGCGAGCGTGCCCGCCTTGCCCGCGCCGATGCACAGCACGTGACCGCCTTGCGGCAAGTTCACCGCCAGCCGAGCCACTTGCGCCGGCGCACCACAGACGTCCAGGACGGCCAAAACCAGCGGCGGCGGCAAGTCGTCGGGCACCAGCGCCGCGGGCGCGCTCGACGGCAGGATCGCCGTCGCCCGGACGTGCACCTGGTGCGCGCTGGGGACCACTTCCACAATCTCGTGCAGCACCAGTGGCGTCAGCGTCAGACTCACGAGCGTCGCCACACGGTCACCGACCGCAGCCGCCAACGGCCCCGTGTACTGCGGGCCTTTCTGCGCCACGCACGCCAGCAGCATGCCGCCCGACCCCGTCACCGGGTTCTGCATCTTGCCGCGTTCGCGGACAATGGCCGTGATCTGCTGCGCCACCGTCGGACCGCCAGCGGCCTGCACGCCCTCCATTTGCACAAACGACGCCGCGTCGATATTCAACGTCTGGACGTCCAGCACGACTTCATCGGCATACGCCGGCAGCGCCGGGTCCAAACGCAGCGCCGCCTGAGGCAGGGCGTGGGCGGGTTGCAGGACACGCAGCACGCCAAGCGGATTCTGATCGGGGCGAAACGTCACGGCGCGATCTACTTGGTGACGTTGCTGAAGTCGTAGGCGTTGGCACCTGAACGCACCGTGACGGTCCGCTCAAAAGCCTTGGACTCCATGGTCTTGCCACAGCGGATCACGTGCTGCCCCAGGAGCAGACGATCACGCACCAGCTCAAAGCCGCGCATCGTGCCGTCCACAAACACGTCAGCACCTTGCGGGCAACGCACGGACGCCGGCGCATCGGGTTCATCGCGCTCCAGACGCACACGCACGTCCTTGGGCGGATTGCTGCGCGACGACGCCACGACCACGGTCTGCGGCTTGAAGCCCGCGACCTGCACCGTCACATCCGAGGTACCGTAGGGCACCATCACGCGCGTCGGCGTCACGAACGGCAACTCCCGCGTGTTGATGATGACTGTCCCGCCCGGCGGATTGGACTCGACGACGATCGCCGCGTGGCTCAGCTTCAGCGCCTGAACGACGTTGTCGAGGTAACTCAGCACGATTTCGCGCTGCCGTGGATCCAGAGGCGCCTTCAGCGTTTGCTCCAGATACGGATGCGCGTCTTCGTACTGCTTCAGCGTATAAAGCATCGAGCCGATGTTGAAGATCGCGTTGGACAGCGGAAAGAGCTTGAGCGAGGCCCGGAACTTGTCCAAAGCTTCTTCATACTTGCCCGTTGCCACCAGCTTTTTGCCCTCTTCATTCAGACGCTCAGCGGCGCGATCGGCCGATTCGCCGGGACGAATGTTGGGATCGGCCTGGGCAGGAGCGGATGTTTCCGGCGTTTGCGCAAGCGCGAAAGAAGCGGGGAACGACGCCAACACGGCGACGCCCAACAGCAAGGAGTGGAACTTGCAGAACTTCAAGAGGGACATGGGAAGCCTCATCGCAGAAACCGACGACCCCGGAAGCGTAGTCGCCTTGGGCTGTACTCGCAAGAGAAACGCCTGAGTTTGGCCGTTGATTCACGCAGGGGCGAACCACGCGCGCAAAACTTCAGCCAACCGTGGAACATCAAGCTCAACTTGTCGAACTTCCATTGGATTGTTGCGAAACCACGTCGCCTGTTTCTTGGCGTACGTCTGATGTGCCGCGACGAGGCGCTCGCCGAGATCGGTGGCCAGCGCCGGATCCTCGGCGGCCAGCCACGCGTCGCGGTAGCCGATCGCCTGAAGACCCGGCGCAGTCGCCGCCAGACCTTCCGCACGTAACGCCGCGACTTCCGCCAGCAGCGGCTCGGCCATGGCGAGGGCGCGCGTCCGAATTCGCGCGTAAAGCACGTCACGCGGCGGTTCCAGGCTGATGCGGAAGCAAGCATGCCGATCCGCCTGCGCTTGGTGGGCCGCATGAAAGGCCGAAAACGCCTGACCGGTGTGGCGGTAGACTTCGAGCGCGCGCAGCAGCCGTTGCCGATTCTGCGGCGGCGTCCGAGTCGCGTACGCCGGATCGACCGCGTTCAACTCCGCCCACAACGCATCCGCACCGCGTTGCCCGTGTTCGTCAGCCAGCGCCGCGCGCACCGACTCCGGCACGTCCGGAATTTCCGCCAAACCGCGGAGCAGCGCGCGCAGGTACAGCCCGGTTCCGCCCACCAAAAGCGGCCAATTCCCTCGCGCCCGCACGTCCGCCATCGCGCGTTCCGCGTACGCGACCCACAGCGCCGCGTTCATCGCCTGTTCCGGCGCCACGATATCGACCAAATGCGTGGGAATCTGCACGCGTTCTTCGGCCGTCGGCTTCGCGGTTCCTGCGTCCAGCCGCTGGTACACCTGCAGCGCGTCCACGCTCAACATCTCAACCGGCAGGCCAAAGTCGCGACGCAAAGCGACTGCCAGCGCCGTCTTTCCTGACGCTGTAGGCCCACAAATGGCAGCGATTTTCATCGGATTTTGGGAAGACTACAGCGCGGCGACGGAGCCATCGGCGTCGGTCAGCGTGTCCGGGTACAAGTAACGCGAGCAGTGCGGGCATGCCGACAGGCTCGACGCCCGCAGGATGTTCTCCACAAAGCGCGGCTGCAGCTGCATGTTGCAACCCGAACAGCCGCCGTCCTTCACCGCAACAACCGCAATGCCTTCGCGCGCTTTCGCGATCCTCGCGTAGCGCGTCACGATCGCCTGATCGATCACCGCCGTCACCTTGGCGCGGCGCACGTCCACTTCCGCAATGCGCGCTTCCATGACCGCAAGCCGCTCCGCGTTGTCCTGCTCGGTGTGCTGGGCCTGCGCGCGCAAATCGCCGACCTTGGCCTCTTCCTTGGCGATCGCCTCGCGGAATTCTTCAATCGCCTTCATGAGATTGGCGACTTCTTCCTCTTTTTGCGCGATGTTCTTGCGGGCAATGTCCAATTCCTTGTTGACCGCGATGTACTCCTTGGAGCGCGTCACGCCAGACAGCTTGGATTTGCCCTTGTTGAGCTTCTCTCGTTCCGCGTCCAACTCGTTGGTCTTGTTGCGGTACCAGGTCTCCGCTTCCGCCAACTTGCCGCGCTTGTCGTCCAACTCGCGGTCCAGGTGGTTGAGCACCTTTTTCAGGCGCTCCATGTTGCCGACGAGGGCGTCGCGGCCCACGCGGATGTCGCGAATTTCGTCGTCGAGCGCTTGCATCTTGCGCAAAACGTCCATGATTTCAGCAGGTGTAGTGACGCTCATCGCTATCTCCTTCCTTCGCACGGACTCGTCGGGGCTTCGTTTGCGGCGAACGCAAACGCGGCGCTTTCCGACCTTGGGCCAACTCCCCAGCAGGGCTGACAACAGAACCGGTGGGCCCACCAGGGCTTGAACCTGGGACCAGCCGGTTATGAGCCGGCAGCTCTAACCAGCTGAGCTATGGGCCCGGTGTGGTCGCGGGCCAAGCCCGACAGGGGGCGTAGTTGACACCCGCGAGGGCCCAAACGTCAAGGGTGAAGCAGAAGAAATCGGCGCAGGAAAGCCCAGAGGCGCTACATCATCCAGCGGATCGACTCGGCTTTTTGCGTATACACTTTGCCCAGGCCAGCGGCCTCTGCTTCTTCAGCCAAGCGCAAGGCTTCTTCAAACTGGCCTTCGTCCAGCGCGGCGTCGATCGCGACCAGATAGCAGCGGATCGTCGGCAGCCACTCCTTGTGCTGGCGCGGCAGGTCTTCGGCGGCAAACGGCAGGTACGTGAACGCTTGGCGCACGGCCTCGTCGCGCGTATCGGTCGCGTCGGTCTGCGCCGCGGCTTCGGCCAGCAGGTCGTAGATGAAGAACTTCACGCCGTTGGGCATGGAGTGGTGCTTGTCGATCGAACGCTCCAGGTACTTGCGCGCGTGCAGCGGGCCGTTGAGCGCGGCTTCGCGGTGGCCATCCAGCAGGTCCGCGAGGATCTCCGGGGGCTTCTTGTGGAGGATTTCGGGGCGACGGGACATGGGGCTCCAGACTCGACGTTAGGACGCCTTCCGCAACGGCGCCAAATCTCGGTCTGCAACCTCGGCGGCATGGAACTGCGCCAGCACGGCTTGAACGTCCGCCGCCGTCGTGCCTTGCGGCGCGAGCAGTTCCAAGCCAAGCAACCGACCCGCGGCATCGACGTCGGCGAGGATCGACGGCGTCACTTCCCGCGTGGCCGCGACGGCAGCACCGCGCGGGCGGGGCAAGCGAAGGTAGGCGGCGAAGGCTTCGCCGTGCCGGTAGGTCACTTCCAGATGGGCTTGGCTCATGGCACCTCCACACGGTACGCGGTCACAACGACCAGAACACGATCGATCGGGTCCGGCTCCACGATGATACGCCAATCCGAGCGCTTGTGCATCGCGACGATCGCGTAGCGGCCGGGAAGCTCGACCGGATGCCAGCCTTTCGCGGTGTGGAGCATCGCGCGCAATGTGAGCTCGTCGATGCCGCGCTCTGCCATGCGCCGGTCGAGGTGCGGCGTGAGTTCAAGTTCCCAGTTCCACCATTCGGGCTAGGCGACCATGGCAGGACCTCACAACTTCAAGCTGTGCATGAACAAAGTCCGACTCGTCCCGGACCGGCCTTCGACCACCGTCGTGACCACGCCGCCAGGACCGACCGCGAGTCCGCCGAGACCGCGCCACGCCAGCGGCGCAGCGGAACCGTCGGTGTCCCAAGCGGTCAGCGTCGCCAACTGAACCGGCGTGTTGTTTGCGCTGGACGTCAGCCAAATGCCGCCCAGCGAAACATCCGTCGGACCCGCCGACTGCAACCACTCCAACACAAAATCCCCACTCGCCCGGCCCGCAATCCGCACCGCCGACAGCCCGATCGCACACCCCGGATCCGCGCTGACCTGCTCTTTCACCACCGACAGCACGCCCGTCGCCGTGCCGGGTGCGCGTGTGACCAGCAGGACCGCGTCCTTGCCGCTGCGCCGTACCACAAGCGCGACGCCGACGTTGCCCGCCGCGTCGACTGACGCGTCCATGCCGCAGACCGCGGTGATGTCGTGGAGGTCGCCCGTGCCGGTGCCGGAGGCGGGGGTCGTGCCTTTGCTCCATTCGACTGGGGAATCGTCCAGTCCCGTGCCGTCCAACGGGGTCGCCCAAACACTCCAAGTCGTCGTCCCAGCCGCAACCTTTTGATTCATGGCCAGAACCCAGAAACGCTCCAACGAGGGCAACACTGCACGCGTGTCGACAAGAACGGGGTGGATGGTCGGGAACGGGCCAGTCTTGAACGCCAGACTGGAAGGTTGATTGTCCAACGCGGCGCCGACACGGATCATTTCCGCCTGCGTCTGAGCATTCAACGCCGCATTCGGCCGCACGCTCACCACACCCTTCACCCCCACATCCGTCCCGCTCACCGGCAGGACGCCAAACCCCGCCGTCAGGAAACTCGGCAAGAACGCGTCATTCGCCGTGCACATCACGCTACTCGCCAAATTCGCCGCATCCCCCGCCACCGCGCTCCACACGCCGCCCGCGGGTAGCCCCGCGCCATCGAGCCGACCCAGCCGCAGCAGTCCACCCTGACCGTTCGCCGTCAGGCACGCCGGGTTCTGCCCGGGCGCGGACTCCAGCCAGCTCAGCCACCCCAGGTTCGTCACCAGCGGGTCGTGCGCCACCACCGGGTAGCCCTGACACACCGCCGCGCCGTCCGCCCAGCCTGTCGCCGTCGGCAGCGTCACGACCGGCACGGGCGCCAGCGTCGTCGTCGCCTTGCTCGCCGGGGTACCCACGATCGAGTCGACAATCGCCGCGCGCAACCCCGCGGGCTTCGTGATGCTCCACGCGCTGTTCGCCGCCGTTGCGCAGCTGTCGGTCTGGAAAACGACCCACGTCCGCGTCGTTCCCGTCTTGTCGTCCAGCACGTGACGCAAAATCGCCGGGTTCGTCGGATTGGGGTGATCGCCGCCTGCCGTCACGATGGCGATCGGCGCGTCCGTCAAGCACGCCTTGGCCGCCGCGTCGCAGTGGTGACCCACGGGGCAATCATCGACCGGCAAGCAGCCCGTCGCCGCGTCAGCACCTGGATCGCTGGGCTTGCAGAGCGGCACGCTGCACGTGTCGGGGGTCGCCGCGCAAAGGGCGTCCGTCGCGGCGTGTTTGCAGACGCCAGCGCCGTCGCATTGGTCGATCGTGCAGG
>CAITYF010000027.1 GCA_903896545.1 uncultured Myxococcales bacterium | reverse complement strand
AGTCGTACTCGCGCTCCAGACGCTGCTGGAACACTTCCATGTGCAGCAGCCCCAAGAAGCCGCAGCGGAAACCAAAGCCGAGCGCGCTGGACGTCTCCGGCTCCCACGAGAACGCCGAGTCATTCAACCCCAGCTTCTCAATCGCGTCGCGCAGCTTCTCGTATTCATTGGATTCCACCGGGAAGATTCCCGAGTAGACCATCTGCTGGACTTTCTTGAAACCTTTGAGCTTCTCCGTCGCTCTGCGCTTGGCGTGCGTGATCGTTTCACCGACCTGCACGTCGCGCACCAGCTTGATGCCACAGATCAGCACGCCGGTCTCGCCAAAGTTCAGCTCGTCAACGATGACTTCCTTGGGCGTCCGCACGCGGATCTCCAGGACGTCCTGCTCGCACTGCGACTCCATGAAGTAGACGCGGTCACCCTTCTTGATTTTCCCATCGATGACGCGGACTTGCACGAGCACGCCGCGGTAGGCGTCATACTGCGAGTCAAAAACCATCGCCTTCAGCGGTGCATCCGGGTCGCCTTCCGGCGGCGGAATCGTCTTCACGACCGCTTCCAGAATGTCCTGAATGCCGATGCCGTTCTTTGCCGAGCAGAGCACGACTTCGCGCGTGTCAATGCCGATACCTTCCTCAATCTCTTCGCACACTTCTTCCGGTCGCGCCGCCGGCAGGTCGATCTTGTTGATGACCGGCACCAGCGTCAGGTTGGCATCCAGCGCCAAGTAGACGTTTGCCAGCGTCTGCGCTTCCACGCCTTGCGCCGCGTCGACCACGAGGATCGCGCCTTCACACGCCGCCAACGACCGCGACACTTCGTAGCCAAAGTCCACGTGCCCCGGCGTGTCGATCAGGTGCAGCGTGTACACCTGCCCATCGCGCGCCGTGTAGAACAGCCGCACCGCCTGTGACTTGATCGTGATGCCGCGCTCCCGCTCGATGTCCATCGAGTCGAGGTACTGCGCCTGCATCTGGCGGGCCTCGACCGCACCGGTCATCTCCAAAATGCGGTCGGCAATGGTCGACTTGCCGTGGTCGATGTGCGCGATAATACTGAAATTTCGGATGTGTTTGGCTTGCATTTCGATCTAAGCGCGAAAGAGCGCCGGCGGACTGTCATGGAAAGGCGCTCACGTGTCAACGCCCGGCGGTACGATACGCTGAAACAGCCCAAAGGGACACGCAAAAGTGTGGGCGGCAAAACGCAGGAGGGGCCGCTGCTCCCTCGGGAATCAGCGGCCCCCCACCAACGCGTGGTTCACGTTACCGCGGCGCGGGCGTGACTGGCAGACCTACAGGTGCTCAACGCCAACTTTCTTGACGACGGCCTTCCACACTTTCTCCGGCAGCCACTTCGGGCGCTTGGTCGGAGCCTTCACTTCCACGCGCGAACCCGTGAACACGTGCACGCGCTTGGTGCCGCGCTCACGCAGCTTGATGTCTTTGTAGCCGCGGTTCGCCGCCTTCAGCGCCGCGCCGCGCGGCTGGGCGTTTGAGAACACGATGTTGGTGTCGGCGCCGTTTTCCAGCAGCACAAAGTTCTTCTTGGTCTTCTCAGTCGACATGGTATCTCTCCCCTGTTGCGCGCGCTGCACGACTCCCAGGCCCGTCCCGTTCACTGTTCAGCGCACCTGAAGACTTCTATGTACCTAGTCGCGATCGGGCGCAAGTCTTTGGCGTCAAATTTTTTCGCGGAACGTGCGGGCAATCTTCACGATTGTGTCATCGGGTTGACGATAACATCAAACAACTGAATAAAATTCAACCACTTACAATCTTCTCCGCAACTTCAAGGGGTTGCCAACCGGCCATGGCGCCCGCTGTGTTCCATGATCACGAAGGGCCGACACCGCCCGTTTGGTCGGGAAAGTTCACCCGGGCCGCAGCCGTGCTAGCTTCCAGAGGGAGAAGGAGCGCCCGTGCCCGGTTTGCCTCACAAGTTCGCGATTTGGCTAGTGACGTTGGGTTGCCTCACGGCGATACCAGCGTACGCGGACAGTTGGCACAAGTTGCGTGCCGCCGTGCAGCGCTGGCGCGTCGGCGATCTCGATGGACTTCCAGCAGATTTGGCGGAGATCCAGAAGACGACCAAAGACGACGACGTCGCCACGGTTGCGGCGTTTGTCCAAGCGCGCGCGCTGACTCGGCTGGGGCGTGTGGCAGCGGCGGGGGAAGCGCTGAAGAAGGCGAGGCCGATCCGCGACGTGCTCGAACACACGTACGTTTGGGCCGAAATGGAGCTGCTGCATGCGCGGGGCAAGCTGCCAGAGACGCTGGACGCGCTGCACAAGCTGATGAAGGGGTACGTGGGGTATCGCTACGCGGCGACGCAACTGCTCTACAGCCGTCTGACAGAACAGGCGTATCCGGGCGCAAGGGCTGCAGAAGTCGCGCTTGCGCTTTACGACGAACAGGGGAACCTGATTCTGCCCAAGGACGAACTGCTCGCACGTGCGGCGCGGAACACGGCGGTCGAGCGTCCAGATGAGGCAGTGGGGCTGTGGCGCAAGCTGATCCTCAAGCATCCTGAGAGCGCGTACGTGGATGAGGCATTGAAGTTCGTTCCCGAGGACGCGCTTTCCGATGCCGAACAGTTTGAGCGCATGGAGCGACTTTTTGCCCGGCGCGCCTACGAGCGCTGCCGCGAAGTCGGGCTACGTCTGTGGCAAAAGGGCATGCGCAAGAGCGAAGTAGGCTACTACTTGGGCAAAATAGGCACGGAACGCCTGCGAGACGACTATCCTGGCGCGGCGAAGTACCTGGAAGCAGCGGTTGTCGACGGCGCGCCTCTGGCGCAGCAGGCGCTGACTTCCTACGCGCTTGTGCTAACGAAACTCGGACGCGTGGACGACGGTCTGGCGGAATTCGACAAGTGGTTTGCCCGCTACCCCAACGTGACCAATGAGAAGCGGGTGGACGTCGCGTATGACCGCGCGCGCGCGATGCACGTGGCGGGGCGTTCGTTGGAAGCGGCGGCGTACCTGCAATCGGCGCTGGACGTCGATCGCAAGGGCATCGACTTTGGCAAGTACCTCTGGTTCGTCGGCTATTGGCAGCTGCGCGGCGGTGCGTGTGATCTGGCGATCCAGACGTTGTCACCGCTGTTGAACGACAAGAATCCGCTGGTCGGCGGCAAGGCGCGCTACTGGATGGGCAAGTGTCTGGACAAGCTGGGCAAGCGACCGGAAGCGGTCGACATGCTCGTCTCCGTGCTGGATCGCCACCCGCTGACCTGGTACAGCGCGCTGGCCGAGGACCTGCTGCACGATTGGGGTGAAGGCAAGCACGTGCCCAAGCACGCGGATCTGTCCAAGGTCGGCTCGCGCGCGCGCGATCCGTTCGCGCACCTGCACATGACGCCCGACTTGAAGCGCCTGCGCATGGCCGCGAACCTGGGCGAGCCCGACACGGCGCGGTGGGTGCTGAACGCGCTGCATCCCAAACTGGCGCGCACCTTGGGCAAGGCGAAGCTCGCTGAGTTGGAAACCGATCTCGCCGACCCGTTGGAGGAATACGCGGAGCGGCGTCAGGACGCAATGACGGACTGGCAGGACGTGCTGAAGTCCTTGCCAACCAAGGAAACCGTGGACCACTGGCGGGCGATCTATCCCCGCGCGTACGCGACGCACGTGGTGGCAGCGGCCAAGCGATCGGGCGCGCCGGAGTGGATGGTCTACGCGCACATGCTGCAAGAGTCGCGCTACAAGCCGGGGCTGATTTCAGGGGCGCCGGCGTACGGTCTGCTGGAGTTGCTGGATCGCACCGCCGCGCGCTTGGCGACCGAAGGCCACGACGACTATCAGCTGTGGATGCTGATGCTGCCGAAGTACAACATCCGCTGGGGCGCGCAGTATCTGGGCGCGCTCTACAAGAAGTTCGGTCAGCAGTTGCCCTTTGCGATTGCGAGCTACAACGGCGGTCCGATGCTGATGGAGCTGATGTTGCGCCAAGGCAACGACCGCCACTTGGCGCTGGACGAGCTGATCGACGACATCGGGCCGCACGAGTCGCGCAACTACGTGCGCATGGTCGTGGGGCATTTCCTGCGCTATCTGGCGATCTACGAGACGCCGGAGCGCGCCAAGCATTTCCGCGCGCAACTCCTGCCGCACCACTGGCAGGCGACCTGGCTGCGCGAGCCGAGCTACTGACCCGCCTTGATCCAGCGCAACTCCTGACTTGACGAATTCATGGGCGGCGGACGCGCGGCGTGCTTACCTGTCCTTCCATGGAGGTGACAAATGGCACAGATTTCGCGGATTTTGGGTTTCATGTTGGTGACGCTGAGCGCGTGCGGACCGTCAGCGGTGCAGATGGGCGAAACGACCGAGGCTGGCCACACCGCGGAGGCCGCCAAGGAACGCGCGGAGGCACAGAAGGAACAGGGGAAATACGACCCGCAAGCGGAGCGTGACCACGTCGTCGGGCCAAGTGGTCCAGCGGGGACAGAGGGTGCGTCAGGCGTGCTCATCACGCTGAATCCGACGGCCTACCACCTCGCCGACGCGGACGCGCACGCGCGCCACGCCAAGGAACACGAAGCGGCGGCAGCGAAGTTGGCCAAGTTCGAGGATGTTGCTTGCGCCGACATCAGTGAGGCCGAGCGCGCGAGCTGCCCAACCCTGCTGAGCGACACGATTACGGTCCTGCCCAATGGCATCCGTCTGCGAACGGGCGCCGCACGACTGCCCACGGTCCTGCGTAACATGCAATGCACGCTGGCGTTTGCCCACGCACGCGGCTACAGCGACGAGTGGCTGTGCCCGTTCGCGATCAAAGGCGTCACCGCGGCTGCCGCGCCGGACCAATCGGGCGTGGATCTGACGAGCAAAGATCCAGCGGCCGTCGCTGCGCTTCACGCGCTCGTCCAGCTGCCGCATCGCGGGATGTAGCGTTCTGGCTGGCTACTCCGACGGCGAACGCTGGCGGATCGTGTCGTGCAGCCAGTGCTCGTCGTCCGTTTCCGGGTAATCGGCGCTCCAGTGCAAGCCGCGCGATTCCTGACGCGCCAGCGCGCTCTCCACGATCAAAAGCGCCACGGCAGTGATGTTGCGCAGTTCGACCAAATCCTGCGTCAGATGGAAACGCCAGTAATCCTCGCGCACTTCCTGCTCAATCAGCCGCAAGCGCCGCTGCGCCCGCAGAAGCCGACGGTTGGTCCGCACGATGCCGACGTAGTTCCACATGAGTCGGCGAATTTCATCCCAACTTTGCTTCACCACGACGATTTCGTCGGCGTCGCCCGCGCTCCCCGTCTCCCAATCGGGCACGTCGAGTTCGGTCGCGTCCAAAGGTCCCTGCAGCAACTTGCGCGTGTGCAGCGCCGCCGTTTCTGCGTACACGACGCCTTCCAGAAGCGAGTTGGACGCCAGCCGGTTCGCGCCGTGCAGCCCCGTGCAGGACACTTCACCAATCGCCAAAAGCCGATCGATGTTCGTCTGACCGTCCTGATCCACCTGCACGCCACCGCACTGGTAGTGCGCCGCGGGCACGACCGGAATCGGCTGGGTGCGAATGTCGATGCCCAGGCTCATGCACGTCGCAAAAATCGTCGGGAACCGCTCTTCCAGAAACACACCGGGCAAGTGCGTCATGTCGAGGAACACGCTGTCCGCGCCGGACTGCTTCAGTTCCGTGTCGATCGCCCGCGCCACGATGTCGCGCGGCGCCAGATCTTTCAGCGGGTGGTAGCGCGGCATGAACGCCTCGCCCGACGCGTTGCGCAACAGGCCGCCTTCACCGCGCAAGGCTTCTGAAATCAGGAAGTTCTTCACCTGCGGGTGGAACAGACACGTCGGATGGAACTGGAAGAATTCCATGTTCGCCACGCGCGCGCCTGCCCGCCACGCCATCGCGACGCCATCGCCCGTCGCGACGTCTGGATTGGTCGTGTAGCGATACACTTTGCCCGATCCGCCCGTCGCCAGACACACGACGTGCGCCGCAAGCGGTTCCACGCGCCCTGCCTTGACGTCCAACACGTACGCGCCCAGCACGCGGTCGCCTTTGCCGCCCGGATGGCACTGACGCCGACCTTTGGCGATTCGCCCGCGCGTGATCAAGTCGACCGCGAGGTGGTGATCGAGGACGCGGATGTTCGGGTGCCGGTGCAGTCGGTCCAGAAGCGCCAACTCAATCGCTTCACCCGTGGAATCGGCGTGATGCACAACGCGGCGCACGCTGTGTCCGCCTTCGCGCGCCAGCAGGAGCTCACCTTCCGGACCGCGATCAAAGTCGACGCCGAGCTCAATCAGCCGCGAAATCGCCGATGGTCCGTGTTCCACAATCATCTCGACCACATCGCGACGACACAGTCCCGCACCGGCCGTCAACGTGTCGGTGACGTGCGTGGCAAAGCTATCGGACTTCGGATCAAGAACCGCGGCGATTCCACCCTGCGCCCAAGCCGTGTTCGCGTCACGCAGAGCACGCTTTGTGACGAGGATAACAGAAGCGAATTCGGCAACATGAAGCGCAAAGCTGAGCCCCGCGATGCCTGAACCGATGACCAACACGTCGACTTTTTGCACAGTGTCCATGACCCCGGACTCTAGCATGCGCGGCAAAAACCGCGAATGAACGAACACGCTCTGGCTGGTCCGCACCAGCTGGAGGCACGAACGATGCTTGCAGTCCGCCCGCAGATGCGCTCCACTGGCGACGCCATGACGCTTCCTGACCTCGACGCCCTCCTCCACGACCGCTTCCACTTGGAACGCTTCCGCCCTCACCAGCGCGAGGTGTGTGAGGCGGTCACGCGCGGCGAAGATTCGCTTCTGGTCATGCCAACGGGCGGCGGCAAGTCGCTGTGTTACCAGTTGCCAGGCTTGGCGCGCCAGCAGGAGGACCCACGGCGTGGCGGCGTGTTGGTGATCAGCCCGCTCATCGCGTTGATGGAAGACCAATGTCAGAAGCTCATCGCGAACGGCATCGCGGCGGATCGGATTCACTCCGGACGCGCGCGGTCGGATTCGCAAAACGCCCTGAAGCGCTGGCTGGACGGTGAGCTGGAGTTCCTGATTCTGGCGCCGGAGCGCTTGCGCGTGCCCGGTTTCGTGCCGCGGCTGATGCAACGTCCGCCGAACCTGATCGCCGTCGACGAAGCGCACTGCATCTCGATGTGGGGCCACGACTTCCGTCCTGACTATCGGTTGCTCGGTGAACGACTGCCCGAATTGCGGGCGGGCGGCACGCCGACGATTGCACTGACCGCGACGGCTACGGTCCGTGTGCAGAACGACATCGTCGCGCAGCTGGGCATCCCGGACGCGAACCGCTTCATCCGCGGGTTTCGCCGTGACAATCTGGCCGTGGAAATGGTCGACATGCCGCCAGGCGCGCGGATGGAGAAAGTGGCTGATATTCTGCGTGATCCGGAGCGTTTGCCGGCAATCGCGTACGTGCCAAGCCGCGTCAAAGTGGACGAACTCGTCGCGGTGCTGGGCAAGTCCGTACGCGCCGACGGCTATCACGCCGGCATGAGCGCGGATCGCCGAACGCAAGTGCAAGACAAGTTTCAGGAAGGCAAGCTGGATGTCGTCGTGGCGACGGTCGCGTTTGGCATGGGCGTCGACAAAGCGGACATCCGCACGGTGCTGCACTTGGGCCTGCCGGGGTCCATCGAGAGCTACTATCAGGAGATCGGTCGTGCGGGGCGCGATGGCAAGCCGTCCTACGCGATTACCCTCTGGAGCAGCGCGGATCGTCACCTGCACACGCACTTTTTTGACCGCGCGTATCCGGCGCTGAGCGTGCTGGAACGGCTGCACGGACAGGTGCCCGCGACAGGCATTGCGCGCGACACGCTGCTGCACAAGAGCGGGCTGGAGTTGCAAGTGGCTGAGGCTGCGCTGGAGAAGCTTTGGGGCCAGCTCGCTGTCTCACTGGATCTGGAGGACGTCGTGCGGCCGCGACCGGAAACAACAAACTGGTCGGTGGCCTACACGAAGCAACGGCTGCACCGCGAGGCGCAGATCGGCGAGGTCTTCACGTTCGCCCGCGCGACAGGCTGCCGGATGCAGGCGCTCGTCCGCTATTTTGGCGATTTGGGCGACGCGCGTACGGCCTGCGGGCGTTGCGACCACTGCGCGCCGGAACACTCGATTGTGCGGCGGACGCACGCGCCCGACGGCATCGAGCGGCGTCTGCTGGCGCGCATTCTCGCAGCGGTTCCGCGGCGCGCGATGGGTACGGCCAAGCTTCACCGCGAAGAATTCGCCGAGGTGATGGACCGCAAGACTTTTGATCGGCTGCTGGGCGCGCTGGATCGCGCTGGGCTCGTGGAGTTGAGCGAAGACGCTTTTGAGAACCAGACCGGACAGACGATCCGCTACGCAACGGTGAAATTGACGCCGGGCGCGCTGAACGACGGCGACGACTGGCTGGCGGGGTTGCAAATTGAAGCGGAGCATAAGGATTCGGCAGCGCTTTCGCGCGGCAAAGCCAAGCCTGTGCGGCGGACCAAGGCGGCGCCAGCGACGCAGAGCGACGGCGATCCGGATGTCATCGACCGCTTGAAAACGTGGCGGCTGGGACGCGCGCGGGCGCAAGGTGTGCCGGCGTTCGTGGTGTTGCGCGACGCGACGCTACTGGAACTGGCGACGCGGTTGCCGCAAACGATGGGCGAACTGCTTCAGGTGCCGGGGATTGGCGCGCACAAGGCGGAAACGTACGGCGCGGAACTGCTGGCGGAAATGAGGACGAGTCGTGGCGCCTGAAGGCTTGTTGGAGAACGTGCCGCTCGCGACGCTCACGTCGCTCGGCGTCGGCGGTTCGGCGCGTTGGCTGCTGCGCTGGCGGACCGTGGCGGAACTGCGGGCGGGGCTCGCCTGGGCGACGGAGACGCGGTGCCCCTGGTGGATTCTCGGCGGCGGGAGCAACGTCATCGTGGCGGACACGGGCCTGCCCGGCGTGGTGCTGCAACCAACGGGACGAACGATCGAAGTGGTTGTGGAGGACGACGACGCGGTCGTCGCCGTCGCCGACGCCGGCGTGCCGTGGGACGAACTGGTCTCGTGGAGCGTCGACCGCGGACTCGGCGGACTCGAATGCCTCGCGGGAATTCCGGGCCTCGCCGGTTCGGCACCGATTCAGAACATCGGCGCCTACGGTCAAGACGTCGCCGAGGTCATCGCGCGGGTTGAGGTGCTGGACACCCAGGACGGCAGTGTGCGCGACTGGTCGCTTGGCGAATGCGCGTTTGGCTACCGCGACAGTGCGTGGAAGCGCCTCCCCGGACGTTGGGTCGTGACCCGCGTGTACCTGCACCTGCACAAAGACGCGGTTCCGTGCGTGAAGTACGCGCAAGTGGCGCAGGCGCTGGAAGGCGTGCCGCTACCGCGCGGACGCAATGGCTTGGAAATTGTCCGGTCGACCGTGATGCGGTTGCGCCGCGAGAAAGGCATGATCGTCGATCCCGCCGATCCTGACAGCCGCAGCGCCGGGTCCTTCTTTGTCAATCCGATCGTCGATACAGCAACCGCGGCGCAAGTGGCCGCGCGCCTCTCCGGCGGCGACGCGATGCCCTCGTGGCCCAGCCCCAGTGGCGTCAAGCTGTCCGCTGCGTGGCTCATCGAACACAGCGGCATGAAGCGCGGCTTTGGCGACGGCCGTGTCGGACTCTCGCGCAAACACACGTTGGCTCTGGTCAATCGCGGCGAGGCCACCGCGGCGGACGTGCTCACGTTCGCGGACCTTGTCGTCGACCGCGTGGCCCAGGCCAGCGGCGTCGTGCTGCAGCGCGAACCGGTGCTGTTGGGCTTCTGATTACAAGCTGGCTTGCGACGCGTCGGCCGGCAAATGCGACGCGTAGCCGAAGCAGTCGTCGCCTTGTAGCCGCACCATGAGCTTGCCTTCGCGATCGTAGATGTCCAGCACAGGGATACCCGGCACCCCCGGCAGGAACTTCGTCCAGTCGTCGGCTTCCCACGTCGTCGCATCCACGCGCGCCAACGCCACGCCTGCCTTTTCCGGCAGCTCGTGCTCCAGCTTCACACCCAGACGACCGCACGGCTCGCACCATGTCGCCCAGTAGTCCACCAGCGTGTACTTGCCCGGCACCAGCAACTTCGCGACTTCGTCCGTCGATGGCCCTTCACCGCGCGCCACACCTTTGGGCTCCAGCGGCTTCGGCGTCGAACTCCACGACCAATTCAGACCGAAGAAGTAGCTCGTGTATTGCACCGGCTGTTCGCCGTTCACAAAGCGCCAAACCGGCATGCGCGCCGACGCGGTAACCGAGAACGCGTCGTTGTAGGCCACCATCAGCGTGGGCGTCAGACTCCACGTGTAGCCGCCCGAACTGTCGAACAACTTGCGCCCCTCCTCCGGGTTCTCCACGACGGTCGACTGTCCGCGATACAGGTATTCGCCGTTCACCAGGAGCAGCAGCCGCTTGGGCACGAAGTAGTTGCCCAGGCCCTCGACCGCCGGCATGTCCAGCATGTAGCGACCGGACAATCCGACGCGGTACTCGTTGCCCCAGCCGATACCGTTGGGATCCGGATCGCCCTTGGTCGCGTAGGTGACCGCTTGGCGCATACCGCCCGTGAGCGACAGACCAAAGTTCGCTGGCAGCTCAAAATGCGCTTCCAGTTCCTCGATAAGCCACCACGCACCGCGGCTGATCGAGAGTTCCTTCGTGGCGTCCGACGAGTAAGCCGCATTGTTCGGAATCGCCACGCCCATGGACGCAAAGATCCGCGGCAGTTTGAACGCGCCCTTGAGCGGCTCCAGGTTGAACGGCTGCAGCAGGTTTTGGCGAATCCGCACTTCCGCGTCGCCAAAGTCGGACGAGCGAATCGACTTGTTCGGGTTCAGATCCGTCGTCCAGTCGTCGTACTGCAGACCCGCATACGGCAGCAACACCGCCAGCCCAGTGCCCCACGGCGCGTCGACGCCGGCGCTCAGGCTGGCGAGCTGCATCGTCATGCGCAGCTCTTTGTAGTTGTACCTGTAGACGTGCGTGGGGTCGTTCGGATCGACCTTGCCCAGATCCCCGCTCCCGCCATTGGGCGTCGGGCCAAAGAGCTGATCCGCGCCGGCAAAACCGTAAATGAGGCCCACCCGCGCGCGCCATACGTCGCCCGCGTTGCTGTACAAACTGGATGCTACGTCACTGTCTCCCACCGGGAGCGTTGGGTTGCTTCAAGTTGCGCATTGGGCGTACGCGCCCGCAGAGCTCAGCAGAACCACGCTCCCGACGAGCACAGCGAACAGGCTGCGAATCGTCGGCATCATCAATCTCGCGTCTTACTTGATGTACTTGGCGAACAACGCTTCCCAGCCACCGGCGTCGGTGCCGTTCATCTTCTCGAGGATCTTGCGCGTCTTCGCGTCGATCAAGATGTTCAGCGGGATCGTGCCCGGCACGTTCCACTTGTCCGGTGTGCCGTCCGGGTCAATGCCGCTCGCGCCAACGACGCCCAGCTGCTTGATCCACGTGAGGCTGAAGTCGAGGTCGATGTGACCGCCGCCCGCGTTCTGGTCTTCGATGAGGATCTGGAAGATCTGCGCCTTGGCGCCGTACTTGTCGAGCGTCGCCTTGAAGGTCTTGGACTCCGCCTGGCACGGACCGCACCAACCGGCGGAAATCGTGATGCCGATGACCTGCTTGTCCGCGAAGTCCGAGAGCTTGATCAGCTTGGGCTCTTCATCGGTCAGCTTGCCGTCGCCATTGGTGTCGACGCGGCCGAGCATCGCGTAGTCTTCAAAGATGTCGCCCTTCTTGTAGAGTTCCGAGAGCTTACCGACGCAGTGGTTGGTCGTCGGCACGCAGCGCTTGGTGCCGTCGGCGGAGACCTTCGTGCAGTTGTAGCCGCTGCCGCAGTCGGCTTTGGCGGTGCAGGTCGGCGTGCAGAACGACTCGCCGGACTGACGGAAGACGAGGCACTGGAAGTCGCCGGAATCGTCGCACTTGTTGTCCGAGCACGGCTGGCAGGTCGTGCCGTCGCCCACGCAGGTCTGCGAGCGGTGCGTGCAGACGTTGCGGCCTTCCACTTCCGTGCAATCGGCGTAGCGCGGGCACTCGAACGAGCCCGGATCGCACAGCTTGGTGCAGAAGCGCGCGCCCAAACCGTGGTCGGCGCAGACTTGGCCTTCGCCGCATTGTTCGTCGGTCACGCACGACGAGCAGAACTCGCGCGGACGGCAGTGGTTGGACTTGCCGGAGGCGTCCGACGGGTCGAGCACGCACTCCATGCTCGCCGGGCAGTCGCGGCCGTCTTTGCAAGAGGCGGTGCAGACGGTGTGCGTCGAGCCGGGGTCGCCGAAGCAGGTGTCGTTGCCGGGGCATGCCTGATCCATGTAGCAGGCGAGGCCCAAGCCCTCCGGGTGCGAAATCTTGTGGCAGAACGCGTTGAAGCCTGTCGTGGTGATGCACTCGCTGCCGGTACCGCAGTCGGCGTTGGCGGCGCAGGACTTGGCGCAGAGGCCGCTGTCGCACGCAAACGAGTTGCAGTCGTCATCTTTGGCGCAGCTCGCACCAATTTCACCGGGGCCGGGGCCCGTATCGGTCGCGCCAGCGTCGTGCTTCTGACCGGTTACGGTGCCAGAAACGGTGATGTCGTCTTCCGCCGACGCTGCCGTCTTGGACGAGCAACCCGCAGCCGCGAGTGCAAGCGCGCAGCTGGTCGCGACGAGGAGGGAACGGGCGAAGGTGAATCGGGACATGGTGCCTCGGCGGAAGTGCTTCAGGAGCAGACGAGAAAACGACAAAGGAACACGACTGTGAGCAAACGCTCAAGGTTGAGGATAGGATCGGTTTTCGTTCGCTGCAAGCGGAAAATCTGAGGAAGTTTGCGGTTTCTTGCGCGCGACCGGTGGACACGCGTACGCTGCGGCTGGAGGTTACGGTGGAAACGGTTCCTGTGCGTGTCTCGAAGTTGATGGCGGATCGCGGTATGTGCTCACGGCGCGAGGCGGACGCCTACCTGGCGGAAGGGCTCGTGCGCGTCGATGGAGGAGTCGTCGGTGTTGGCGCAAAAGCTTTGCCATCCGCGGCGATTGAACTCGACGCCAAGGCGCAGAGGCAGCAGGAGCAGCTGGCAACAATCCTCCTGAACAAGCCGGTTGGCTGGGTGTCTGCACAGCCAGAGGACGGCTACCGTCCGGCGATTGAGCTGATTCTGCCGGAGAACCAGGACCCGCAATTCGCCGGTCCGCGTTTGCAGAATCGTCACTTTCAAGGGCTGGCTGTTGCCGGTCGGCTGGACATCGACAGCCGCGGGCTCCTTGTCTTCACCCAAGATGGGCGCCTGGCGCGCCAGCTCATCGGCGAGAACTCTGGAATCGAAAAGGAGTATCTGGTGCGCGTGAACGGCCGCATCACCGATCGCGCGGCCCAGATGCTCCGCTTTGGCCTGGAGCTCGACGGCAAGCCGCTCAAGCCCGCAGAGATCGACGTGCTGGGCCCCGATCGCCTGCGTTTTGTGCTTCGCGAAGGGAAAAAGCGCCAGATTCGCCGCATGTGTGAGCTGGTCGGACTGCACGTTCACAGCCTCGTTCGCGTGCGGATCGGTCGCGTGCGGCTGGGCGATCTGAACCCCGGCCAGTGGCGATTTCTGAGGCCAGACGAGGGGTTCTAGGAGCCTGTCGGAGAACCTCCCCGACAGGCTCCTAGTACCTCGTCACACGGGTTTCGATCAGTTGGCGCGTGACCGGTTGTCCACGACGCT
>CAITYF010000026.1 GCA_903896545.1 uncultured Myxococcales bacterium | reverse complement strand
TGCGGACCACCCCGACACGACGCTGGGCTATTGCGAAGAACCGCTGCCGGCAGTCATCAACCCGCTGTTGCTGGAAGTTTTCAACAGCGACATGGCGCGATCGCTCGGCGCGGTTCCGGTCGGTTCGCTGGCGGTGCTTTACGGCGTGCGGTTTCACGTCGCGTTTGGCGATTCGTTCTTTACGCAGGATGCGGCGCGGCCGATGCAGCAGTTCAAGCAAGCTCAAGTCGTCGGCTTTTCGCGCAAGGCGCCGGAACTGGGCGTGGCGCTGCCGCTGCCGATCGTTTCGCATTGGAATCACCGGTTGCGCGGCGACGATCCGCGTGGTCCGTATGACGCGGTGTTGCTGGAAACGGCGGACAATGAAGCTGTGCCGCAGGTGATCGCGGCCGCAGAGAACATGGGCTTCTCCTTAAGCCGCAAGTCGCAGGCCGCGCGGACTGCGGGCGCGGTCATCTTTTTTACGGCGCTGGGGCTCGTACTGCTCGCGCTGGTAGTTCTGGGCGTGGCAGGCGTGCAAATCGCCCAGACGTTCGCGATGCTTGTGCACGAGCGCCGCCGTGAAATCGCCGTGCTGCGCGCGATTGGCGCGACGGGGAGCGACGTTGCCGTGCTCGTCCTGGGCGAGGCGGCGCTGCTGGGGCTACTTGGCGGAATCGCGGGCGTGGCGCTGGCGTGGCTGGGTGCGGCGGGCGTCGATGCTGTCGCGCTGCGCTGGCTGGCGAATGTGCCGTTCCTGCCCGAGGGCTTCTTTGTGTTTCCGATCTGGGCAGCGCCGCTCGCGATGACCGTGTCGCTTGTGTGCTGCGTGCTGGGTGCGGCGATTCCGGCGCGGCGTGCGAGCCGGCTCGATCCCGCCCGCGTGCTCGCCGAGGCGTGAGTCGCGGGCTACGGCACCGGAAAAACGGTTTCCAAGCGAATTGGCGTCGGCGCGCCCGCGGCGTCGGTTACGAACCACACACCGCAAAAGCCGATCGCAAAGACCGCGAGGAAACCAACGACGTGTTCGTCCCAGCGGCGGTTCCTGCCCCACAGGGCGAGCACGAGCACGGCCAGCGCGACCGCGAACAACAACATCGTGGCCAGAACGCGAATGTCCAGCGAGAACCAACCGGCGTAGTGAAGGTGCGCGTCAAGCATGGATTCCTGCGTTCACTCCGCGTTCGTAACGCTCCCCCAGTCTACGCAAGTTCACTGCGTTGACAACGGCGTGCGCCACGGCACCCGGCCACGGCGAGTGAAAGTGCCACGCGAGCG
Source organism: uncultured Myxococcales bacterium (assembly GCA_903896545.1). Classification (GTDB taxonomy): domain Bacteria; phylum Myxococcota_A; class UBA9042; order UBA9042; family UBA9042; genus CAIYBN01. Next base: position 29,609 of record CAITYF010000026.1, on the reverse strand, counting down.
CGGCGAAGATGCAGCCAGCGAGCGCGGCGAAGATCGGCCACGGCCAGAGCCGGCGATTGCCGAGACCGTGAAGACCCGCGAACACGAGCGTTGCCACAACCGGCCCAGCAGCAACCTGCACGGGCCCGCGGAACAGCGCTTCTTCACCGATGCCGCTCAGCACGGCGAGCACCAGAGCGCGACCCGCTGAAATCGGCCCCAGCATCGCCGCCATCGTGTCACCCAGCGTCTGAAATCGCGGCCAGAACCGCTCGGTGACCACGGTGAGTACGAGCAAGGCGCCGCCAGCGAGCAGCCCCCACAACCACGCCGAGGGCGCGTCCGGCAAGGCCAGCGCGCTCAAGCGACCCGGCAGCGGCAAAGACGCCACAATCGCCAGCACGGTCATCCCGCCGTAGAGCAGCGCGGCATTGCGGATCGAGCTGGCGGGAAAATCGTGGCTCATCGGCTCTACACCCAGAGAATTCGGCGGAAAACTTGACGGATCGTGCCACTGAGTGAGTCTGATGCCGCCGGGAGTCCGATCACGCACCGGCGGGAGGTTGCAATGCGCCCACAGAATCCGACTCCAGCATGGCTGCGTGCGATGCAGACGGCAAGCGTTGGCCTCGCGATCTTGGCGGCTGGCTGCGACCGCGCGCCGCAGATTCACGCCGTGACGCAGCAAATGGTCGCAGCGGGCGCGGGCAGTTCAGACCACACGGCGATGCGCTCCGTGGTTCCGTCGCGTCCGGCGGCAGAAGAACACACGATCATCGTGGACGATGAGCGGTATCTCGGCGACATTGCGCGGCAGCTGGGCGTGACTGTTGACGAACTGCTGTCCAAGAACCGCCTGGCGGAGCCGACGTTGCAGCGCGGGCAAGTGCTGCGTGTAGAAACGACGGCGGACCTGATCAACGGTTGGGAAGCGCACCGCGCCGAGCGTAAGGCCCTCAAGGCGCAAAAAGAGGCCGAGAAACGGGCGGCCAAGGCCAAGGCGGACGCAGATGCGCGGGCGGCGAAGGCACTGGCGCGGCGTTTGAAGAAGTTGAAGGGCAAGGCGGCTGACGCGGCTCTCGTCGCGGCGCACAGCAACACGCCCCAGGTGGCCGCGACCGGTCCCGTTGACCAAACGCGCAAGTCTGCTGGTGGAGCGACGGTGCGGACGATTCGCATCGTGTCTCCTGTAGCTCCGCACTAACTCGTTACTGCAAGCACACTTCCACACGCGCGTCGTCTCTGTTAGCCTGTCATCGAGGCAGGCAATCGGGGGGCAAGATGGCGCGAGTCTGGACGCAGTTTGGGCGATTTTCGCTGTGCATCGCGGGGCTGTGCGCCTGTAGTTCCGCGGCAACGACGGGTGACACCGCGGCCGCCGACGCGAATTCGGCCGAAGTCGCACTTTCCGTTGACAGCACCGCGGCCGATGCGAACGACGCTGCGGTTGGCGAGGAAGTCGGGCCGCACGACGTGGCTGAAGACACTGAGGCAGATGCCAGCGCGCCCGATGACGCCGCGACGGCCGACCCGGACGTCGTGATTCCTGCCGATGCTGAGCCTGATGTGGGCGACGCCGGGGCGCCGGATGCGGCAGCGCCCGATGTCGCGTTCGACGGCGCGCCAAAAACGCTTTGGGACTTGGAGGCGATCAACAACGCGGCGACGGCCAACTGCCAATTCACCAACAAGCACACCGCGTACGAAGGCCTTACGGCGTTGGACGCGTGGAACGTGAGTTACACGTCGTGGGAGGTCATCGACGGCGTGCCCAAGCCGATCCTGATTCGCGGCTTCGCGGCGCGGCCGCAGGGCTCCAGCAAGCTCCCCGGCGTCGTTCAGGCACACGGTTTGGGCGGCATGTCCAAGGAAAACGATGCGACCTCACTCGCGGCCAAGCTAGGCGTTTTTGCGGTTGCTTACACCGGACCGGGCGGCGGCGACAAACCGGAGAACACGTCGGAAGGTCTGGCCGCCGCGGCACAGGACGGCTACCACATGTTCGACACGCTCAAAGACGTCCGCGGTTCCTGGTTCTGGGGCCACGCGACGGCGGCGATGCGTGCGGTGACCTGCCTGACCACGCGCGCCGATGTCGACTCGACCAAACTCGGCGTCACCGGTTTCTCGGCCGGCGGCGTCGTTTCCACGCTCCTCGCAGCGCACGACCCGCGCATTCTCGCGTCGGTTCCGCTGTCCGGCACGCTCGCTTGGGACGTCGCTACGCAATCGCCCACGGCATGGCAGCACGAGCTGTTGAAGCAAGCGAAGCTCACGACTTCCAGCCCGGAATGGCAAAAGTTGATCGCGGAGTTGATCTCGCCTGCGGCGGCGTTCTCGCCCAATTCCACGGCGCATTTGCTGGCTCTGGATGGCTCGAACGACGAATTTTTTCCGCTTTCCGCGCTGATGGCCACGTGGTCGACCGCGCCGGATTCGGAAAAGCGCCTGAGTCTGTCGGCGAACTTTGACCACGGCTGCTACCAGCTCACGGCGATCGTTGAAGACAAGAAGGTGATTGAGACGCGCGCGACCGAACATGCGGATGGCGCGCAGATCATGTGGTTCAGCCACTGGTTCGGCACGGATTCCACGTACGCGTACGTGCCTGTAGCGCCGCAGGTTAGCGTGCAGTCGGCGGGCGGAGCGTCGCTCATCGCGGCGGTGGTCGATCCGGGCGGGGCACAGCTGCAGATCGAGTCCGTCCACGCCTGGGTGAGCACGGACGACGTCTACACGTTCATCGACGTGCCGCTGTCCAAAAGCAACGGCGTCTACTCCAAGCTGCTGGCGGGCACGCAAGGGCCGAATACCGTGTACTTTGTCGATGCGACCTACACGCCCAAAGCGTTTGCGCTGGTGCCGGTGAAGGTGTCGATTTCCTCGCCGCCGTTCCTGCCGCCGGGGCACGTGCCGCACATCCGCGCGATGGGGAATTGTCTCTGACAGCGCGCGAGTTTGGCGCGTTGAAAAAAGTGCGGTGGCTGCCCCGGCAAAATTCGTGAACGAACGAATACCAGGCGATTCGCAGCGAGCGAAGGTCGAGGTGAAAACGTTCCCATCTGCGGCGGGTCACCAGAGGTGCACGTTCGCGGTCCCAGTCCGACATGCAACAGGTCTAACCGACAAACTTTGGTGTTGGACTTCGCTCAGCACAGCCAGGACCGTGCCTTGCGGTTCTCGACTGCGCGCCTGACCGGTGGTGCGCGTCGCCGGGAGCCGTCCTCGCGTTGGAGGGCCCAGCGCGACGGGTGAGGTTTGTCAATTCGTCGACTTAGGCGAAAGTCTCGATCGCCGTCCGCTCCATCCACGCGCACAACCCGCCAAAAACAAGTCGGGGCACCTCCTTGCGAAAGCGCCCCGACTGAATCTGTCGTTACGACCTTACGGGCCGGTCGGCAAGCCGAGGCCGCTGCCCGTGCCGCAGTTCTTCGGCGCTGAGCCGCCCGTGCCGCCGCCGCCCATGATGGAGCTCATCAGGTCGCAGGTGCAGGACAAGCCGCCGAAGCATTCGGGTGCGTTGGGGGTCGGCGTCAGGCAGCTCAGGTCAAACGGCAGTCCGCCAGTGCCACCGCTGCCGCTACCGGGGCAGCAGGTGAGCAGCGGCGGGAAGCCAGCGCACGCCGAGCTGTTCGGATCGACCGCGCAGTCGCAACCCAGCGACTTGCACGTCGGGTTGGTCGTGCCCGTGCCGCCGCTGGCACCGGCCGCGCAGGAACAGACGCCTTCACCGGGGTTCGTGCCGCCGGGCAAGCCGGGCAGGCCGCCGACCGACGAAGGCTGCACGCAGCTGGAGCCCTTCGCCGAGTTGCAGAATGCGGTGACGTTGTCGCACTTGCCGGCGGTGTCGTAGCAGAGGCCGGTCGAGGTGTCGCACGCGAGCGTAAACGCCGAGGTGCCCGCGTTGACGCAGTCCGCGTCCGCCTTGCAGGTGCCCTTGGCCGGTCCGGTGCCGGTCGTGCCGCTGCACGAGTACGTCGTGGCGTTGCAGGTGCCGCCCTGCTTGGCGGCGCAGTCCGCGTCCGTCGAGCATTCCACGCAGGACCACGTGCCGTTGATCTGCACGCAGCCCGGATACGGATCCTGACAAGCGGCGCATTCGTTGGACGCACTGGACTTCGCGCACTTGTGGCTGGCCAAATCGCACTTGTTACCCACCGCGCTGTTGGCGCAGTGCGTGTCGTTGGTGCATTCGACGCACGAGCCGTCCGCCAGCTTGATCGGCGTGGTGCCGCTGCACGCGCCGCTGGTGATGCACGTGTGCGCGTTGGGGTCGCACTTGCCGTTGGTGCACTGCGTGTCGTTCAGGCAGTCCACGCACACGCCGCCGAAGCACTTGTCCGCGCAGTTCGCACACGCAGAGGCTACCGTGCAGCCCGCGCCGTAGCAGCAGGTCGACGCCTGGAACGCGCACACATTGCCGACGACCGTCTTCTGGCACGCGCTGTTTTCGGGGCAGGCGCCGCCGTTGTCGCACGTCGGGGCGCACACCTTGGTCGCACCGAGCTTGACGCACTTCAAACCGTCGGCGCAGTCCAACTGCGCGGTGCACTCGTCGCACTGCTGCTTGACCACGGCGCACTTGCCGGTCGCGGCGACGCAGGACTGGCCGGGATCGCACGGCGTCACGAGGCAGCCATCGCACGAGTACTGCGGCGGCAGGCAGTTGCTGTTGGGCGCCTTGGTGTCGGCCTTTTCGCACTTGAACGACGCGGGGCATTCCGCCGCGCTGCCGCATTTCCGGGCGCAGAACGTGCCGTTCAACATGGTGATGCACTGGAACGCTTCGTCGCCGCAATCCGCGTCGACCTTGCACGCGTTGCAGGCAGCGCCCTTGCCGGTGTTCGTGTCCTGCGGAATGACGGCGTCCGAGCCGGGCGTCGTGTCGGTCAGCGTCGTGCCGTCCGAGCCGGTGCTGGCGTCGCTGCCGTTGCCGGTGTCAAACGTGCCGATGGCGTCGGCCGTCGACTTGTTGGCGCAGAAGCCGTTCGTACAGACCTGACCGGCGATCGTACAGTCGGAGGATAGCTTGCACGTCTGCGCTGTTCCACCCCCGCCGGAGGCGTCGGTGGTGCTGCCGCAACCAGCGAAGGCGACCAGCGTCAGGACCAAGAGAGAGCCGAGGAGGGAAGACCGGTGATTCCGAGCGTGCATAACGTGCCTCTGGGAAAGAGAAATCCTGCGTGGCGCAGATGACGCCGCTGTTACACTTTACGGACATTCGGGCGGGGTTTCAAGGTTCTCGTGAGGTTGCACAGGCCTTCGGGCGTGATTCTTCTGTGAAATTGTGCAAGGATCGCGTCATGCGAAGCCTGTGGACACTTCTCTCACAACCCGACGAATCGCAGTTGAATGCGAGGATTCCGCTCTTGCCCGTCGAGATCTTGCGCGCTGGGCGCCTCCTGTTGGCGTCTGAGCTGCCGCTCGCGACCACCGTCGATGGCAAGGCTGTTGGTGCCTGGGATGGGGTAGTCCTGAACGATCTCCAAGCAGCTGAGCCTCTCGTCGGTCGCGGAGCACCGATCGTCGACGGCGCGAGTCTGGTCGTGCATGCGGTCGGCTGGTCGGGGCTCGCTGGCCTGGGCGCGCTGCGCTGGCACGGGACGCTGGCGGTCGTCCATCAGGCGCAGCGCACGGCGATTTTGGCGCGTGATTGGCAGGGCGTGGGCGGGCTGTATTTCGCGGCGGACGGTGCGGGAGTTGCGTTCTCCAATGATTGCGAGGGTCTTCTCCGTGCTGGGCTGCAGCCGCGTTTGGTGCCACCTGGCATGGTGGCGATCTGCGCACCGACGGGTGTCCGCTGGCAGCCGATTCCCACCGCCGCGGACGGGCGCGCCTGGTTTCGCGATTTGCCCGACGAATTGTCGGCTCCCACGCCTGACATTTGGCACGCTGGTTTGTTCGAGCGCCTGCGGAGAGCGATTGCAGCGTGCAGACGCGTGTACCCGACGATCGCGATGGAGACGCCAACTGACGCGGCGGGCCAATGGCTGGCCGTGAACTTTCCGACACAGCACGATCTGCCACCCGATGCGCTGTGGGCGCTCGATGGCGCGGACGCGTGGCTGGGGCGCAGTCCGGCGCTGCCCTTGGACGTGCTCCCCGGTCCGTGGCCGTTGCCCGAACCGCCTGAACCTTTGCGCGTGGACGATCGGGAGGCGCTCGCCCGACGTGTCCGCGCGACCTGGCTGCCCGACGTAGCGCTGGAGCGCACGCGTGTGAAAGCGCACCGCTTGAACCTCCCGATCGTCGCGCCGCATCTCGACCCGGCCGTTCTCGCATGGCTTGGCGCGATGCCGCCGGTGCTTCGCCCCAATTCGCCCAGGACTTTGCCCGTCGACTCGGATTCTGGCGGCACTTCAAGGAGCTAAGAGAAACGCGATCACAGGAGGGCGTCGGGGGCGTCAAGCACGGGCGTCACCGTGGCGTCGCGCGAAATGTGCCGGTTGCCGTAGCCCCAGGTTGGGTCGTCGCTTGACACTTCTCGCGCGTGGGGATTCGATCGCGCCCATTCTGACCGGCCCCGGAGGTTTAACATGCTTCTCTTGATGACGCCGACGAGTCCGTATGCGCGTAAATGCCGGATGTTTGCGGCGCTGAAGCGCATCGATCTGCCGTGCGCAGACGAGGGCGCCCATGTTCCCGGCAGTCGCGTGCCGAGCTTGAAACCGCTCGCGAAAGTGCCGACGTTGCTCCGTGATGACGGCTCTGCCGTATTTGACTCGCGCGTCATCGTGCAACTGCTTGATCTACTTGCTCCATCCGGTCCGGAATTGCTGCCGCGTGACCCCATGCGGCGCATCGACGTCTTGCGTTGGGAAGCGATTTTTGACGGCGTGTGCGATGCGATGGTGCTGACGGTGATGGAGAAACGTCGTCCCGCCGAAAAGCAGGATGCGGAGTGGCTTGCGCGGCAGTTGTCCAAGGTGGAAGCGGGGTTGCAGGTGGCGGAAGTGGCGCTGATGAGCCGCTCCGGTCCGCTGGAGCGCCTCGGTCCGGGCGGCTCGCCGAGTCTGAATGAGCGCACCTGGCTTGTGGGCGCAACCATGACGCTGGCCGATATCGCGCTGGTCGCCGCGCTGGGCTACGTGCGGTTGCGCGCGCCGGAGCTGCTGCGAGGCCGCTTCTGGGCGCTGCAATCCGTAGAGGCAAGGCTCATGGTGCTCCCAACGATCGCCGCGACCGCGCCGCCGGACTAGCCAGCTCAACGTATCTTCACACGCTCGTGACATCCGCGGTGTGGACGTAGCTGCGCGCCTGTGGCAAACCGACGGCCCTGTGGATCGCGCGGTCCGCCGCCTCCACGCCCCTGTTTCCCTTTGGAGCTTCCGATGAGCAGCACCCCGGCTGAGTCGAACTTTCCGGCCGATTGGCCGCAGTCCGGCCCGATTGACCTTGCAATTCACGATCTTCCGCACGCCTCGTCAACGACGGAGTGGTGGTACCTGAACACGCACGTGGAAACTGTCACGGGGCGCAAGCTCTCTCTGTTTGCATCATTTTTCACAATTGTGAACGCGTATGATGAGGTGACCAAGCAGCCGCACTACGCCTACAGTTGCACGTGGGCCTTGAGCGAAACTGCGCGAGAGCTTTACGTTTCCGAGTCGCTCGTCGACAAGAAGGCCGCGCAACTCGGTCTGAAGAAGATGGAGCGCGGCGAGGGTTCCTCGGATAGTCGCCTGCAACGCGCAATGCGGGAAGTCTTGGAGCGCGGTTGCGTACCTCACCCGGACATCCCATTTGTCAGTGATCCGTATGTGTCGTGGGAAAAGTTGGAACTCGACTTTGATGGCAACCAGTTCCGCAAGAACGACGATGGATCGTACACGCTGGTCCTGCGCCAGCACGACGGCCAGCACGGCGCGTCGTTGGTGTTCACGCCCAAGAAGGGACCGCAGCGCCACGGCGTGGACGGCGTCGTTCGCGGCGCGCACGGCGAGGACATGTTCTACTACTTCATGCCGCGCTGCGATGTGACTGGAACCATTCGGCTTCCCGGCGGTGATGAGGCGATCAAGACGGCGCAAGGCTGGTACGACCACGAATTCGGTCGCCACGGCAAGATGACCGAGAAGAAGAAAGAAGGCGAGGACATCGGCTGGACGTGGCTCGGCATTCAACTCGATGACAACACGGAAGTCTCCGCGTACGCGCTGGTTCAAGAAGACACGCGGCAGTTCCTCGACGCCCGCACCATCGTCGTGTGGCCGGACGGCACGCGCACCGAGCACGCCGACACCACGCTCACGCCAGCGGGGAACTGGTGCAGCACGCGCACCTTTGCGGAGTACCCGACCTCGTGGCAGTTGGACGTGCCGTCGATTGGTCTAAAAGCGTCACTCGTCGCTGATTTTGACGATCAGGAGTTCATCACGTTGATCTCCAAGCCCGGCTTCTGGGAAGGCCGCTGCACGATCAAGGCGGAAATCCGCGGCACGACAGTCGGTGGCTTGGGCTACCTGGAGCGCAGCGGTCAGAACGACATCGACAACCTCGATCAGTTCTTTGGCGCCGTGGGCAAGCAGGTCCGCAAGTCGATCAACAATGTGATGCCGATGCAGCCCAACGCGGAGGAAGCGCTCGCGCTAATCGCGGGGCCGGACCGTCCGCAGGCGATCGACGGCGTGGACATCCAGCAGTTCGCGGACAACATCATCAAGCCGATCCGCGAGATCACCGACCGCGGTGGCAAGTCGTGGCGATCGTACGCGGCGTTGGCGTGCTGCGACGTCGTGGGCGGCGATTCACGCGCGTTCGTGCAGTGGTTGGCGATGCCGGAGCTCATGCACGTGGGGTCGCTCATCGTCGATGACGTGCAGGACAAGTCTCTGGTTCGCCGCGGCGGACCGACAGCGCACCTGATTTACGGCGAAGCGATCGCGATCAACGCGGGCACGGCCGCGTACTTCCTGGGGCAGAAGCTGCTGCATTCGGACCGCATGTCGGATCGCGACAAGCTGCGGATCTACGACTTGTACTTTGAGACTCTGCGTGCCGGTCACGCTGGGCAAGCGCTTGATATTGCAGGTATTGATGACGCGATGCCGGCCGCGGTGCAAAGTGGCGACGGGCTTTTCCTGGAGCGTCGCGTGCTGGCGGTTCACCGCCTGAAGACGGCCATTCCCGCGGCGACTCTGGCGCGCATGGGCGCGATCGCCGGCAACGGCACGGAAGCGCAGATCGAAGGCGTCGGCAACTTCTTTGAGTCCATCGGCCTCGCGTTCCAAATCATCGACGACGTGCTGAACCTGCGCGGCTTCAAGGGCGATCTGAAGTCCCGCGGTGAGGACATCGCCCACGGCAAAGTGACGCTGCCGGTGGCCAAGGCGATGGGTCGGCTTTCGCCCGCGGATCGCGCGTGGCTGTGGCAAAAAGTGCAGTCCAAGCCACAGGATCGCGAGACGATCGACGCGGTCATTGAGAAGCTGGACAGCGTGAACGCGATTCAGGCGTGCGAAGATCAGGCGCGCGAAATGGTGGAAGCGGCGTGGCAGAAGCTGGAGCCGCTCGTGGTCGACACGCTGCCCAAGCTGATGCTGCGGGCATTTGGCTGGTACGTGCTCGAACGGCATTACTAAACCGGAAGACCTTTGTCCAACGCGCAGTTCTGCGGGGCAAACCTGTTGCTCTGTCGGACTGGACCGCGAGCGTGCACCTCCGGTGGCAAGCCGCGGTTCGGGCAGGCTTGAACTCGAATCTGCGTGTGTAGCCGCTGCGATCAGCGCCCGCCGCGCAGCTTCGCGGCGATCCGCACAAGTTCTTGACCTTGCCGCAGCAGTTGTTCGGCCAACTTCACGTCGTTGGCAGCGCCGGCTGCGTCAAAGGCTTGGTGCGCGCGCTCAATCGGCGTGACCAGCGGCAACGTGATGCCACGCAAGGCCCGCACGATCTGTTCCATCGCGTTGATCGCCTGCATGCCTTGCACGCCGCCTGCAGCACAAACGAGCGCCACGACCTTGTCGGTCAAGTACGGCGGATCGTCGCGGTTCAGAAGCTCCAGCCAGTCGATCGCGTTCTTGAACGCACCGCTGACCGACCCGTGGTACAGCGGACTGCCCCACACGAGCCCATCCGCCGCGCGGACGGCGCTGACGAGCCGCTGCACGGACTCCGGCGGCGTCTGCCCGTGCACGTAGATCGGCAACTGCAGCGTGGCAATATCCAGGAGTTCAGTGTGTGCGCCTGCAGCTTCCGCCGCGTTCAGGACGTGATTCAGCGCGTGGCGAGTCGACTGACCGCCGTCCAATGAGCCGCCCAAGGCGACGATGCGTGGTTGGCTCTGGCTCAAAATCGCATGCCCCATTTGGCGCGGTATTGGAACCAGCTGCGTGTCAGGAAGACCGCAACGGCGGCCGCGATGACACCGAGAAAGAGGTGCCCGCCTACGACCGCCCAGCCCGTGCCGACCCAACCCGCCACCGCGAGCCAGCCGCGACGAGAAGCCGTCTGTTTTTGCTGTGTCATCAATTCGCCCATACTGCTTACCTCCGTCGCTGATCATAGGATGCTTCGGTACGACGTCCAGATGCGTGCGCTGAATTTGCGGATCGGCGTGCGCACGTAGTTGTCCGTGACACTTTCGCGTCGCGATGAATGAAATTTCGATGTCCACGTTTACGATCGTGAAGCGTCCAACAGCGGGCGCGGCTGATACTGTCACCGGGACTCATAGGGAATCTCAACTCGGCTTGACGACATGATGTGAACGGGGCATAGGGCCCGCGACGCCCCCATGCGGGCAGGTGAAATTCTTTGATGCACGTAAGTTTTCGCAATGCTCTCCCGGTCGTAGCCAGTTTGTTGATGGGCGCTTCCGCGCTTGCGCAGCCGGGATCGCAGCCCCGCCCACCGGCCCGCTCCATGGCGGAAGTCCGCTCGCAATTGGCCGATCTGCCGACCGGGCGGTTTTCCCTCCAACAGGCGCAGGACGCGATGCGCCACGGGCACCTGATCTTGCAGGCAGCGCGGGCGAATCAACGCGCCGCGGCTGCGGATGTCGTGAGCGCGGGCCTGTGGACAAATCCCGTAGCGGATGCGGCGTACGGTCGCAGCTTTGCCCACCCGCAGAACGATCCGATTGGCAACGTTGGCGTCGGTATTACGCAATTCCTGGAAACGTCGAACGTGCCCGACGCGAGACGTGCTGTCGCGCGCCTCTCGGAGCAAGCGGTTCAATCGGAAGGTGAATTTGCCTTGCGCGCGCTGTCGTTTGACGTGGAATCCGCGTGCTTGTCGCTGACTGCGGCTGTGGCCAAGGTGCAGTTGTACGCGGAAGCCGACTCGGAACTGGAGCGCGCGAATCAAATCGTGAGCGCGCGTGTGCGTGCCGGTGCCGCGCCACAATATGACGCGTCGCGCATCGCGGTGGCGGTTGCCCAAGCGCGCGCGGCGCTTGCGGATGCCCATGCGGACATGGCGCAGGCACGAGGTGACTTGGATGTCGCTGTGGGGCCCGAAGCCGGACATCTGCAAGGGCTCCCGGACATTGACCTCTTTGCCATCGCGACGCCGTCGTCGCTGGACGCCCTGTTGGATACGACCGAGCGAGGTCGTCCGGACCTGCTGGCGCTGCGTCAGCGCGCTCAGGCGGCGCAAGCGCAAGTAACGGTCGCCCGTCGCGCGGTGTTGCCGGGCATTTCTCTGCGCGGCGGCGTGTATTTTGGCACGACACCGGGTGAATTCGGCGGAGTTGTCGGGGTTGGCGTTCCGTTGCCCGTGATCGACCACGGACAGGGCGCTGTGAGCGCTGCTTTGGCACGCGCGGAAGTGGCTACGGCGATCGCGGACGCCTACGCGCTTCAAGCGACCCAGCGGGTGCGCGCGTTCTACGACGAGACGCAGCGGCGGCGTGAGAACTTCCGGCAGTACGAGGAGGCCGGCGTAACGCTTAGTCACGGCATGGTGCAAGAGGCGGAAGCCGGCTACCGCGCGGGCAAACTCTCTGTTCTTGAATTGGTCGACGCGTACGTCGCCAAACGCGATGCGCGGCTCCGGGCGATTGAGCTCGCGACCGACGCCCGGCTCGCCGATGTTCGGCTGCGTCGGGCGGTGGAGGCCGGAGCTGGTGGCGGTCAATAAGTCGGGTACGAAACGCGTCTGAAGAAACTGGTCATCAGACGCGTTCTTTCAGAGTCCAAACCAAGGTCGGATCAAATTGCCCGCACGTACGGTCACCTGTCGCCGCCGCATTCCTCTTATTGGGCAAAACATGAATCGCACGTTTCGCGCTCGTTTTCCGGCGCAACAATTCTTGATCCTCGCTTTTCTCGTGGGCGGTTGCGAGCGACTCAAGGCGCCCGAAGCCGCGCCGACACATGAGCTGCGTAAGGATGGATCGGTTGTCCTGAAGGGCGGTTCCGCTGCCTTCGTCAAGGTCGAGGTCGCGCAGGCCGCTACGCAACCACACTCGCGGACCCTGGTGGCGCGCGTGGCGTTTGACGAACGTCGCCTGGCGACGATTGGTCCGCCGGTTTCGGGGCGCGTCGCCGCCGTAGAGGTGGTCACGGGCGACAAGGTGAAAAAGGGCGATATCTTGCTGACGATTCACTCGCCCGACATCGCGTCCGTGCAGGCGCAGGTCGCGGAAGCGCGCTCGGCGCGAATCCTCGCGGGGCACACGCTGAAGCGCACGGAATCGCTGGTGCGTGACGGGGCCGCGAGTCAGGCGGAGTTGCAGCAGGCGCAGGCGCAGCTGGCGCAGGCCGTGGAAGAGGAGCACCGTGCGACGTCGTCGTTGGCCGCCGTCGGTGGCGGTGATGGCTCGGCGGACTACCACTTGCGATCGCCGATCGACGGCGTTGTCGTGGACCGTCAGGTGGCCGTGGGGCGTGAAGTCAACGTCGGGCAGGATCAGCCGCTGCTCAGCATCGCCGATCTGAGCAAAGTGTGGGTCATCGCGGACCTCTACGAACAGGATCTGGCGCTGATCAAGGCCGATGCCCCTGTGACTGTGTTCACGCCTGCGCTCCCTGGTCAAAAGTTCCCCGGCAAAATCGTGTATGTCGGCGATCTCGTGGATGCGACAACCCGCGCGATCCGCACGCGTATTGAAATCGATAACCCGAATAACATCTTGCGGCCCGGCATGTTCGCCCAAGCCGCTGTGGAGACGCAGACGTTGAACGCGGTGGACGTGCCCGTGAGCGCGGTGTTGGCGCGCCGCGACCAGTTCTTTGTGTTTCTGCAAGCGGCGGACGGCAGCTACCACCAAAAGGAAGTGAAGCTGGGCGAGCAACAGGGCTCACACGTCACGCTGATCGAAGGCGTGAAACAGGGCGACAAATTGGTCACGCAGGGCGCGATTCTGCTCGACGCTGAAGCAAATGAGGCCCTGTAATGATTCGCGGCATCGTCGATTTTGCGCTTCGGCAGCGCGTCGTCATCCTGATCACGGCGCTGATTTCGATCGCGCTGGGCGTGAATGCGTTCCACCGCCTGCCGATCGAGGCGTACCCGGACGTGGCGGACACGTGGGTGCAGATCATCACGCAGTGGCCAGGTCACGCGGCGGAGGAAGTGGAACGGCAAATTACGCTGCCGACCGAGCGCGTGATGAACGGCGTACCCAAGCAGACCGCGCTGCGCTCGACGTCGATTGCCGGTTTGTCCGTCGTGACGCTCATCTTTGAGGACGGCACGGACAGCTATTTTGCGCGCCAGCAAGTGCTCGAACGCCTTGGCAGCATCGACCTTCCGCTCGGCGCGAACAACGGCTTGGGGCCGCTGGCCAGTCCGGTGGGTGAAATCCTGCGGTATAATCTGGTGAATTGCGCCGTGACACGCACCGCCGAGTGCAGCAACGACGACGCCAAGGTCCCGCCTAAGCCGCTGAGCGAGCTCAAGGATCTGGAGGAATGGCTCGTCGAACGGGAATTGCTTGCGACGCCCGGCGTGGCCGATGTGGCCAGTTTTGGCGGCACGCTCAAGCAGTTTCAAGTGCTGTTGGACCCGGCGCTTCTGGCCGCGCACAACTTGTCGATTCAGGACGTCCAGGACGCGCTCGGTGCGGCAAACGGCAACGCAGGCGGCGGCGTGGTGCGCTTTGGGACGTCGTCGCTGAACGTGCGCGGCATCGGTCTGATGACGCCTGAGCAGATCGCAGACGTCGCGATTTCGCAAAAAGACGGCACACCCGTTCGCGTGCGCCACGTCGCGCAAGTGCAGGTCGGCTACCAGCCGCGTCTCGGTCGCGTCTCGATTGACGACGACAAGGACGTGGTCAAGGCGACCGTTCTCATGCGCAAAGGTGAACAGACGCAGCAGGTTCTGGAGCGTTTGCACGAACGGATCGCGGAGATCAACGCAACCGTCCTCCCGCGCGGCGTAAAACTGCACCCGCACCACGACCGCACGGAGTTGATGAACCTGACGACGACGACAGTCGAGCACAACCTCCTGGAAGGCATCCTTCTGGTGACGCTCATCCTCTTCATCTTCCTCGGCAACGCGCGGGCGGCCTTCATCGTCGCGATCACCATCCCGTTGTCGTTGCTCATCGCGTTCATCTTCATGGACGCGGCGAAGATTCCAGCGAACTTGCTCTCCATCGGTGCGGTGGATTTTGGCATGATCGTCGATGGTTCCATCGTGATGGTGGAGAACATCTTCCGGTTATTAGCGGAGAAACAAGAACGCGGCGAGACGTACGATCTCGCAGACCTGGTTCGTACGGCGGCGAAGGAAGTCGCGCGGCCGATCGTGTTTGCCATTGCCATCATCGTGACGGCCTATCTGCCGATTTTTACGCTGCAACGTGTCGAAGGTAAGCTGTTTTCGCCGATGGCGTGGACCGTGGCCTTTGCGCTCGGCGGTGCGCTCGTGCTGGCGATTACCGTCGTGCCCGTGCTGTGTACGTTCCTGTTCCGCGGCAAAGTGAAAGAATTTCACAACCCGCTCCTGGCGGCGATGCGCTGGGTGTACCTGCCGCTGCTGAAGAAGTCGCTGCGGATTCCCAAGATCGCGTTCGTCGTCGCGGCGCTGTTGATCGGCGCGGACGTGGTGATGGCGAGCCGCATCGGGTCGGAATTCCTGCCGCATTTGGATGAAGGCGCGCTGTGGGTGCGCGTGTCGATGCCAGCGAATATTTCCCTTCCGGAGGCCGAGCAAATGGTCGACGGTCGTCACGAGAATGGCGAAAACGTCCGAGGGCTGCGGGAGATTCTGCGAACATTCCCCGAAGTCCGGATGATGTCCGCGCAGATCGGTCGTCCGGACGACGGCACGGATCCGATTGGTTTCTACAACGCCGAATTCCTGCTGCTGCTCAAGGATCACGAGCAGTGGCGCCCGGAGTTTCATGGCAACAAGGAGCTGCTGATCGGCGCGATGTCGTCGGCGCTGGCAGTCGTGCCGGGCGTGGAAGTCGGCTTTTCACAGCCCATTTCGGACAACATTGAAGAGGCTGTGTCGGGCGTCAAAGGGCAGCTGGCGCTCAAGATTACCGGCAATGATCTGAACGCACTGGACGACCTGGCGCGCCGCGCGGCACACGCGATGAAGGGCGTCCAGGGCGTCGAGGACCTCGGAATTTTCCGTGAATTGGGCCAGTCCAACGTGAACATCGCGATTGCCCGCGAGCGCGCGGAGCGGTATGGACTGAGCGTGCAGGACGTGGAGTCGGTGATTGAAGCCGGCGTGGGCGGCAAGTCCGTGTCGCAAATCGTGGAAGGTGAACGGCGGCACGACCTCGTCGTGCGTTACGCGGAGGACAAGCGCGACAACATCGACGCGATTCGCCGCATGCCCGTGCCGCTCAAAGACGGCGTGACGATTCCGCTCGCGATGGTCGCCGATGTGACGGTGCAGGGCGGCGCGTCGCGCATCTTCCGCGAAGCCAATCGGCGCTACATCGCCATCAAGTTCAGCGTGCGTGACCGCGATTTGGGATCGGCGGTCGCGGACGCACAGGCCGCGGTGGAGAAGGCGGTCAAGTTGCCCACTGGCTACGCGATGTCGTGGGCTGGCGAATTTGAGTCCGCCCGGCGGGCCGGCAAGCGCCTTGCGATTGTGATTCCGGCAACCGTGTTGGTGATCTTCGGCATCTTGCTCATCATGTTCCGGCGGATGCGCGAGTCGTCGATCATTTTGGTCAACGTGCTGCTCACCTCGCCCTTTGGCGGTTTGGCGGCACTCTTGCTGACGAACACCAGCTTCTCGGTTTCATCGGGCGTCGGCTTCCTTGCGCTCTTCGGTGTGTCGGTGCAAACCGGCGTGATTCTGATTGCCTACATCAACGAACTGCGCGCGGAGGGGCAGCATCTGGACGAGGCGATCCTGCGCGCCGCCGACTTGCGCCTCCGACCGGTCACGATGACGGCGCTCGTGGCGACCTTGGGACTCTTGCCCGCGGCCCTGTCGACGGGTATCGGCTCGGACTCGCAGAAGCCGCTGGCGATCGTGGTGGTCGGCGGTCTGGTTTCGTCCCTCGCGCTGTCGCTCGGCATGCTGCCGTTGCTTTACAAACTGTTTGCCCCGAAGGATATGCCCAAGGACGAGGCGCTGTTGCCGCATACCGAAGCGCCGTACCACGAGCCCGAGATGGTCGCGCTCGCAGACTGAATGGCGTCAGCGGTGCTTGCCAGCTTTGCCCAGTACAACGAGGCGATCTTCACTGGTCACGGTCATCTCGGCGCGCGGCGGGAATTCCACCGACCCGTCGCCGTGCTTCACCGCGACGATCATCATCGCCGGCGCGCCCCAGAACTTGGTGTCGCGCAGCGTCGTGCCGCCCGGACGCAGCATCTCGCCGATCCGCAGTTCCTCGATCGTCAGCTCGTACTCGCCGCGCCGGGTGGCGATGTCCAGCAGGTCCGTCACGTCCGGCTGCACAATCTGCCAACCCACGCGGTGTCCAGCGACGGCCGACGGACTGAACACGTGGTTGGCGCCCGCGCGTTCCAGCTTCTGCAGCGACTTCGGATCATCCGCCTTGCCGTACAGGACGATGTCCGGATTCAGTTCGCGCGCAGACAGGGTCAGGAACACGTTCGCGGCGTCGCTATCCACCGCTGCAACCAACGCGCGCGCCCGGCGCACACCCGCAGCGATCAACACATCATCGTCCTGAGCGTTGCCCGAAAAGTGCAGCAAGCCCTCGTCCAACTCCAGCTTCTCCAGCACGGACGTGTCGCGGTCCACCACCACGACGCGATGGCCGTTCTGCCGCAGCACTTCAACAACCGCGCGTCCAAGCCGCCCGTAGCCGCAGACAATCGTGTGGTTTTCAATTGTTGCCAGTAGATGTTTCATTCGCCGTCTCCGCCGGGACGAGTCCCAGCCACCATGGGCAAAAAATTCCGTCGTCGCACCGAGCGCGTAGCCCAGTGTGCCCACGCCACCGAGGATCAGCAGGATCGACAGCACGCGCCCCGACACCGACAGCGGCCGGACTTCCCCGTAGCCGACCGTCGACAGCGTGATGACCGTCATGTAGAACGCGTCGAACAGCGGCCACCCCTCCAACAGGTGGTAGCCGATGGTGCCAATCAGGAGCAGCAGAAACGCCGCCGACGCCGCGGAAATGACCGTTCTGGTCACGTCCATCTCGTCATCGTGCGGTTGGTTGAGCGGTTCTTGCGGCACGTTCTTACGCACGCGGCGAAGACGCCGCACGTCAAGTGTACGAGGGTCGCGCGCATCGGCCAACCACGGAGAAGCAAGATGGCCTTTTTGCCCCACGTCGTCGCCGTCGGCGCGGAGACGGCGACCGTCGATGTTCTGGTTTTGCACGGAATTCTCGGATCCGGACGCAACCTGCGGACCTTTGCTCAGCGCCTCGCCGTGGTGCATCCGCAGTTGCGCCTCTGGCTCGTGGACCTGCGCAACCACGGCGATTCGCAGGGGGCGCCGCCGCCGCACACGATCGCTGCATGCTGTGCGGATCTGGATGCGCTCTGCGCCGCGCGAAAGTTGCGTCCAGCGTGGGTCATCGGCCATTCGTATGGCGGCAAGGTGGCGGTGGCGTGGGCAGGAACCGCGCCGGCCGGACTTCAACGCTTGTGGGTGCTCGATTCGCCGCCCGCAGGGTACACGATGGCGCAGGATGCCGACGGAGACGCCGCCGACAACGTTGAACGTGTGATTGCTACACTGCGCGAAATTCCGATGCCGCTGGCCAACCGTCGCGACGTGGTTGGCGCGTTCACGCAGCGCGGTTTTCCGGAAAGCATCGGCCAATGGATGACGACGAACGTGCGCCAAGCCGCCGATGGCTACCGTTGGGTGTTTGACCTCGACGCTATTGACGCGATGTTGGTGAGCTATCTCGCGACGGACACGTGGCCGATTCTGGAGTCTCCACCGCCGGGCATCCGAATCGACGTCATCCGCGCCGAACGGTCTCGTCGTTGGCCGCCCGACGTTCTGGCGCGCTTCGCCGCGATTCCCCACGACCAAACGCGCCTGCACCTCTTGCCCAACGCCGGACACTGGTTGCACGTGGAGCGTACCGAGGCGCTCGTCGCGCTGATGACGTCTTTGCTCTAGGTAGAAAATGACTCACGGGCGCGCCGCCCCCGAACCCCCGCGGCAGTCCGCAGCCGCGGCCTGCAGTTGCCATGCGCAGCTAATGTTCATCAATACCGGGTGCGCAAAGGCGCATGGCAACTAAACAAGACGACCGTTGTCCAGGACCCAGGCCTGTCGGTTGAACCGGTTGCCGTTTCGGAATGCACTGCGAGCGTCTACCTCCGCTCACACGCTGCGGTTCGGGCAGGCTTGAGCGCGACCTTCGGCCGGCGGGCATAAGGCGCGAATTTCCGAAACTCGGGCGCCGTCGGCCGCCAAATCTGCCGCTTGCGCCCCGCCCTTGCGCTCGCTAGGCTGTGAGGTTCTGTGTGGCGGCGCGTCCCGGTGCGGACAGCGTGTTAGCGTCACGGAAGGGACGGCCACGACCCGTGCACGGGTTGGGCAGGCAGGGGAGTGAGACATGCGGAACGTCGGCGATTTGGCACCCAACGGGTGTTTGCGTAGGGGTGTGTCGGCCTTCCGGGCGGCGTGCACCGTCTTGACTCTCGCGATCGTCGGCTGCGGAACGGCTACGGGCTCTGGCGCCGAAGACACCGCGATCGTCGATGTCGAACAGGACGTGCAAGTCGGCGGCTCGGATGCGGATGCGTCGGGCGTGACAGATTCCGACGTGCTCACGCAGGACTCGATCAGCCAGGACGCGAAGGACGCCATCGACACGGTGGGTGAAGACGCGACACCGACGGAGGACGTCAATCCGTCGGACGTGAAAGACGCGAACGGCGACGTGCAAGACGTCGATGTTGCCGAAATCGCTCAAGACGCGGAACCCGTCGACACGGGCTGCACCTCCAACGACGACTGCCTGCCGACTGGAGACGCGTGCAACCTGGTCTTGTGCGTGTCAGGGAGTTGCGTTCTGACGCCGCAGAACGACATCACGTGCGACGACGGCAACGCGTGCACCGAAGGCGATAGTTGCACGCAAGGGAAGTGCCTGCCGACGGCGATCGTCAACTGCGACGACAGCAATCCCTGCACCAAAGACTCCTGCGACCTGACAACCGGTTGCGCGCACGAAGACGCGGACGGTGCGCCGTGCAGCGACGGCAAAAAGTGCACAACGGAGGACACTTGCTTGGCCGGCGCGTGCAAAGGAACAGCGCCGGACTGTGATGACGCCAACGCGTGCACGGACGACTCGTGCAAAGACGGATCGGGCTGCACGCACACCAACAACATCGAACTTTGCGACGACGGCAACCCGTGCACGGACGCCGACGCGTGTACCACCGGCAAGTGCTTGGGTGGCACCCCCTTGGATTGCAACGACAACAACGCTTGCACGAAGGATATCTGCAATCTGGCCGACGGCTGCACACACCCGATCACCGATGGCTTTTGTTCGGACGGCGACGCTTGCACGGCGGGCGACAGCTGCGTGGTTGGCACGTGCATTGGCGCCAAGGTCGACTGTGACGACGGCAACGCCTGCACCGACGACACGTGCGTCAAGAAGGGCGCGAACGGCGGATGCCAGCATGTCAGCAGCACCGCGCCGTGCACGGACAACAACCCGTGCACAATGGGCGACAGCTGCGCGGGCGGCGCCTGTTCCCCTGGCAGCGACGCAAGCTGTGACGACGGCAACGACTGCACCATCGACAGCTGCGATCCGTCCACCGGCTGCCAATACACCGCCACTGCGGGCGCTTGCGACGACGGCAACGCGTGCACGGTGGGTGAAGCTTGCACGCAAGGCAAGTGCATCGCCGGAAGCGCGGTGGTGTGCGACGACAAGAACGTCTGCACCAGCGACACGTGCGACCTGCAGGCAGGCTGCGTGTTCAAGGACGCCGACGGCGCGCCGTGCGACGACGGGCAGACGTGCAGCGTCGCGGACGCGTGTCTGCACGGCAAGTGCGAAGGCGTCGTCCCGCAATGTGCAGACGGGAACCCGTGTACCGACGATTCGTGCGCCGACGCCAGCGGAGGCTGCGTGCATTTGCCAAACGCCGTGACCTGCGATGACAGCAACGCGTGCACGGAGGGCGACGCGTGCAAGGGCAGCGCGTGCGTCGGCGGTACCATCAAGAAATGCGACGACGGCAAGGTCTGCACGGCGGACAGCTGTGACGTCGCGACCGGCTGCGCGTCCACCAACCTGACGGGACCGTGCACGGACGGCAACGCTTGCACGGCCAGCGACACGTGCGCGGGCGACACTTGCGTCGGGACGGCCATCGGCTGCGACGACGGCAAGCCATGCACGACCGACAGCTGCGACAACGCCAAGGGCTGCCAACACACCGCGGCGACCGGTCCATGCGCGGACGGCGATGCGTGTACGTCCAACGACCAGTGCGCCGGCGGGGTTTGCGCCGCGGGTGCTGGCGTGGTGTGCGACGACGGCAACGCGTGCACGTTCGACGCGTGCGACAAGGAACTCGGCTGCACGCACACGGCACAAACGGGTGCGTGCGACGACGGCAACGCGTGCACGTCGGGCGACACCTGCGCCGTGGGCAAGTGCGCGCCGGGCACGCCGGTCAACTGCGACGACGGCAACGTTTGCAACAAGGATTCCTGTGACGTCACGACCGGCTGCACACACGCGGACAACGACGGCGTCGCGTGTGACGACGGCCAGAAGTGCAGCACGCAGGACGTGTGCCTTCACAGCGCGTGCCAGGGCGTTGCCCCCAACTGCGACGACGACAACGTGTGCACGGATGACAGCTGCGCGGATGCGAGCGGGTGCGTTCACCTGCCCAACGGCGTGACCTGCGACGATGGCAACGTGTGTACGACACTCGACACCTGCGGCGGCGGCAAGTGCGCGGCGAAGGGCACCAAGGTGTGCGATGACGCAAACCCGTGCACAACGGACAGCTGCGCCCCGGCGAGTGGGTGCGGCAACGTGCAGTTGGACGCCATCGCCTGCACCGACGGCAATGCATGCACGGCGGGCGACAAGTGCGTGACCGGCACCTGCACGGGTTCCAACATCGCGTGTGACGACGGCAATCCATGCACGGCCGACGGGTGCGACACGGTGGGCGGCTGCACGCACACGGCGCAGGTCGGCTCGTGCGATGACGGCAATGTGTGCACGCAAAACGACGTGTGCGCCGACGGCGCGTGTGCCAAGGGGAGCACGTTGGCGTGCGATGACGGCAACCCGTGCACGGACGACTCGTGCGAGACCAAACAGGGCTGCGTCTTTCTGGCGAACAGCGCGACGTGCACCGACGGCAACGCGTGCACCACCGGCGACGCTTGCACGGGCGGGAAGTGCCAAATCAGCGGCGCGTCCGACTGCGACGACAACCAACCTTGCACCAAGGACGCGTGCAATCCGGCCAGCGGGTGCGTGCACACCGACGACGACGGCTTGGCGTGCGACGATGGTCAGGCATGCAGTGTGAACGACGCGTGCCTCCACGGCGCCTGCAACGGCAGCGCACCAAACTGCGACGACGGCAATTTGTGCACGGACGACAGTTGCGCGGACGGCGTCGGTTGCGTGCACTTGGCGAACGCGGTGACGTGCTCTGACGGCAACGCGTGCACGACGGGCGATGCTTGCGCCGAGAGCAAGTGCAGTCCTGGCGCCGGCGTTGGCTGTGACGACAACCAGATTTGCACAAGCGACTTCTGCGATCCGGCCAGCGGCTGCACGCACAGCAACGTATCCGGTCAGTGCAACGACGGCGACGCGTGTACCACGGTGGACGCTTGCAACGGCGGCAGTTGCGTCGGCACTGGCGTGAACCCGTGCAACGACGGTGTCGGGTGCACCGCGGACTCGTGCACCGGCGGCGCGTGCGTACACACCGTGATCGTGGGCGCGTGCGACGACAACAACGCGTGCACGACGGGCGACGTGTGCACGGTGACGGGCTGCGCGGGCACCGCCAAAGTCTGCAACGACGGCAATTCCTGCACCGCCGACGCGTGTGACTCCGCGACGGGCTGCACGACCACGGCAGCCGGCGACGGCGCGGCGTGCAACGACGGCTCGGCTTGTACGTTCGGCGACGCGTGCGCCAACGGCACGTGTGTGGGCAGCACGGTCGCGTGCGACGACGGCAATCCCTGTACGACCGACTCGTGTAGCGCGGGCGCGGGCTGTGCGCACGTCGCCATCGCCACCGGCAGCGTTTGTGACGACGGCAATCCTTGCACCACCGGCGAGAAGTGCGCGGGCTCCGCGTGCAAAGGCACCGCGACGAACTGTGATGACGGCAAGGCGTGCACGACCGACAGCTGCGACCCCGCGAGCGGTTGCGCGAACACACCAGTGACAGGCGGGACCGCGTGCAACGACGGGGACCCGTGCACGGCGGTCGATACGTGCAACGGCGCGACTTGCGTGGGCGCGGGGGCTCCCACCTGCAGCGACGGGAACCCGTGTACGGTGGACAGTTGTGTGAGCGCGACGGGCTGCACCCACGGCGCCGCGGCGGACGGCACGTCGTGTGACGACGGCAACGCGTGCACGACGACGGACAACTGCCTTTCTTCCGCGTGCAAGGGCACGGCGGTTGTGTGCTCGGACAGCAATTTCTGCACCCTCGACGCGTGCGACCCAGCGAGCGGCTGCACGTACAGCAACAGCAATGCGGGCAGCGCCTGTGACGACGGCGACAAGTGCACGACCGGCGAGACGTGTGCTGCCGGCGTTTGCGGCAACGGTGCCACGACAAACTGCAACGACGGCAACGACTGCACGGCGGACGCGTGCACCAAGGCCAACGGGTGCGGACACGTCAACTTGGCCGATGCGAGCACGTGCAGCGACGGCAATGTGTGCACCAGCGGCGACTCTTGCTTCACAGGCGCGTGCAAGGGCCTGGGCGCGGGCTGTGACGACGGGAGTATCTGCACCGCCGACTCGTGTGATCCTGCGAGCGGCTGCGTGCACACGCCGGCAAACGGCGGCGCGGCGTGCGATGACAAGGACGCGTGTTCCGTGGGCGAGACCTGTCAGACTGGTCTGTGCACCGGTGGCAGCACGAACCCCTGCGTAGACAACAACCCCTGCACGACCGACGCGTGCACGGGAGGCGCCTGCGCCCACACGTCGTTGACCAACGGCACTTTGTGCACGGACGGCAACTTCTGCACGTCGAGCGATGCTTGCGCCGCCGGCATTTGCGCGGGCGCGGCCGTGGTGTGCGACGACAAAAACGTGTGCACGAACGACGCGTGCGATCCGACGAAGGGGTGCGTCTACAGCGTGGCAAACGAAGCCATGGCGTGCGTGGATGCGGACCCGTGCTCGACTGGCGAGACGTGCGTCGCTGGCGCGTGCACACCGAGCAGCACGGTGAACTGCAGCGACGGCAATTCCTGCACGACGGACACTTGCGATGCTGCGTTGGGCTGTCTGCACACCGTGCCCCAGGGGCTCTGCGATGACAAGATCGCGTGCACGAATGACTCGTGTGAGCCGACGACGGGCTGCGTCCACGTCCCAGTCGGCGATGGCGTGGCGTGCGCGGACGATGACCAGTGCACGATTAACGAGACGTGCTCGCAGGGCGCTTGCACTGGCCAGCAGCGGGCCTGCGTGGACAGCGAGCTGTGCACGACCGACACGTGCGCCTCCGCGAGCGGCTGCCTGTTCACACCCAACAATTTTCCTTGCAATGACGGCGATGCCTGCACCGTGGGCGACGCGTGTTCGGGCGGCGGGTGCCAACCGGGCGTGCAGCTGAATTGCGTCGACCAGTTGAACTGCACGGACGACAGTTGCGCGGCTGGCACGTGCTCGCACGTCGGCGTCGACGGCAACTGCAACGACGGAACGGTGTGCACGACGGACATCTGCTCGTTGCAAACCGACTGCTCGAACACGCCGGTGAACTGCGTCGACGGCGTCTTGTGCACGTTGGACTTGTGCGATGCGCAATTGGGATGCACCAATCCGGCCAACTTGTGTGACGACGGCGTAGCTTGCACGGCGGACGCCTGCGATTCGGCCAACGGCTGCACGCACACGCCGTCATCAGCGCTGTGCAACGATGCCAACGTCTGCACCGTGGACAGCTGCAATGGCAGCGCTTGCGTACACGCCGGCATCGCAGGCCAGTGCGACGATGGCAATCCGTGCACGGTAGGCGACACCTGCAACGCGGGCAACGGCACCTGCGTCGGTGCCAACAAGTGCGATGACGGCAACGACTGCACGCTCGATAGTTGCGATGGAAACGGCGGCTGCACGCACGATCCCGCGAGTCTGGAGTACAGTCCGTGCGACGACGGCTCGCTCTGCACCAACGACGAGTATTGCTTCGCCGGCAAGTGCGGCCATGGCGCGGCGGTCATCTGCGAGGACGGCGACGCGTGTTCGTATACCAGCTGTAACCCGGACACGGGCACGTGCGCGGCGAATCCCACGTCAGGCGCGTTGGCATTTGAAGACTTCAGCAAGGGCGTTCGGCGCGGTTGGGACTTGAGCGGACAGTGGGCGTCGGGGCCTGCGACATCGTCCACCGGCGAGAACTTCGGCTTTGGCGATCCGAACGTCGACGGCAGCGGCACGCTCGGCGGCTGGTTGTTGGGCACGGTCATCGGCGGCAACATGGCGCAGACGTCAACAAGCGGAGCCTACGTGTACGTGACCAGCCCGGCGTATGACTTCAGCGCGCTAAAGGGCGTGCCCACGACCCTGTCGATCCAACTGGACGTGTCGGCGTACCTGAATCTGGATGGTGCCTCGCAGACGTTGCAGTTCGACTACACAACTGACAATGGCACCACGTGGACGAACCTGACGAGCACGACCGCGTTGGCCTCAAACGCCTGGAGCACGCTTCAGGTTGGGCAGGTGCAACTGAATGCGTCGCTGCAGTCGCTGCAGTACCGCATTGGCTACAAAGTGGACGCAGTTTCGGGGCAGGCGACGACGTCGGGCATCAGCCTCGACGACTTCCACCTGACTTGTCTGAACTGCGGTTGCCCGCAGTAGGTTCTCGACCGGCGGTAACCGCAGTCGCCACGCCCGCCGAGCGTGCACATTCGCGCCCTGCTGTCAGTCGTTCCAGTCCTGCATTTCGCCGTCGTCGCCCTCTTCGGACTCGACCGACGTGCGCTTTTCACCACCGCGACCGCGCGACGTCGTGCGACTCTGCCGTTCCCCCGCGTGCTCGCGCAGCGTGTCCAGGCGATCGGCGACCGCGCGCATGACCGTACCCGGCGGGAACGAGCCATCGGCGCGCACTTCGCCGGCTTGAACGCCCGTGAGGATCTCGATGCCCTCTTCAATCGTGCGAATTGGCCAGACGTGGAACTTCTTGCGGTCGATCGCGTCGCGCACTTCCTGATGCAAAACCAAGTGTTGCACGTTCTGCCACGGAATGATGACGCCCTGACGCCCGTTCAGCTTGCCCGACGCACAGAAGCGGTAGAAGCCTTCGATCTTCTCGTTCACGCCGCCAATCGGCTGGATTTGGCCGAGCTGATTCACCGATCCCGTGACGCCGATGCCTTGGGCGATCGGCACCTGTGAAACCGCGGAGAGGATCGCGTAGAGCCACGTACTGGATGCCGAGTCGCCGTCGACCTCGCCGTAGTTCTGTTCGAACGTCACCGTTGTGGTCAGACACAACGGGCGGCGCTGCGCGAAGCGATCGCCGAGGAAGCCGGAGAGAATCTGCACGCCCTTGTCGTGGATTTCCCCTGACATCGCGACTTCTCGCTCGATGTTGACGATCCCCTGTGTGCCCGCGAACGCTCGCGCGGTCACACGGAACGGCCGACCGAACTGGTGCTCGCCTACCGTCAGCACCGCCAAGCCATTGATGACGCCCACTTCCGCGCCGATCGACTCCATCAACCACTGACCGTCGAGCAAGTCCTCGTGCATCTTGTCGGCGATGAGCGACGACGCCATGGCGCGCTGGGCAATCGCTTTTTCAACGTGTTTGCGGCTGATCTGCCGGGACCGCGCGCGTCCTGCGAACCAGTCGGCTTCCACCAGCAGGTTGGACACCTGATTGAAGCGCATCGTCAGCTTCTTTTGCGAATCGACAAGTCGCGCGCCGTGTTCAAGGACCGCGACGACCGCATCGCGCTCGACCGGACGACAACCGTTGTTGCGCGCCGCCGTCGCGATGAACCGCACGTAGTTGCGCACCGACTCCGACGTCGCGCGGATCTCGTGGTCAAAATCCGCCTTGACTTGAAAAATCTTGCGGAAGTCGTCGTCGGCACGGTACAGCGCGTGGTAGAGCGAATTGCCGCCGATCAGCACGAGCTTCAGGCTCAGCGGAATCGGCTCGGGCTTCAGGCCGCTCGTCGGCAAAATGCCGGCGGTTTCGCCCAAATCTTCGATCGCAATTTCGCCATTCCGCAGCGTGACTTTCAGGTTTTCCCAGACGCCCATGAACTGGAACAAATCCGCGGCGTGGCAAATCAGAAAACCGCCGTTTGCTTTGGCGAAGCTGCCTGCGCGGATCATCATGTGATCCGTCAGGTAAATGCCTTGCTCGACGCGCCGCTCAATCTTGCCGAACATGCGGTAATAGGTCGGGTGTGACTCAAAGACGACCGGCGCACCTTCGGTTTCACTGTGGTCGACGACCAAATTGACGCGAAACGCGATGAAGGTATCGGGCGCCTGCTGCTGCGGCGTCTGCTCCTCTTGCTTGTTCTCATCGGGCAAAAAGCGCTCGGTATTCTCCAGCACGTCGTCGTACAGCGCGTCCAGAAACGTCGCCAGCTTCTTGCCCGCCGAGCGGAATGGGTCGCGCACTTCACGGAACAGCGGCTTGGCCACGCGCTCCGCCAATTTCCGCTGCAATTTGTCGATTTCCGCCTGGGTGCCTTGTTCCACCTCGCGGTTGGACTGCACAAATTCAGTGAACAGCGGCTCCAGACGTTCGCGCTTCTTGTCGAGCTTCTTGCGCTCCTCTTCGGGCAGCGCCACGACTTCCTTGTCGTTCAGCGACTTGCCGTCGACGATCGGCATCGTGATCAGCTCGTCTTCCTTGTTGGCGCGGACGACAAAACCGATCTGCTCGGCCTGACGTGACAACTGCACAAACGCGTCGGTTGACTGCATGTTGCCCAATGCCAACGTGTGCTGCAGCCGCGACTGGTGATCGCGCGAGTGGTACGCCGCCGGCATCTGCTTTTGCAGCTCGTGCAGCATGTTCTCCATCGCCTTCTTGAACGACTTGCCGTCGCCCGCCTTCAGGCTCACGGCGATCGGCGCGTCCGTATTGGCGAAATTGTGCAGGTAGACCCAATCGGGCGGCGTTTTCCGGGTCGGCGCCACACGCTTCAGCATGGACCGCAGTTGGCTGCGCTTGCCCGTGCCCGACGGCCCGGCGACGTAGACGTGGTAGTTCGGGCGCGACACGGACAAACCGAGCTCCAGACTGCGCACAGCGCGATCCTGCTCAATCACCGCTTCCAGCACTTCCAGGTCCTCGGTGCTCTGGAACGCGATACCGGTCAGGTCGTGATGCACGGTGCACGCGGTCGCGGGCAAGCTCGTCGGCAGCGACACGGTCAGCAGCTTGTGCGGGCGCTTGGACTTCTTCTTCTCTTTGGCAGTCATGGCCACTCGAAGCCGCAGACGGCGGCGCGCGAGCCATAGCACAGTCACAGGCGGATGCAACAGTCAGTGCCGTGTGCAGGAGGCGCCACCGATTCTGCCCGCGCGGCCGCTGACGCACGAGAGACCGTGGCAGCGACGCGCGAGCCGGGTTGCGGATGGTCAGCGAGATGCGTAGCATGCCGGACAAATCGCGCTGTTGAAGCCGGGGGCGTTAATGAAAGTGAGCAATCGGACACTGGGTTGTAGCCGTCAATTGGCGCTCTGGCCGCTCCTGGGCGCGCTTGTCGTGCTCAGCGCTGCGTGCGGCAACAACACGGGCAATGCGGGCGAGCAGATCGTTGAACTGGACGCGCTGGACGTGGACTTTGACACGCTGGACGTGGATATTTCCGGCGTGGACATTGCGTCACTGTTGGACGTGCAAAAGCAGGACACGATTGGCGCAGACGTGCTGCCCGATGTTCAGGTCGATACCGGCCCGGACGTGCAGTTGGACATCGCGCCGGACGTGCAAGTCGACGTGACCCTGCCGGAGTGCGTGACGGACACGGACTGCACCGACGACTTCTTCTGCACGACGGACACGTGTGCCAACGGCAAATGCAGCCATGAAAAGGGCACCGGACCGTGCGACGACGGCTCCGCGTGTACGGTCGGCGACGTGTGCGCGGACGGCGCGTGCTTGCCGGGCGAAGTGACGCCGTGCGCGGACGACAATCCGTGCACTGCCGACAGCTGTGATCCCTCGACCGGGTGCGTCAACGCGCCGACCGACGCGACGTGCACCGACGGCAGCACCTGCACGCTCGACGACGCGTGCGTCGGCGGGAAATGCCAAGCCGGTTTGCCGCAGAACTGCGATGACGGCTTCCCGTGCACCGACGACGTGTGTGACCCGCAGTTCGGTTGCATTCATTTGGCCAACGCGGCCACGTGCGACGACGGCGACGACTGCACCGTGGAGGATCACTGCAGCGAGAGCTACTGCGTGTCGACGCCGAAGGATTGCGACGATGGCAACCCCTGCACCAACGACGCCTGCGGTGCCGACGGCTGCACCCACATCTTGCCGGACGCGTGGATCATGTGCGATGACAACAACATCTGCACGGACAACGACCACTGCGACGGCGCCGGGTGCACTGGCGACGCGGTCTACTGCGGACCGACGCCGGAAGATGTTTGCACGCTTCAATTCTGTGATTTGTCGGTCGGCTGCACCCAAACCGCGTCGACGGCGCCATGCGATGACGGCGATATCTGCACGCAGAGCGACACGTGCTTGAACTTCGTCTGCCTCGGCGGCGACGTGAGCCCGTGCGTGGACGGAGACCCGTGCACCGTAGACTCGTGCGTTGCGTTCGAAGGCTGCGCCAACCAGAGCCCGACGAACTGTGACGACGGCAACGGTTGCACCACGGACTCCTGCAACGTCGAAACGGGCTGCGTCCACGACGCGCTGCCCGGTGAAACGATGTGCGACGACGGCGACGCTTGCACGGAAGGTACCCTGTGTGGCTTTGGCGTCGACCTCGCGCCGGTTTGCGGCATGGGCGGTGCGGTGAATTGCGACGACGGCACGATTTGCACC